>CAXBJF010000009.1:0-107235 GCA_963976005.1 uncultured Flavobacteriales bacterium | reverse complement strand
AATATTTTTTTCGTAAAATTTGCGTTCGAGTGAGTGTTTTTAATGCAAGGTAACGGTCTTGTATATGAAAAGTAGCGGATTTTTAAGCACTAATTTTTCGGAAAGCAAGATACTTAATTAAATGCAAAAACGGTTCAAGTTAGCACCTAAACCGCTATTTTTTATATACGTTGTTACCCACTGGCTTTATTCCGTTCAGCTTGGTTTTCAGCGTTGGCAAAGCTATACTCTTTTGCAATTTTTGGCTTGTGTGTCGGCTGTTGCGAATTGCAAATGTGTATGGCTTTAGCGTTGGCTATTGTTTCTATTTTCCAACTAAAATTAATTACAGATAAAAGCTAAAAACCCTAAAAAAATAAAAACTTAAATAAAGCAGAGCAATTCCACTAAATATTTGAATGCTCTTTCTTAACCAAGATAATTTAGCAAGTTTTGAAACAGAACTCGAAAAAAGACCCACAATCAAAAAAGGAAGTCCTCTACCAATACCAAAACACAAGGCAAGAAGTAAACCATATATTAAACTCGCTTTAGCAACAGCAAAGGACAATAAAAGTAATAAAGGAGCGGCTGATGTACCTAAACTAAATATAAATCCATAAATGAATGAACCACCAATTCCGGGTTTTCGTAAAGATTCAAGTTGTCTTACGCGCAAATATGGTCCATAAAATGCAATTCCTGCTGCGGTTAACGATATTAGTGCCATACTTAAAGCCCAATATTTACCAAATATTTCAGTCAGGAAAATTCCAGAATAGCCTGCAATGGCTCCTAATAATGTCAAACAAAATACAATGCCGATAAAAAAAGAAAAAGTTACTGCAAAGCCTGTTTTTGATTCTCGTACAGAAGTACTTCCAACATAACCTGCAAATCCAAGACCAACAGGTAATGTACAAGGACAAACGCCACTTGAAATCAAACCTGCCACAAAAGCAATACCTAAACTTAAAATTGAACCGTCTTGAAAAGTAGCGGTAAATTCATTTAAAAATTGCTCAAGATTCATTGAGATATTTTTTTTACAGTTCCAGCTTTATATCCAATTTCATCAATAGATTGCGTTATTTTATCCATTGAAATATTTTGTGGGTTGTATTGTATCGTTGCACTTTTGTTTTCAAGACTAACTTTTACTTCATTTATGCCGCTTAAATCGGAAAGCGTCTTTTTTACCTTTGCTACACAAGCCATACAGCTCATTCCTTCAATAGAAACTTCAACGAATACGTTATCAGCTTGATTTATGTCAGTTTGCTTACTTTTATTACTGTTTTCAACACAACCTAATAAAAGCATAAGCATTAACAATAATGAAGAATTGAAAACGGTTTTCATATAGCAGCTTTTTTGGGTTCATATCCTGATTTGGTCAAGGCAGTTTTTATTTCCGATTCGTTTATCTTGTCTGAATTAAATTCCACTCGTACCGATTTCTGCATCGCTTTGGTTTTTACCTTTTTAATTCCTTCTAATTCTTTTAATATGTCCGTTATTTTTTCAGCACATCCTTGACAAACCATATTGTCAATTGTTAAAGTTAGAGTTTGCATATTTTTCTCTGTATTTGTTTGTAGAAAATCATAAATGGATTCAATTTCTTTAATTTTATCTGTAAGCTCGTAAAGATTTAAGTTTGGGAACTGCTTTCTTATGGTTGCAATTTTTTCCTCTTGACCGCAATTGCCTGGGCAAGTTTCTAATGCTTCTGCAATTTTAATAGCCAATGCTTTTCTGAATACTTCGTCCAAAAGAAGATGTTGAGCTTTTTCAAATCCTTTGTTAACCGCTTTAAACTGATTGAGAATTTGAGCAGGATTATCACTTTTATCAAGCATTTTTATAATCCCTTCTACTTGTCCGTTGATACTCTTTAAACGGTCTTTAAGGTCTTTTGTTAAATCTTTTGGCAGCATAATGATTTTCAATTAAATACATTCCAAACGCTGAAAATCAGCGTTTGGAATGTATTGATGATAAATTTAGCGACTTTTTTTTACATTGCTTTTCCAATTCCAGCAGCGATTAATTCATCTTTGTTTACTCCCCTGTCTTTGCAACAGTTAAGCAGTTTCCCATTTACGGCTACGGCAGGTAAAGAAGTGATGTTATACCCTTTCATTTTGTCAATGCATACTTTAGAGTCACATTGCTCAATTGTATTATAAACTGTAACTTCGCAAGAGTCGCAAGCCATTTCTTTTACCATCTTTACCACTGGTTCACATACTGGACATCCAGCTGTAAATACTTCAATTTGTCGTTTCATCTTTTTAAGATTTTAATGATTAAAATTAATTACACTACAAAGATGGGGTTGGTATAGGGGAGGTCTCCAAATTTATTTTCAATTATTTTCTGTTTACGGTCGAGCGTTGGAGAAATTAGGCTCTTTTGGTTTTTCAGCGTTGGCTTTGTGTGTCGGAAAAAACCAAATGTGCCTAATGTGCGGTTGGCTTTTCAGCTTGTGGGTAACGTTTAGTATAAGAAACGTAGGGCAGGTGATAAGCACTTTCATTTCGGTTTATTACTTAGCTAAATATAAATATTTTGCTTTTATCTTTTCTAATGTAAATGCCAAATTTTATATTTAGCGGACTTTGTTAATAGCCACAAACCTTATGGTGCGCACAAACGCCCTATGTTTTTTATACCGTGTTGGCAGTAGGTATTCTCGAAAGTATTATTTAATCCGAAGATTTAACCTTGTATTCAGTTAAGAACCACAATCCAGCTAATACACCTGCAAATGCGAGGTAAAAATTTCGAGCGATAGTACCTTCTATACTATCGAAATAAAAAGCAACTGCAACTAAAGCAACTGCAACAATTGCTTCAATAAAGCCATGAACTTTAAGCGGAATGACTTTAATGATGCCTAATTCAAATTTAGTTAATGCCGTTAATACCAGATGAATACCGCCTAAAGCATAAGTGAAATAAGACGTTACTTCTGGCAATCCGAAAAGAGTTGGAGATAACAAGAGAAATAAAACAGAGGCATAATCTAGTATACCGTGAACTTTTGAGCTTACTTTCATAATTTTAAATTTTGATTTGATACAAAAATATAATCAAATCAGGGTAATCTGTATTACCTTAAGTTAAGTTCGACAGTTATGAAACAATTCTTTTTCTAATTCTACTTAAAGATTGTTCTGTGACTCCTATAAAAGTTGCTATTTTTCGTAACGATACACGTTGTATTATTTGTGGATGAACTTCTAACAGTTTTAGGTAACGTTCCTCTGGAGTTAAGGTTAATAATACTTCATTTCTTTTATATAATCGAATAATTGATTTTTCTGCTACATTTTTTAAAAAAATATTCCACAGTACATTCTTTTCCTTTAGAGAATCCAAATCCGTACGATTAATTTGTAAAACTACAGAGTTTTCTATAGCAAGAATGCTATATTTTGAAGGGGTCGCCTTTAAAAAACTTAAATAGTCCAAAACGAAATCATTTTCAAAATAGAATAGGAAATTTATTTCAGCTCCTTTTGCTTCAGTATATTGTCTAAAACTTCCTTTGATAATGTAGGTAAGTGTATCACAAGAACTACCTTCTATTAAAATATGCTCATCTTTTTTGATTTCACTTATTATTATAGAACAATTTAGTTCATTCAATAAATGCTTCACTTCTAACGGAGCAAAGTGTTCAATCAAATCTTCATTCTGTTCAATATATTTATGCATAGTTTTATTCTACTTACTGCCAACAACTGTATAACCACAATTATACCGTTGCAATTGGAGTTATATCATTTATAGCTGCAATGTAATATTTTTTAGTAGAGAATCCAAAGGGCTTGTAATTGTTTTGTTGTTAATTTCAATGGTCTTTGTATAGATCTCGGTAGTTTTAGGTGAACTATGACCTAACATGTTCTGTAAATGGCGCATGCTTATATTGTTTTCAATGCAATGAGTGGCAAATGAATGACGTAGCGTATGTACTGTTGCCCATGGATTTGAATTCGTATCCTTTACGGCCTTTCTAAAAATGGACCTAACACTGGTTGTACTGTATTTTTCTCCTGATTGACCTTCAAACAGCCAATAAGATGGTTTGTACACTTTATAATATGCTCTTAATAACACTACTAATTGTTCTGATAAAATAGTCTTTCTGTCTTTTTTGCCTTTACTGTCTTTAATAAACAAATATCCATCGGCAGAATGTACATCTGCAATTCGCAAATTTAAAAGCTCCGAAATACGTAAACCACTACCGTAAATTGTACTCAAAATAGCCTTATGTTTAATGTTTTGTGGCGATTGAATGATATTATAAACTTCTTTTTTACTCAATACATTCGGGATATTGACCGTTTTTTTTGGTCGTTGAATAGCATAATACTCTCTCGGCATTTTCAGGGCATGTTCATAATAGGCCTTTATGGCGTTAATAAGCTGGTTCTGGTAGCTTTCGCTAATCTTGTTTTTTTTAATGAGCTCATATACAAACCCTTCAATATCCTCTTTACTGACTTCTTTTAGGTTGCGCTGCATAAATTTCGCTAAAAAGACGCTGAACATTTTCTTATACACCTGAATACTTGAGCTGCTGTATTGTTTTAAAACCAATGCTTTCTCCAGTTCAAACATTGCCTCAATAGCATTTTGGTTTAAAGCCACACTTGGTATAGGCGTAAAGCGAATGTCTTTTTCAATTTTATAATTTCCTTCACACATTTTTTTTAAGGATTCAAAATTTTGTGAGGTATTTATAACAGACCATAATTTTTGATGGGGATGCCAAAAACTACCATTCATTTTTTTAACGTTATTTCTTATACTTTCCAATTCATATGGCACAAAAATTTTAATTCGCCTTGCTTCTTTAAAAGGCTCATATATAATTGGTTGCATGATATTTGGTTTTTGGTGAATCATTTGATTTTTAAAAGTAATAAAAAAGGGCAATAAAAAAGGTTTTTAAAAATAATAATAGTATTTTAACCGTTAAAAACGATTAAATCATAAAATGCCTAAAACCAATGGCTTAAATGTTGAAATAAACATAAAAACAAGCAAATGAAATGTAAAATATGCAGTAAACTAATTATTGGAAGAAAGGACAAATTGTTTTGTTCTATAAGATGCAAAAACTACTACCATACCAATCTGCGACGTGTAACGTTGGAAGCATCTCAAAAAATAGACAGATTACTTCACAGAAACCGATCGATATTACTTGAAATTATTGGGAAAAACAGGAAGCAAATACAAGTGAACAGAATAATCCTGGAACAAAAAAAATTTAGGTTTAATTATCTTACACATTATCATATCAACAAAGAGGGTAAAACCTATCATTGGATATACGATTTTGCTTGGATGTCTTTTTCTGATGATACAATCCTTATCGTGAGAAAACCCGAAAATTAAAATCAATGCGCCTCTAACCAGTCATTGCCAACACCTAAATCAACATCCAAAGGCACTTCCAGTTTATAGGCGTTCTCCATTGCGGATTTTACAAGCGTTTTGATTTTTTCCAACTCGGGTTTATACACATCAAAAACCAATTCATCATGTACTTGTAAAAGCATTTTGGTTTTATAATTGCCTGCCTCTAATTTGTTGTGAATTTGTATCATGGCAATTTTAATGATATCAGCAGCACTGCCCTGAATGGGCGCGTTTACGGCATTGCGTTCTGCAGCACCCCTAACAACGGCATTTCTGGAATTGATATCTTTTAAATATCGGCGCCTGCCCATAACGGTTTGCACATAACCATGTTCTCTGGCAAAATTGATTTGCTCATTAATATATAATCTTAATTTAGGATAGGTTTCATAATACGTGTCAATGAGTTCTTTGGATTCGCCTCTTGATAAATCAGTCTGATTGCTCAATCCAAAAGCTGAAACGCCATAAATAATTCCAAAATTTACTGTTTTGGCATTGCTTCGTTGTTCACGGGTCACTTCATTTAAAGGGATATTAAATATTTTTGAAGCGGTTGAAGCATGAATATCTTCTCCGTTTTTAAAGGCCTGAATCATGGTTTCTTCGTTGCTTAAAGCGGCAATAATACGCAGTTCAATTTGTGAATAATCGGCAGAAAGTAACTGATAATCTTCGCTTCGCGGAATAAAAGCCTTTCTTACTTGTCGGCCTCGTTCCGTTCGGATTGGAATATTTTGAAGGTTTGGGTTGTTACTGCTCAAGCGCCCTGTTGCAGCAACGGTTTGCATATAGTCTGTGTGAACTCTACCAGTTAAAGGTTCTACCTGAGCCGGTAACGCATCAACATAGGTGCTTTTAAGTTTTGCAAGCCCGCGATATTCTAAAATATGCTTAATAATATCATGATCTTTGGCCAGATAGCTTAAAATATCTTCAGAAGTGGCGTATTGACCCGTTTTGGTTTTTTTAGGTTTTTCAACCAGTTTGAGTTTATCAAATAAAATATCACCCAATTGTTTTGGGGATGCAATATTAAATTCTTCTCCAGCTTCTTTATAAATATTGACTTCCAATGTTTTAATATCACTATCCAATTGTTCTGAAAGCGAATTCAGGAATTTTGTATCCAGGTTAATACCCTCCAATTCCATATCAGCTAAAACGCGTAATAACGGAATCTCAATGATATCAAACAGTTTTTGAGTATTGGCTTCGCCTAATTCTTTTTCAAAATGTTCTTTTAATTGCAAAGTAACATCAGCATCTTCAACAGCATATTCGGTTTGTTTTTCTAACGGAACATCTCTCATTAAAAGTTGATTTTTCCCTTTTTTACCAATGAGCGTTTCTATGGAAATTGGCGAATAATTCAAATAGGTTTCTGCCAATACATCCATATTATGACGCATATCTGGATTGATAAGGTAATGCGCCAGCATGGTGTCAAACAGCTTGCCTTTTACCTTGATGTTGTATTTGCGAAGCACCTTAATATCATATTTTAAATTCTGACCTATTTTCTGAATGGATTCATTTTCAAAAAACGGACGCAATTGCTCCATCAATGCTTGTGCATCCGTTTTGCTTTCCGGGAAGGGTACATAAAATCCTTTTCCGGCTTCCCATGAAAAGGCTATACCAACCAATTCGGCCGTTATGGGGTTGAGTCCCGTGGTTTCAGTATCAAAACACACACTGGATTGTTTCAATAAATTCTGAAGGAATAATTTGGTAGCCATTCCAGAGCTTACACTTTGATAAAAATGAGGTGTGGTTTCCGCATTTTTTCGTGAACTGTAATGTTCAGTAACCACGTCATTGTCATCACCACCAAATAACGAAAACTGTCCAGCTCCCGCTTTATCAACAGTTTTTTTGATTTCGGCTTTAGCTTCTTCTGAAACCGTTGTATTTCTTGGTGTATCTGTTGAATTTTTTTCTGGTTGAACCGCAAATGTTTTCTGAAAATTGGTAAGCAGTTGCCTGAATTCCAATTCTTCAAAAATATCAGTTACTTTGGCAATATCCGGATGGTCCAATTCAAAATCATGAGCATCAAACACCACAGGAACATCCAGCATAATGGTGGCCAGTTTTTTTGAAAGCAACCCCAGTTCTTTGGCACCTTCAATATTTTCTTTCATTTTCCCTTTAAGCTCATGGGTGTTTGCCAGCAGGTTTTCCATACTGCCATATTGAGCCAGAAATTTTTTAGCTGTTTTTTCACCAACACCAGGCAACCCGGGTATGTTATCAGAGGAGTCGCCCATCATCCCTAAAAAATCAATCACTTGTAATGGGTCTTCAATTTCAAATTTCTTTTTTACTTCTTCTATGCCCCAAGTTTCATAACCACCGCCAAAAACCGGTCTGTACATAAAAATATTGTCGCTCACCAATTGGGCAAAATCCTTATCTGGCGTCACCATAAAGGTTTTGTATCCTTCCTTTTCAGCTTGTTTAGACAGTGTTCCTATCACATCATCTGCTTCAAAACCTTCTTTTACCATGATAGGAATGTGCATGGCTTTTAGTATTTGTTCAATATAAGGAACCGCTATTTTAATGGCCTCTGGTGTGGCATCTCTATTGGCTTTGTAAGATTCAAACATCTCTACGCGGTCCACACTGCCGCCTCTATCAAAACAAACGGCTAAATGGTCTGGGCGTTCACGTTTGATAACATCCAGCAGCGAATTCATAAACCCCATAATAGCAGAGGTATCAGTGCCTTTGGAATTGATTCTTGGGTTTTTTATAAAGGCATAATAACCGCGAAAAATGAGTGCATAGGCATCTACTAAAAAAAGGCGTTTTTGTTCTGACATAGGTTTTTTAAATGAGGTTATAAAATTACAAAAACTTATGAGGGTATTGAAATTAATTAAATTTCAAGTGGTAATTTCCATAATATTTAAATGAATTGTTAAACTTGCACTAAATACTAGGTCATTATGTGTTTAACTTTTTAAATTTAGAAAAAATATACGATGTCAAGGTTTTTAGTGATGCTTATTATTTTCTCAGTACTCTTTTTTTTAATAGAGTTTTATGCATTTCAGGCATTAAAAACCATTACTAAAAATAAGTTTATAAGAGTGTTATGGATTCTTATCGCCCTGGCTATTTATATAAATCTCTTTTATACCATATTTTCTACGCCAAGAAGTGCAGGACAAACCAAAGGGTTTCAATTGGCCGCAGGTTTTCTCCTTACATTTTTAATTCCAAAGCTTTTTATTGTAATTGTCATGTTTGGTGAAGACATGGTTAGGGTTTTTCAAAAAATAATATCTTTCATGTTGCCAAGTGAGACACAGCCTTTACATGGAAGGCGTACTTTTGTTTCACAATTAGCTTTAGGATTGGCGGCAATTCCTTTTGCTTCGTTTTTATATGGCATTTTTCAAGGGCGATATAATTACAAGGTTTTAAAATATCAGCTGTCTTTTGAAGATTTGCCAGAAGCTTTTGACGGGTTTACCATTACCCAGATTTCTGATATTCATTCAGGAAGTTTTACCAATCGGGAAAAAATTCAGTATGGCATTGATTTAATCAAGGAGCAAAAATCAGATTTATTGCTTTTTACCGGTGATATTGTGAATAATAAAGCTGATGAAATGGATGCATGGGTTGATGCCTTTAAGGATTTTGAAGCGCCTTTTGGCAAGTTTTCAATTCTTGGAAACCATGATTATGGTGATTATGTAGATTGGCCATCCAAAGAAGATAAAATAGATAATTTTCAGGCAGTTAAAGAGCTTCATCCAAAAATTGGGTTTGATTTATTATTGAATGATCACCGGTATATTGAAAAAGACGGACAAAAAATTGCCTTAATTGGCATAGAGAACTGGGGCAAAGGCTTTAATCAAGCCGGTGATTTGCAAAAAGCAACAGTTGGGGTTCAAAAAGAAGATTTTAAAATACTCATGTCACATGATCCTTCGCATTGGGAGTATAAAGTAAAACAAGATGATTTTAATTACCATTTAACCTTAAGCGGTCATACGCACGGACTTCAAATGGGTATAGAAATACCCGGGTTTTTTAAATGGAGTCCATCACAATATGTTTATAAACAGTGGGCCGGATTATATCATGAATATGGCCGATTTATAAATGTTAATAGAGGTTTTGGGTATCATGCATTTCCTGGACGGGTTGGGATATGGCCAGAAATTACGGTTATTGAACTTAAAAAGGGGTCAAATAGCGCATAATTGAGAGGAAATGCTATATTTGTAATAACATATTTGACTAATAAATATTAAACTATGTCAAAATTTGGGGAATTAATAGATGTTGACATTCCTGTTTTGTTGGATTTTTTCACTGAATGGAATGATCAATCTACGGCCATGCATCCTGTACTAAGAGATGTAGCAGCGGCACTTGGTGATAAAGCTAAAGTGATAAAAATTGATGTTGAAAAAAATCAAGAATTAGCAGAAGCCCTTAGGGTAAAAGGGTTACCAACATTAATTATTTATAAAAATGGCGAAATGAAATGGCGCCAAAGTGGCGAACATGATGCCAACACCTTAATTGGGCTACTTAAACAGTACTTTTGATTTATAAAGATTTAAAGGTAAACCCTTGTTTACTGTAATAATCAAGTGTTTTAGGTAAAACATAGCGCATATTTTCCGAGGCCTTTAAACTGTCATGAAACACAATTATGCTACCATTAACAGTGTTTTCAATCACATTTTCAAAACATTTTTCTTTGGCAACATCATGATCCCAGTCAAAGGATAATACATCCCACATGATTATTTGATACCCTAATTGCATAAGTTTATTGGCTTGTTTTGGTTTTATGCGTCCGTATGGTGGGCGGAACAGGTTTTTTATTGGGTATTTTTTAATACCTGTTATGGATGTTTCGGTTTCTGAATTATTTAAACTATTAACTTGATTATCTATTTCATTTTGGGCTTTTGAAACATTTTCAATATAATCTTTGGTTCTTGTTTTCCAGCCTTTAATATGATTATGGGTGTGATTACCTATAACATGGCCTTGGGTTACTATATTCTGAAAGATTTCAGGATGCTTTTCAATATTATTTCCAATGCAAAAAAAAGTAGCCTTCGCATTAAATTGATTTAAAACATCTAAAACCCAATCCGTAATTTCAGGGGTTGGGCCATCATCAAAAGTGAGATAAATAGTTTTTTCATTGGTAGCCAAATCCCAAATATAATTTGGAAACATTTTTTTAACTACTAATGGCGTTTTTACAGGAACTAAAGACATGTTTAGTTGGTTTCTTCAAAACTACTGTCTTTGGGGATATCCTTATCCGTACGGTTTTTATCCGCAGCATCATCTTCATAAAAATGACTGAATAGTTTTAAATACGAATTAAATGTTTCGCCTTCAGCTTTTGCAAACTCTGGATCATATTTCAATAAAACATCCACCAAACTTTTATAACGTTGTATATCCGTATAAATATCTTCAAACATATGCTCTTGATTGGCTGTTGTTAATCCGCCATAATACGTGAGGTTCTCTTGGTATTTCTGTGCTACTTCTTTGAATAAAGTTTCTGCTTTTTCCTTGTTTTCAACTTCATAGTAAGCACTAATATAAGGTTCTAATAGGGTATAGTATCCAAAATAATCCACAGGCATGTTTGTCATGGCTATATCAGCAATTTCTTCTGCTTTATCCAGTTTATTTTCATTGATCAATTGCTCAATTAATCGCGCCAAATTCCCTCGGTATGAAATGGAGTTTTTTCTGGTTTCCGGGTCATGGTAAATATTTTTTCCGCTATTGCCCCAATCCCAGTTTTTAACTTTGTTATACATAAAATCTGAATCAACACGTCCCATATCAAAAGGGTTCGCCTTATCTACAGGGGTTTTTATGGGCACTAGTTTGTAACACATGCCATCTAATTGCAAATAATCTTTCATCCAGATGTAATCGTCATCACCAAAGCTTCCTCCTGTAAAATAAATGGGGCGTTTCCACTCATTATTTGCAACAATATCAAGCATCAGCAATCTGTTTTTAAAAATAGCGCCTTCTTTAATTCTAATCACAATATCAGATACTATTTTATCAGCATCTTTAGGTTTTACAATGCCATATTTTAATACATTGGCTTTGTTAACAGGAACTCTTAAATATTCAGTTGGTAAATAACTTGCATTTAAATCCTGACTTCTTACAACACTTATATCAACACCTTGTTGCTGTAAAATGTATTTGTATTTTGTTTTAGGATTATCACTGGATATAAAATTCAAGAATTCTTTAAGATCGATCGTGTCTTTTACAACAGCTTCTTTAATGATATAATCATTAGTACCCCATTTATATTGATCGTGAGTAAGCTGTGATGGCACCGGGTCACTATCATAGGCTTTACGTTTCATTTGGTCTATATACCAATCTGTTTGAAATAAACTTGTGTTTACTACGCGCACATCCGTTCTATAGCCTTCAATTTCCTGTGCGTACCAAAGCGCAAAGGTGTCATTATCACCAATAGAAAATAAAATACCATCCTTTCCGCAAGAGTCCAAATACATTTTTGCCATAGCTCTGGCGGTGTATTTGTCAGATCTGTCATGGTCATTCCAGTTATTAGCGGCCAAAATCCCCGGCACCAATATTAAACATACTAGGGTAATTGCCGGTGCTAAAAATTTTGAAGGCACATATTTTTTTAAACCATCATAAATGGCATAAACCCCAAATCCAATCCAAAGGGCAAATACATAAAAGGATCCCACTAAAGAATAATCACGTTCCCGGGGTTCAAATGGGCGCACATTGGTATAAAATTGGATGGCAATACCAGTGAATAGGAAAAAGACTAACATGGTCCAAAACAATTTTTTGTCTTTATTAAATAAAAAGAACAACCCAATAAGCCCTAATATAAACGGTAAAAAATAGTAGGTATTCCGCGCTTTATTATTTTTAACATCACTTGGTAAATTGTTTTGTGATAATCCCAAATGCCATTCATCAATTGGTTTTATCCCACTTATCCAATTGCCATGATTATCGTATTTCCCTTGAATGTCATCTTGTCTTCCGGTAAAATTCCACATAAAATAACGCCAGTACATATAGCCTATCTGGTATTCCAACATATAAGCAATATTACTTGCCATGGACGGTTTTTCAACTTCGATATAATTTTTATAACGCTTTAAAAAGTTGTTATAATCTTCATAATCAACATTCCCATTTGCTACGTCTTTTTTAAAGTTTGAAACAAGGTCTCGTAACTGATTTTCCATTTGATATTCAGGTTTTAATTTAAAATCTAAATACCCTGACCACAGCATATAATTTTCAGCATGTTCACTACTCCACATACGTGGGAGAATGGAGGCATGCTTACTGTTGTAATTTTGTTTAGCGTTTTTATAATCGTTTACTACAACATATTGCCCTTTTGCTTCATCCTTTTCGTATTTAGGCTTGTCATCAACATACGGGTTGTTCTCATCTAAATAAGCATACTGGTCTGTGAATTGTGGACCATAAAACAAATGGGTTTCTGGGTATTGCTCGAGGTTGTAATATGCCAATAACTCTCTGGCGCTTGAAGGATTGTTTTCATTAATAACCACATCAGCATTTGCCCGAATGGGTAAAAGAAGCCATGATGAAAAACCTATAATAATAAAAGTCAAACAAAGTATACCTGTGTTAAGATGCTTGTAATTTTTTGCATGGGTATATTTTAATCCGTAATAAATGATGGCCACTAAAAGTAATCCGGCAATGATAGAGCCAGAATTAAAAGGAAGCCCAATAGAATTCACAAAAAAGATTTCAAAAACACTAAATAATTTAAGAAGGTTCGGGGCTAATAATTTAAAAATAAACAACAATATGGCAACAGATACCACATTAGCGATGATGAAATTTTTAATGGTAATATCTTTGTAATTTTTAAAATAGTAAATAAGCCCAATGGCAGGAATTGTTAATAAACCCATGAAATGAACCCCAAATGAAAGTCCAATTACAAATGAAATTAAAACCAACCAACGGTTGCCACGTGGGGTATCCATATCTTGTTCCCAACGTAAACCCAACCAAAATAATATGGCCATAATTAAGGTTGCCATGGCATATACTTCAGTTTCTACAGCATTAAACCAAAATGAATCTGTAAATGAAAATGCTAAACTTCCAACTAAACCACTGCCAAGAATAGCAATAGCTTTTTGTTGGCTTAGGTCTTTTTTGTTAATGACAAGTTTTTTTAATAATAGGGTAATGGTCCAAAACATAAAAAGAATGGTGAATGCGCTAGCCACAGCACTCATCATGTTTATCATGAAGCCAATTTGGTCAGGCTTAAAGGCAAACATGGCGAAAAATGCACCAAACATTTGAAAAAGCGGTGCTCCCGGAGGGTGTCCAACCTGAAGTTTGGAGGATGTTAAAATATATTCACCTGCATCCCAAAAACTAACAGTTGGTTCCACAGTAAGGCTATACGTTATAAAGGCTATTAAAAAAGCGAACCATCCAGTAATGGTGTTCCATTTTTTAAAGTTGAAATAGGTCATGTGAATTAAGTTTGTTTACGATGGCGAATTTAATAATAAATATCAAATGAGTTATAATATTTAGTTAGTGTTAACACAATTGCTTTATAACGAATTGTATTTTATTACAGAAAAAGGGAATTATAAACTGATGAAACGCTATGTATTTTAAGGGCACATTTGAATTCCATATTATTTTTCAAAAAAATGCTTGTGCAAATAAAACTTTGTGCTAAATTTGCACCCTCAATTGCACAATGGCCTATGGTGTTCCCGATAGCTATCGGGATGGCAACCACCAAAAGCCTTATTCTTTAGCATAAATTGGCCTATGGTGTAACTGGCAACACGCCTGGTTTTGGTCCAGGAGAGTCTAGGTTCGAGCCCTAGTAGGCCAACAAAAATTATAAATCCTAATCTTAAAATGATTGGGATTTTTTGTTTTTTAAACAAATATAATTGGGCGAGAAGTTTATCCTGAGCATTTCGACTACGCTCAATACAGGCTTCGTCGAAGGAAGCCCTAGTAGGCCAACAAAAATTATAAATCCTAATCTTAAAACGATTGGGATTTTTTGTTTTTATGGGCTTTTATATCGTTCTGACCGGAATAACTATTCAATTTTAAATGTCATAACGGGGCGTTTAGCATGATTTACTAAATCTTCACTGATGCTGCCATTAAAAAAGTGTGAAATACCTTGTCTGCCATGGGTGCACATACCAATTAAATCTGCAGAAATCGATTTTGAAAAATTCATGATGCCTTTTTCAACATTCATATCATTATAAATATTAACAGTGTAATTATCAAAATCTGAACATTTGGCGAACGTTTCAATTCGGTTTTTAGCGTCGTCAGTTGTCATAAAATTACTAGCGGTATTAACCATGAGAAGATGCATTTTTGCCTGTAATAATTTGGCGAATTTTGTCGCCTTTTTATATGAAGATTCATAGTCTTTACCAAAATTTGAAGCAAACACAAAATCGTCAACCTTAAAAACAGGATGTTCTTTTTTAACCACTAAAACCGGTACTTCTGAGGTACGTACCACTTTTTCTGTATTGGAGCCTATAATCATTTCCTTGAAACCGTTGGTGCCATGAGAACCCATAACAATCAAATCAATGTCATACTTTTTGCAAACCTGGAAAACACCTTTGAAAATCTCATGAAATTCTACTATTTCATGCACATTGAGACCTTTTAAATAATCTTTTTTAAGCAATTCTTCAAATTGCTTATGTGCTAGTCTCATAAAATATAAAGCTTCTGGTAAACTTTGCACCGTGTTTAAGGGGTCTACTTGAGCTAAAGGCAATTCAAGCGTATGTAATAAATAAATTTCAGAATTGTGCTTTTTTGCAAGCTGAACCGCAACTTTTAACGCATTTTCAGCTTGATCGGAAAAATCAGTAGGTATTAATATTTTTTTCATATTTGGTTCTGGTTAAATAAGCTAATTGGCTTATAAATTTATGAATATTACTTTACAAATCAATTAAAATATTATATATTTGCGCCGTTGAAAGGCAAAAAAAGGAATTGAGGGGACGGAAAGTCCCCTCTTTTTATAATAATACATGTTTAAAACCACGGTAACAGATTTGCTTGAAAAGGCACTATTGGAAAGAACAGACTTGTTCCTTATTGATATGTCTATATCTGAAGATAATCAAATAAAAATTGTTATTGATGGGGATACAGGCGTTTCTGTAGAAGATTGTATGTTTGTAAGCAGGGCAATAGAGCATAATCTTGACAGGGAAGAAGTGGATTTTGCGTTAGAAGTGGCCTCGGCAGGGGCAACCACTCCGTTAATTAATAAAAGGCAATTTATTAAAAATATTGGTAGAAACCTTCAAGTTAAAACCTCATTAAACACCATTGAAGCTACCCTTGTAGGAGCAAATGAAGAAGGAATTTCATTGGAGTGGAAAGTAAGAGAGCCAAAACCTCAAGGAAAAGGTAAGGTAACTGTGAAAAAGGAAGCTGTTATAGCTTATAGTGATATTGTAGAAGCAAAAGTGATGATTAAATTTTAATTAAAAGAGTTATGGAGAATATTGCATTAATTGATTCGTTTTCAGAATTTAAAGACGATAAATTAATTGATCGTGTAACGTTAATGGCAATTTTAGAGGATGTCTTTAGAAGCGCATTAAAAAAGAAATTTGGTGATGATGATAATTTTGATATTATTGTAAACCCGGATAAAGGCGATTTGGAAATTTGGAGAAATCGTGTTGTAGTTGCTGATGGTGAGGTAGAAGAGCCTAATCAAGAAATTTCATTATCTGAAGCGCGTAAAATAGAACCGGATTTTGAGGTTGGAGAAGACGTATCAGAAGAAGTGAAATTAGTAAATTTAGGACGAAGGGCTATTTTAGCCTTACGCCAAAATTTAATTTCCAAAATTCATGAGCATGATAATACCATAATCTACAAACAATTTAAAGATTTAGTAGGTGAAATATATACGGCTGAAGTGCATCATATACGTCACAGAGCCGTTATTTTATTAGATGATGATGGCAATGAAATTATCTTACCAAAAGAGAAACAAATTCCGTCAGACTTTTTTAGAAAAGGTGATAATGTTAGAGGTGTCATTGATAGTGTTGAGCTTAAAGGAGCAAAACCAACTATCATTATGTCCAGAAGTTCCCCGGCTTTTTTAGAGAAATTATTTGAACAGGAAATTCCAGAAGTTTTTGATGGCTTGATAACCATTAAAAAAGTGGTGAGAATTCCAGGGGAAAAAGCCAAAGTGGCCGTAGATTCTTATGATGACAGAATCGATCCCGTTGGTGCCTGTGTAGGTATGAAAGGATCTAGAATTCATAGTATTGTACGTGAGTTGGGAAATGAAAATATTGATGTTATTAATTACACCAATAATTTACAACTATATATAACCAGAGCCTTAAGTCCGGCGCGAGTTACTTCATTAAAAATCAATGAAGAAACAAAACGAGCAGAAGTTATTTTAAAACCTGAAGAAGTAAGTAAGGCCATTGGAAGAGGTGGGCATAATATTCGTTTAGCTGGACAGTTAACAGGTTATGAAATTGACGTTTTTAGGGAAGGTGCTGAAGAAGATGTGGAATTAGCAGAATTTACTGATGAAATTGAAAGTTGGATTATTAAAGAATTCAGTAAAGCCGGTCTAGATACCGCAAAGAGTATTTTGGAACAAGATGTAGCAGATTTAGTAAAAAGAACGGATTTAGAGGAAGAAACAATTAGAGACGTTATCAGAATTCTTAAAGAAGAGTTTGAGGAATAACAAATATTAGGTATATTAAAGGCAATTTATGGCTGAAACAGTAAGATTAAATAAAGTATTACGTGAATTAAACATCTCCATTGATCGTGCGGTAGATTTCTTGGATTCTAAAGGCATTGATATTGAGAAAAGTCCGAATACAAAAATTTCAGAGGACGTACATGTAATTCTTTTAAATGAATTTCAAACAGATGCTAGTAAAAAAGTAGCATCTCAAGAAGTGAGTGAGGCAAAACTTAAGGAGAAAGAGGTTTTACGTGAGCAACGTGAAAAAGAGTTTGAAAAAAGGCAAAAGGAAGTAGCTAAAAAGGAAGAGATCATTAAAGCATCTACCATTGTTTCAAGACCTAAAGCTGTTGGAAAAATTGATTTGGAGCCAAAAAAGAAAAATGTAGTCGTTCCAAAAGTAGCTGAAGTTAAGAAAGTTGTTCAAGAAGAAGCTAAAGAAGAGGTTAAAACAGAAGCTAAAGAAGAAGCTAAACCTAAGGGTGAAACTAAAATTGAAAAGGAAACACCTAAAACAATTGAAGCACCTGTAGAGCCTAAACCTGAAAAACCCAAAGGAGAAAGATTAAATAGTGAAGGAATATTAATTCCGGACGAAAAAGTAGCAACACAATATAAAAAACTTTCAGGACCTGTAATTTCAGGTGATAAAATTGATCTTTCACAGTTCAATAAACCTAAGAAAAAGAAAGAAGAAAAGAAGCCTGAAGGAAAATCAGGTGATAGTGCCAATAAAAAGAAACGTCGCCGTATAAGTAAAGTTGCTGGCCCACAATCTGGACCACCGGGTAAACCAGGAACTGCAAGACCAGGCGGAACTGCAAGACCAGCCGGTAATGACAGATATAAAGGCAATAAAAATACTGGTACAAGACGAGCAATTGTAAAAGAAGAGCCTAGTGAAGAAGATGTTCAAAAACAAGTAAGGGAAACACTTGAAAAACTTCAAGGAAAATCCAGTAAAGGAAAAGGGGCTAAATACAGAAGGGACAAAAGAGATCAGCATAGAGATCAAACGGAAAGAAATTTAGAGATTGAAGCCGCAGAAAGCAAAATTCTTAAAGTAACTGAATTTGTTACAGCAAATGAAGTAGCAACTATGATGGATGTTCCTGTAACCCAAATTATTTCGGCATGTATGTCGTTGGGTATGATGGTAACCATGAATCAACGTTTAGATGCAGAAACCTTGTCTATTGTTGCTGAAGAATTTGGATATCAAGTAGAATTTGTAACCACTGATATTGAGGAATCCATTGAAGAAGTTTTAGATAAAGAGGAAGATTTAAAACCACGAGCTCCTATTGTAACCGTAATGGGTCACGTAGATCATGGTAAAACATCTTTGCTGGATTACATTAGAAAAGAAAATGTTATTGCTGGAGAATCTGGTGGAATCACCCAGCATATTGGTGCTTATGGTGTTGAACTTGATAACGGACAAAAAATAGCGTTTTTAGATACCCCAGGCCACGAAGCGTTTACCGCTATGCGTGCCCGTGGAGCCCAAGTAACAGATATTGCTATTATTGTAGCTGCTGCAGATGATGATATCATGCCTCAAACAAAAGAAGCCATAGCGCATGCACAAGCGGCGGGAGTTCCTATTGTTTTTGCCATTAATAAAATTGACAAACCAGATGCTAATCCAGAAAAGATTAAAGAAGGTTTGGCTCAAATGAATCTTTTGGTTGAAGATTGGGGAGGAAAAATTCAATCCCATGATATTTCAGCAAAAGTTGGAACCGGTGTCAAAGAATTATTGGAAAAAGTATTGCTGGAAGCTGAATTATTAGAGTTAAAGGCAAATCCTAATAAACCAGCAACTGGTACAGTCGTTGAAGCCTTTTTAGATAAAGGGAGAGGTTATGTTTCTACTATTTTAGTACAAGCAGGAACCTTGAGAGTTGGCGATTATGTGTTGGCCGGAAAAAACAGTGGAAAAATTAAAGCCATGCAGGATGAACGAGGTAATACTGTTACTGAAGCAGGGCCATCCACACCCATTTCCATTTTAGGTTTAGACGGAGCGCCACAGGCAGGAGATAAATTCAATGTCTTCCAAGATGAACGTGAAGCAAAGCAAATAGCATCAAAAAGAGCGCAATTACAACGTGAACAATCTGTAAGGACACAGCGTCATATTACACTTGATGAAATTGGTCGTCGTATTGCGCTTGGAGATTTCCAAGAGCTTAATATCATACTTAAAGGGGACGTTGATGGTTCAGTAGAAGCATTAACTGATTCATTCCAGAAATTATCAACAGAAGAAATTCAAGTAAATATTTTACATAAAGGTGTTGGTGCCATTACTGAAAGTGATGTATTATTGGCATCGGCTTCAGATGCTATCATTATAGGATTTAATGTGCGGCCTGTAGGAAATGCTCGGGCCATTGCAGAAAAAGAGGAAATTGATATTAGAACCTATTCCATTATATACAATGCCATTAATGATCTTAAAGACGCCATGGAAGGCATGTTGTCACCTGAGATTAAGGAGGAAATTACAGGTACTGCAGAAATTAGGGAAATATTTAAGGTAACAAAAATTGGAAGTATTGCGGGTTGTATGGTTGCCAATGGAAAAATATTAAGAAATTCCAGTATTCGTTTAATTAGGGACGGCGTAGTTGTACATACAGGCGAATTGTCATCATTAAAACGATTTAAGGATGACGCTAAAGAAGTAACAAAAGGGTATGATTGTGGTATGCAAATTAAAAACTACAATGATATTGAAGAAGGCGATATTATAGAGGCATTCCATGAAATTCAAGTTAAAAAGAAATTGAAATAGAAAAAGTCAAGATGAGTTCACGGTAACAAAAAAAGGCTGTCTAAAAAGTATATATTAACCGTCATTACGAGAAATTTTTATTTCGAAGTAATCTGTAAATCAACAACTTGCAATTTACAGATTGCTTCATTTCATTCGCAATGACGCCTTTTTAGACAGCCTCTTTTTATGCACAAAAGCGAAAAATATGTTTTTAACTTTATTTTTTAGGTTTAAATATAAACGCGCTTGAAAATTTTTGTTTTACTTCCTTTAATGAACGATCTGCTTCTAAACGGGTGTTAAAATTTCCGGCCCATATTTTAAAATTGGGGTACTCATAAACAATGGTTGATTGCCATTTTGAAAAAGCGGCGTTAAATTTGCTTTGTGTGCTTTCGGCGTCGGCCCTATTGCCAGAATACACTTGAATTTTGTAACGATCCGTTGAATTCTCAGTTTTGTTTAATTCTTTTTTTAAATCTAATAAAACAGCAATATGTTTATCTTGATTTATGGTTACTTTACCCTCTTGTCCAAACATGAAGGATGTAAAGATTGTGCAACAAATAAGGGTTAAGAAGTTTATTTTCAAACTCATGCTTTTTAATTTTTAATTTTATTTATACAAATGTATAGGTAATAAACTTAATTATAGTTCAAATTATTATTTAGAATCTCTCTAAATTATGAATTATCACTTTTAGACGTTTCTAAAATCGACTTTAAATATTACTTTTGCTTTCGTTTTATAACTGGGTTTTATTTATTATATATAGAAAAAACCATACCAAAGTTTAGAAGTTAACTCAACCAATAATATGAGACAGGTGATTCACTGTAAATTAAGTACAAACTTACTATGTTTAAGCTTAATTATTTTATTAGGGCTCTCAACCTCACTTTCAGCTCAGGAAGGAGATGCAGCAAAAGGGAAATCATTATTTAATACCAATTGTGCGGCTTGCCATCAATTAGATAAAAAGATGACCGGTCCAGCTTTGCGAAATATTGAAGCACGTTTGGCTGAGGAACAAGGTTTGGATAGAACATGGATTCATGCTTGGATACATAACAGTGCGGGTTTAATAAAATCGGGTGATGCTTATGCCAACAAAATCTATAATGAATATGGCGGAACTGCAATGACCGCGTTCCCGCAGTTGTCAGATCAAGATATTCATGATATTTTAGCTTATACTGCTGAAGTGAAACCGGAACCTGCTGTAGCTCAAACAACAACTGCTGCATCTGGATCATCATCAAATTCAGGAACATCAAATGAACTTATTTTAGGGGCGCTAGCCATCTTATTCATTTTATTGGCTTCAGGCTTATATGTAGTTAATAAAACACTTCGTCGTTTTGCTTTAGCTAAAGACATTGATTTACCTGAAACCACAAAAAGAACACCACTTTGGAAAGCATTTGCTCAAAATCAATTTTTAGTTTTGGTTACCTGCATATTTTTATTGCTTGCCAGCGGATATTTTGTATTTGGTTATTTAATGCAAATAGGTGTTGATCAAGGGTATCAGCCAATTCAACCAATTCATTTTTCACATAAAATTCATGCAGGGGATAATGCCATAGATTGTAAATTTTGCCACTCCTCAGCACGGGTTAGTAAAACTTCTGGCATACCTTCATTAAATGTATGTATGAATTGTCATAAATCTATTTATGAGTATAATGGTGAAACATCACCAGAGTACACTAAGGAATATTATGATGGTGAAATTAAAAAGTTATATGCCGCCGCGGGCTGGAGTGATGAAGAACAGCAATACACCGGTAATTCACAACCGGTAAAATGGATAAGAATTCATAATTTACCAGATTTCGTGTATTTTAATCATTCACAACATGTTACTGTTGCAGGCATAGAATGTCAAACATGTCATGGCCCTGTTCAAGAATATGAAATTCAAAAACAATTTGCACCTTTAACAATGGGATGGTGTGTCAACTGCCACAGAACAACGGATGTGAATTTGGAAGGCAATGCTTACTACACAAAAATCCATGAAGCGTTATCAAAAAAGTATGGTGTAGAGAATTTAACAGCTGCTCAAATGGGTGGATTGGAATGTGCTAAATGCCATTACTAAATAGTGGATTTGTAATTAAAGTTAAAAAACATTAATTGGGTATAATATTTTATAATTACAAATTACGATTGATGAAAAAGCAGAAGTTATAAAATAGTAATCAAAAATCGTAAATAGTAAATCAAAAATCGTAAATAAACTATATGTCATCAAACAAGAAATACTGGAAAAGTGTTGAAGAGCTAAACGAAAACAGCTCTATTGTTGAGGCTCTAAAACAAAACGAGTTTGTTGAAGAAATACCTACTGATAAATTTTTAGGAAATAAAGATGCGTTAGAGAGTTCTTCAACAACACGTCGTGATTTCTTAAAATATGTAGGTTTCAGTACGGCTGCTGCAACATTGGCGTCATGTGAAGGACCTGTTATTAAATCAATACCATATGTTATACAACCACAGGAAATTATTCCTGGCGTTGCTAATTATTATGCAACAGCTATTGCAGACGGGTATGATTTCGCAAGTGTTTTAGTTAAAACTCGGGAAGGGCGTCCTATTAAAATTGAGAAAAACAGTCTGGCACCTACAAATGGTGGGGCAAATGCCAGAGTAAATGCTTCTGTTTTAGGATTATACGATAGTTTAAGAGTTCAAAATCCAAGAAAAGAAGGGAATACAGTTTCTTGGGATGCATTAGACGCAGAAGTTACTCAAAAATTAACCACTTTAAAAGATTCAGGAAAAGATATTGTTTTGTTAACTCAAACATTTGCAAGCCCATCAACAAGTAGGTTAATTGAAGAATTCAAAAATAAATATGGTAATGTTCAACATGTAGTGTATGATGCTGTTTCAGAATCAACTGCTCTAGATGCTTACCAAGCCAAATATGGAGAACGTGCTTTAGCTAATTATGATTTTTCTAAAGCGATGACGGTGGTTTCCATTGGAGCTGATTTCTTGGGAGATTGGCAAGGTGGCGGTTTCGATTCAGGTTATTCTAAAGCTAGGATTCCTAATCAAGGGAAAATGTCACGTCATATTCAGTTTGAGTCTAATATGTCTCTAACCGGTGCTAATGCTGATAAACGTGTACCATTAACACCAAGCCAACAAAAAGTGGCTCTTGCCAAATTATATAGTTATGTAGTTGGTGGGTCTGTTTCAGGAAGTTTACCGGAACAAATTGAAGATGCTGTGAAAAAGGCTGCTTCTCAACTTAAAAAAGCAGGAAGTGACGGGTTAGTAGTTACCGGAATTCAAGATGTGAATGCTCAAACGGTTGCTCTTGAAATCAACGAATATTTAAATAGTAAGGCTTTTGATAAGTCAACCCCTATATTAACAAGACAAGGCAGTGATAAAGATGTCATGACTTTAGTTGCCAATATGAAGGCAGGAAAAGTTGGGGCTTTGATTATGTGTGGTGTAAATCCATTATATACCTTGCCAAATGCTTCAGATTTTTCAGAAGGATTAAAAAACACAGATTTATCAGTTGCATTTTCAATGAAAGAAGATGAAACATCTTCAGAAAGTCAATTTATTGCAGCGACTCCACATTATTTAGAATCTTGGGGTGATGTTGAATTTAAAAAAGGACACTATGCTTTAATGCAACCAACCATTCGTCCATTGTTTAATACAAGACAATTTCAAGAGTCTTTATTAAAATGGACTGGAAATGATGTGTCATATCATGATTATATTAAGGATACTTGGGGGACCAGTATTTTAAATGGAAGTTCATTCAATCAAGCATTGCATGATGGTGTATTTGTTGCTTCTAACGATGCTGAAACCATTACAGACGCTAAAAAAACTGAAGTTTCTGCTATTAAAACCCCAGATGCTGAAGTAGTTGAAGCTACATCTGGAGATGCAGCAAAAGCATTGGCTTCTTCTGTTAAACCAAGTGCCTTTGAATTAACATTATACACAAAAATTGGGATGGGTGATGGCCAACAGGCGAACAACCCATGGTTACAAGAATTTCCAGATCCAATTACCAGGACGTCGTGGGATAACTATTTAACAGTTTCTAAGTCAGATGCCGATACTTTAGGGTTAGTTAATACACACGTATCCAACGGTGCATTGAATGGAAGTTACGTTAATGTTACAGTAAATGGTGCTACCATTAAGGCTCCGGTAATAATTCAGCCAGGACAAGCCAAAGGTTCAGTTGGATTGGCATTAGGTTATGGCAAATCAAAAGGATTGAAAACTGAAATGCAAACAGGTGTTAATGCCTATGCATTATATCAAGGTTTTAATACGATACAGAGTGTGACTTTGGAAGTTGCTGCTGGAGAACATGAATTTGCATGCGTACAGTTGCAAAATACCATGGCTGGACGTGATGATATTATTAAAGAAACAACGCTTGAGATTTTTAATTCAGAAGATAAAGAGCACTGGAATATGGTTCCGGTAACTGATTATGATCATAATGAAATAAGTGTAAGAGAGAAAAATGCAGATATTTGGGAGTCATTTGATACTAAAATTGGACCTTATTTTAATCTTTCAATTGATTTAAATGCGTGTACAGGGTGTGGGGCTTGCGTTATTGCTTGTCATTCTGAAAATAATGTTCCGGTAGTAGGTAAGAGAGAAGTACGTAAATTTAGAGACATGCATTGGTTGCGTATTGACAGATATTATTCATCTGCAGATACGTTCAAACAAGAACAAAAAGATTTAGAAGAATTAGGCACATTTGAGTTATATACAAAGATAGAAAATGCATCCATGGAAAATCCGGAAGTTGCTTTTCAACCAGTTATGTGCCAGCATTGTAATCATGCCCCTTGTGAAACAGTTTGCCCTGTGGCAGCCATATCGCATGGTCGTCAGGGACAAAATGAAATGGTTTACAACCGTTGTGTTGGTACGCGTTATTGTGCAAATAACTGCCCATATAAAGTGCGTCGTTTTAACTGGTTTTTATATAGTGAAAACGATGAGTTTGATTATTATATGAATGATGATTTGGGTCGTATGGTACTAAACCCAGATGTGGTTGTGCGTTCGCGTGGTGTTATGGAAAAATGTTCCTTGTGTATTCAAAAAACACAAAAAACAATTCTTGATGCAAAACGAGATGGAAGGGCTATCAAAGATGGTGAGTTCCAAACAGCTTGTTCTGCAGCTTGTAATAATGGTGCTATGGTATTTGGGGATGTCAATATTGAAAACGCAAAAATCAATGAATTGCTAGCCGATGATAGAATGTACCATTTACTAGAAAGTGTTGGAACAAAACCTAATGTTATGTACCAAATTAAAGTTAAAAACACAACAGAATCATAAACCGGTATTAAGAATAATTATTTAAAATATGTCGTCACACTACGAAGCACCTTTTAGAGAACCATTAATAATTGGAGAGAAATCCTTTCATGATATTAGTGTTGATGTAGGTACTCCAATTTTTGGGAAAGCAAGTAAATCTTGGTGGGTTGCATTCTCAATAGCTCTGGTAGCCTTTTTATGGGGAATTGGTTGTATTGTTTACACCGTTTCAACCGGGATTGGAGTTTGGGGTTTAAATAAAACCGTAGAATGGGCTTGGGATATTACAAACTTTGTATGGTGGGTAGGTATCGGTCACGCTGGAACCCTGATTTCTGCCGTATTACTGCTATTCCGTCAAAAATGGAGAATGGCTGTCAACCGTTCTGCAGAAGCCATGACTATTTTTGCTGTTATACAAGCAGGTCTTTTTCCAATCATTCATATGGGGCGTCCATGGCTGGCTTATTGGGTATTGCCAATTCCAAACCAGTTTGGTTCGTTATGGGTGAACTTTAACTCACCTTTACTTTGGGATGTATTTGCAATTTCTACCTATTTATCAGTATCATTAGTATTTTGGTGGACTGGTTTGCTCCCTGATTTTGCCATGTTAAGGGATCGATCAACAAAACCTTTTCAAAAGAAAATATACACACTTTTAAGTTTTGGTTGGACCGGACGTGTAAAAGATTGGCAACGTTTTGAGGAAGTATCTTTAGTGTTAGCAGGATTAGCAACACCATTAGTACTTTCTGTACACACCATAGTATCGTTTGACTTTGCTACGTCTGTAGTTCCAGGTTGGCACAGTACCATATATCCGCCTTATTTTGTAGCGGGAGCTATTTTTTCAGGGTTTGCCATGGTGCAAACGTTATTAATAGTGATGCGTAAAGTATGTAATTTAGAAAATTACATTACTATTTTGCATATTGAATATATGAATAAAGTAATTTTGTTAACCGGTGGTATTGTTGCAACCGCTTATTTTACTGAATTCTTTATAGGATGGTATTCTGGAAGTCCTTATGAAAATTACACCTATTTATCGTTTGGAGCTGCAACGGGACCTTACTGGTGGGCATTTTGGGCATTATTAACGTGTAACTTTTTTGTTCCGTTAACATTATGGGTTAAAAAATTAAGACGTAACGTGATGTGGACGTTTTTTGTGGCATTGGTGATTAATATAGGGATGTGGTTTGAACGTTTTGATATTATTGTTATTGATTTAAGTAAAGGTAGGATACCATCAGGATGGGCTATGTTTCAACCAACCTTTGTTGATATAGGAACTTTTATTGGTACCATTGGATTTTTCTTTGTTCTGTTTTTATTGTATGCAAGAACATTCCCTGTAATTGCGCAGGCAGAAGTTAAAACAATTTTGAAATCTTCAGGGCAACGTTATAAAAGATTAAGAGAAGCTGGTACTAGTTTGGAAGGAACTGCAACAGATCAGAGGACATCTGCAGCACAAAGCACAAAACAAGTTGAAACCAAAAAAGATGATAAAACAGCCAAAGTAAATAAATTACTTGGTACCTTAGGGGCATTCGATTCAACTTCTCAGAAAGCTGATGACTTAAAGAAAGTAAGTGGAATTGGTCCTAAAATGGAACAAGTATTAAATAGTATAGGGATCTTTACTTTCCTTCAAGTTAGTAAAATGACCAAAAAAGAATATGATTTGTTAGACTCCATTACAGGTTCGTTCCCAGGAAGGGCCGAACGTGATAATTGGTCAGGGCAAGCTAAAAAATTAATAAACTAAATATAGTCAATGGAAACTTCAAAAGTTATTCACGCTATTTATACGGATGATGATGTATTGATGTCGGCTGTTAAAAAAGTCAAGGCAGAAAGATATCATATCGAAGAAATATACACCCCCTTCCCGGTTCATGGGCTGGACAAGGCTATGGGACTTGCCCCAACCAGAATTGCCATAACATCATTTATATATGGTCTTATCGGTCTAACCGTGGCTGTTTGGATGATGAATTATATGATGATAGAGGATTGGCCTCGAAATATTGGTGGAAAGCCAAGTTTTAGTTATTTGCAAAATATGCCTGCATTTGTTCCAATTATGTTTGAATTAACGGTGTTTTTTGCAGCACATTTAATGGTGATCACTTTTTATTTAAGAAGCAGGTTATGGCCATTTAAAAACCCGGAAAACCCAGACTTAAGAACAACTGATGATCATTTTTTAATGGAAATTGCTGTTCATGGAAATGAAAAGGAATTAACAAAATTACTTAATGAAACTGGTGCAGTTGAAATTAATTTAGTTGATAAAGCCCATTAATGAATACTATGAAAAGCTTAATTAAAATATTAGTAGTAATGGTTGTTTTAATGACCATGGCATCTTGTAAAAAAGATTCGGCGCCTAACTATCAATACATGCCAAACATGTATCAGTCAGTTGGTTATGAGACATATAGTGAATCCAGTGCATTTGCAAATGGCGTTGAAGCACAATTACCGGTAGAAGGCACTATTTCAAGAGGACACAGTCTTTTTGAATATGATAATACAGCAGAAGGTACGGCATTGGCAAAGGAATTATTAAAGAGCCCTTTAGATTCTACTCAAGTAGATTTAGATAATGCAAAAGTATTGTTTGATATATATTGTGGCATTTGTCATGGCGTTAAAGGTGATGGGCAGGGAAATCTTGTAAAAAGAGAAAAAATTCTGGGGGTACCTAGATATGATGACGCTGGAAGGGCTATAAATGAAGGAAGTATTTACCATACTATATATTATGGTAAAAATGCCATGGGGTCTTATGCCAACCAATTAAATGAAAAAGAACGTTGGGAAGTTGTAGCCTATGTGTTAATGCTAAAAGCAGATTTAGAAAAATAAGATTTAGATAAAGTTTATATATAGATATGTACACATTTTCAAATAAATTAAAGACCATTTCTATAATTCTAATGGTTTTAGGAGCCTTAGGAGTTGGATATGGTTTTATGACCTCTCATAAATCTTTGGAAGAGGTTAAAACAATACTTTCTGAGGCCTCATCAGAACATGGTGGAGGTCATGGTGATGAAGCATCTATGGCAACAAAAGATGAGCATGCAGGTAATATTGAGCATGCTGAATCAGCTCATTCTGATAATGTTGAGGAAAATCATGAAGGTGCCCATTTAGAACACGTTCAACATCAAATGGAAAACAGACCGTGGTCGGCACTTTTAGTGGCAGCCTTCTTTTTTATGATGATAGCACTGGGAGCACTTGTTTTTTATGCTATTCAGCATGCGGCACAAGCAGGATGGTCTCCGGTATTATTTGGAATTATTGAAGGGATTACCACGTATTTATTACCAGGATCCATAATTGTTCTTTTAATTGTTGCATTGGCAGGAACTCATTTCTATCCTTGGCAAAATGAAGATTTAGTTGCTGGCGATAAAATTTTACAAGCGAAATCCGGATATTTAAATGTGCCCTTTTTTCTTATTAGAGCCGTAATTTTTATATTGGGTTGGAATTTATATCGATATTTTTCAAAAAAATTCTCATCATTGCAAACATCTGCTACAAATTTTGATAATCATAAGAAAAACTTCAAAATATCTGTTTTCTTCCTTGTGTTTTTTATAATCACGGAAGCTATGATGTCTTGGGATTGGTTTATGTCAATGACCCCACATTGGTACAGTACCTTATTTGGATGGTATGTGTTTGCGAGCATGTTTGTTTCAGCAATAACAACCATAGCCTTAGTAACTATATATTTAAGATCTAAAGGGCTTTTAGGGTTTATTAATAATAGCCATTTACACGATTTGGCAAAATATATGTTTGCATTTAGTATATTCTGGACCTATTTATGGTTCTCACAATTTATGCTGATTTGGTATGCAAATATTCCTGAAGAAGTAACATATTTTATTATCAGAATTCAAGAATATAATGGACTGTTTTTTGGAATGCTTGTGCTAAATTTTGTATTCCCTATCCTGATATTGATGAATAGTGATTTCAAAAGAGTGCCATGGTTTGTGGTTTTGGCAGGAATAGCCATTCTTACTGGACATTATATAGACGTTTTCTTATTCGTTATGCCTTCAACGGTTGGATTAAATTGGCATTTTGGAATTCCTGAAATAGCAAGTATCTTACTCTTTTTAGGACTGTTTATTTTTACTATAGGAACTGGTCTTTCAAAAGTTACATTGCACCCTAAAGGGAATCCATTTATTATAGAAAGTGAAAATTACCATTATTAATTAAGATATAAATAAAGACGAACGACAACAATGACTGCTTTATTAACAATTATAGTTTTAGTATTTATTTTAGTTGCCATTTGGCAAATGGTGAAAATTTTTGATTTAGCTCAGGCTAAGGTTGAAAACTTTCAAGTTGCTACTGATAAGGACAACAGAATAAACGGATATTTAATGATGGGCTTTTTAGCGTTCATTTATGTCATTACCATTGTATGCTTTGTAAAATGGGGAAATTTACCCTTATTATCCAATTCAGCATCAGAACATGGCCCTCAAATTGATAATTTGATGATTGTTTCTTTGATACTTATTTTTATTGTACAAACAATTACTCAGTTTTTACTTTATTATTTTGCCTATAAGTATAAAGGTGAAAAGGGCAAAAAAGCATTATTTTTTGCTGATAATAACAGGTTGGAAGCTATCTGGACCATCATTCCGGTAATTGTGTTGGCAGGATTAATAATTTACGGTTTAAATACTTGGATTAATATTATGGGTGTTGACGAAAGTGATGATCCTATGGTTATTGAATTATATGCCCAACAATTTAACTGGAAGGCTAGATATGCTGGAAATGATAATACTTTAGGAAAGGCTAACGTACGTTTAATTGATATTGACCGTGCCAATATTTTAGGTATTGATGAATCAGATCCTAATGCGCAAGATGATGTCATTACCACAGAATTGCATTTACCAGTTGGAAAACCAATATTATTTAAAATGCGTTCTCAGGATGTATTGCATTCGGCTTATATGCCACATTTTAGGGCGCAAATGAATTGTGTTCCAGGGATGATTACGCAATTTGGGTTTACACCAACGGTTACAACTGCTGAAATGCGCCAAAGACCTGAAATTTCTGATAAAGTAGCAAATATTAATAAAATTAGGGTTGAAAAAAGTAAACAACTAATTGCAAAAGGTGAAAATGCTTTAGATCCGTATGAATTTGATTATTTATTATTATGTAACAAAATTTGTGGTAAATCTCATTACAATATGCAAATGAAAATAATAGTAGAAACACAAGAAGAGTATGATGCCTGGATAAATGAGCAAAAAGTATTTAAAAATTCCCTAATTAATTAAATTTAAAAGATAAACACGATATAAGATTATGTCAGCACACGAAGATACTCACGCTCAGGACGCTCACGAAGACCACGGACATCATCATAAGGAAACCTTTGTTACTAAATATATATTTAGTCAGGATCATAAAATGATAGCTAAGCAGTACCTAATTACCGGTACAATTATGGGTGTTATAGGCGTATTAATGTCCATGATGATGCGTATTCAATTGGCATGGCCAGAACAACCCAACGTATTGTTTGAAGCCTTGTTAGGAAAATGGGCGCCAGATGGCGTTATGAGTTCTGATATTTATTTAGCACTGGTAACCATTCATGGAACCATCATGGTATTCTTTGTCTTAACGGCAGGATTAAGTGGAACCTTTAGTAATCTATTAATTCCATTGCAAATTGGGGCACGTGATATGGCATCCGGGTTTTTAAATATGATTTCATATTGGTTGTTTTTCTTGTCAAGTGTTATCATGATTATTTCTTTATTTGTGGAAGCTGGACCAGCTGCTGCAGGTTGGACCATTTACCCACCATTAAGCGCATTACCAATGGCACAAGGTGGTTCAGGATTGGGTATGACCTTATGGTTAGTATCTATGGCTATTTTCATAGCTTCTTCTTTAATGGGGTCATTAAATTATATAGTTACTGTAATAAATTTGCGTACCAAAGGTATGTCAATGACTAGGCTTCCTCTAACTATTTGGACATTTTTTATTACTGCTGTAATTGGGGTTGTTTCTTTTCCAGTATTATTATCAGCGGCTTTACTGCTTATCATGGATAGAAGTTTTGGAACATCCTTCTTTTTATCAGATATATTCATCCAAGGAGAAGTATTACATTATCACGGGGGTTCTCCAGTTTTGTTTGAACATTTATTCTGGTTCTTAGGCCATCCAGAAGTTTATATTGTAATCTTACCAGCAATGGGCCTTGTATCAGAAATTATGGCTTCAAGTTCACGTAAGCCAATTTTTGGTTATCGTGCCATGATCGCTTCCATTTTAGCCATAGCATTTTTGTCAACTATTGTATGGGGTCACCATATGTTTATTTCGGGGATGAATCCATTCCTAGGATCGGTGTTTACTTTCACAACCTTATTAATAGCCATTCCGTCGGCTGTAAAAGCCTTTAACTGGATAACTACTTTATGGAAAGGGAATATACAAATGAATCCGGCCATGTTATTTGCTATTGGTTTTGTATCAACATTTATTACCGGAGGGTTAACAGGAATCATTCTTGGTGATAGCGCTTTGGATATTAATGTACATGATACCTATTTTGTCATAGCTCACTTCCATTTAGTCATGGGAATTTCTGCCTTATACGGGATGTTTGCAGGGATTTACCATTGGTATCCAAAAATGTTTGGACGCATGTTGAATAAAAACTTAGGTTATATTCATTTCTGGGTAACAGCTGTATGTGCGTATGGTGTATTTTTCCCGATGCATTTTATTGGAATGGCAGGATTACCAAGACGTTATTATACAAATACAAACTTTCCATTATTTGATGATTTAGCCAATGTGAATGTTATTATTTCAATATTTGCATTAATAGGTGGTGCGGTACAAATTATTTATTTGTATAATTTCTTTGGAAGTATGTTCTACGGAAAGAAAACAGTACAAAACCCTTGGAGATCAAATACTTTAGAATGGACCGCTCCAATAAAACATATTCATGGAAACTGGGAAGGTGACATTCCCCATGTGTATCGTTGGTCATATGATTACAGTAAACCAGGTCATGACGAAGATTTTGTTCCTCAGAACGTTCCTTTAAAAGAAGGTGAAGAAGAACTTCAGCATTAAATTTACTTAAATATATATTTATAAAGCTCACTTATTAAGTGGGCTTTTTTTATACCTGTAAGTTTTTTCTAAAAAAAAATTAAAAAAATCCGATGAAATACGAAAATAATCGTTAACTTGCACCAAAATTAAATTAATAGCCTTGATTATTAGGTGAAAATATTTTGGATTTTAAACGAATAACTCAATAAATAATGAACCAAAATTATGGAAACAAAATTATTTTTTAGGCATGCAATAAAAAACGCTGCTTATGTTTTTGTGTTTGTTTGGACTATTTTTACTGCCAATGCGCAGTGTCCAAAAATTGGTAATCCTGCACCTCCTGCAATATGTGATGCCTCAGGATTTACATTTAATGATCTAAGTACCTTTGCAACTGATGGTGGTGATGGGATAGTATGGTACAATACGTTAACAGGAGGAACTCCATTCAGTCCCTTTCAATTAGTGCAAGAAGGCACCTATTATGCTGATAATAATTCAGGTAATTGTGTGTCTAGACCGTTTATAGTTATAGACTTTACAGTCAATAAAACTGGCCAGAATTTAGATGGTGTTTATTGTAGTAATGAAAACCCTACCGTTCAAACCTATATTACAGATGTATTACAACCTAATATTCCTTCAGGAGGCTCTGTTCTGGTTTATAATGATGTAAATTTAACTAGTTTAGCTAATTCATCGGATCCTATTCCAACAGGGGCAAATTATTATTATATGGTGTTTACAGATGGTCCTGCGGGTACCGGATGTAGAGGTCAACAGGAAAGAGCAAGAACTGCGGTTTTTGTATCACCAACTGATCCAACGCCACTAAGTCCGCAACCCTTTTGTTCAAATTCAAATCCAACTATAGCAAGTCTGGATCCTGGAACAACTTCTCCAGTAAACTGGTACAATAATATAGATGGTTTTGGTAATCCAATTCTTCCAGCCTTATCTCCTTCTACACCTTTAATAAACGGAAACACCTATTATGTTCAAATTAATGACGGGTTTTGTGAAAGTAATGCGGTTCCTGTTGTTGTGACTATTAATGATCCTTTTGATCCTGGAACTTCAGGGAATTTAGAATATTGTTCAGATAGCGTTCCTACAAGTGATTTTGATTTATTTGGTGAACTTGGAGGCTCTCCTGATAATAACGGTGTATGGTCTGGACCAATTGCAACTTCTAATGGTTATCAAGGAACAGTTAATATTTCAACCTTAACCACAGCGGGAGTATACGCGTTTACATATACAGTACCTAGTAATGGCGCATGTCCGGAAAGTAGTTCTAATGTTGTAATAACCATTTATCCAACATATACTGCAGGTACGGTTTCAACTCAAAGTCCGGTATCGTTTTGCGTTTCAGGATTGCCATCAGCTTTTGATTTAACAAGTTTATTAGACAATGAAGATCTTGGTGGTTTATGGACACAAGGAACTTTAAGCACAGACCCCGCAGTTACTTCTCCTATAGATTTAACATCATTTATCCCTGGAACTTATAATTTCACATATACTCAAAACGTATCACCAAATCCTTGTCCTGAAGATTCAAAAACAGTTCAGGTCATTGTTTTACAAAATCCAAATGCAGGAACAGCAATCAATCCATCTCCACAATTTTGCGAAAATGATTTAGCTGCCAATTCACCTTTAAATTTATTTAATGCCTTAGATGGTTCTCAAGATAATGGTGGAACATGGACAGATGCAGCTAATGCAACAATCTCAAATCCAATAGATATTACAGGTTATACAGTTGCAGGAAGCCCATATACATTTAATTATACTGTTGATAATGGAACTTGTACAGATACTGAAATCATTTCAATAACTATAGCACCAGCCCCAGAATCTGGAACAGCAGTACCACAATTTCCTGAGTTTTGTGTATCAGATATAACAACAGGACAAACAGTTAATTTATTTGACTTATTGGATGGTACGCAAGACACAAATGGAACATGGTATGAGGGTACAGATACATCTGGAACAGGGACAATAGTACCCAATTCAGTTGATATTTCAAGTTTTGCTGAAAGCACTTATGACTTTACCTATTCAGTTCCAGATATTGGGAGTTGTTCAGATGCCGATGTAACAGTTAGTATTATTATCAATGATACCCTAGCACCAAACGCTTCGCCAACACAGGAATTTTGTGATAGCGCAACAGTTGGAGATTTAGTTACTACAACAGGCACAAGCATACAATGGTATGATGATGCTGCAGGTGGATCTCCATTGGCAGGATCCGTTAGTTTGGTTGATGGGGGAACTTATTACGCTACGCAAACAGATGCAACTTCAGGTTGTGAATCTTCTGTAAGGTTTGAAGTTACCGCAACGATATATCAATCACCAAATGTAGGAAACGCAAATACAACAGCAATTGTTGCTTGTAATAATACTACGATAAATCTTTTTAATGGTTTAGATGGTACTGAAGATGCTGCAGGGACTTGGTATGAAGGCCCAGATAATACAGGAACCACGGTTGCTAGCCCTACAGCGTATGATGTTACAGGGTTTATTGCTGGCACATATCAATTTACCTATTATGTGACCGCTTCTGCACCATGTACAGATGCTAATATTGTAATAACAGTGACTATTGAAGAACCATTGAGTGCCGGAACTTCGGATGGAGATCTAACCTTCTGTAGTAATGATGCCTCAATTGATTTATTTGATAACCTGACAGGAGAAGATGTAGGAGGGCAATGGTTGTTTAATGCAAATCCCGTTTCAAATATTTTTGACCCTTCAACAAGTGCTTCAGGAACTTACACGTATTCTATTGGAAATGCTTGTGGAACAGCAAGCACAAGTTTTGATGTTAATGTATTGCTTGCACCAAACGCTGGAACAGATAATACGGTTTTAATTTGTGTTATTGACGGACTTACTGATTTAACAGCATTCTTGAGCACTGATGCACAAAGTGGAGGAACATGGACGTATGCTTCAGGAAGTGTTACTGAACAATTTGACCCTAATGTTGATCCAGCAGGGGATTATGTCTATACCGTTACAGGAACGTCACCATGTGCACCAAGTGCAAGTGCCGTAATTACCGTAACAGTTGATGATAGTTCTGCACCTACAGTGGTTACTGCCACTCCAGAGTTTTGTTTAGAGGATAACCCAACAGTTGCTGATTTGGATGCTTCAATATCTGTAACAGGAACTATCAAATGGTACACAGATGCAACATTAGCAACAGCATTAGCTCCAACAGACACTTTAATTGATGGTGAAGATTATTTTGCAACACAAACCAATAGTTCTGGCTGTGAGTCATCACAAAACATTCAAGTTAATGTAACGGTTAATGATGCTCCAACACCAACATTAGCTGATCCAAATCAGGAGTTATGTATTAATGATGGACCAACAATTTTAGATTTGACTTTAAATATTTCTGAATATGATTCAAATACCGATAATGTTATCTGGTATGATGTAGCAACCGGTGGTTCACCATTGGCAAGTAGCACCTTATTGATTTATGCTGTAACGTACTACGCTGTTCTTTATGATTCAGTAACGGGTTGTGAGAGTAGTGTTCGTTTAGCAGTTACACCAGATGTAACAGCTTGTGGCGAATTAATATTACCTGATGGGTTTTCACCAAACGGCGATGGTATTAATGACACATATGACTATAATAACTTAGATATTTTATTTCCAAATTTTGAAATGCAAATATTTAACAGATATGGAACAGTTCTTTATAAAGGAAGAGCTTCAACACCGCGTTTTGATGGTACATCAAATCAACCTGGGGCCATTTTAAAAGGCAAGCTGCCGGTAGGGGTTTACTTTTATATTTTCAGATATAATGACGGAATAAATAAACCAGAACAAGGACGCTTATACTTAAGCAGATAATTTATAGATAAATTAAAATTTAAGAAAAATGAAAAATTTAAATAGATATCATAAAATAGCTGCTTTGTTAAGTTTGACTCTTTGGTCTGTACAAAGCATGGCTCAACAAGATCCTCAATTTACACAATACATGTATAATATGAGTGTTATAAATCCGGCATATGCAACAGCAGATGAAGGGATTTTAAACCTAGGAGGACTTTATAGAACACAATGGGTAGGCATGCAAGGTGCCCCTAAAACAGGAAGCTTTTTCGCCCATACACCAGTTAATGAAAGAATTGAACTAGGCTTATCCTTTACCAATGATAACATTGGAGATGTTATTGATGAAAATAACATATATGCAGATTTCGCCTATGTGTTACCGGTTGGTTTTCAAAGTAAATTATCACTGGGTATAAAAGCTGGCTTTACATCTTTTAATGCCAATTTTGATGGATTCATTTTACAATCTGGTGATGTAAGTACAGATATTGCCTTTAATGAAAATATTAATAAGTCTTTTCCTAATTTAGGAATTGGTGCATTCTTTTTCGGCGAAAACTATTATTTAGGGCTATCGGTCCCAAATATGCTGTCATCAAAGCACATTGAAAATGAAAACGGCATCAGTGCAACAGGTGTTCAAAGTGTTCATTATTTCTTTACCGGTGGATATGTTTTTGATGTTAATAGGGACATTAAATTTAAACCTGCCTTTATGGGTAAAGCTGTAAAAGGATCACCCGTAGCACTTGACATTACAGCTAATTTCTTGTTCCATGAAAGATTGGAAGCTGGGTTGGGTTACAGACTTGGTGATGCTGTTAGTGCATTGGTCAATTTTAGAATTACACCAGAATTAAGAATAGGTTACGCTTATGATTATACAACGTCCAACCTGAGTAAATTTAATTCAGGGTCACATGAAATATTTATTTTGTTTGATGTGGATTTATTCGGATTTAAAGGGGGTTATGACCGTTCACCAAGATTCTTCTAAATAATAATGATGACAATTATGAAATGTCCTTTAAAAAATTTCAAACCAACCGATATGGTAAATTGGGCATTCCATCTGACCATTAAAAAACATTAATTATCAACAGATGAAAACAAATAGATACATACTTACAAGCCTTTTACTAGTTGGTGGAATCACATTGGCGCAAAAAGGGAATTTAAAACGGGTTAATAAGCTTTTTGAAATGAGAGCTTATAATGAAGCAGCTGAAGTTTATGAAACCAAAGAGCGTTCTCAAGAAGTACTTCAAAATTTGGCTGACAGCTATTTTTACAATACTAATTTACAGAAGGCTATAAAAACATATCGAGAGCTGTTCCTTACTTTTGGAGATTCCATTGATATTGAATATAATTTTAGATATGGGCAAGCCTTAAAAGGGGTTAGGGATTACAAAGAAGCTGATAGACAATTAAGCAGATATTTTAATAAACGGGTAAACACAAATGCGTTTATTGAGGCTTTAGAAAAAACAACGCCACATGTTTTTAAATTAAAGGAAATAGACGTCGCTACTGTTGGTAGTGATTTCGGATTGTCCTTTTACGGCGATGATAAAGTAGCTTTTGCTTCGACAAGAAATACCGATGCTCCTGCTTATTCTTGGAATGGGTTACCTTATTTAGATTTGTATTATGCAACCTTAAAAAAGGACGGTAAAATGGAAAATATCACGCCTTTTTCTGACGCCATAAATACAGATTCTCATGAAAGTAATGCCATTTTTTCAAAAGACGGTAAAACCATGTACTTCAATAGAACCAATGCGACGCGTAAAAAAACAGATGAAGAGCGCATAGCGAATATTAAAATTTATAAAGCAGAGTTAGTTGATGGAAACTGGGCCAATGTCAAGGCATTGCCATTTACTTCAAACAGTTTTAGTACGGAGCATCCATCTTTAAGTAAAGATGAAAAAACACTGTATTTTTCAAGTGATATGCTTGGAACTTTAGGAAGTTTTGATATCTATAAAGTAGCAATTAATGATGATGGGACCTATGGCGAACCAGAAAATTTAGGACCAACCATAAACACGAAACACAGGGAACAATTTCCGTTTATAAGTGATTATGATGTGTTATATTTTTCGTCAGATGGTCTTGAAGGGTTTGGTGGCTTAGATGTGTTTAGAAGTAATTTGGTAAACGGCAGTTTTGATAAACCCGTTAACCTTGGTAGTTCAATAAACAGTAATGTTGATGACTTTGCTTATGTCATAAAAGAAAAAGACAATACAGGTTATGTGTCTTCAAACAGAAGCGGCTATGATAGAATATATGGCTTAGGTAGAGAAGAAAACAGGTTAACTAAATATCTGGTAGAAGGCATTGTTCAAGATAAATACAGCCTAGAATTACTTCCAGGTTCATTGGTGACTTTATTTAATGAAGCGGGAACCGTTATTCAAGACACCATTGTTGGCAGTGATGCCTATTATTTATTCAAAATTGAACCGAATAAAAAATACAAAGTTAGAGGGACCCGTAAAGCATATATTCCGCAGGACGTAGAATTTTCAACGGATAGTGAGGGCAAAATACAACATAATATTTTACTCTCATTAGAATCTTTTGCACATGCTGAAGAACGTGTTAAAGAAAATGAAAAAGGGGATGCTATGGTTGAGCTGGATAAAATTTTCTTTGATTTTGATAAGTCAAATATTCGTGAAGATGCAGCAGTAACATTAAATGTGTTAGTTGATTTAATGAACAAATACCCATCTATGGAAGTTGAGGTTTCAGCACATACCGATGCCAGAGGAAATGATCAGTATAATTTAGATTTATCTAAACGAAGAGCTGCTTCAACTTTAGAGTATTTAGTAAGTAAAGGCATTGACAGAAATCGATTGAAAAGTATTGGTTACGGTGAAATGCAACCACTTAATAAGTGTGTTAAAGAAGGTATTTGTGATGAGAAAGAATATGATATTAACAGACGTTGTGAATTCACTATTTTAAATTAATTTTTTATTCCTTTATGTCACACTGAGCTTGTCGAAGTGAAGGCAGGAATCTAAATAAATAATCTATTAAGCCTTTCTTCCCGATAGTTATCGGGATTGAAAGGCTTTTTCTTTATATTTGCTAAGTACCAATTTTGTCACCTTGAGCGCAGTCGAAAGGTTTTTATTGAATATACTTTCTAAATGAACGAGAACCTAGATCCAACAAACGAAAACTTTTCTCCTGAAGAAATTGATGTAGAAAGAAAGTTAAGACCCTTAACCTTTGATGATTTTACGGGTCAGGATCAAGTGTTGGAAAATCTTCAAATTTTTGTACAGGCCGCTAATTTACGAAATGAAGCTCTTGATCATACGTTGTTTCATGGCCCACCAGGATTAGGAAAAACTACCTTGGCGTATATTTTGGCCAATGAATTAGATGTTGGCATCAAAGTAACCTCGGGACCGGTATTGGATAAACCAGGTGATTTAGCTGGATTGCTTACCAATTTAGAAGAACGAGACGTTTTATTTATTGATGAGATTCATCGGTTAAGCCCTATAGTTGAAGAATACTTGTATTCCGCCATGGAAGATTACAAGATTGATATCATGATTGAATCCGGTCCTAATGCACGTTCAGTACAAATCAATTTAAACCCGTTTACATTAATAGGTGCCACTACACGTTCGGGGTTATTAACCGCTCCTATGCGCGCGCGTTTTGGTATTCAAAGCAGGTTACAATATTATAACACCGAATTATTAACCACCATCATTCAACGTAGTGCTTCTATTTTAGATGTACCAATGTCTATGGAAGCAGCCATTGAAATTGCTGGAAGAAGTAGAGGCACACCAAGAATTGCAAATGCGTTATTGCGTCGTGTTCGGGATTTTGCTCAAATAAAAGGCAACGGTAGTATTGATATTAAAATCGCAAAATTTGCATTAAATGCACTTAATGTAGATGCGCATGGCCTCGATGAAATGGACAATAAAATTTTAGCCACCATTATAGACAAATTTAAAGGTGGTCCCGTTGGTATTTCAACCATAGCTACGGCGGTAAGTGAAAGTACTGAAACCATTGAAGAAGTTTATGAACCATTTCTTATTCAACAAGGGTTTATCATGCGTACACCAAGAGGCAGGGAAGTTACAGATCTTGCTTATAAGCACCTGGGAAAAATAAAAGGGAATATTCAAGGCGGGTTGTTCCCCTAAATCCCCCAAGGGGACTTTTTTACTAACAATTCCTTTGTTAAAGGGAAAAAGTAAATACGGATAATATGAGTAAAAGCACCCTGAGTTCTCTCTCCCTTGGGGAGAGAGTTAGAGAGAGGGCTAACCTCATTAAAACCGAAGCCAAACGCCTCGGTTTTTTATCTTGTGGCATAAGCAAAGCTCAATTTTTAGAGGAAGAAGCCCCAAGATTAGAAAAATGGTTAAACCAGAATATGCATGGGCAAATGCAATACATGGAAAATCATTTTGACAAAAGGTTGGATCCCACAAAATTGGTTGAAGACTCCCAAAGCGTCATTTCATTATTGCTCAATTATTACCCTAGCCAAGAGCAAACAGCTAATTGCTATAAGCTGTCTAAGTATGCTTATGGCACTGATTACCATTTTGTAATTAAAGATAAACTCAAATCGCTTTTGTATTTTATACAAGAGGAAATTGGTGATGTTCACGGGCGTGCATTTGTTGATTCTGCACCGGTCTTAGATAAGGCATGGGCAGCAAAAAGTGGTTTGGGATGGATAGGAAAACATAGTAATTTATTGACCCAACAAGTGGGATCTTTTTATTTTATTGCTGAACTCATTGTTGATTTAAACTTAGAATATGATTCTCCAACCACAGATCATTGTGGAACCTGTACTGCCTGTATCGAGGCATGTCCTACACAAGCTATAGCAGCACCTTATGTGGTTGATGGCAGTAAATGTATTTCCTATTTTACAATTGAATTAAAAGAAAATATTCCTTCAGAATTCAAAGGAAAATTGGATGATTGGATGTTTGGTTGTGATGTGTGTCAGGATGTGTGTCCATGGAATAAATTTTCAAAACCGCATAATGAGCCATTATTCAATCCACATCCTGAATTGTTATCCATGGCTAAAAAAGATTGGGAAGAAATAACGGAAGATGTTTTTAAAAAAATATTCAAGAATTCGGCCGTAAACCGCACTAAATTTTCGGGCTTAAAAAGAAACATCAATTTTCTAAAAGATTAGTAGTTTCCGTAGTGAGATTCTTATCTTTGTTAATCCTTTTTAAAATTAAAAATACAATGAGCAAGCAGAGCAAACGGAGAGAAGCATTGATATATCATGCTAAACCAACTCCTGGTAAAATTAAAGTTGTTCCTACAAAAAAATATGCAACGCAAAGAGACTTATCATTAGCCTATTCTCCTGGTGTTGCTGAACCCTGTTTAGAAATAGAAAAAGACATAAATAATGTTTATAAATACACAGCAAAAGGTAATTTAGTTGCTGTAATTTCAAACGGAACGGCTGTTTTAGGGTTAGGAAATATTGGTCCTGAAGCCTCAAAACCGGTTATGGAAGGAAAAGGGTTATTGTTTAAGATTTTTGCTGATATTGATGTTTTTGATATTGAAGTCGGTACTGAAAATGTTGAAGAATTTATTCAGACGGTAAAAATGATTGCCCCAACCTTTGGAGGTATTAATTTAGAAGATATCAAAGCCCCTGAAGCATTTGAAATTGAAAGACGATTAAAAGATGAGCTTGACATTCCGGTCATGCATGATGACCAACATGGGACAGCAATTATTTCTGCGGCGGCTTTATTAAATGCATTGGAAATTGCAAAAAAGAAAATAGACAATGTAAACATAGTAATAAACGGAGCTGGAGCTGCAGCTATTTCATGTACTCGCCTCTATCAAGCCTTAGGAGTTAAGCGTGAAAACATAATAATGGTTGACAGTAAAGGAGTCATTAGAAATGATCGTGAAAATTTAACCTCTGAAAAAGCAGAATTCTCAACGGGTAGAAATATAAATTCTTTAAAAGAAGCCATGAAAGGGGCCGATGTTTTCATTGGTTTATCAAAAGCGGATACGGTATTGCCTGTAATGCTGAAATCAATGGCTAAAAACCCCATTGTATTTGCTATGGCGAATCCGGATCCGGAAATAGCCTATGATTTAGCCATTGCAACTCGTAAGGATATTATTATGGCAACAGGGCGAAGTGATCATCCTAATCAGGTAAATAATGTACTTGGTTTTCCATATATTTTTAGAGGCGCTCTTGATGTAAGAGCCACCAAAATTAATGAAGCCATGAAAATGGCAGCTGTGAAGGCCTTGGCAAGATTAGCTAAAGAACCGGTGCCTGAACAAGTCAATATTGCTTATGGTGAAACACGTTTAACTTTTGGGAAGGATTATATTATACCCAAACCTTTTGATCCACGATTAATTGCTGAAGTTCCACCGGCAGTTGCCAAAGCCGCCATGGAAAGCGGAGTAGCTAAAGAACCTATTTTAGATTGGGAAAAATATAAAAATTCACTTCTTGAACGGATGGGTTCAGATAATAAAATAGTCAGGTTATTATTCAACCGTGCTAAATTGAATCCTAAGCGAGTAGTGTTTGCTGAAGGTGATCAACTTTCTGTACTTAAAGCAGCTCAAATTGTGCATGATGAAGGTATTGCTTCACCAATTCTGTTAGGAAGAAAAGAAACCATTAAAAGACTAATGGCCGAAATAGAATTCGATGCTCCGGATGTTATCATTATAGACCCAAAATCTGAAAAAGAGGATAGCCGAAAAAACAAGTATGCTAAGGTGTATTGGGGACAGCGGAAGCGCAGAGGAGTAACCTACTATTCTGCACAGAGGTTAATGCGTGAGCGCAACTATTTTGCAGCAATGATGGTAAATGAAGGTGACGCCGATGCCTTAATTTCTGGGTATTCCAGAAACTATCCTTCAGTGGTAAAGCCTATGTTGGAACTTATTGGTTTAGCTCCAGGTGCCACCAGGATTGCAACCACCAATATTATGATGACCAAGCGTGGCCCTATCTTTTTAAGTGACACATCCATTAACATTAATCCTACATCCAAAGATTTAGCAAAAATTGCGCAAATGACTTCCAAAGTGATTAAAATGTTTGGCATGGATCCAGTAATGGCTATGATTTCATACTCCAACTTTGGATCTTCAAATCATGAAAATGCTACAAAGGTTAGAGAAGCAGTGTCCTTTTTACACCGCCATTATCCAGACATGATTGTTGATGGGGAATTACAAACGGATTTTGCTTTGAATGATGAGATGCTTCGCGAACGTTTTCCGTTTTCAAAACTTGTAGGCAATAAAGTGAATGCTTTAATTTTCCCCAACCTTGATTCAGCCAATATCACCTATAAACTTCTAAAAGAATTGAATGAAGCAGATTCTATTGGCCCAATTATGATGGGTATGAGAAAACCAGTGCACATTCTTCAATTAGGAGCAAGTGTTGATGAAATTGTTAATATGACTGCCGTAGCCGTGGTGGATGCACAGAATAAAGAAAAATGGGAGCAGGAGAAGTCAAAGAGCAAGTAAATTATAATGCAATTAAATTTATTACATTTGGTAGGTTAACTAACAATTTTACATGATAACACATATTCAAGGGAAACTTATTGAAAAAAATCCAACAGATGTTGTTATTGAATGTAATGGAGTGGGTTATATCCTTAACATTTCATTACATACATTTTCTCAAATACCGGATAAAGAACTGTTAAAATTATATACGCATCTTCAAGTTAAAGAAGACTCTCATACGCTTTATGGATTTTCGTCTTTAACAGAGCGGGAAATATTTAGGTTATTGATTTCCGTTAGCGGTATTGGAGCCAATATTGCCCGGACCATGTTATCCTCATTAACGCCGCAACAAATAAAAGAAGGAATCGCAATAGGTGATGTGGCCTTAATTCAATCCATAAAAGGGATAGGAACTAAAACAGCACAACGAGTTATTATTGATTTAAAAGACAAAATATTAAAAATTTATGATATAGATGAAGATTCTGTTTCTAAAGGCAATACCAATAAAAATGAGGCGTTATCTGCTTTAGAAGTTCTTGGTTTTGTAAAGAAGCAAGCAGATCGTGTTATTGATAAAATTTTGATTTCCCAACCTGATGCAGATGTTGAAACTATTATTAAGCAAGCTTTAAAAAATTTATAATTAAATTTTGAATACTATCAAACAACCATCAAATAAATTGTTTAAAAGATTCGTATTCGTAATTTTTGCATTTGTTTTTTCGTTGACGGTTTGGTCTCAAGAACCTGTTCAAGACTCCATTATTCCAGGGTATAACATTGGTAAAATGAAAATGCCAAACCCTGATAGCATTCAATCCAAATATACGTATGACCCCATAATTGATAGATATATTTATACAGAAAAGATTGGAAATTTTAATATTAATTATCCAATTATACTAACACCAAAAGAGTTTCAGGAATTGGTGGCTAGGGAGAATTCAAGATCGTATTACCAACAAAAAATCGATGCTTTTGATGGTAAAAAAGCAGGGGCCGAAGATCAACAAAAAAATTTATTGCCTGGGTTTTATGTAAAATCTGATTTTTTTGAAACTATTTTTGGTGGGAATAACATTGACGTCATTCCACAGGGGTCAGTTGAAATGGATTTGGGGGTTTTATTTTCAAAACAAGATAACCCATCCTTTTCGCCCAGAAATAGAAGCAATTTCACCTTTGATTTCAATCAACGTATTAGCCTTGGTTTAATAGGGAAAGTAGGAACAAGGCTTCAAGTTACGGCCAATTATGATACACAATCAACCTTTGATTTTCAAAATTTAATTAAATTGGAATATACACCTACTGAGGATGATATCATTCAAAAAATAGAAGTAGGTAATGTGAGCATGCCTTTAAACAGCTCTTTAATTACAGGAGCACAAAGTTTGTTTGGTGTAAAAGCACAATTGCAATTTGGTAAAACAACAGTGACTGGCGTGTTTTCTGAGCAGAAATCTCAGGCAAGTACGGTGGTAGCACAAGGTGGTGGGACTTTACAAGAATTTGAATTATTTATTAAAGATTATGATGAAAACAGACACTTCTTTTTGGCTCAATATTTTAGAGACACATATGATAAAGCCCTAGCCACCTATCCATATTTTAATAATGGAGGATTACAAATAACAAGGCTTGAAGTGTGGGTAACCAACAGGGGGAATAGAACTGATAATATTAGAAATGTGGTTGCGCTTCAAGATTTAGGTGAATCTGATATTATTGGTTTGCAAACGCCTCCAGCAGGGTTTGTAAATGTAGGAATAGGAGCCTTTCCAAATAATGCGAATAATGATTTTGACCCAATAAATATTGGTGGAGGTGGCTCACAATTAACACCATCTATTAGAGATGTTGCAACCGTGCAATCAGGTATTTTAGTTTCAAATATTAAGGAAGGATTTGATTACGCAAAATTAGAGAATGCCAGAAAGTTAATTGAAGGGCAAGAATTTATTTTAAATAAAGATTTAGGTTATATATCATTAAATCAACGATTAAACAATGATGAGGTTTTGGCTGTGGCATTTCAGTTTACAGTTGGAGGCAAAGTATATCAAGTTGGTGAATTTGCAAATGATGGAGTAGAGGCTACAGATATAACAACTAATGGCTCTGGGCAAGTAACCAATGTTGTTAATAGTAATTTGATATTGAAATTACTTAAAAGTAGTGTTACCAGCGTGAGTCAACCTGTTTGGAACTTAATGATGAAGAATATTTATGATACTGGCGCTTATCAATTAAGTCCGGACGATTTTAAATTAAATATTTTTTATAATGAAGCTTCACCATTAAATTATATTCAACCAGTAGCAGGCACTCCTTTTCCAACGCCCGGACCCAATGAAGGTCCATTGCAAGAAATACCTTTATTAAGAGTTTTTAATTTAGATAAATTAAATTTTAATAACGACCCACAAATCAATGGTGATGGTTTTTTTGATTTTGTTCCGGGAATAACAGTCATTCCGCAAAATGGCAAAATAATATTTACAAATATTGAGCCTTTTGGAAATTACCTCTTTAATAAATTATCACTTGATGCAAGTGAAGATTATGATAATGATGCCACTTACAACCCTAATCAAGCAAAATATGTATATGATGTGCTTTATAAAAGCACTAAAACAGCAGCATTAGATGAAATTGAAAAAAATAAGTTCAAATTAAAAGGGCGTTATAAATCTGAAAGTGGTGATGGGATCCCAATTGGCGCATTTAATGTTCCAAGAGGTTCAGTTAAAGTAACTGCCGGCGGTAGGGTATTGGTTGAAGGAATTGATTATACCGTTAATTATCAACAAGGACGGGTTCAAATATTGGATGAAGCATTAAAAGCATCTAATACCCCAATACAAGTAACTACCGAAAATAATGCGGTTTTTGGGCAACAAACCAAACGTTTTACAGGCTTGAACGTGGAGCACCAATTTAATGAGGATTTTGTGTTAGGAGCTACTCTTTTAAATTTAAATGAACGCCCAATAACACAAAAAGCAAATTACGGAACAGAACCCATCAATAACACCATTTTTGGCTTCAATGGGAACTATTCAACCAAAGTCCCTTTTTTAACACGACTCGTGAACAAATTGCCCAATATTGATACAGATGTTGAATCGAATCTTTCGGTAAGAAGTGAGTTTGCCTATTTAGCACCAGGTGCTCCAAAAGGCACAAATTTTAACGGTGAATCAACATCCTATATTGATGATTTTGAAGGCTCTCAAAATGCCATTGATTTAAAAGCACAACAATCTTGGTTTTTATCAAGCAGGCCAATAGGGCTTAATATTCCTGGAAACCCTAATGAGGATGATAATGGCATTCAAAACGGTTATCAAAGAGCACGACTCAATTGGTACACTGTGGACCCAATTTTTTACACCAGTCAAAGACCCAATGATGTCACAGATGAAGATATTTCAAATTTATATACAAGTCGTGTTTTTATTAATGAGCTATTCCCTGAAAGAGATTTAGTACAAGGGCAAAATGCTGTAATTTACACCTTGGATTTAGCTTATTTTCCCTCAGAAAGAGGGCCTTATAATTTTGAGGCTTCTGTTGCTGATGGGGTTATAGATAACCCTGTAGAAAGTTGGGCAGGTATTACGCGCCAATTAACATCAACAGATCTAGAGCAGGCCAATGTGGAATATATTGAGTTTTGGTTGCAAGACCCATTTCAAGACAATCCCTCAAACCCAGGCGGGAAATTGGTTTTTAATCTTGGCAATATTTCAGAAGACATTATTAAAGATGGAAGGAAATTATTTGAAAACGGGTTGCCAGAAGATGGTGATAAATCATTGTTGCCGGTAACAGCTTGGGGAACCGTAGTGCCACAAAACCAATCTTTAATTTATGCCTTTGGCACCACAGGGCAAGAAAGAACCAATCAAGATGTTGGATATGATGGTTATAATAATAATGAGGAAATTGCAGCATTTGGTGCTAATTTTGGTGATGACCCCGCAAATGATGATTACACCTATTTTTTAAACACAACAGGAAATATTTTTGAACGTTATAAAAAATACAATGGTGTTGAAGGGAATACCCCAGATACATTTACAAATACTGACAGGGGCACCAATACCCAACCAGATGTGGAGGATGTCAATCGGGATAATACCATGAATACCATTGATAGTTATTTTGAATATACATTGGATATTACCAGACAGAATTTACCTGAAACACAAGCCGAATTTGATAATACCCCTGCTTCAAATCCTTTGAAAGGATTTTTAAAAGATTTCAAAAGCAGACCAAGATCACTTCCTAATGGTGATATTGTTGATGTGAGATGGTATCAAATCAGGGTGCCAGTTCAAGGAAGCCACGTTACAGCTGTTGGAGGCATTACCGATTTAAGATCGGTGCGTTTTGCAAGGATTTATTTGAGGGATTTTACTCAAAACACGGTATTTCGTTTTGGCACCATTGATTTAGTTAGAAGTGATTGGAGACGCTATGCACAGGCCTTAGATAAGAATGATCCTTCACCAGATGATCCCCAAACCGATTTCACGGTTGGTATAATTGGCACCATTGAAAATGAAGGAAGTTACCAGAGACCACCGGGAATTGAACCCGAAGAATTATTTAATAATAATACAGTGGTAGAACAAAATGAACAATCACTGGTTGTTAGTGTTTGTAACCTGGAAACCGAAGATTCAAAAGCCGTTTATAAAAACATAAACCTGGATATGCGCCAGTACAAACGTTTAAGAATGTTCGTGCATGCTGAAGAAGTTGACGCAGGCACCTTATCAAATAATGATTTGGTAGGTTTTATAAGAATGGGGAACGACCTGACTCAAAATTATTACCAAATAGAAATTCCTTTACAAGTTTCCACAGGAATTTCTAGGGAAGAACTTTGGCCAAAGGACAATGAAATAAATATTTCCCTTGATGTGTTGGCCAAAATAAAAGCTATGGGCATTTCAGATGGGACCTTGACTAATGAAGCCCCTACGTTTTATGATGTGATTGATGGGGAACCTGTTCCGGTTGTGGGCAATCAATATACCAACTATGTTGCTGGTCAGCACAGAATAGGCGTTAAGGGAAACCCGAACTTTGGTGATATTAGGACACTTATGGTTGGTTTAAAAAACAGCACCAACAGAAATGATGTCTGCGGAAGAGTTTGGTTTAATGAACTTCGCTTATCAGACATGGATAATGAAGGTGGTTGGGCTGCTGTAGTGAGCATGGATACCAATTTGGCCGATTTTATGAATATAAGTGCTACCGGCAGACAAACCACTTCTGGTTTTGGCTCTTTAGAACAAGGTCCTAGTCAACGTAGCCTTGAAGATGTCAAGCAATATGATGTTGTAACAAATGTTAATGTGGGCCAATTATTGCCTAAAAAATGGGGTATTCAAATACCATTTAATTACGGACAAAGCGAGGAACTTATTACCCCAAAGTACGATAAATATTATGAAGATCTTACCTTAAATTCAAGACTTGATGCGGCCAATTCAAATGCCGAAAAAGAACAGATAAAAGGACAGTCTGAAGATTATACCAAGAGGCAAAGCATTAATTTTATAGGAATTAGAAAAAACAGAACAACCGAAGCTACACCCCGTTTTTATGATGTTGAAAACCTCACCTTAAATTATTCTTATAATAAAGTGGAACATCGGAATTTTGAAATTGAAAAAGCCATTGACAAAACTTTGCGTGTAGGAGCTAACTACGCTTTTAATTTTAACCCAATTACAATTGAACCCTTTAAGAAAAACGATTCGTTGTTTACCGGGAAATATTGGAAGATTTTAAAGGATTTCAATTTTAACTTATTACCATCAAGTTTCACAATTAATACAGATATTAATAGGCAATTTAACAGTCAAAAATTTAGAGAAGTTGAGCTAGGTGGCAATAATATTGGAATTGAAGAATTATTCAGAAGAAATTACACATTTGATTTTCAATATACCATAAATTATAATCTCACAAAAGCATTGCAGTTAAACTTTACAGCTGCAAACAATAATATTGTTCGCAACTATTTTAAAGATAATATTATTAACGGGGAACAGGATCCAACATTAGATGTATGGGATGGTTTTCTTGATTTTGGAGACCCAAACCGTCAGTCACAACAATTAGGAATCACTTATGAATTGCCGTTAAATAAAATCCCTACCCTAAGTTTTATTAATGCAACCTATCAATACAGTGGTGATTTTCAATGGCAAAAAGGGTCTGATTTATATGGCAATTTAGAGCTGGACGGACAAACATATGATTTAGGTAATACCATTCAGAATGCCAACACACACAACCTAAATACAACACTTGATATGAACAAGTTGTATAAGTATATTGGATTAACCAAAAAGTCTGTTACTCAAGTCAGATCAAGAACTACGGGAGCACCTCCAGGCACAAATCAAAAGAAAAAACCCCTGGTAACAAGTAAAAATAGAGGCACAACAAAATTATTAAACGCTGGGGTTGATATTTTAACCAGCATCAAAAGAATTCAATTTAATTATTCTGAAAACAATGGCACATTTTTACCTGGATATTTACAAACCCCTGGTTTTATAGGAACCCTAAAACCTACTTTTGGCTATACATTTGGGAGTCAAAGTGATATTAGGTATTTAGCGGCACGTAATGGATGGTTAACGGTTTTCCCGGAATTTAATCAACAATATACAGAAACACACACCAAACAATTAGATGTGTCTGCCAGTTTAGAGCCTGTAAATGATTTAAAGATTGATCTTATTGGAAACAGATCCTATTATGAAAATTACGCTGAAAATTACCGGGTTAATATTAATGCAGGTGACTATGAATATGAATCGTTAACACCAAATACCTTTGGTAATTTTAATATATCTACGGTTTTGATAAAAACGGCATTTGGTAAAAGTGATGAAAACAGTTCTCAAGCTTTTAATGATTTTAGGGCGAATAGATTAAAAGTGGCGCAAAGGCTGGCCCAAGAACATGGGGTAGATTTAAATGATCCAAATAACATTGATGCAGAAGGTTATCCAAAGGGATTTGGGAAAAACAATCAATCGGTTCTTATCCCATCATTTTTGGCCGCTTATACAGGAAGTGATGCTAACGGTATAAAACTTGGTGCATTCAGGGATGTGCCAATTCCAAACTGGGATGTTAAATATACCGGATTAATGAAATTTGCGTGGTTTAAAAAACGTTTTAAACGGTTTTCTTTAACACACGGATACCGTTCTACATATACCATAAATCAATTTAGGACAAATTTAGATTATACCGGAATTGATTTCAGTTTAGATTATGATAACCAACCTACAACAGTTAAAGATCAGTCCGGAAATTATAAAAACGAAACCTTATTTAGCAATATTAACTTAACAGAAATGTTTAGTCCGCTTGTAAGGATAGATTTTGAAATGAAAAGTTCAGTAAAAATTCTTTTAGAAATTAAAAAAGACAGGTTGTTGTCACTGAGTTTTGACAATAATTTAATGACTGAAATTCAAGGAAAAGAATATGTAGTTGGGTTGGGATATCGCATAAAGGATGTGCGTATTCGGTCCCAATTAGCTGGGCCTAAAAAAAGAATTGTAAGTGATTTAAATATGAAAGCAGACGTATCAGTAAGGGATAATAAAACCATCATTAGGTATTTGGATTTAGAAAACAATCAGGTAACATCAGGGCAAACTATTTGGGGATTGAAATATTCGGCAGATTATGCATTTAGTAAGAATTTAACGGGAATTTTTTATTTTGATTACTCATTTTCAGAATATGCCATTTCAACGGCGTTTCCACAAACAACAATACGTTCAGGATTTACTATTCGATATAATTTTGGAAATTAACAATTAAGTATTTGAATTCAAGTTTTGAATAAATACATTTGCAAAACAAATAAAAGATGAACATGAATATACCGGCAGAATTAAAATATACTAAAGACCACGAATGGATTAGGATTAATGGTGATATTGCAACCATTGGCATAACAGATTTTGCGCAAAGCGAATTAGGGGATATTGTCTATGTTGAAGTTGAAACAGTGGATGAAACCTTGGAAGCCGAAGAGATTTTTGGAACCGTTGAAGCAGTAAAAACCGTATCAGATTTATTTTTACCGTTATCTGGAGAAATTATTGAGTTTAATACTGCTTTAGAAGATGAGCCAGAAAAGGTAAATAGTGACCCGTATGGTGATGGTTGGATGATAAAAATGAAAGTTTCAGATTTGTCTCAAGTTGATAATCTTTTATCGTCGGCAGATTATAAAACCTTGGTAGGTGCTTAAAACCTATTCGCTTTTTATAACTATTTGCTATTCTATTGCACTTACAATAGTATGTTTAATAAATCTTAGTGGTTTAAGTGTGGTTGGTTTTTCAAATGGAGATAAACTATTTCATTCTTTGGCATATTTTATACTTACTTTTTTATGGTATGGCACTTTTTTTCATAAATTCAAATTGAATAAAACAAAAGCTTTGATTTATGCTGTATTATTTTCAATCGTTTTTGGTATAATTATTGAGGTATTACAAGGAAGCTTAACGGCTACGAGAGATAGTGATATTCAAGATGTGTTTGCAAATACCTTAGGCGCTGTTGTTGCATCATTAATCATTGGTATTAAAAACAAATATGTATTAAAATAATATAAACGTTTGTTTTTTTGATAAATAAATAGTTATTTTAGCAATCCACAAAAACAATTAAATATGGAACTTAAGAAAAATCCTAAAGCAAATGTTGGGCGTAACAGTTCACTTTATTTCGCAATTGGTTTAGCTTTAATGTTGTTTCTGACAAATTATGCGATCAATTATAAATCATACGATAAGTCTAATATTGATATAGGACAAGTTAGTATGGACGCGCTTGACGATGAAGAAGTGCCAATTACTGAGCAATTACAAACCCCACCACCACCACCACCACCACCGGCAGCCCCGGAAGTGATTGAGGTAGTTGAGGATGAGCAAGACGTTGAAGAAACGGTTATTGAATCAACGGAGTCAGATCAAGAACAAGAAATTGTTAAAGTTGCTGATGTTCAAGTTGAAGACTTTGACGAAGATATTGAAGTTCCTTTTGCCGTTATTGAAAACGTACCTGTATTTCCAGGTTGTGAAGGCGGAAATAATGATGCAAAGAAAAAATGTATGTCAGATAAAATAGCTGCTTTTGTAAATAAAAAGTTTAATACAGAGTTAGCTAGTGAACTAGGATTATCTGGCAGACAACGTATTAATGTTATTTTCAAAATTGATAAGAATGGTGATATTGTAGGGATACGTGCAAGAGCACCACACCCAGGATTAGAAAAAGAAGCCGTTCGGGTCATTGGAATGCTTCCTAAAATGCAACCGGGCAAACAACGTGGAAAAGCAGTTACAGTTCCTTACTCTTTACCAATTGTATTTCAAGTTCAAGATTAAAGAAATTTATTTTTAAATATAAAATCCCGTTACATAATTGTAACGGGATTTTTTTATTATGTAGAGATGATTTTAATTGACACTATATTTTTAATAGTGGCATTATTAAAAATATAGTATCTTTCTGCATTAAAACCATTCTTATTATATTTCCATGAAGAGACTCTTTGTTCTGCTTTTGATTTTAGTACAATACACTCTGTTTTCACAAGAGGGTTCTTTTTTTGAAAAGCCACCTATTTTTTCTAATTGTAATCATACAGATATTCAAGATCTGCAAACTTGTTTTGATAACAATGTATTTGAATTAATCTTTAATAATTTTAAAGTACCACAAAAGGTTAAAGATGAAAATTATAAAGGCGAAATCATGGTTTTATTTGAAGTAGATGCATTTGGCACATTTAAAGTTATTTATGTGGATGCCATGTTTAATGAATTGAAGGATGAAATAAAACGTGTCTTTGCTGAATTTCCAAAAATTATGCCCGGAACTTATAATGGTAAACCAACGTTCAAACAATATTCTATTCCTGTTAAAATTCCATTAGTAAATCAAAAGGTTGAAACTATTGATTTAAGAAAAGGGGACGGGATTTCTCAATTAGAGAAACTATCAAAAGCTGAATATGAAAACATCAATAATACATTGGAGCCTTTTGAAAACAAAATATATTCAAGTCAGTTAAATATACCTTTTACTCATTTTGATTATTCAAAATTTGATAGAAATATGAATCTTGTTGGGACGAATAGTCACACAGCTTCAAAACCTTTTGTTTATGAAGACGTTTCAAAGTATTATGATATTAAAGCTGAAAATGAAAAACTTAGCAAACAATCTGCAGCTTGGGCTGGAAAAAAACTTTGGGATGAGCATTTAATACAATTACAAGGGCAGGACTATTGGTTAACCATAGATCCTATTTTTGATCTTGAAGTTGGAAAAGATTTTGATGCAGATTTCAGCTCAACATATAACAATACTCGAGGTGTTTTGGTACAAGGTGGATTGGGAGAAAAGTTTAATTTTTATGTTTCTGTTTTTGAAAGCCAGGGAAGGTTTGCTCAATATGTGAATGCATATTCAGAAAGTTTAAAAGGCTTTGGCCCTGATCCGGCCATTATTCCCGGACGCGGAATTGCAAAACGTTTTAAAACAGATTCTTATGATTATCCGGTAGCAGAAGCCTATTTATCATACGCACCAGCTAAGTTTGTTAATATACAGTTTGGTCATGGCAAAAATTTTATAGGAGATGGATATAGATCATTGTTGTTAAGTGATGTTGCCAGTCCACATCCATTCTTAAAAATAAATACTACATTTTGGAAAATAAAATACACCAATACATGGATGTGGTTAAAAGATGTAAGGCCAGAAGCTACTGTTGATAAAGCATTTTTAACCAAATTTATGGCAAATCATTATTTAAGCTGGAATGCCACCAAACGGTTAAATATAGGTTTATTTGAATCGGTGATATGGACCAACACCAATAACAGGGGTTTTGATGTAAATTATCTAAACCCCATAATATTTTATAGAGCCATTGAATTTGAAACAGGCCAAGGTGCTGGAAATGCCATTGTTGGTGCTTCAGGAAAATATAAGGTAAATGATAATGTGAATATATATAGTCAGTTTATTTTAGATGAATTTTCGATAAGTGATATTACAGGTGGTAAAAAAAGTTGGAAAAATAAATATGGCTATCAATTAGGGGTTAAATATTTCAACGCATTTAAAGTTGAAAATTTATTGCTTCAATTTGAATATAATAGGGCGCGACCTTACACCTATTCACATAATACCATGGTGTTAAATTATGGACATAACAATCAGTCCATGGCGCATCTTTGGGGCGCTAATTTTAGTGAAGCAATTCTTATTGGTCGTTATCACTACAAGCGTTGGTTTGGTGATGCTAAACTTATTTTTGGGGTTCGCGGACTGGATTTTAACAACGGAATAGATGATTTTAGTTATGGTGGAGACATCTACAGAAATTATAATGACAGACCATTTGATTCAGGGGTTAAGGTTGGTCAAGGCATAAAAACCAAAACATTTAACGGAAATTTACAAGTAGGTTACCTGATAAATCCGGCAACCAACTTAAAACTTTTTACCGATATTACTTATAGAAATTTTAACCCGGACGCAGAAACAACGACCACCTTTAAAAACAGCACGGTTTGGTTTAATATTGGTTTAAGAACCGATCTGTTTAATTGGTATTTTGATTTTTAATGTTTCAAACTCTTATAAAACGTTCTGCGTATTTTTTCACTATCTATAAACGCCCAACGATACCCTAATTCATCAAAGGTTTTTGTGATATTGGTGTCATTGGCAACTTGGTCTTCCGTTTTTCCGGCAGCAATTTCAGCTAAAACACTGGTTTTAAGGGTTTCAAGCATGCTTAAGAAAAACAGATATTCCTTTTTGTTAGATAATTTTCCATGACCCGGAATTATTTTTGTTTCAAAATCAGTAAACATCAAAGCTTTTTTTACGGCTTCAATATAACCATTAACAGATCCGCCAGAATTCAAATCTATATAAGGGTAAAGATGATTAAAAAAAGTGTCGCCCGTATGAAGCACATTGCTTTCAGTAAAATATAATAAGGCATCACCATCAGTATGAGCATTATCTACATGAAAAACAAACACGTCTTCACCATTCACATGAATATGTAACTTATCATTAAATGTAATTATGGGAAGTGCTCCTTTTAGGCTGGCAGGTTTATCGTTTGTAGATTCACTTAATCGTTTATAAACATTATCATGAGCTATAATATTTACACCAAGTTTGGAAAGGTTTTCATTGCCACCGGTGTGATCACCATGCCAATGTGTATTCACAAGATAATGAATAGGTTTATCACTTATTTTTTTAATAGCTTCGAGAATTTTAGGCGTTAAATTCGCGTATTGGCCATCAATCATAAAAACACCATCATCTCCAACAGAAAGGCCAATGTTACCACCTTGACCGGTTAACATATACACCGTATTGGATAATTGTTGCGTTTCAATGGTTACTTCCTGGTTATCTTGAGCACAAGCCATTATAACAGACGCATAGATAAAAAATGAACAAATATTTTTAAAAATACAAAATCTTTTTATACGAGATTTTATGATGATAAATTTAGCTTTAAAAAGCATTGCTTAATTTTATTAATAAAGTATCTTTGCACTCTCAAATATAAAAACATAACGGAATAACAGATTGAGCATCACCAAGTCTTCATTATCACCAAGTACTATAATTTCAGATTTTAAGGAAATCACTAAAATGCGTCTTTCATTAAGTGTTGTGTTTTCATCACTTGCAGGGTATTTGTTAGGTGTTGAAACCGTAGATTTTAAAACACTTATTTTATTGGCTTTAGGTGGGTATTTTATGGTGGGTGCCTCCAATGCGTTTAATCAAATTATTGAAAAAGACCTAGATGCTCTAATGGATCGCACAAAAAACCGACCAATTCCTGCCGGAAGAATGTCTGTGAATACCGCTTTTATTATTGCTTCTGTTTTCACCTTATTAGGGATTATAATCCTATATTCCATAAACAAACAAACAGCCATGTTTGGGGCTATCTCCATTTTTATTTATACCAGTGTTTATACGCCATTAAAAACAAAAACACCCTTATCTGTATTTGTAGGAGCCATTCCAGGAGCCATTCCTTTTATGTTGGGTTGGGTAGCTGCAACCAATGATTTTGGTATTGAACCCGGTACGTTGTTTGCGCTTCAATTTTTCTGGCAATTCCCACATTTTTGGGCTATAGGCTGGTTTTTATTTGAAGATTACAAAAAAGGAGGGTTTTTTATGCTGCCAACAGGAAAACAAGATAGAGGAACAGCCGTACAAATTATTATGTACACCATTTGGACTATTTTAGTATCGATTATACCTGTTTTTGGATTTACAGGAAAATTGCATTTGTCAGTAATAGCAGCATGTATTGTTTTTGTTTTAGGACTTGTATTGTTGTTTTATGCCATTGAGTTATTTAAAAAAATGACCACAAAAGCTGCCAGACAACTTATGCTGATTAGTGTATTGTATATAACGCTTGTTCAAATTGTATATGTAATTGATAAATTTATAAGATAACCATGGATTTAACTCAAGGAACTACTAAAGAAAAAAATTTAAGGGCAAAAAAAATGATACTTTGGTTTGCTATCATCTCACTTATCATGTCTTTTGCCGCATGGACCAGTGCATTTATTGTCAGTAGTTCAAGGCCAGATTGGTTAAAAGATTTTCAATTACCCAATTCATTTGCAATAAGTACGGTGGTAATTATATTAAGCAGTTTTTCATTTATTCTTGCAAAAAGAGCTTTAAAACATGAAAACAGAAAAGCTACCACCTTATGGCTTTTGGCAACCTTAGCATTAGGCGTATTTTTTATCTATAATCAGTTTTCGGGATTTCAACAAATTATTGATCAAGGTTATAATTTCACTGGACCTACCAGTAATGTGACCATGAGTTATATTTATTTAATAGCCATGGTGCATATTTTACACGTAGTTGTCGGTTTAATTTGTTTATTGGTTGTAATTTATAATCATTTTAAACAAAAGTATCAGTCATCTAATATGCTCGGATTTGAACTTGCGGCCACATTCTGGCATTTTATTGATATACTTTGGATTTATCTTTTTTTGTTTTTATATTTCGTAAGATAAAGTAGATAAGGGTTTTTGGTAATTCTTTTGAATTATATTTACATTATTTATGTGTTTTTTGAATTTTAGACTAGTATATTTTTCTAGATAAATAAAATGATTATTTTTGTGCAACTTTTTAAAACAAAATACTACGTATGAGTACTACAGTTGTAAATACTGGAACAGAAGGAAAAGCTTGGGGAGGCGGTAACAAACCAATGAATGCGAGTTACGGCAAAATGATGATGTGGTTTTTCATTGTTTCTGATGCTTTAACATTCTCTGGGTTTTTAGCAGCCTATGGGTTTTCACGATTTAAGTTTATAGAATCATGGCCCATTGCTGATGAGGTGTTTACACACGTGCCGTTTTTACACGGACAAAATTTACCAATGATTTATGTGGCGTTCATGACGTTTATATTGATTATGTCGTCCGTAACCATGGTCCTTGCCGTTGATGCGGGTCATCATTTAAATAAATCCAAAGTAACCCTATATATGTTATTAACCATTATAGGAGGTTTAATATTTGTCGGCTCTCAAGCATGGGAATGGAAAACATTTATTACTGGTGATTATGGGGCCATTCAAACAAAAGGTGGCAATATTTTGCAGTTTGTGGATACTGATGGTCACCGAGTGGCATTAAGAGATTTTGTTGTGGCAGCTCCTACCGAGCGTGTTCGTTTAAACAGAAGTGAAGGGACCTGGTATCAAAAAGAAGGTTCATTACCAAGTTATTCAATGACTGATGTTATTAATGGATTAGAATCACATGATGATGTTTTAGTAAGAACACAAGACATTAATGAACATGGCCATAAAACAATACTTTCAAGAGAAGCATCTTTAAAGCAATTAAAAACTAATGGAAAGCATATTGTTGAAGGCGCTAACTTGCAAGAGAATGAATACGGAATTCCATTATTTGCAGATTTTTTCTTTTTTATAACCGGGTTTCACGGGTTTCACGTTTTTTCTGGTGTCATCATCAATATCATTATTTTCTTTAATGTTATTTTAGGAACTTATGAAAAACGTAAGAGTTATGAGATGGTTGAAAAAGTTGGATTGTATTGGCACTTTGTAGATTTAGTTTGGGTATTTGTATTTACCTTCTTCTACCTGGTTTAATTAAATTAATATAATTAGAAATGGCACACGCGCATAAATTAGAAATATTAAGAGGATTAATTAAGTTCAAATCGAACACCCAAAAAATTTGGGGAGTCTTAGTTTTACTTACTATTATCACCTCAGTTGAGGTTGCACTGGGTATTATTAAACCAGAATCTTTAATGTTTCATTTTTTAGGAATGAAAACACTAAACTGGATTTTCATTATTTTAACAATTGCAAAAGCTTATTACATTACATGGGATTTTATGCACATGAGAGATGAAACAGCTAGTTTAAGACGCATGGTGGTATGGACAGCTATTTTCTTAATACTCTATTTACTTTTTATTTTATTACAAGAAGGAGGATATGTTCATGATGTTTATTCTTCTGGATATCTGAAAACAGATTTTTAAAATTATAATATACATATAACTGTGTTAAATGATACGTACAAGGTGGTTTATTAAACCACCTTTTTTTATTTTTGTACTTAATTGAAAGAATATATAAAGAGCCTGACTAAGTGAATTTGATAAAAGTAAAACGATATGTAGTTTTAGGAATTTTATTCTTACTTCCTGTAACATTTTTGTTGTTTTTATATCCGGCAACGCATCATTATAAACCATTGGATATTATAAATGAATCTGTTTCAGATTTGCAACAATTTACTTCAGATTCGGGTAAAGACATTCTTTTAAAAGGTCATATTACCGTGCTTGGTTTTTTAGGTGAAAAACCTATGGATCATGTTACATCTGCTTTAAATTTGAAAGAATTGGTATATGATAAATTTAAAGGCTTTAAAAAATTTCAAATAGTCCTAGTTGTTCCTAACGGAACTCAAGATGTAACAGAGCAACTTAAGAAAGAAATTAATGCTTATGAAAATATTCGGTTTTGGCATTTTGCTTATGGAAACCCTCAAGATATTCAAAAAGTATTTAATAGTTTGAAAAGTAAAACGCAGCTAGATTCAAATTTAGCAACTAATTCGGTTTTTATTATTGACAAAGATTTATTTCAGCGTGGCAGAATTGATGATAGAACAGATAATGAAATTGTAACCAATAAACCAGTTTACGGTTTGAGTGAATATGATTGTATTGATGTTGCAGAAATTAAAAATAAAATGAGTGAAGATGTGCGCATTTTATTTACAGAATATAGACAAAAAAGAAAAGGTAATTTTGATTCTTCAACAAGAAGAGCCAATGATTTAAAAGGAAAACATGAAGAAGACTAATTATTCATATATAGGTATTTCATTTATTATATTAGTATTTGGTATCTATTTTATACCAAAAATAATAGATAGAATTAAAAATCATGATGTAACCAGAAATGAGAGCAGAAGTGATTTTGCTGGAGAAAATAACATCAAGCTTTCAGATTTGGCATTTATTGAAATTAATGGGGAGCCAAAACAGGTGCCTCATTTTAGTTTTATAAATCAAGACGGTAAAATTATTTCCAATGATGATTATAAAGACATGGTTTATATTGTTGAATTCTTTTTTACCACTTGCCCAACTATTTGTCCAAGAATGAATGCGAATCTTATTCAAATACAGAATTCATTTAAAGATTATAAAAATTTTGGGGTTGCTTCATTCACTATAAATCCAGAACATGATACGCCTGAAGTTTTAAAAGCATATGCTGAAAAATACGGTGTTTCAAATCCTTATTGGAATTTAATGACTGGAGATCAAGATGCTATTTACAAATTAGCAAACCAAGGGTTTAATTTATACACTGCCAAAGAAGAATCGGTGGAGGGTGGTTTTGAACATTCTGGTAATTTTGCTCTTATTGATAAAAACGGATTTATACGTTCAAGAGTTGTAAACGGCAATCCAATTATTTTTTATAATGGGATGATTTCTCAGACTGAAAAAGTTGATGATGAGGGAATGTCGGAAGAAATAACCATATTAAAAGAAGATATTGCTAAACTATTAAAGGAATAATGGCACCAACCAAACTTCAGTCTGATAAAAAGTACAATAAATGGATTGTTATTTTGTCTGTAGTAGTTCCTTTAGTAGTGACCTTATTGTTTGGGGTTAATTTACGTGAACTTGGTTTTCAGGTTGAACCCTTAACCTTTTTACCGCCAATATATGCTTCTGTAAATGGCGTTACCGCTATAGTGTTAATTATTGCTGTAGTTCAAATTAAAAAAGGAAACAGGGCAAATCACGAAAAATTAATGAAATTTGCAATACTGCTTTCGGTACTGTTTTTGCTTATGTACGTGGCCTATCATATGACGAGCAATTCCACTAAATTTGGAGGAGAAGGGATTATTAAATATATATACTTTTTTGTTTTAATAACCCATATTGTAATGTCTGTAACTGTGATTCCTTTTGTGTTAATTACGTATGTCAGAGCCATTACAAATAATATTGAAAAACATAAAAAAATTGCAAAAATAACATTTCCATTATGGTTATATGTTGCTATAACTGGTGTCATTGTTTACATCATGATTTCACCATATTATGTATAAAAACAGAGTCTATATCATATTAGTTTTACTATGTTTTATGTCTTTACCAGCAGAGGCTCAATGTGCTATGTGCAGGGCAGTCCTTGAAAATGAAGAAGGGCAAAATACAGGGGCAGAGATCAATAATGGTATTATTTATTTAATGGCAATTCCATACATTCTTATTGCTGGAATTGGGGTTTTGATTTATAAAAAGTTTTTTCGTGTAAAAAAGCAGTAAAGTGCTTTTTTCTTGTAACATTTCTTGTTTAAAACAGTCTTATTTAATGGGTTGAATTTATGCCTTAACAATTTCTTAAGATATATTGGATATTGTTTTGACTAATTTTACAAAATAACCATCAAAGTATATGATAGAAATAAAAGATTTGCATAAATCCTACGATATGGGAAGCAATTCCCTTCATGTTTTAAAGGGAATTAATTTCAATGTTAAGGAAGGTGAAATGGTTTCTATCATGGGATCTTCAGGTTCCGGTAAATCTACCTTGTTAAATATTATTGGTATCTTAGACGAAGCAGATTCTGGTTCCTATAGTTTAGACGGTGTTCCCATTAAAAATTTAAATGAAAAAGTTGCAGCAAACTATCGAAATAAATTTTTAGGATTTGTTTTCCAGTCCTTTAACCTCATCAATTATAAATCGGCGTTGGACAATGTTGCCCTGCCCTTGTACTATCAAGGTATCAAACGTAAAGAGCGCATTGAGAAAGCGGAGTACTATCTTGAAAAAGTGGGGTTGACCCCATGGTTAAGTCATTTGCCCAGTGAGTTGTCAGGAGGTCAAAAACAGCGTGTTGCCATAGCAAGAGCCTTGGCAAGTAATCCTAAAGTATTGTTGGCTGATGAACCAACAGGCGCCTTGGATTCTAAAACATCTCAAGAGGTTATGGAGTTAATACAAGGGATTAATGACGAAGGAAAAACCATTTTAATAGTGACCCATGAGCATGATATTGCCCAAATGACCAAGCGTATTGTACATATTAAAGATGGACTTATTATTGATGACAGTCCCGTAGAACAAGTTAGAGCCTCAGTATATGTTTGATATAGAGCGTTGGCAAGAGATATTTGAAACCTTAAGAAAAAACAAATTACAAACGTTACTGACAGGGCTTTCTGTGGCCTCTGGTATTTTTATTTTGGTTATTTTATTAGGGTTCAGTTCTGGAATCCAGAATGGCGTTAAGGCGCAATTTGAAAAAGACGCTACCAATCAAATTAATATTTGGACAAGAAGAACCACAAAAGAATACAAAGGCTTAAATCCAGGAAGACGTATTCAACTTAAAAACCAGGATTTCAATAAGATATCCAATGAGTATGCAGAGTTTTTAGAATATAAGTCTGCAAATTATATGATATGGAGAACGCTTGTTAATTATGGAAAGGAATCCAACAACTACCGTGTTTGGGGCTCCTTGCCAGATTATCAGTTTATAGAAAATTCAGATATAGGGGAAGGCCGGTTTATTAATGAATCCGATTTGGATAATTCAAGTAAAGTAGCTGTTATAGGCAATAAAATAAAACTTGACTTATTTAAAGATGAAGACCCAATAGGAAAATATATTTCTATTTTTGGAATAAATTTTAAGATTATTGGTCTATACTACGACCCGGGAGGTGAAGATTCTGAAAGTCAAATTTATATTCCGCTTACAACTGCCCAAAAATCCTTTAACGGTGCTGATAGAATCAACAATATGAGCTATACCGTTAAAATGCCTAAAAATTTTGATCAAGGCGTTGAACTTTCGCAAAATATTGCATTGGCCATTGAATCAGATTTAAAACAAATGCATACGGTGGCGCCAAATGACCTCGGGGCAATCAGGGTCAACAATAATTTAGAAGAGGCCCAAAAATATTATTCCTTGATCGATGCCATTAAGCTTATATTTTGGTTTGTGGGAATAGGCACCATCATAGCAGGTGTTGTAGGTGTTGGTAATATTATGCTTATTATTGTTAAAGAGCGCACCAAGGAAATTGGTATCAGAAAAGCATTGGGGGCCCAACCATTATCCATTGTTGGAATGATCATGCAAGAGGCCATTTTTGTAACCATGTTTTCTGGGATGTTCGGACTCATTCTGGGATTGGCCTTATTGGAAGTCGTGGGGCCGCTTATCAAAAATGATTACATTAAATACCCTCAAGTAGATTTTAATACGGCATTAACCACCGTATTTATTTTAGTATTGGCAGGAGCATTTGCCGGTTTTTTCCCAGCATACAGAGCTGCAAAAATCAAACCTATAATAGCTTTAAGAGACGAATAACATGTTTAACAAGGAGAGATGGGACGAAATTTTGGAGGCTCTAAATGCGAATAAGTTTAGAACGTTTTTAACGGCATTTGGCGTATTTTGGGGTATTGCTATTTTGGTTCTATTATTGGCACTTACCAATGGGCTCCAAAAAGGAGTTGAGTCAAGTTTTGGTAATTTTGCAGCAAACTCTTCTTTTGTTTATGTTAGGGGAACAACCATGCCGTATAAGGGCTTGCCAAAAAGAAGAAGGTTCGACCTTGATTTGGATGATGTCAAGGCCATAAAGGAACAAATACCAGAAATTGAATATGTCTCTCCTCAAAACAGATTGGGAGGCTATATGGGAGCTAACAATGTCACTAGGGGAAGTGAGACAGGTGCGTTTCAGGTAGAAGCGCATGTACCTGATTATATCAAACAAAACCCCATGGATATCCTTCAAGGCCGATTCATAAGTCAATCTGATTTAAATGAAAAACGCAAAGTTTGTGTTGTCGGGACAGGTGTTGAGAAATCATTGTATAAAAAAGACGAGGAAATCATAGGATCATACCTCAAAATCAATGGAGTTAATTTTATGGTCATTGGGGTTTTTAAGTACAGCAAGAGCCGAGGAGACCAAGAAGAAGAAGTGAACACTATCATTACGCCTTTTTCAACATTTGGTCAAGTGTTTAATTTCGGTGATAAGGTTGGCTGGATGGGATTAACCGCATTCGATGAGGTTAATATAACCAGTTTGAAACCTAGAATCCTAAACATATTAAAAACAAGGCATACGGTGCATCCAGATGATGATGCAGCATTTGGGTATCGTGATATTTCTGAAGATTACGCAAGAGTAAATGGACTTTTTAGCATCTTAACCTTTGTTGGTTATTTTGTGGGCGCTTTAATACTCATGTCTGGAATTATTGGCATCAGCAATATCATGCTTATTGTAGTTAAAGAACGCACCAAGGAAATTGGCATTAGAAGAGCCTTGGGGGCAACTCCATGGGTAGTGAAAGCCCAGATTCTTCAAGAGAGCCTTATATTGACCATTATGTCAGGAATGGTAGGTATTTCGTTTGCAGCAGGCGTTATATGGCTCATGAATTACCTATTGGATTTAAGTGGCCCTGTAGAAAATTTTGTAAACCCAAGTGTGAGTATGACCGTGGTATTTACGGCACTCATTATATTAGTTGTTTCAGGAGTTTTAGCAGGTTTAATTCCGGCTAATAGTGCCACTAAAATGAAACCAGTTGACGCATTAAGAATAGAATAAATTAAATATAATCACAAAAAATGAAAAGAACCAGAACAGTCATCCTATTAGTTGTAATTGTAGCTTCTTTTGCTACGGCATTGATTTATTTATGGCAAAAGAACCAGGAGGATCCAATAACCTACGCTACAGAATCACCAAGTGAACAGACCATAGTTGTAAAAACCATGGCCACAGGAAATATTGTTCCAAAAGAAGAAGTGCTCATAAAACCTAATGTGTCGGGGGTTATCCAGGATATTTATATTGAAGCCGGTGAATACATTAAGTCGGGGGATTTAATAGCCCAAATAAGGGTAATTCCAAATGTGTCGTCCTTAACCAGTGCGAAAAATAGCATAGCAAGTAGTAAAACCGCCCTTGAAACCGCTAAAATCAACTTTAAAACCGAAGAGGCCAATTACAATCGCCAGAAAGCACTCTTTGAAAAAGGTGTTATTTCAGAAAATGAATTTGAAGGCATAAAGAACACCTATTTACAAGCAAAGCAAAGTGTGGAACAAGCACAAATAAATTTAACCTCTGTGTCACAAAACTATGACATTATTAAAACAGGAACTACAAGTGGTTTAGGTAAAATTGCCCAAACACAAGTTCGTGCAACCATTTCTGGGATGGTTTTAGACGTTCCCGTTAAAGTAGGTAATCAGGTCATTGAAGCCAATAATTTTAATGAAGGTACCTCAATAGCCTCGTTAGCTGATGTCAATAAAATGATTTTTGAAGGAAAAGTGGATGAGAGTGAAGTGGGGAAAATTAAAGAACAACTGCCCCTTGAAATTACGGTGGGCGCCATTGAAAACAAAAAATTTGATGCGGTGTTGGATTACATAGCACCAAAAGGAGAAGCAGAAAACGGCGCCATTCAGTTTGAAATCAAAGGGAGTATTAAATCCATTGATTCAACGTTTATTAGGGCTGGTTTGAGTGCCAATGCGTCTATTATTCTTGATAAAGCCGAAAACGTTTTGGCCATCAGGGAAGCCCTGGTCCAATATGATCGCGACACAAAACAGCCTTATGTTGAGGTAGAAGTAGGCAATCAAAAATTTGAACGTAGAGGTTTAAAACTTGGTATTAGTGATGGAATCTTTGTAGAAGTAAAAAGTGGCGTTACCAAGTCTGATAAAATTAAAGTCTGGAATCAACTACAAGGTACACCAAGTTATGCTCAATAATATTTAATTTATTTGTAACACTTTAACATTTACGTAGACCTATATTTAAATCATGAAAAAAGCAATCATCATATTATCGGTTTTATTTACCATCAATTTGAGCGCTCAAGACAAACAATGGACGCTTAGGGCATGTGTGGATTATGCTCTAGAAAACAATATTTCAGTTAAGCAATCAGAATTGGATTTAAAAACATCCGAGATTAATAAAAAAGATGCCATTGGTAACTTTTTACCGTCCTTTAATGCATCTGCTTCCAATAGTTGGAGTATTGGTTTGAGCCAAGATCCTGTAACTTTTAGTGCGGTGACCGCTACAACCAAAAACCTTGCGGGAAGTATTAGTTCCAATTTAAATTTATATGATGGGCTGCGCAACATCAATCAATTGTACCGATCTAATTTAGCTATTTTGGCATCAAAATATCAATTGGACAACATGAAAGACGATATTTCACTGTTTGTGGCCAATTCATTTTTACAGATACTGTTCAATAAAGAACAGTTAAAAACATTACAGACGCAAATTGAAGTATCCAAACAAGAATTAGATAGGACTAAAGAGTTGGTTGAGGCCGGTTCATTGCCAAAGGGAGATGTGCTGGAAATTCAAGCCACTGTTGCCACCCAAGAACAGCAAATCGTGAATGCTGAAAATGCCATTATAATTTCCAAAATCCAATTGGCTCAAACATTATTGATTGAAGATTATGAGAATTTTGATATTATTGATATAGATTATAACGTACCACTTACCAGAATATTAAATGAATCCCCTAGTCTGATTATAGCCAAAGCTAAAGAAACACGTAACCAAATAAAATTGGCCGAAACAAACACAAAAATTGCCGAGGTTGATTTAAAAGTCGCTAAAGGGGCTTTGCAACCCACGTTGGCGGTGTCTTATAGTTTCAGTTCCAATTATTTTACATCAGGCTTGTTTGACACTCCCGATTTTGAAACCCAAATGACAGATAATAAAAGCCACAATATAGGGCTGAGATTGAGCATTCCCATTTTCAATAAATTTTCTTTAGGAAATGAAGTAAAACGAAGGAAAGTTGGTTTAGAACGTTCCAAAAACCAATTGGAGCAGGCAAGTCTTGACCTTGAAACAAAAGTCTATCAGGCTTATAACGACACAAAAGGCGCTTTAAAAGCTTATGAAGCAGCAAACAAAACATTGGATGCCAGAGAAGAAGCCTTCAATTATTCAAAAGAGCGTTATAATGTAGGTTTATTAAACGCATTTGATTATAGTCAATCATTAAATAGATATGAGGTTGCGCAAAGCGAAGTAATTCGCACCAAATACGATTATATATTTAAGATTAAAGTTTTGGAATTCTATTTTGGAATTCCCATAACAGATATAAATTAATAAAAATGAGTAAGAAAACACTTGTAATAATACTATCAATTACCATTGTTCTACTGATTGTTTTAATTGGTGGAAAAAAGGCTGGCTGGTTTGGTAAAAGTGGTAACTTTAAAGAGGTTGAAACTAAAAAAATTGAAAGATTAAAAATTATTGAAACTGTTTCAGCTACTGGTAAAATTCAACCAGAAGTTGAAGTTTCAATTACCAGTGACGTTTCAGGGGAAATTATTGAACTTAATGTTGTTGAAGGGCAACAAGTGCAAAAGGGAGACCTTTTACTTCGTATAAATCCAGATATTTATAAATCCAGTTTAAACCGAGCACAAGCAACACTTCAAAATGTGAAAGCTGGATTAAGTCAGGCAGATGCATCACTCAAAGAAACTAAGGCCAATTATGAAAGGAATTTAACACTATTTGAAAAAGGAATTATTTCTAAAGCAGATTGGGATAAAGTGGTTTCATCTTATGAAATAGCTGAAGCCAATAGAAAATCTTCATATTTTGTAGTTCAAAGTTCATTGGCTTCTGTAAATGAAGCACAAAACTATTTAGATAGAACTACGGTGTTTGCTCCCATGTCTGGAACCATATCAAAACTGGATGCAGAAATTGGAAATCGTGTTCTTGGAACCCAACAATTCATGGGAACTGAAATCATGCGAATTGCCAATTTAAATCAAATGGAAGTTGAAGTGGACGTTAATGAAAATGACATTGTTAAAGTACACATTGGTGATTCTACAAATGTTGAGGTTGATGCCTATCTTAAAAAAGAGTTTAAGGGGATTGTTACTGAAATTTCAAATTCGGCTGATGGGGTTTTATCTGCAGATCAAGTCACTAATTTTAAAGTAAAAGTTAGAATTCTAGAAGAATCATTTAAAGATTTATTGAAAGGAAAACCAGGACATTACTCACCTTTTAGGCCAGGAATGACTGCCACGGTTGACATCATAACTGCAATAAGTAAAAACACGTTGTATGCACCCATAAGCGCCATTGTTATTAAAACAGATACATCGTCAACTAAAGAAAATGCAAGAAAGGAAGTTGCTGATGTTGCTAAAGAAAATGAAGAGAAATTTGAATGCGTTTTCATAAAAAAAGGAGATGTTGCAGAGCTTCGTGTAGTGAAAACCGGTATTCAGGATGATACAAATATTGAAATAACTTCAGGATTAAATGAAGGGGATGAGGTGATAACTGGCCCGTATAATATGGTAACTAAAACGCTTAAAAGTGGCGATAAAGTTGAAATAAAAAAGGAGAGCAGTAAGGAAAAATCAACCAATGATTAAAACAATGTTATTTTGGCTATAATTCTTAATTTAGAAACTGCTACAACAAATTGTTCCGTTTCTATTTCTAAAGATGGGAAAACGTTGTCCCTAAAGGAAGATCATGACAAAAATTATTCTCACGCTGAAAGACTTCATATTTACATTGATAAGGTAATTAAAGAAGCAGGCATTGATATTCATGAATTGGATGCCATTGCTATTAGTAAAGGACCAGGTTCATACACAGGTTTGCGTATTGGGGTGTCTGCGGCTAAAGGGCTTTGTTTTGCATTGGATAAGCCATTAATTTCTGTATCAACCTTAGAAGCCTTATCGCATCAAGTTACTTGTACAGAAGGCTTTATTGTACCAATGTTGGACGCCAGACGTATGGAAGTGTATTCAGGGGTTTTTGATTTTAAGTATAATCAAATAAGAGAAACTGAAGCACAAATTTTAAATGAATCTTCATTTAATACCTATTTAGAGCAGGGAAACGTTTTTTTTATTGGCAATGGTGTTGAAAAAACCAAAACGTTAATATCTCACAGAAATGCTGTATTTATTGAAGACAAATTACCGTCGTCTAAGGAAATGAGTTCATTGGCCTACAATAAATACAAAATAAACAACTTTGAAGATGTTGCTTATTTTGAACCTTATTATTTAAAAGATTTTGTTGCTTTAAAGCCCAAATCTTAACCTTGTTTTCTTATTTCAACTTGGTGCGGATACGGTATTTCTATTCCAGCGGTATCAAGTGCTGCTTTTGTGTTTTCAGTGATTTCAAAATATACGGTCCAATAATCAGGAGTCTTGCACCAAGGGCGCACCGCCAAATTTATAGAGCTATCTGCGAGTTCCAGCACATTAACAGTAGGTGCAGGATCTTTTAAAACTTTAGGATGAGAAGTTAAAACACGCATAAGTATCTCTTTTGTTTTTTTTATATCAGAATCATAACCAACACCAAATATTAAATCTACACGTCGTGTTCCTTCCGTGGAATAATTAACAATATTTCCATTAGATAAAGCTCCATTGGGCATAATAATTTCTTTATTGGAAAGCCCTGTTAGTCTAGTTGTGAAAATTTCAATTTGTTTGACAGTTCCAGTTTGACCTTGAGCCTCAATTAAATCGCCTATTTTAAATGGTTTAAAAATCATAATTAATACGCCACCGGCAAAATTACCAAGTGAGCCCTGTAAGGCAAGTCCAAGGGCTAAACCAAAAGATGCCAGTATAGCAGCAAAAGATGTGGTTTCAATTCCAACAGTTCCAAGTACTACAACGGCCAAAACAATTTTTAAAGACCAGTGCAGTAAGTTTAATAAAAACTTTTTCAAACTGACATCGTAGTCCCTATTTTCCATGGTTTTTCTCAAACCTTTAAGAGTCATTTTGATTGCCCATGAACCTATAAGCCATATTACAACTGCTAATAAAAGTTTAGGGCCATATAACATAATCAATTTATAAATTGTATTTAATAAGCTTTCTAAATTCATAATTTTTATTATTTAATATTTAACAAAGTGTAATGTGTTTCTATTCGATCAAATTACAGCAAAGTAAAAATTAAAGCTAAAATAGCAGGAACCGCTTGTATATAAAACAGTTTTATTTGCTTTGTGGAGTATGATCCATAAATTCCGGCAATAGTCACACAAATAAGAAAGAATATAGCAATTTTTAAATCTTTTTGAACGATTGAAAAGATTAATCCAGCTGCTAAAAACCCATTATATAAACCTTGGTTTGCCGCCAGTACTTTAGTTTCTTCAGCAAACTCTTTTGATTTTAATTTGAAGGCTTTCATGCCTTTTGGTTTGGTCCAATAAAACATTTCTAAAATTAAAAAATAGACATGTTCAAATGCAACTAGGGCGATTAAAAAGATTGTTAAAACGCTCATTCTTTTAATAATTTTATGGCATTATCAATTTTTGTTACTGGTAATTTACAAGCGCTATTTACACATACATAAATAAGTGTTTCAGTAGGGTTGAACCTATTTTCTAATAATGGCAACGCGTTTTCAGATGTACTTCCAGCAATAAGTTTATTTGGGATGTAAGTTTGATTTAATGCAGCTATTTTTTGTTTAGCATTCGTTCCTACAATGACCACTTCATAATACGGTTGTGTGTAATTTAACATTAAATCCAGCCAATTGGAATAACCAGATGCATAATCCTGTATTTCCGGTTTTACATTATTCAACATAGTAACGGCTGTTTTTCTAAAATGTTCGTTATCAAAATAATGTGATAATTTAAACAAATTTTTCGCCATGATAGAATTACTCGCAGGAATTACATTATCACGGTATTCAATGCTTCTTGAAACCAAAGATTGGTCGTTATTTGAAGTAAAAAAGAACATCTTACTACGGTCATCATAAAAATGATCAAATGTGTAATTGGCTAAATTTCTTGCTGTTATAAGCCACTTTTCATCCAGCGTATTTTCATAAAGTGCCATAAAGGCATCAATAGTTGTTGCATAATCTTCAAGATACCCGTTAATAGTGCTTTTTCCGTTTTTAAAATTATGATTTAAACCACCGTCTTCCCGTAATTGATAATTAATTATAAATGAAGCATTTTTAATGGCAGCATCTAAATAATCTTTATTTTCAAAGACTCTATAGGCATCAACATATCCTTTTAGCATAATGGCATTCCATGAGGTTAAAGTTTTGTCATCCAATCTTGGTTTTGGCCTGTTATCTCTAATAGATAGTAATAAATCTTCCCATGATTTCTTCTTTTTTGCTAATGACTCTTCAGTTAGATCATATTTTTTTAAAATGACAGCATCATCCTCTTTTCTGATTAATACATAATTATCATGTTCCCAATGTCCGTAATTATTAATATTATAGTAATCAGAGAAAATATCATAATCATTTTTCAGTATTTTTTTAAGCTCATCTTTTTGCCAAACATAAAAAGCGCCTTCTTCAAGTTTGCCCTCTGGAGAATTACTATCAGCATCTAAAGACGAATAAAACGCCCCATTTTCTGTGGTCATTTCACGTTTAATATATTGCAGTGTTTGGGTCACAATATCTTTGTATAATTCATTTTTTGAAATAAGATAGGCATCGGCATATAAACTTACTAATTGACCGTTGTCATAAAGCATTTTTTCAAAATGGGGCACATGCCATTTTGTATCTACGGAATACCTTGAAAAGCCTCCGCCAATTTGATCATAAACACCACCATATGCCATTTTTTTCAAGGTTAAATTCACAAAATCAGCTAAGTTTTGGTTGTTGGTTTGATAGGCATATCTCAATAAAAAGTGATAGTTATTAGGCATCATAAATTTTGGTGCTCTGCTCAAACCACCATCTGTATTATCAAATTGTTTAGACCAAATTTTTACAGCATCATCTATAAAGGCCTTTTTAAAAACAGGTTCGTCTGTATTTAAGTGCACAACATCCATAGATTTTATACCATGTTCAAGTTTATCTGCATATTCATAAAGTTTTTTTGGATCTTCTTTATAAAGGGTTGAAATCTGGGTTAAAGCACTTATCCATTGCTCTTTTTTAAAATAGGTTCCGCCCCAAACAGGTCTGCCATCTGGCAATGCAATAACATTCATTGGCCAACCGCCACTACCCGTCATAAGCTGAACCGCACTCATATATACTTGATCCACATCTGGTCGTTCTTCTCTATCAACTTTAATATTTATAAAATTAGAATTCATAACTTGAGCAACCAGGCTGTCTTCAAAACTTTCATGTTCCATGACATGGCACCAATGACAGGCAGAATACCCAACACTTATAAGCATAAGTTTATTTTCTTTTACCGCTTCAGAAAGCGTTTTTTTATTCCATGCATTCCAGTTTACAGGATTGTGAGCATGCTGTAATAGATAAGGACTTGTTTCGTTAATTAGATTATTGGTGTATTTATGGGTCATTTCTTTTGACGATTGACTATTACAGTTTAATAATGAAATAGTTAGAATAAATAAAAGGTATGATTGTTTACACATATATAATTATAAAAGATAAATATAAGACATAAAAAAGCGTTCAGGAAATGAACGCCATAATTATTATTTTGACTCGAATAAGCGTTTATTATCTAGTTATAGGTTAAAACCCTGCTTCCGATAGCTATCGGGATTAGTTTCTATAAACTTTTAAGAGCATCTTGTCATTTCGACAGAGCGAGGAACGAGCGACGAGAAATCTTATAATAATGAGATTCCTCTTCGATTGCTCCGCAATGTACTTTCAATCAAAATATATTTTGATTTCAGTAACATTCGGAATGACAAGCTAACTTTAAAAAGAATTTCATTCTTTTGTTTTAAAACTATGGATTTCAAATCCATAGTGGTTTATTGTACTTCAAAAGTAATTTTCACATTAACTCTAAATTCAGACACTTTACCACTACCATCAACAACTGCACTTTGTGATTGCACAAATGCCGATTTGATGTTTTTTACACTTTTTGCAGCATGGGCAACTGCTTCTCTTGTAGCATCTTCCCAACTTTTACCAGAATTTGCCATTACTTCAATAACTTTTAATACAGCCATGATCTTTCTTTTTTTAAGTTTATAATTTTGTTGAACTTAAATTTACGAATAAATCCTTACTTATCTAAAACTTATGAAACGAAAACTAACCGTTAATAGCTTCAACGGTTTCAACCTTATCTTTAAGCATTTCTTTCAGCATATTTTCAATGCCACTTTTTAATGTGTATGTTGACGAAGGGCATCCGCTACACGCACCTTGTAACATGACACTAACTTTTTTGCTTTCTGCATCATATGATATAAACTGAATATTTCCGCCATCACTGGCAACCGCAGGTTTTACATATTCCTCAAGAATATTTATTATTTCTTTTGAAATATCATCCAATGACTCAAAATTACTATCTAATTGTGTGGTTGATTTTTTTAAGGTTTCTTCAGCACTAGTTAAAACGATTTCTTTGCCGGTTTCAATATAACTTCTTATAAATTCACGAAGCTCCAAAGTAATATTCTGCCATTCAGCAATATCATACTTTGTTATAGACACATAATTTTCATCAAAAAACACGCTTTTTACAAACGGAAAATGAAATAATTCTGTTGCCATTGGTGACTGTTTTGCTTCGTCAATTGATGTGAATTCAAATAATGACCTAACAAGCTTTTTATTGGCTACAAATTTAATAACGTCAGGATTTGGTGTGCTTTCTGCATAAACCGTTACCGGTGTTTTCTTAGCAGTTTCACTATCATTTACAACAATGCCGCCATCATTAAGATATGCTTCAATTTGTTCAGAAACTTCATCTTGAACATCACTCCAATCAACAATATCAAAGCGCTCAAGGGCAATAAAATTCCATGAAATATAAATTTTTTTAACAAAAGGTAAATAGAACAATTGTTGAGCCAATGGCGAAGCTTTCGCCTCATCAATATTATTAAATTCAAAACTTTGATGTTTGGTAATATTTTGATTTATTTCGAATTTAATGATCGCATTATTTGATGTTTCTTGCACGGAAACCTTGAAAGTATTCATTTCAGCTAATTTTTGGTAAAAATACTAAAAGATAACTTTAGTTATCCATATATTTGAGTTTTGTTGTCCATTTTGATATTGAAAACAAAACCATTTTCATTATTTTTTTTGTAATTTTTAAAAATTAAGGCGTTTATGTTGAATGAAATATACCTTGAACTAAGAATATATGAATTTTAAAAATGTCCTTTTTTTAATTTTGGGAAGTTTATTTTATCAAATTACAATCTCACAAGAAGGCCTACCAATATATAGCGATTATTTAACTGATAATTATTATTTAATACACCCTTCTATGGCGGGTGCAGCCAATTATTCTAAAGTTAGGCTTACGGCGCGTCAACAATGGTTTGGATTTCAAGATGCCCCAAAACTTTTAACCCTAAGTCTTAATGGTAGAATAGGTGAATCACAGTCCGGTTACGGAGCCATTTTATATACTGACAAAAATGGGTATCATTCTCAAACGGGTGCGTATGTAACTTATGCACATCATTTGATGTTTTCAAGGAGTGAAGCAGATTTAAATATGCTTTCCTTTGGTTTAAGTGCTGGGTTTATTCAATATAAATTAGACGAAACGTCCTTTCTTTTTGATGGACCAGATACCATTATTGACGGCATTGTGCAAAGTGAGACGAATTTCAATGTGGATCTTGGCTTTTCGTATAATTTTTTGGACTATTATGCCCATGCAACCATTAAAAACTTACTAAAGAATTCAGGCATCAATAATGATATTGAGATTACCAGTAATTTGAGACGTTATTTGTTTTCGGTTGGCGGTGTTTTTGGCAAACTGGGAAGCAGCTGGAGTTATGAGCCTTCCATTATGGTTCAATACAAAGAGGTTACCCAAGAGGCATCCATTGATTTAAACGGCAAGGTTTATAAAGACATGGATTTTGGTAAGCTTTGGGGCGGCATTTCTTTTAGAAATAGTTTTGATGGGGCTCAATATTTGGATGGCTCTGGCATAAGCAGCCAAAAACTGAAGCAATTTACCCCCATTTTAGGGGTTGATTACAATGAATATATGTTTGCCTATACCTACACTTATCAAACAAATTCGCTGGTGTTTACAAATGGAGGCTTTCATCAATTTACCCTTGGGTATAATTTTAATTATAGAAAGCAACAGTTTGATTGTAGATGTCCGGCCGTAAATTAATAATATGTCAATAATTAAACCACTTAGAGGCATAGCACCTCAAATTCCAGATGATTGTTTTATTGCAGAAAACGCAACTATTGTTGGTGAAGTATTTATGGGAAACCAATGTAGTGTATGGTTTAATGCTGTTATACGGGGTGATGTAAATTATATAAAAATGGGAAATAAGGTGAATGTACAAGATGGAGCCATAATACATGGAACCTATAAAACGTCTCCAACAAACATTGGGAATAACGTTTCCATTGGTCACAATGCTTTGGTGCATGGTTGTACAATTCATGATAATGTACTCATTGGAATGGGTAGTATTATTATGGATGATTGTATAGTAGAAAGCAATTGTATTATTGCGGCAGGGGCAGTTGTAACAAAAAACACAAGAGTAGAATCTGGCAGTATATATGCGGGTATCCCGGCAAAAAAAGTAAAAGAAATAAGTGAAGAACTAATTTCTGGAGAAATAAACCGTATTGCCAATAATTATGTTAAGTACGCGAGCTGGTATGAGTGATTTTTTTCGAAACCTAGTTCTTATCCTGTTTTTTATATTCCTTTTTGGCTGCAAAAGCGTCCATTTAAATAACCATAATAATTTAAAAATCAAGTTTTTAAGCGAGTATATTTTGCCCGGTAATTTAATTGTTGATAAGACCCTTGTTGGAGGATTATCAGGTATAGACTTTTATCAGGGCGCCTATTATTTGGCTTGTGATGATACTGATACCCCTAGAATATATGAGGCATCTTTTGATATTGAAAATTATAAAATTTCAAATGTTAGTATTGATAAAGCGATTTTGATAAAAGATCCATCAGATTTTTTAGATATGGAGTCTATTAGGGTTGACCCTAAAACGAGTCAAATATTATTAACAAGCGAAGGCCAAATAAATAGGCAAAAGGACCCTGTATTTATTGCAGTTAATTCTGAAGGCGAAGTAGTAACTCGTTACAAAATTCCTGAAGCATTTCATGCCAACAGTTTACAAAAACCAAGAGACAACGCTACTTTAGAAGGCCTATGTCTTTCATTCAACAAAAAAGGATTTTGGTTTGGAATGGAATTACCACTGGTTATGGATGGTCTTGAGCCACGGTTGACTACCACAAAATCTCCTGTGAGAATCACTTATATAAATTCGAAAACAAAAAAACCTGAAAAACAATTTGGATACCTTTTGGACCCTGTTGCAAAAAAACCAAAGTCTAGTTTTATGATTAATGGGTTAACAGATTTGGTGGAATATGATACCGATATGTTTTTAGTCATAGAACGAAGTTATTCCAGTGGATTGGGAAATCAAGGAAATACCATTAAAATATTTAAGGTGAACGCAGCCAATGCAACAAATACGCTGCACATAACTAGTTTAAAGGATGCTGAATATATTCCTGCTAAAAAGGAATTATTATTTAATTTTGAACATTTAAGGGATCAATTAACTGATAACAGTATTGATAATATTGAAGGCATTACGTTTGGACCCATGTTACCAAATGGTCATAAGTCTTTGATCTTGGTTTCAGATAATAATTTTAACAGACAAGAAAAACAATTAAATCAATTTATACTTCTTGAACTTATTGAAGATTAATCTTAAAAATCTAAATACGTTACATGATATGGGCTTCCTAAAATAGTTTTTAAAATTTCAGGATTTCCATTGGTAAAAAATTGGTTTTCAGTATTAATGGTTTGTGAATTCAATAAATCATGTTTTTCTAAAACGGCTTTGGTCTGTCTTGCAACAGCTTCACCAGAATCAATTATTTTAATGTGATTTGGGATTAGTTCTTTTAATAATGGAATGAGATAAGGATAATGCGTGCAGCCCAAAACCAAATAATCAATATTCGCATCTAGCATAGGTTTTAAATAGGACTTTAAAAGTGATGTCATTTCTTGAGAATCTATCTTGCCCATTTCAATCAATTCAACCAGTCCTTCCCCAATTTGTTCAACAACTTTTAAACCCGATGCATATAAGCTTGTTGTTGTATAAAATAATTCACTAGTTAGTGTCCCCTTGGTTGCTAAAACACCAATAGCTTTTGATTTGGAATTTAAAGCCGCTGGTTTTATGGCAGGTTCTATTCCTATAAAAGGGACTTGATATTTTTCTCTGAGTAATTTAATGGCATTTGTTGTAGCCGTATTACAGGCTACCACTATAAGTTTGCAATCTTTTTGCAATAAATACTCGGTGTTTTTAATGCTTAAATTGGTAATAATTTCTTTTCCTTTTAAACCATAAGGAGCATTGGCACTATCAGCCAAATAGAGGGTGTTTTCGTTAGGTAAAAGCAGTTTTATTTCTTTCCATATGGACGTACCTCCAATACCAGAATCAAATATACCTATAGGGTTTGCGCTCATATCATACAAAAATAGAAAAGCTGCCTTGTAAAAGACAGCTTTATATAATTAAATTAAGTAAAAATATTAGATACCTAATTCTTTTTTAACGTCATCTAATAAATTTTTGCCATCAGCTAAAATAGTTGCTCCTTGGGCAGTATCTAAAACATAATCAAACCCTTGGGCTCTGCCAACTTTTAAAATGGCAATTCTGGCTTTCTCGGTAATTGGTTTTAAAAGATCCATTTCTTTGGTTTGCATGTCTTGTTGTGCTTGCCCTTGGTACTGTCTGATGTTATCTTGCATACTTTGGATTTCTTGACCTCTTTTTGCATTCTCTTCATCCGTTTTTGTAGGAGCTTCAGCTTCGTATTGTTTTACCTTGGTTTGAAACTCTTTAGCCATATTTTGAATTTCGGCTTGATAGGATTTCGTTAGGTTATCAAGTTGAGCCTGTGCAGCTTTCATTTCCGGCATGGCAGTAATTAATTCTTGTGTATTTATATGAGCAATTTTACTCTGTGCCTGTGTAAAACTTACGGTTCCAACACATAGTGCTGCTGCTAATAAAAGGGTTTTTAATTGTTTCATTTTTAAAAAGTGTTAACGGTTATGATTTATTTAATTGTTATTGTTTATACTATCTTTTGCTTTTTGACGGTCTTCTAATATTTTCTTCTTCCTGTCTTCCAGTTCTTTTTTTCTAGCTTCTCTTTCTGCTAATTTTTTTTGTCTGTTTTCTTCTATAAGTTGTGCTCTTGTTTTTGTTTCAAGTGCTTTGGCCGTCGATGTGGTTACCGTTGAATCTGTTTTTGTTTCAGGTTCGGTTGTATCATTGGTTTTAGTTGTAGCATTTAGAGCTTCTTGTTTTGCATTATCTCTATCATCTATAATTTTTTGGCGTTTTGCTTCAGCTGCTTGTTTTTTTGCTGCACGAGCAGCTAAAATTTCTTGTCTTCGTTTTTCCACGGCGCTTTCTCTTGCTGCCTTTCTTTCTTCTAAAGCTTTTGTGCGTTCATCAAGGGTTTCATTGATTTCTGGTATTAATTCTTCATCTTGAGCAGCTTTCAATTCATCTTTTGTTTGTGCTTGATTGCGTTTTGATGATCTGTTGATGCTTCTTAATACTTGTTCACTTAAATCAAACTGTTTAGCCGAAAAGAGCATCACATTATCTGACGATTTATCAAATATGTAATCATATTTTCTAGCCGCTGCAATATCTTGAACTGCCGCAAATATTTGATCTTGAATTGGCTGCATGAGTTGTCGCTTTTGAATCATTAAATCACCTTCAGGGCCAAAACGTTTTTGTTGATAATCTAAAACTTCTTTTTCTTCAAAATCAATGTCCTCTTCACGTTCATTTATAAGCTCTTTTGTCAACAATGCTTTTTCATTGCTTAAATCGTTTCTTTTTTGTTCAATGGCAGCAAGTTTTGTTTCAATTTCAATTTTCCATTTTTGGACTTTATCATTTAATTGTGATGTGGCTTCTTGATACTCAGGAACTTTTTCTAAAATATATTCTGTATCAATATATGCTATTCTTACACCGCGCTGTGCATTTACTGTAAAGCTTCCTATACATACAAGTGTCAGTAAAAAAAGAACGTTTGTTTTCATCTGTTTGTGTTTATAATTTCTAAAAACGACAGATAAATAATTTTTGATTTCTGTCACTTTTTGAATGGCCATTTCAAAATTAACGAAATTTAATCTTAAAAATTTCAATTCTTGTTTCAAATAATCAAAGAGTTATTAGAAAATATCGTGCCAAAATTAAAATTGCTGTCCAATTATAAAGTGGGTTTCCCAACCATTTTTAACAGTTTCACCTGGTAATGGGTCAAATCCGTAACCAAAATCAATTCCTAACAAACCAAATGCCGGCATAAAAATACGAATACCTAAACCAGCAGAACGTTTGATATCAAATGGGTTAAAATCTTTGAAACTGTTAAAAGAGTTCCCACCTTCTAAAAAACTTAATGCATAAATTTTTGCCGATGCTTTTAAAGTAATGGGATACCTAAGTTCCAATGAGAATTTATTGTAAATAGTCCCACCATCTTGGTCTGATAATGATTGGTTTGGGTAACCACGTAAAGCAATATATTCCCGTCCATCTAAACTATAGCTACCTAAACCATCACCCCCTATTAGATAACGTTCAAATGGGATAACACCTCTATCATTATTATAAGCTCCTAAAAAACCAAATTGCACACTGGGTCTTAAAACTAAATTTTTGGTAAGTTCTGTGTACCAATCGCCTTTAAAGTTTATTTTATAAAATTCCAACCACCTATAGCGTTCTTGATCAATTTCACCAATTCTATTCGATGCGTTAGTTCTATCAGTAGTGTTTTGTGAGCTATCATCTCTTATAAGAAGTAAATTGTCCCGCTCATTTTTTAGCGCTTTATAGTCCCTACCATCAAACAGTGAATAAGGTATGGATAAATTTGCCGTTACATTAAAACTTGAACCGCCAGTTGGGAAAATAGGATCGTTATAGGTGTTATTCCTGCTTAGGCCAACGGTATATGATAGGTTATTTGCACTACCGTCACCAAATGTAAACAGCCCCGTATTATAATTATTTAAATCATAGCGCTGAAATGATACTGCTTGTGATAATGTGAAATAATCATCTGGGGCCTGCAAACGTTTAGCCAATCCAAACGTGATTCCTGTGATGTTAAAACTCTTGCTTTTATCAGCATCTCTGGTTTGTGGATTATATAAAAATTGTTTGGTTTGTGAAATAGATGTTGAAAACTGTACAGGTCTTTTTCCACCTAACCAAGGTTCAGAAAACGAAAAACTGTAGGTTTGATAAAATCTACTGGCTTGTAAACGCAATGCTAATTTTTGACCATCACCCATAGGGATTGGTTTGTAAGCATCTTTTTTAAATATATCTTTTATTGAAAAGTTATTGAATGACAGCCCCAAAGTACCTATAAAACCGCCACCGCCATAACCACCTTGCAGTTCTATTTGACTTGACCCTGTTTCTTTAACAGAATATTCCATGTCAATGGTACCTTCGTTTGGGTTAGGGTTATTAAAATTTGGTGAGATTTCTTGAGCATCAAAAAACCCTAACTGACCAAGCTCCCTAACGGTTCTTACTACGTTGGCCTTGCTATATAATTGGCCTGGTCGTGTACGTAACTCTCTATAAATTACATGGTCATTGGTTTTATCATTACCTACTACAGACACACTATTAAAGTAGGCTGGTTTACCTTCGGAAATTCTGATTTCCATATCAATGACATTGCCATCGGCACTTACTTCTACCGGATTGATATTTGAAAATAAATAACCGTTATTTTGATATAGGTTTGTAATGTCTACACCGTCTGGTTTTGAATTATCTGCAATTCGTTTTTGTAATAATACGCCGTTATAAGTCTCACCTTTTTTAATCCGTAACATTCTGCTTAATTGCAAATTGGAATACACGGTATTTCCTATAAAAGTAATATTGCCAAATGTATATTTCTCACCTTCAACCACATTTATATGAAGTGAAATGGTTTTATCATTATTTGGGATTAAGCTATCAGATATAATACGGGCATCTCTGTATCCGTTTTCCTTATATTTATCAATTAAACTAGACAAATCTTTCTGATAAGCAGAATCAATGAATTTTGAACGTTTTAATAAACGGTAAAATTTTATTTTTTTGGTGTTTTTCATGCTTTTTCTAAGCTTTTTATCGCTTAAAACGGAATTGCCAGTAAACACAATATCCTTTATTTTAACTTTTTCACCTTTATCTACATTAACAACCATATTAACTCTGGCTTTTTCAATGGAATCTTTAACAGGAATGGTGTTAATATTTATTTTGGAATTTAGAAACCCTTCTTTTTTATATTTGGTATTCAAAAAGTTTTTTGTAGTAGTAATAAGGTTTTCGGTAACTTTAACGCCCTTGTTTAATTTGTTATCTTTTATGATACTTTCTTTTTTCCCCTTTTTTACTCCATTAATTTTCACTTCATTAAGCTCTGGTAAATCTGATATTCTTATTTCCAAATAAGCAACATTCCCTTCAATTTTGATAATATAGATTTCTATATCACTGAATAGTTTTGAATTCCAAAGTTTTTTAATAGCTGTACTGATCTCTTCCCCCGGAATGTTCATTTCTTTCCCTTTACTTAAACCAGAGTAAGTTACAATGGTTTGAGCACTAAAACTTGAATTGCCTGAAACGGTGACATCTCCTAAAATGTACTTTTTCCCCGTGTTATAAGTGATGTCTTGCGCGTGAAGATTAATACTGCAAAAAAGAATAATAGTTACGGTGATGCAGTGTTTAATGTATGTTCTCAATTGTAATAAATTAGCTAATTTGTTCGCTTGTTTTCCCAAATCGTCGTTCTCTTTTTTGATATTCAATAATAGCTTGATACAAATCTTCCTTATTAAAATCAGGCCAAAGGGTATTTGTAAAATATAATTCTGCATAAGCAATTTGCCAGAGTAAAAAATTACTTATACGTTGTTCCCCACTGGTTCTTATAAGTAAATCTACATCTGGTAAATTTCGCGTGTAAAGATGCTCATTAATAATTGATTCATCAATTTTTTCAGGCGAAATTACATTATTTTTAACTTTAACACTTATTTCCTTAACGGTATTTATCAATTCTTCCCTTGAGCCATAGCTTAAAGCTACCGTTAAAGTCATTCTATCATTTAGCTTTGTTTTTTCCATAACCTCAGAAAGTTCTTTATGAACTTTTACCGGTAATGTGCTTAAATTGCCAATGGTACAGAGTTTTATGTTATTATCTTGAAGTGTTTTTATTTCTTTTTTAAGTGATGACACCAAAAGCCTCATAAGGGTACGAATTTCTAATTTTGGCCTATTCCAATTTTCGGTAGAAAAGGCATAAAGGGTTAAGTTTTCAATGCCAAGGTTTGCACATCCTTCAACTGCTTCCCTTACTGATTTGGTGCCTTTTTCATGCCCAAAAGTACGGGCCAATCCTTGTTTTTTTGCCCAACGTCCGTTGCCATCCATAATAATAGCCACATGTTTTGGTAATCTACCTTTTTGTATGTTTTTCTTTAAATCCATTTTTATTTAACGCAATAACAAGGGTTTTGCCCAAAGGTATACGTAAGTGTTATGCCGGAAAAGGTATACCAATCATTATTGTTCTGATTGCCAAATCGGTAAGGTTGCAATGATGCATCTTTTGGGAAGCTTCCATCAAGGTTATCAGAAAAAGTGAAACGTGCTCCAATTTCAAAGCCCAATACAAAACTTTGTAAAAAGGATGTTTTAAACCCTAATGCCATTGGAATGCCAAATGCCCAACTTGATGAACCTTGGTTATTTTGCAGCCCATTTAGAAAGTAAGAATCTTTATGATTTGCTACACTAATGCCTGAATATATATATGGAGTGGATACTCTTTTACCTGAATGCAGGTTAAAATCAAAAAACGTAAATTCCATTCCGGCACTTATTTCTGTGATTTTATTTGAAAAGCCATAATTTCTTTGAATACGTCTTGGGTCGTCTGATTTGGAGTCTTTGCCTTCTAAATCTGTTAAAGTTAAAGATATTCTATAGGAATGCCTTGGGCTTCTGTTCCATTTATAAACCCCGCCAAAAGCTAGTTGATTTGGTGAAATGTAGTTTGTAGCACCTACATCTCCTATAAAATTACTGCCTCCAATAAATACTCCAATTTCATTAATTTGAGAATAGCTTGAATGAACGCTTAATATGCTTATTATAATTATGGTTATGTATTTCATAAATATTCAAAAGTTTGCAAATATAATAAATAAGATTAGCTGAAAGTAATTAGTGACTAATTGAATTAGTTTAAAAACATAAATTCCTTGAAAATATTGCCTAATTGCGTTTGTCTTCGCCCCAAAGAAGTTTTTTTCGAAGTGTAGTCAGGAAACTTTCATTTAAAAGATCAATCATTTTAATTTTAAATGACGCCTTTTTAATTTTAATAAGCGTGCCATTTTCTAAAGTTGCAATTCTTGAATCTAGTGATACTAAATGACTTTCTTCTCTTCCTGTTACCTTGAGTTGTATTTCTGTACTATCAGTAATGATTAATGGTCTGGCACTTAAATTATGTGGTGCTATGGGTGTTATTACAAAACTATTGGTATCTGGAGTAATCACCGGGCCACCGCAACTTAATGAATACCCGGTGGAACCTGTAGGCGTTGAGATTATAAGGCCATCACTCCAATACGATGTTAAATATTCGCCATTAAGATGGGTTTCTACGGTTATCATGGAGGTGGTGTTTTTTCTGCTTACGGCTATTTCATTCAAGGCAAAATTTAAGGAAGTAATTTCATCATTTGAAGGTATGGTTTCTATGGATAATAAACTTCGCTCTGATATTTTATATTTCCCATCAATAATATTTTGGATAGCCAGTTCAATATCATTGACTTGAATAGTTGCTAAAAACCCTAATCTACCTGTATTAATGCCAATTATTGGTATTCCTAAATCTGTCACGAAAGTTATGGCTCTTAAGATAGTGCCATCGCCACCTATACTTACCAATAAATCAAATGATGTATCTAAGGCGTCAAATTGGTTATCTGATAAATAATCTAATGTCTTTGGATTGTTTTCCATAATAAGATTATAGAATTCAGTTTCTATGTACGTGTCAACTCCCTTTTTTTTAAGATAATTGAAAAGAGTTTCTACAGAAATAGTAGTCGTGTCATTATAAAATCGTCCAAAAACAGCAACTTTCATACTTTACATGTTTAGATATTTATTCAAATAATCAGAACGCTCTTTGAGACTTTCAACATAACTGTCTTCTTCATGACCAGAAATGATATTATAGCTATATCGCCTGAAAGTTGGAATGATATCATTTAATCCGGTACTGCCAATTTTAAGTGTAACTTGAGCAACATCCGAATTCATTTTTGAAATAAAAGCACCAAGTAATTTTCCGTCATTAGATTCAACTATTTGACTTATTTCACTGAAGGAATAATCATTAATCCCTTTTTCAATCACTAAAACGCCACCGGTTTGTGAAAAGAAAGGGGATTCACTAAATAAACCAATAATGTCTTTAAGTTCATAATATCCTAAATACACATTATGCTCATTTAAAATGGGCATAATATTGGCGGAATTTTGTGCAAAAGCTTCTAAAACATCTAACCATAATGTTTTGTCGCGTACAAAAAAATTTTCCATGGCGTATTTATGGTCGTTTAAAAGGTTATCGCTTTCAAAGCAATGCGCATCTGTTTCAGAAAAACTTCCTAAAAACACATGATCATCATTTTCTATTGGAATATGTGAATACGTTAATTGGTTAAACAGTAATTGCAAGTCGCTTATTTTGCTATTAATATTTAGTGGTTTTATGTCGTTTATAATATATCCTGAAAGTTTCATTTTTTATAATTGTTGTATTTCAAAGGGTACATGGTACGTCCTAATTTTTCTTTTTTTCGAGCAATGGAAAATTCAGAATGGATGTATCATTTCTTTGCTTTATATATATGCAAATTAATCAAAAAAAAAGTACATAAGCCTGTTCTACTTTGTATTTTTGTCGTTTAAATGTGTTATATGACAAAGTTAAGTGTAAATATAAACAAGATAGCCACTTTGCGTAATTCAAGAGGTTGTGACGTCCCTAATTTGGTTCAGTTTGCCAAAGATGTTCAGCGTTTTGGGGGGCAGGGAATCACTATTCATCCCAGGCCCGATGAACGACATATACGTTATAAAGATGCGTTTGATTTAAAACCGGAAGTTTATACAGAATACAATATTGAAGGAAATCCTATTGAATCATTTATAGATTTGGTTTTAAAGGTAAAGCCAACACAGGTAACATTGGTGCCGGATTCTGTGGATGCCATTACAAGTAATGCCGGTTGGGACACCATTAAGCACAAGGATTTTTTGGTTGATGTGATTAAAGAATTTCAAAAAAATGATATTAGAACCTCTATTTTTGTAGACCCTGTTTTAGACCAAATTGAAGGCGCTAAAGAAATTGGAACTGACAGAATTGAATTGTACACCGAAGCATTTGCCCACCAGTATAGTTTAGGCAATAAAGAAGCTATAATCCCTTATATTGCTTGTGCAGAATTGTCAAACAGCCTTGGCATGGGCATCAACGCTGGCCATGATTTGTCTTTGGAAAACATTAAATTTTTTAAAAATGAAATCCCACATTTATTAGAAGTCTCCATAGGGCATGCTTTGATAGCTGAAAGCTTGTATTTAGGGATTGAAAATGTTATTAACATGTATTTGCACCGATTAAAATAATGCTGTTACATTCGAACATATTAGGTGAAAAACAAGGTCAGTCATTTGTGATTCTTCACGGTTTTTTGGGCATGGGCGATAATTGGAAAACCCTTGGAAAACAATTCAGTGAACATGGTTTTGAAGCACATTTGATTGACCAACGTAATCATGGGAGTAGTTTTTGGGATGACACATTTAACTACCATGTCATGGTTGAAGATTTAAAACACTATTGTGACCATTTCAAAATTTCAAACATCATTTTATTAGGACATTCCATGGGTGGAAAAACGGCCATGTTATTTGCTGCAATGTACCCAGAATTAGTTTCAAAATTAATAATTGCCGATATTTCCCCAAGGTTTTATCCTTTACATCATGAAACCATTTTAGAAGGATTAAATGCTTTAGATTTTGAAATTATTAAAAGTAGAGGTGAAGCGGATACGGTATTAAGTAAATATATTTCTGATTTTGGTACTCGACAATTTTTACTTAAAAATTTATATTGGAAAGCGAAAGGTCAACTGGCACTTCGCATGAATTTGAAAGTTCTAACTAACCAAATAGCCGAAGTAGGTGAAGCATTGCCTTCAAATGCTATTTTCAACAAAGACACCTTGTTTTTACGAGGGGAAAAATCGAACTATATAACCTCTGAAGATGAAATTAGTATCCGTCATCATTTTCCAAAAGCTAAAATTGAATCCATAAAAAATGCAGGTCATTGGTTGCACGCAGAAAACCCAAAAGGCTTTTTTGATGTTACTATACAGTTTGTAAACTAATTAATTTTGTACATTTATTAAAAATAATCAATTATGAAACTAATTCTCAAACTTCTTTTAACTGCAGCTGCAGTATTTATTTTAGCTTATTTTTTACCGGGCGTAACCTTATCTGGAGACGTGTATGTAAATGCTGTAATTGTTGCTGTTGTTTTAGCCATTCTAAACGTTTTAGTGAAACCTATTTTAGTTATTTTGACTTTGCCAATTACCATAGTCACTTTAGGGCTGTTTTTACTGGTTATCAACGCATTAATCATTTTATTGGCTGATAAGTTAATTGATGGATTTTCTGTGAGCAGTATTTGGACAGCCATTTTATTTAGCTTGCTGCTTTCCATACTGCAATCCTTTTTATATTCGCTTTTGAACGAAACAAAAAAATAGTCATTAACACAACTTGTTAAAAACTTTGTTGGCTTGTAAAAAAATCATATTTTTGCAAGCCAATTTTAATTCCATATAACTGGTTATTAAACACTTTTTATTAAATACCTATTGAAGGCTTATATTATTTAAAATGAATATTACAAGAGAAAACGTAGACGCATTAAATGCTGTAGTAAAAGTAGATATTGCAAAAGAAGATTATAGTGATAAGGTAGAGAAAATCTTGACTGATTACCGTAAAACAGCAAATATACCTGGTTTTAGAAAAGGCCATGTGCCAATGGGCATGGTAAAAAAGCAATATGGTAAAGCGGTATTGGTTGATGAAGTAAATAAATTATTGCAGGACGGGTTAAATAAATATTTAACTGAAGAAAAACTGGATGTTTTAGGGCAACCTTTACCAAAAACCCAGGATGTTATTGATTGGGACTCAGATAATTTTTCATTTGAGTTTGAATTAGGATTAGCGCCTGAATTTGAAGTTGCTTTAAAAGGAAAAAAGGCGATTGAACAATACCATATTGTGGCTGATAGCAAAATGATTAATGAGCAAATTGAAAGTATTCAAAAGCAATACGGAAAATTAGTGTCACAAAAAGAAGTTGAAAAAGACAGTGAAATTACCGGCACTTATAAAAATGAAGCGCACGAGATTGAGAACACTATCACATTGACTTTAGATAAATTTAAGGAAAAATCAACTGCAAAAAAATTCATAGGAGGTAAAGTCGCTGATGTAATCACTTTAAAAACCAAAGGATTGTACAGTGATGAACATGATTTAATGCACGCTTTAAAAGTGAGTCATGATAAAGTTCATGGGTTAGATATTGAAGTTACTTTTACAATTACAGAAATTAACAAACGGGAGTTGGCAGAATTAGACCAAGAGTTGTTTGATAAACTTTTTGGTAAGGATGTTGTTAAATCGGTGACTGAATTAAAAGCCAAAATTAAAGAAGATGCTGAAAAGCAATTTCTACAACAGGCAGATCAGAAATTATTAAATGATGTTACCGAATATTTAGTTGAAAACACAAAATTTGATTTGCCTTCTGAATTTTTAAAAAAATGGTTACAAAGTGCTGGTGAAAAACAATTGGATAATGATCAGGCTAAAGAAGAATATGAAAAATCTGAAAAAAGCTTAAGATATCAGCTAATTGAAGGTAAACTTATAACAGATAATAATATTCAAATTACCATTGAAGATATTAAAGGCCATGCCAGAGAAATGATTAAAGCACAAATGGCACAGTTTGGACAATTAAATCCTAGTGAAAAAGAGCTAGATGATATTGCTGCGCGTATTCTTTCAAATCAAGATGAAGCCAGAAGAATTTCTGAACAACTTATTAGTCAAAAGCTACTTAACCTTTACAAAGAAAAGGCAAACTTAAAAGTTAAAGAGGTCACTTATGAAAACTTTGTAAAAGAAGCTTACAGCAAAAAATAAGTGGCGTATAAATAGAGATTAATTCCTTATATTTAGGTGCTTATTTATAAAAAATAAAGCACCTTTTTATTTTTTAAAAACAGTTAATAAAATGATGGATTACGCAAAAGAATTTGAAAAATTCGCTATAAAAGATCAAGGTATCAGTAGTACATATTACAATAAAATTTTAAGTAGCATGTACCCAACCAATTTGACCCCAAATATTATTGAAGAACGCCAAATGAACATCGCTATTTTTGATGTGTTTTCACGTTTAATGATGGATAGAATCATCTTTATGGGAACCGCCATAAATGATCAAGTGGCCAATATAATTCAAGCACAGTTATTGTTTTTAGAAAGTACTGATGCTTCAAAAGACATTCAAATTTACATCAATTCTCCTGGAGGAAGTGTATATGCCGGATTGGGAATTTATGATACGATGCAATTTATAAAACCAGATGTGGCAACTATTTGTACTGGTATGGCGGCCTCCATGGGAGCGGTGTTATTATGCGCTGGTACCAAAGGAAAACGCAGTGGATTAACGCATTCAAGAGTCATGATTCACCAACCACTAGGTGGTGCACAAGGGCAAGCAAGTGATATTGAAATTACGGCCAGGGAAATACTTATTTTAAAAGAAGAGCTTTATAAAATCATCAGTAATCACACGGGTCAAACCTATGAAAAAGTGTATGAAGATAGTGACAGGGATTATTGGATGAAGTCTGATAAAGCTAAAGAATACGGTATGATTGACGAGATTTTAGCCCGGAATTAAAAAAAAATTGTAACTTTATAGATTGTATAAGAGAGGTTTATATCTCCTTAAATGAATAATTAATGGCAAAAGAAGAATTAGAATGTTCGTTTTGTGGCAGAAAAAAACCCGAGACGAATTTATTAATAGCAGGATTAGATGCCCATATATGTGATAGATGTATAGAGCAGGCGCATGGTATTGTAATTGAGGAATCCAAACAAACGGATGGGGATGATTTATCTACTGAACTCAAGTTACGTAAACCACAACAAATTAAAGACTTTCTTGATCAATATATTATAGGTCAAACGGCTTCCAAAAAGGTCATGTCTGTAGCCGTTTATAATCATTATAAACGCTTATTACAACCTGCAACAAAAGATGATATTGAAATTCAAAAAAGCAATATCATTATGGTTGGCCAAACAGGAACCGGTAAAACCTTGATAGCAAAAACGATTGCAAAAATGTTAAATGTACCATTAGCAATTGTTGATGCCACAGTATTAACTGAAGCCGGTTATGTTGGTGAAGATGTTGAAAGTATATTAACGCGCTTATTACAAGCAGCCGATTATAATTTAGAAAAGGCTGAAAAAGGCATTGTTTTTATTGATGAAATTGATAAAATTGCCCGTAAAAGTGACAATCCATCTATCACCAGGGACGTCTCTGGAGAAGGTGTGCAACAAGCATTATTAAAACTACTTGAAGGGACAGTAGTAAATGTTCCGCCAAAAGGAGGACGTAAGCATCCTGACCAAAAATTTATTGAAGTTAATACTGAAAACATATTATTTATAGCAGGTGGCGCCTTTGATGGCATTGATCGTCATATTTCCAAACGATTAAATATGCAAGCTGTAGGTTACAGTGCATCCATATCAGATGATGTTGTTGATAAGGACAATTTATTGCAATATATCATTCCGAAAGACTTAAAAGATTTTGGATTGATTCCAGAGATTATTGGAAGATTACCGGTGCTTACCTATATGGATCCACTGGATGCAGAAACATTAAGAGCTATTTTAACGGAACCCAAAAACGCTATTATAAGACAATATAAAAAGTTGTTTACAATGGACGATATTGAATTCACAATTACTGATGGTGCATTGGATTTTATAGTCGATAAAGCCATTGAATATAAGCTTGGTGCCAGAGGATTGCGTTCTTTATGTGAAGAAATTTTAACAGATGCCATGTTTGAGCTTCCTAGTTCCAATGAGACCAAGTTAAATGTAACTAAAATGTATGCCGAGGATAAAATATCAAAAACAACGATTAAAAAGTTGAAGGCAGTATCTTAATTCAAGCACGCATTAAATATAAAAAAACCACTCTATTTTAGAGTGGTTTTTTGTTTTATGGATGTTAATTAATAAAGGACAGTTTAGTTGATTTTCAATTTGACATTTAATCTTGGTTAAAAATATACTTAATTATATAGAATACAAACATTTTATTTTGCTAATAGATTAAGGCAAATTAATACTCGTTAAAAAGATCTTTAAATTGTATTTCATCGAAGAAAGACAGAAAGCTTAAACATTTAATTTGAGCAAATCTTCAATATAATCTCGGGTATTTGAAAGTCTGGGGACTTTATGCTGACCCCCTAATTTGTTATGTTTTTTAAGCCAATCATAAAACAAATGCTTTCTGGCAATGTGAATGGTAGGTTTGTTAAGGGTGATATTGTTATATCGTTTGGCTTCATAGTCAGAGTTTAAAGCCTTTAGTGCATTATCAAATAGTTCATTAAAGTAATGAATATCATTGGGCGCCGTTTTAAATTCTATAATCCATTCATGAGCACCTTTTTCTTTTCCTTTCATAAAAATAGGTGCTGCCGTATAATCAACAATTTCAGCATTCGTTTTTTTACATACTTTTTTTAAAGCATCTTCAGCATTTTCAATAATAAGCTCTTCGCCAAATACATTAATGTGATGTTTGGTGCGACCTGAAACTTTTATTCTATACGGACTGATAGATGTAAAACGTACAGTATCTCCAATTTTATATCTCCATAATCCGGCATTGGTAGTTATTATTACCGCATAATTTTGGTTTATTTTGACTTCGCTTAACGGAATTACTATTTGTTCAGGTGTTCCATAAGCATCCATAGGAATAAATTCATAAAAAATGCCATAATCCAGCATGAGCAATAATTCACTCGAATTATTTTGGTCTTGTATTGCAAAAAACCCTTCAGAAGCATTGTAAATTTCATAATACTTAAAATTTGACTGCGGCAGGATTTTTTTATACTGATCTTTATATGGAGTAAAACTCACCCCGCCATGAAAATACACTTCTAAATTTGGCCAAATATCAAACAGGTTCTTTTTCCCGGTTGTTTCCAATACATTATTTAATAAAACCAACATCCATGACGGTACACCGGTTAAACTGGTCACATTTTCATTAATGGTTTCATCAACAATGGCCTGCATTTTATATTCCCAATCACTCATTAATGATACTTTGCTACTTGGGGTACTGCTAAATTCAGCCCAAAGCGGCATATTATCAATTAAAATGGCCGATAAATCACCAAAAACAGTTCCATTTTCTCTATAAAGTTCTTTACTTCCCCCAAGACGTAAACTCTTACCTGTAAACATTTGAGAATTTTCGTTATTGTTAAGGTACATACATAACAGGTCTTTTCCTGCGGCATAATGGCAATCTTCCAAAGATTCCATGCTTACTGGGATAAACTTGCTTTTTGCGTTAGTGGTACCGCTGGATTTTGCAAACCATTTTATTGGGGTAGGCCAAAAAATATTGGTTTCCCCTTTTCTGGACCTGTCTATGATATCTTGATATTCTTCATAAGTTGAAACGGGTACACGTTCTGTAAAGGTTTTATAATTTTGAATAGAAACAAAATCATATTTCCTGCCCATTTGGGTGTCTTTTGCTGTGTCAATAAGGTTAAATAGCAATTCATTTTGAACCTCATTAGGGTATTTTAAAAACAATTCAATTTGATGGAATCGTTTTTTTAAGAACCAAGAAGCAATTGAATTTACTAAGGTGGTTGGCATATTTGTTTTATCTTTAATAATATTAAAAATAACACTTTTTTTATGACTTTTGAAGGCGTTTTAACAAAAATGGAAACTGAATTTACTCAGCCCATTCAATACTATTTAGTATTTGAAAATGATTTTATTAATATGAACCAACTATTAGGTAAAATCATGATCATGAAATTCGTTAAATATCAATGTTTAAATTGCGGATTGGATAAGCCGATTTTCAGGCAGGGATTTTGTAAAAGTTGTTTTTTTGAAATCCCGCAAGCAGCAGATTGGATTATGAGACCAGAGTTGAGTACGGCCCATTTAGATAGAGAAGATCGGGATTTGGAATATGAAAAAAAGGTACAATTACAACCACATATTGTGTATTTGGCAAATTCCAGCAATGTAAAAGTAGGTGTTACCAGAAAAAGTCAAATACCTACACGGTGGATTGATCAAGGTGCTCATGAGGCTATTGAAATAGTTGAAGTGCCTAATCGATATTTAGCAGGAATTACCGAAATGGCTTTAAAAGAATATGTATCTGATAAAACCAATTGGAGAACCATGTTAAAAAATGATATTGTAGATGAAAATTTGGTGGAGTGGCGTGAACGCTTGAAACAATACATTCCAGATGAAGCAAAAGACTATTTTATTGCATCCAATACAGAAACAAACCTAGAATTTCCAGTCATTAAATATCCCCTAAAACCAATAAGTTTAAATCTTGTAAAGGCGCATGAGTATATTGGAAAACTTGCCGGCATCAAAGGGCAATATCTTATTTTTGAGGATGACACTGTTTTTAATATTCGTGGTAATGAAGGATTGGTTGTGAATATTAGCGTTAAATAAAAAAGAGGCTAAAAAGTTGTCATTGCGTGTCCCGATAGCTATCGGGACACGCAATGACGGTTAATATATACTCTTTGGACAGCCTCAGTGTATTTCGTTGTTCCCCGTTTTAATATTAACCTAAATACGTTTTTAATACTTTACTTTTTGAAGTATGTCTTAATCTGCGAATTCCTTTTTCTTTTATCTGTCTTACACGTTCACGGGTTAATCCAAAAGCTTCACCTATTTCTTCAAGGCTCATTGGGTGTTGATTGCTTATTCCATAATAATTCCGAATAACCTCTGCTTCTTTTTCTGATAAAGTATTTAATGCACGATTTATCTCAACATTTAAAGAATCTTTCATTAAATTAACATCGGGTCTAGGTGATTCATTGGATTGTACAACATCATATAACGTTGAAGTTTCACCTTCTTTAAAAGGGGCATCCATTGAAACATGCCGACCAGAAATCCTCATGGATTGCTTAACATCGTTAATGGTAAGGTCTAAGTTATTGGCAATTTCTTCCGCACTTGGCGGTCTTTCATGGGTTTGTTCCAAGAAAGAATAGGCCTTATTTATTTTATTAATAGAGCCTATTTTATTTAATGGCAGTCTAACAATTCTTGATTGTTCAGCTAAAGCTTGAAGAATAGCTTGCCGAATCCACCAAACGGCATATGAAATAAATTTAAAACCTCTGGTTTCATCAAAACGTTTAGCTGCTTTCACTAAACCAGCGTTGCCTTCGTTTATTAAATCTGGTAATGTTAGCCCTTGATTTTGATATTGTTTTGAGACTGAAACCACAAAACGTAAGTTAGAAGTTGTGAGTTTATCTAAAGCTTTTTGATCTCCTTGACGTATGCGTTGTGCTAATTCAACCTCTTCTTCAGCCGTTATTAATGCAATTTTACTAATGTCTTGAAGATATTTATCAAGTGACTTTGATTCTCTGTTAGTAACTTGTTTGGTGATTTTTAATTGCCTCATATATTATATAAATGTTTTAAGTTATAATCGACATAACTTAACCTTTTTGGAAATAAAAACCTAATTAAAGAGCACTTTATTTTATTAATGAAAAATAAACAATTGTTTTTCTAATTAACCGTATCTTTTTTCTTTTTCTTGCCCAATAAACCTCCTAATACATTTTTTACATTATCTGTGGTTGTGGCTTTAGTTTTAGTTGAGTCGGTACTGGTTTTGTTACCAGATACAATGCCTCCAATAACATCTTTTACAGCACTTTTTTGTGACGTTGTAGTGGAGTCTTTGGTTGCTTTATTACCTGAAATTAAATCCCCCAACATATTGCTTACCTTATCTTTTCCTTGATTAAGCAGTTTTTGTTTTTCAATCTCTACTAATTGTTTTGTAAGATTAGTGATGCCACTAGTTAAATCTGTTTTCACAGAAGGAACTGTATAAGTTCCTGTAATATTAGCAGTTATTGGAATAGAAACTACGTTTACCGATTTATCATTTATTTTTCCAATTAACCGATTAACCTCACTCCCTAAATATTTTGCAGGCACATTAAATACGGCTTTATAATCCAATGTTTTATCAAAACTATGAGAACCAGAAACTTCAATGGCAATATCATCATAAGTGATATTAAATGGTTTCACAACTACTTTGCCATCATTAAATTCAAATTTTGTTTTTAAATCATTGATATTTAATTTTTTAAAGTCAATAAAATTTAAAGTGGACCCCAATTTATTTAAAACTTCAGCATTCAGTGGATTGATGGTTGAGGATAATACTTCAGCAAAAGCATTACCAGAGATGGTCTTTAAATCGGGCGTTAAGTCATCAGTTAAAGCTCCCTTAAAATTTAAGGTTGTATTGAATTTTCCCTGAATGGCTTTTGCAATAGGTGCTATATTTTGAAACAGATCAAAGCCTTGAAACGATTGTGCAATATCAAAACTGGCGATGCCCAAATCCATATTAAAAGTTGGAGTGGCTGTTTTAGTTGAAACAAGACCTGATAATGCAAGTTGGCCATCAAAAAGACTGGTTGTGAAGTTTTGTAAGTTGACTTGCTCATCTTTAATTACTAAAGTTCCCTTAGCATTTTTAAGTTGTAAATTGTCATAAACAACCGCGTTAGCTTGGGCATTTATAGTGCAATCTAAAAAAGCAGGAATTTTTAAAGATTCTTTTTTGACAGGTACTTTTTTGTTACTTTCAGTTGGAACAGGGACGTCATCTGTCATAAAATCGTTGACTGAAAACGTGTCTGAATTCATATTAAAATTACCCTGTAATGTTTTATTACTAAACATAAATCCTAATAAGTTCTTAATAGTTCCAGTTACATTTAAATCGCTTTTACCTGTTTGTGCTTTAAAGCTATTCAAGGTAACAGTTTCAGGATTAAATGTCATGGAAGCATCTGATATTAATAGGGGGTTTTTAAATGCTTCAGAAGCATATTTAAAACTGCTAAGGCTCATGCTTCCACTATTTTTTATACGTTCATAAGCATTTTTTTCAACAGCCTCCATATCAAAAGTGGTGTTGACTTTCGCCTTTAAAATACCACTAAGTTGCGTTTTTAAATCAACCGGATATACTTTGGCAATGTTTGCCAAATTAATAGTACCATCTATATTGGCGTTTACCAGCATATTGCCAGTAATATTTTTAATGATTGCAGACGATTTAAAAACATCTTGGCCGATTTTAAAATTTAAGGCGTTAATAGCAATATAAGTGTCTTCAGTGTTCCCGGTATCATTTTTAATTTCGGTATCAATAGTAATATTATCAACACTTTTTGGTAAACTAGGGTATTTAAATGACGCATTATTGGATGTAATCTTAATATCAATTTTTGGAATGGTTTCATCACTAACCAAACCTTTTATCATGCCTTTTACCTTAAAATCACCCGTTGTTTCAACATTTTCAATGTTTTTAGAATAGGCTTCTGGGATTACCGCTAAAAAGTTTTTAAAAGATGATTCCGGGTTTTCAAAGGTAATATCTACATCTTGTCCGTTTTCAAGTAATTGTACAAAACCTTTAAATTCCAACGGTAATTGATTTATAAAGCCTTTGTTGTCTTTAAAAATATATTTGCTGTTTTTCAGGTCTAACCCAATTAAAGCATCAAGTTTAACGGGGTTGTTGTTTAAATAATTAGTGCTATCCATGGTAATACTTACATGGGCTTCACTTTTGGTGTCCAATTCAGACTTTTCAGCTGAAAAAATGCCTTTACCTTCATGGTTTAATTCAGTAATATAAATCAGGGTTTTTGATAATTCATCCATGTATGTTACCGCACTATTACGAATGCTATAATCCTTAATGTCAAATGAAAATCCTTTACTGTTCGTAGTAGTGGATGTATTTTCTTCGTCTTTGGTTATGTCATAATTGTCATTGCCAAAAGTATCTGTCTTTAAGGTTAGCATCCCTTCAGTAATGGCAATAGAATTTATTATAATAGGTTCTTCATCAACATTTTTAAAGAGTTCTTTGATTGACATAGTAAACGAAATATCTTTAGCTGTGACAAAGGTTTCATCTTTAAATGGCGCAAAATTGGTTATTGTTAAGTCGCTAACTGAAACATGGGCTTGTGGAAAGCTTCGTAAAAGACTTAAACTTAAGTCACTAAATTCAACTTTTGCATTTAGGTTTTCATTTATAACACGTTTAACCATACCTTTAATTTGTGATTGAAATACAAAGGGAATGGCAATTAAAAGTGCAAGAATAATAAGTAAAGTAATTCCGGTGATTTTCAGGGCTTTTTTCATCAAATAATTTTGAAATAATATACGAATAAAAGTAATCAAATGGACGGTAAAGTGTAATAAATTAATAAAGATTTAATAGTGATTAAAGAAGTTTAATTTCGTCATTCAATCTTAAGTTGAAGCGTTTTCTAAATAAATAAACCCCTAAATACAAAAATGGTGTATCACATGCCGCAATAAAAGCTTTAAATATAAAACCAGAAACCAGTAAGCCGGTGAACCTATTCCATTCAATAATTTCAAAAGAACATAATAAAAGTAAAATAGTTAGCGTATCAATAAATTGTGATGAAAAGGTTGAAAAATTATTTCGAATCCATAAGTACTTCCCTTTTGTAACACGTTTCCAGAAATGATAGATGTGGATGTCAATAAACTGAGCAAATAAGTAAGCAAGCATACTAGCAAAAACAGCAACGGCCGTATTTCCAAAAACGGTTGAAAACATGCTGTCACCAACCGGAGACCAGTTGGTGGCCGGTACGGCATTTGAAACAAAAACAATGGATAATGAAAACAAAGAAGCAAAAATGCCCATAACAACAATTTGATTCGCCCGTTTTTTCCCATAAATCTCACTAATTAAATCCGTGATTAAAAAGGTAATGGGATACGGTAAAATGCCTACTGAAATTTCAAAAAGTTTGGTTCCAAATAATTCGATATGAAACGGGTACCAATAAAAAAACTTTTGAAAAATTAAATTTGAAACAACTAATGAAGTGATAAAAAGACCTCCTAAAATAAAATAAATTTGTTGTGCAGCAAGCTTATCTTTTATAGTCATAGAAACTTATTAACAGTTTTCACAAATATAACTTAAAGTGATTTTCTTTTAGTTATTTTGTGAATTATTATGAGTCCATCACATACCGTATATATATCCTTAGGAAGTAATAAAGGCGACAGGTTTAAAAATCTTCAAGACGCTGTTAATCTTATATATGCTAAAATAGGAAGAACAGACAGTATTTCAAAAGTATATAATAGTCCGGCATTTGGTTTTGAAAGTGATGATTTTTTAAATACTTGCTTACGTTTAGAAACGAATCTTGCGGCACATGATGTTTTAAAAGCATTACTGGCCATTGAAAAAAGTTTGGGCAGGGTAAGAAGCAAAAAACCGGGATATGAAGCCAGAATCATAGATTTGGATATCCTCTTTTTTGATGATGATATGATAGCATCAAAAACTCTTCAAGTACCACATCTGGAAATGCAAAACCGCAAATTTGTGTTACAGCCACTTCATGATATGGCACCTAAAATGATACATCCTGTTTTGAAAAAGGATATGACTGAATTATTGCAAATATGCGAAGATAAAAGCATTTTGGAACCTATTAATATCTGGCTGAAAAATCCAAGCAAGCAACATGATTTTTCAAAATACAATTACATTGCCATTGAAGGAAATATTGGTGCCGGAAAAACAAGTTTAGCCTATAAAATATCACATGATTTCAATGCAAAACTTATTTTAGAACGTTTTGCAGACAATCCGTTTTTGCCCATGTTTTACAAAGATGCACAACGGTATGCTTTTCCTTTGGAAATGTCTTTTTTGGCAGATCGCTATCAACAAATAAGTGATGATTTATCACAGCTTGATTTGTTTAAGGATTTTATTGTAAGTGATTATGATGTGTTTAAGTCGCTTATTTTTTCAAAGGTTACTTTACAAGAAGAAGAGTTTAAATTATATAGAAAGCTTTTCCGTTTAATGTATAAAGATTTACGAAAGCCGGATTTGTACGTGTATTTATATCAAAACACAGAGCGCCTTCAAGAAAATATTAAAAAACGCGGTCGTGATTATGAACAGAATATTGGCAACGATTATTTAGAAAAAATTAACGCCGGTTATTTGGAATTTTTAAAAAACCAAATAGATTTTAACGTAAAAATTATTGATATTTCTGACAAGGATTTTGTTGAGAACAGAGCAGATTATTTATCCATTTTGGATGCCATTTGTGAGGAATGATTTTGGTTACGATTATCGGTATTGAATATGAAAAGTAGCGGATTTTTAAGCACTAACTTTCCGGAAAGCAAGACACTTAATTAAAGATAAAAACGGTTCAGGTTAGCACCTAAACCGCTATTTTTTATATAGGTTACCCACTGGCTTTATTCCGTTCAGCTTGGTTTCAGTGTGGGCAAAGACATACTCTTTTACAGTTTTTGGATTGTGTCTTGGCTGGTGCGAATTGCAAATGTGTATGGCTCTTTAGGGTTGGCTATTATTTGTGTTTATGGATTAATTACAGATAAAAGCTAAAAACCCTGAAAAAATAAATACTTAAATAAAGTAGGGCAATCCCACTAAATATTTGAACGCTTTTTCTTAACCAAGATAATTTTGCAAGCTTGGAAATAGAACTTGAAAATAGACCAACAGCCAAAAAAGGAAGTCCTCTACCAATACCAAAGCTGAAGGCAAGAAATACACCATAAATTAAACTCGCTTTTACAACCGCAAATGATAATAAAAGCAATAAAGGAGCTGCTGATGTACCTAAACTAAATATAAATCCATAAATGAATGAACCTCCAATTCCTGGTGTTCGTAAAGATTCAAGTTGTCTAACACGCAAATAGGGCCCGTAAAACGCTATACCTGCTGTAACTAACGATATTATTGCCATACCCAAAGCCCAATATTTACCAAATACTTCAGTCAGGAAGATTCCAGAATAGCCTGCAATGGCTCCTAATAATATCAAACAAAATATAATGCCGATAAAAAATGAAAACGTTACTGCAAACCCTGTTTTTGATTCACGCATAGAAGTACTTCCCACATATCCTGCAAATCCAAGACCAACAGGTAATGTACAAGGGCAAACGCCACTTGAAATCAATCCTGCCACAAAAGCAATACCTAAACTTAAAATTGAACCGTCTTGAAAAGTAGCGGTAAATTCATTTAAAAAATGCTCTAGGTTCATTGAGATAATTTTTTCACAGTTCCTGCCTTATAACCAGTTTTATTAATAGATTGCTTTATTTTGTCTAATGAAATATTATTTGGATTATATTGTAGAGTTGCACTTTTATTTTCAAGACTAACTTTTACTTCATTTATGCCGTTTAAATCGGAAAGCGTCTTTTTTACCTTCGCTACACAAGCCATACAGCTCATTCCTTCAATAGAAACTTCAACCAATATGTTATCGGCTTGGTTTGCATCAGTATGCTTGCTTTTATTACTGTTTTCAACACATCCTGATAAAAGCACAAATAGTATTAATAATGAAGAATTGAAAACGGTTTTCATATAACAGGTTTTTTTGATTCATATCCTGATTTGGTCAAGGCAGCCACTATTTTTGATTCATTTATCTGGTCAGGATTAAATTCTACTTGAACCGATTTCTGCATCGCTTTGGTTTTTACTTTTTTAATTCCATCCAATTCTTTTAAAATGTCTGTTATTTTTTCGGCACATCCTTGACACACCATATTGTCAATGGTTAACGTTAGAGTTTGCATATTTTCTTCTGTATTTGTTTGTAGAAACTCATAAATGGATTCAATTTCTTTCATTTTATCTGTAAGCTCGTAAAGATTTAAGTTTGGGAACTGCTTTCTTATGGTTGCAATTTTTTCCTCTTGACCGCAATTGCCTGGGCAAGTTTCTAATGCTTCTGCAATTTTAATAGCCAATGCTTTTCTGAATACTTCGTCCAAAAGAAGATGTTGAGCTTTTTCAAATCCTTTGTTAACCGCTTTAAACTGATTGAGAATTTGAGCAGGATTATCACTTTTATCAAGCATTTTTATAATCCCTTCTACTTGTCCGTTGATACTCTTTAAACGGTCTTTAAGGTCTTTTGTTAAATCTTTTGGCAGCATAATGATTTTCAATTAAATACATTCCAAACGCTGAAAATCAGCGTTTGGAATGTATTGATGATAAATTTAGCGACTTTTTTTTACATTGCTTTTCCAATTCCAGCAGCGATTAATTCATCTTTGTTTACTCCCCTGTCTTTGCAACAGTTAAGCAGTTTCCCATTTACGGCTACGGCAGGTAAAGAAGTGATGTTATACCCTTTCATTTTGTCAATGCATACTTTAGAGTCACATTGCTCAATTGTATTATAAACTGTAACTTCGCAAGAGTCGCAAGCCATTTCTTTTACCATCTTTACCACTGGTTCACATACTGGACATCCAGCTGTAAATACTTCAATTTGTCGTTTCATCTTTTTAAGATTTTAATGATTAAAATTAATTACACTACAAAGATGGGGTTGGTATAGGGGAGGTCTCCAAATTTATTTTCAATTATTTTCTGTTTACGGTCGAGCGTTGGAGAAATTAGGCTCTTTTGGTTTTTCAGCGTTGGCTTTGTGTGTCGGAAAAAACCAAATGTGCCTAATGTGCGGTTGGCTTTATGCTATAAAAATATGATTTGTAAATAACGTGTGCGGTGCACTCACAAGATTAATGTCAAATTTCAGTGATGGTTCAACTCTTGAACTTGCATTGTGAATCCTAAAAGATATTTGCCAACCTTCATTTAATGATACCAACAATGTTGTAGTCGAATTATCTTGGTAAACAATTTCGATTAGTCTTGTTGGTAATTTCAGTTTAGGAATTTTAGCTTTTGGCTTTACAGATTCAAAAGGCAAATTTAAAGTTCCGCTTAAATTGTAAGCTTGAATTTCAACTTTTTTCTTGCCTTTGATTACTTTATAAAAGTCTTGATTTCCAATCAAATATCGCACAAGATTTTCGGCAACTATATTTGGGGTTGCTTTATCAAGTCTCAAAAGTTCTTTTCGAAAAGCGTTTAAAATTGGTACATAGACAACTTCGTGCATATTTTCAATCGAAGTCCATTTGGTTGATTTGTCCTTCGCTTTTAGATTTGCCAACATATCAAATATTGGTTTAATTTCTTCAAAGTAATTTTGTGAACAGGGAACTCCCAACCATTTCTCGCCAAAATCAATATTCAATGATAATCGAGAATGTTTAACGGCTCTGTGATTATTTTTCGCTGAAATTCCAATTTCCCATTTTTGAAGCGAACGAATTATTAAAACATCCCGTACATCGCCTGTTTGGCCGGCTTTGTCGCTGACAATTTCAAGAACCAATATGTCGTTTTTGTCAATTCCATTTGACAACTTTGGCTCAATGTCAATCAAAAAATTTATTGCTGCACTTGCAGTAATTTTAAAAGTGTCTTGTTCGTCCTCAACAAAACTGTCAAAGCAACCTTTTGCATTTTGATAAGGTTCGTTTTGAGTTATTGAAAGTCAATTCCTTTTCGGTTCTCAAAAGTCGGATATACTCGCCAAATGTTGTTTTCATAAGACTTGTCATTTTTTGACAAATCTAAAACATTTTTATTAATATCCAAGTTGTGCGGTGGGTTTTCAGCTTATAGGTAACGGTTTGATTTGAAATTGTTTTAATGATTTATATCAAATGATAATCGAAGTTAGACTTTTAACTATTAAGAATCAAGTTAAACTGTAAAGTGTAACACATTTAAAATGGTTTGTCAGCATTTCTATTTACAAAAAATTCTGTATCAAAAATCAAACAATTTCTAAAGCACCTCAACATCAATTTTAAAAAGCTTTGCTGCGTTTTTCCAAAGAATCAGTTCTTTTTTATCGTCAGTTAGTTCCAATTGGTCCATGAATTTTAAATAAGATTTCATATTTGATATGGGCCAATCTGTGCCATACAATAAATATTTAGGGTCACCAGCGTAGGTAATCATTTCTTCAATTTCTTTTTTCATGTAGCGTTCAAACTTATCTGAAAAATCACCTAGTACCAGCCCTGAAATATCTGCATATACATTTTCATTTTTATACACTACTTCCATACAATCTTTAATCCACGGATTCCCTACATGGCATATCACTATTTTTAAATCAGGATAATCAACTGCTAAATCGTCAATATGAAGTGGATGTGAATACTTCACTTTTCCTGTTGGTGCATAGGTGTCTCCAGAATGAAACATCACAGGGACATCATGTGCAATAGCCATTTCGTAAACAAGTTTAAACCTGCTGTCATTTGGGTAAAAAGGTTCATACCCAGGATATAATTTCAAGGCTTTTATGTGTCCTTTTTCTAAGTATTCACTAATTTCTATAATATCCTTATGATTATAATGCAAATAACTAATACCTGAAACTACTCCTAGATTTTTGTGCCCTTTAATTGTTTCTACCACTTGTTTGGTGCTAGGTCTGTGTTCATTGACTTTATATGAGGTTAAAACCAGCGAGTAATCTACATGATTCTCCAACATAGTTTCTGTAAGTTGATTCAGGCAATCTTCAATGGATTTAACCCTGTCTTCATGGTAATTGTTAATGTGTGTATGAACGTCTATAATCATATTATTTTTATTTGGAAGTAACGATTCGGTATGAAATTATTCTAATATTTTATATCTAACGAGAAGCGAAATTAGAATTTTTAAGGTTTAGAATCAAATTTAATTTTAAAGGATGATACATTTTAAAATGCTTTTAAAGCACCACTTAACTAATGAAAAGTCCAGGCTACAAAGCGGCTTTTTTTGTTACCTTGTTCCATGTCAATTACTTTAACCTCCGTTGGATCTGTTTTATTAATGGCTCTTTTAATGGATTTCAAGCTTTCTTTTTTTGAGACCAAAGAAGTAAACCAATGTACTTGATTTTTGAATGGCACACTTTCTAAAGCCATTTTTTTCACAAAAGCTTCTTCACCACCTTTGTACCACAATTCATTATTAAGTCCTCCAAAGTTTTGGGTTTCTGATTCCTCTAGTTGAAGGTTTTCAAATTTGCGTTTATTTTTTTGTTCAGCATCGGATTGATTCTTAAAAAAAGGAGGATTGCAAACGACTACGTCAAATACATCATTGGGTTGAATAATGTGTTCTAAAATATGGTTCTTGAACTTTTGATGTCGCAATTCTGTTTTTTTTAAAAAGGTATTATTGCTAACGATTTTTTGTGCGTTTTTTAAGGAATCAAGATCAACTTCACTTCCGGTACATTCCCAATTAAAATGACATGTTGCCAGAATTGGGTAGATCAAATTCGCACCCGTACCAATATCAAGCAGGCGAATGCTGGATTTAGTGAAAAAATCTGCTATATGCAATAAATAGTCTAAACGTCCGGGAATTGGAGGACACAGATTGTTTTCAGGAATATCCCATATGATGCCATAATGTACTTTTAATAAGGCAGCGTTTAAAGCTTTAACGGCTTGTTTGTTACCAAATTTTATGGTTTTATTGCCATATTCATTTACAAAAACAAATTTTTTTAAGGTGGCATCGTTTTGAATTAGAGTTTCAAAATCATAATCTCCAGAAAAGGGATTTTTTTTGTGCAAGGCTTAGTTTATTTATGCTATTAATTGGTTACTTGAAAGATAATACAATTTTTCTTGCTTTAAGAAATAACCCTTCATTTTCAGGCGTTAAACCTTCTGTAAATCTTACATTTTTAACTTAAAAAAACATCTCTCCAATAAGAGGGCCGCAGCACTCACCGAAATATTTAATTCCGTATCGTAGTATTTCAATCAGAACCAATTGAGTTACGCTTTTAACTTTGTTGACAAAAATTAAAGCATATGTTGTGTTTAAAATCGTTTAGCTTAGTAGTGTTTTCAGCTTGTTAAATCAAGTAGATTATTTCGATATTTCAAATACTATTTGTGAGTAATTAAGTCTATTCTTTTAAGCTTTATAATAATATTATTTTTAAAGTTTTAAAAACTTATCTCTTGGTTGACTGAATATATTTATATCTTGTTTAGCTGAACCGCCAACCAATGATAAAATTCTTTAAAAAAGCCAGAAAACAGCTTCTAACTGAAAACAAATTTACTAAATATTTAATTTATGCGTTAGGTGAAATTATTCTTGTAATTATTGGGATATTAATTGCGCTTCAAATTAATAATAAAAATGAAGCCAATAAAATTGAAAATGTATTTCGTTCTAATCTATTACAAGTCCATGAAGAACTCAAAATAAATATTGAGAACACAACAAATTCAATATTTGCATATATAGAAAAAGACTCTCTTTTTGGGGCTGCAATGTCTGACACTTTAATTGCAGAAGATTTTAAAACTCCTGATGGGTATTATTTATCAAATATTGGTTTTAAAGTGGAACAAACAACTTTATTTAATAGTAGTTTTGCTAATTTAAATAGGAATATTGAAATTCTCCCAGAAAAATATAACCCAATTTTAAAATTACTAGATAAAGTTTATTTAGAAAAAGCACAAGAAGTGTTTGCATGGAATAAAATCATGATGCAACAAATATCTGAAAATGAATCTAAAATTAAAAATGAACAAAAATGGTTTAGTTTATATCTTAAAAATGATGAAGTTAATGATGAGGCTATTAGTTTTTTCTTACATGACCCTTTTTATAAAAACCAAATCGCTCATTATTATAAGAATTCTAGAAATCACCTTAATAGAATAAAAACTTATAGAGTTGAGGCCATAAAATCCTTTAACTCAATTGCTGATTTATTAATGTTAAAGGATAATAATATTTCAGATTCATTAAATTTTAATATTCGAAGTGAAATTTTAAGATGTTATGTTGGAAAATATTCAAAAAAAGAATGGAATTATACATCAGAAATATCACTTGAGAACAGTAGATTATTTATGTTAATTGACCAAGGAAATGGTGGTAGTTTTAAGTCTGAAATGTTTCCTTTGACTAAGACTGAATTTTTTATTTTGGACGATGATTTAATCATTGATTTAAAGAATGAAAATAATTGTCAAGTCCCTAGTTTAACATGGAATATATTGGGAGCAAAATATCTTTTTAAGAGAGTCGAATAAGATAAAGAACCGTTAACTATTTTTTTTCAACTTGCTAAAAACATCCCAAATAACAACCCCAGCACTTACTGAAATATTTAGAGAATGTTTGGTGCCGTATTGAGGTATTTCAATCACAACATCACTGGCACTCACAACTTCTTGTGACACACCTTTAACTTCATTGCCAAATACTAAAGCGTATATGGTGTTTTTTTCGGGAGTAAAATCATTTAGCATCGTAGCATTTTCAGCCTGTTCAATGGCGCATATTTTTACGTTTTCAGCTTTTAAAGTTTCAACTAAATCCATGGTATGCTCAACATATTCCCAAGCAACCGTATCAGTACTGCCAAGGGCTGTTTTATGAATGTCCTTATTTGGTGGGGTTGCCGTAATTCCGCAGAGATAAATTTTTTCAATTAAAAAAGCGTCACAGGTTCTAAACACAGAGCCAATATTGTTAAGACTTCTTATATTATCCAAAATAACAATAAGCGGTGTTTTTTTAACCGATTTAAAATCATCGATACTCAATCGGTCCAACTCATTATTTTTTAATTTTCTCATACTGCAAATATTCAAAAAAAAACTTCCTTTTTTCAAGGAAGTTTTTAAATATATCCTTAAATCCGCAAGAAGGTTTAAAGGATAATTTATTGGGTTATCCTTCTTTTT
>CAXBJF010000008.1:0-111295 GCA_963976005.1 uncultured Flavobacteriales bacterium | reverse complement strand
AAAAAAGGCTTTTCAACAAAAGCCCTTTTTACCTATAACTGCTGAATAGTTACTATAGGATTATAAATTGATTTAAATAGTTAAAAATCAGTTACTTGTCATTTCGACGGAGCGAAGCATGAGTGACGAGAAATCCCATAAAAATGCGATTCCTCCTCGTTCCTCGTTCGGAATGACAAATCATCCATAAAAACTACTATTAAACAATTGATATTCAAATAGATAATAATCGAACTCAGATTTTTAAGTATTTTAGGATTGCTTTGTGCTTTGGGAATTATTCATCTGTTTATTTTTTTATTTGTCAGATTGAATACGCCATAAATAAACATTCTAGGTTGGTTTGAAATATCTCTTATTGCTATTTTATATGTTTGTTTTAACGTGAACAATACATACGGAATTTTTGCCTGTTAGAGCGCCAAATTCACCGTTTGTTGTATTTTTAGACTATTGGTTTTATTATTAACGTTGCCATCATCAGCTTTGTTGTTAGCTTCAGAAATTGGTTTTAAGTCTCTTAAATTCAGTTTCTTTTTATCATTGTTCTACTTTAATAATAACAAATATGCCCTTAAAAACCATGCAACGGAAGTGCATTTTACCTTTGCCAGAACAACATTGGTGTAAACGATGACCAAATTACAAGGACTTAACTATATTTTCTGCTCCCAAATAGTCTTGCAGAATTGAGTATAAAGGCCAATTCGGAGGTTACATGGATCAGTGCCGCGGCCAGTGGCGAAAGGTAACCAAACATGGCCAACCCAACTCCAATGGTATCCACGATAACTGTTCCCCAGAAATTAAACAGGATTACACCCATAACTTGTTTACTGATGCGCAATGCTTCTGCAATTTTCAAAAGATTGTTCGTAGTGAGGGCCATATCTGCGCTTTCCAGTGCAATCTCTGTTCCTCCTCCCATGGCAATGCCCACGGATGCTTCCACCAAAGCGGGTGCGTCGTTTATTCCATCGCCAATCATGGCGACTTTTTTTCCTGATGCATTCAGTGCTTTAATCTTTTCCAATTTCTGATGGGGCAGCATTTCTCCTATCACTTCGTCCACCTGAAGTCTTTCTCCTATTGCCTTGGCCGTTGCCTTGGCATCTCCAGAAAGGAGAATTACTTTGCACCCATAAGATTTTATTTCCTGCACTGCTTGTGCCGCTTGTGGTCTCAACTTGTCTGCAACGCTTATAACTCCAACGATTTTCTTTCCACTGCCAATGAGTATGTTTGTTTCTCCTTTTTCCTTTTGTTCATTTATATAAAATGATATGTTTTCGTTAATTACTATTGATTTTTGTTGCATCAGTGCCTGATTGCCCACTAAAATTTCATTTTGGTTTGTCTGTCTGCAAATCATTCCAAGTCCGGGGAGATAATCAATAGTGGCATAAGATCCGTATTGCAGATTTTCCTCTTTTGCTTTTTGCATAATGGCCTTGGCAATTGGATGTTCAGAATGCTGTTCGGCACAGGCGGCCAATTGTAGCACGTCATTTTTAGAAGCACCATTAAAGCTTTTAATCTTCATAACTTCCGGTTTGCCAAATGTCAATGTGCCTGTTTTATCAAAAACAATCAGGTCCACTTTGCTCAATTGTTCAATATGGATGCCTCCCTTTACTATAATCCCTTCTTTTGCCGTTCTGCCAATACCCGCCAAAATTGCAAGAGGCGTACCTGCCGCCACACCACATGCTCCTGCTACAATCAACGCCGCTATTGCAGATACCATGTCATGTGTAATTATATAGGTTATAATAGCTCCAGCAGCAGCGAGATAGACCAAACGGCCGGCCAGTTTATCGGCCACTTTTTGAATGGGTGCTTTCGATTTTTCAGCTTGTTCAATAACGTCAATTATTTTTCCGAACATGGTGTCTTTGCCAACTCGGATAGCTTTAACCTCTAAAATCCCATTTTGATTTATGGTACCTGCAAGAACGCGGCCGGCTTCTTTTTTTTCCATGGGCATTGATTCACCGGTTATGGAAGATTCATCAACAAACGAATTTCCTTTAATAACTTCACCATCAACAGGAATTTTTGAGCCCGGTTTGACAATGATGGTATCATCAGGGGCAAGTTCAGCTATTTTGACTTCCACTTCTTTTCCATCTCTCCTAATGGTAGCCTGGTTGGGAAGAAACGAAATTAATTTTTCAATTACCCGCCGACCCCTTGAAACAGTGAGGTGTTCAAGAAGTTCGGCAAACTGTACGAAGAAAGTAATGATTGCACCAGTGAAATATTGTTGAATAAATAATGTTGCAAGCACTGCAATTGACATGGAAAGTTCCATGGTCATGCGCTTGCTCTTGATATTGTCAAACGCTTCCTTATACATTGGGTAACCACCAATAATGGTTATTGCAAGCGCAATGAAATCAAAGGAAGCAATGCTTTTCCATGCGCCAATAAAACTCAACGCCAATGCCACTGCCATAACGGCCAGTCGTATCAGTTCAAATTTAATACTGTGCTTGTGTTCATTTTCATCATGGTCGGCAAGATTGCCAACTGTTGTCTTAACCGAATTTGTTGGGTCGCTCATCTCTATTTCAAATTAATTTTATATAAAAATACTTCAAATTATTACACAAAGAATATGTGAATCATTGTTCACTGCATGAATCACAAATAACTTTTACCACCAAGTTTACATTTTCTGGAACAAAGCCATGAGGCACTTTTATTTGTGGAATTTTATGCTCTGTCAAACAAACGGGTTGGTCGCAATGTCCGAAATAAGCGATATGATTTACATAGAAAAGAGTAAACTCGCTGTTCCTACGATAAGTTTCCCCAACATTTCCCATGGAAATTGATGAGAAAAATGTTTTTAAAAGGCTCATAATAATATAGTTTTATACATTAAAAAGCATTATTCAGGGCAGCAAAAACCGCCCTGAATCCATTATTCGCCTTCTTCCAAGTTTCTTAAAGCCGAAAGGACGGCATAGGCGTTTTTTGTTACAATTTTTGAGTTTTTCAAAACGGTGGAATCCGCCGCTGTAATGGCGGTATAGCCTTCCTGTTCAATGCTTTTTCTAATTTGTTCCAATTGAAAGGTAATCTGATTGTCCGTTTCATTGGTTTCAATAATTATGAAATCTTTACCATCCAATTGAACAATGGCATCCGTAGGGACAGCACTTTGTTTATTGGTGCCGGATTCTATCCACGCCTTAACATACATACCGGGAAGCAGGCCTTTTCCTTCGCCTTCTATATGACAATGCACCGGGATGATACGGTCTTCTCCAGCAGTTTTACCCACCAAAAATACTTTGGCGGTGCGGTTAAAGTTATTTTCATTGGCCAATGAAAATTTTACGGTTTGGCCCTCTTCAATGTTTGCCACATCTTTTTCAAAGGCGTTTAGTGCTAAATGGATATCGTCCAAGTTAACAAGCTCAAAAATGACATCTTGCGGGGTGACATAATCGCCAATATTTTTGTTGCTCGCTTTTATATGTCCGTTTATGGGGGCATAAAGATTTGCTGTTCTTGTAATATTCCCATTTTGCACAGCAGACTTACTAATACCTGCCAATGCCAATTGCTGTTCGTAGGCCTTAATTCTGGCCTTCATCACATTATAATCTGAAGCGACCTGTTGAAAGGTTTTAGCGGAATTGATATCCTCTTTACGTAACTGTTCCTGGCGCTTGTATTCTTCTTCCAAAAATTGCAATTTGCCCAAGCTTTCCAGATAATTTTGTTGGATGTTTATAAATTCAGGATTTTCAATGGTTGCCAAAACCTGTCCTTTTCTTATGGCTTCTCCAGGAAGTAAGCCTGCGGTTTTGATATAGCCTCCCAAAGGTGCGGATACCGTTGCCATACTTTTTGGTTCAACATCAATAACCCCATTAAGTTTAATGATGTTGCTTAAATTGCGCATTTCTATTTGACCTGTTTCAATGCTTGCCAAATTGTATTGGTCTCTTGTAAAGGTGATTTGCTGTGTGCCATTTGATGGGGTCTTGCCCTGTACGGCACTTGCATTTTCAGGAAGTTCTTTGTTTTCCTTATTGCCGCAGGCTATCAAAAATAAAATTGACAGGAATACGGCTGAAACTCTTGATATAACTTGTATGTTCATTTTTCTATGTTTTTTTAATGTCAAATCCTTCTTTCTTATTTTAAGCCCATAAGGGTTTCAATAATTATTATGGATTGGTTGTACTGGTAAAGTGTGTTTAAATATTCCGTTTGGATGGTATTGGTCAATGTGAGATTTTGCAGGTACTGCGTATAGGATACATCGCCACTTTTAAAGCTTTTTTCTGAATTGTCGATTATTAATTCCGCTTGGGGCAAGGCTTCATTTTGATAATATTGCAATGTCCCTTGCAGTTTATAATACTCCTGTAACAAATTTTGCAATTGACCTTGCAATGTTGTCTTCGTTAATTCCAGTTGTGATTGTGCAATATCTTCATTAATTTTTGCCGCTTTTATTTTTGAACGATGGCCACCTGGAAGAATAGGTATTGTTATTCCAAACTGAACGTATGAAAAGCGGTCACTTTCTGTAAACACTTGATTGTTGGCGTATTGACTTCCCACAAACGTAGTACTGTTGTAGCCAAAAATCAAGTCTGGTAGCATCGCATTCCGTTCCACATTGGTCTCTTGTTCATTGACCTTTAATTGTTGTTGCAAATAACCAACCAATGGGCTTTGTTCAACAGCATGGTCTTCTGAATTAACTTTTAAATTCAATGGCTGCAGTTTGGTCGCTGCAATCAGAATATCATCTGTTGTGTTCAACAAGGTCTGCAATTGTTTTCTGGCGATCTCGATATCCGCCGCGTTTTGCTTTAACCTGTTTTTAATCTGCATGGATTGGGCCGCAGAGGTTACACTTTCCAATTTAGTGGATTCCCCAGTTTTATACCGCTGAAGGCTCGACCTGTCCAAGTTGCTATATAAACTGTCTTGATGTAGCAGTAACTGTTCTTTCTCCAATACAAATACATAATAGAGATAGGCCGTTTTCACATCGCCGATCAGTTCATTTTCATCAATGACCTTTAATTGTTTGCTACTGTTTACCTTTGCCTTTGCTAATTTAAATTTACTGCTGTAAAGCGTAGGAAAATTGACCCGTTGGGAAATTGTATAAAGATGGTCACGGATTCCTGGGACATTTATATCTCCAGTGCTATAAGAAAATTCGGTCTTTGGAATTGTTATGGCGCCCAACTTTCCGGTTTTTGCAACCTCAACTCCATAATCAGCTATCTTGATACGGTTATTATTTGCCAAAGCCTCGTCGATGGCCTGTTTCAGGGTCAATTCCCGAACTTGGCCATTACCAATTTCTTGTGCTTGCATTTGAGCAAACGGACTTAACAAGACACCAAAAATGATACAGCTTGTTATTAATTTGTTTCTTTTTAATTTTAATTTCATTTTTCCTTCAGTAAAATAAATATATAAGACGGGCAGAACAATCAAGGTTAACGCCGTAGCGGTAATTAAACCACCTATAACAACGGTTGCCAAGGGTCTTTGGACTTCTGCTCCAGAAGTAGTTGACAATGCCATAGGTAGAAACCCAAAAGAAGCTACCATTGCAGTCATTAAAACAGGTCGCAATCGGATTCTCGTTCCTTTTAAAACACGCTCGGTAATATCTGTAACACCTTCCTTTTGAAGTCTGTTAAATTCAGCAATAAGAACAATTCCATTTAAAACAGCAACACCAAATAGGGCGATAAATCCAACGCCTGCAGAAATGCTGAAAGGCATTCCACGTATCAATAGTGCAAAAACACCACCTATTGCCGATAGCGGTATGGCAGTAAAAATGAGTAAACTTTGTTTTATGGAGCCAAATGCGAAGTATAACAACAATAAAATAAGCAGCAGTGCTACGGGTACAGCAATCTTCAATCGCTGATTGGCTTCTTTCAGATTTTGAAACTGGCCACCATAGGTTACATAATAGCCGGAGGGCATTTGTACATTAGCGCCAATTATTTCCTGAATATCATCTACAATGCTTTGTACGTCCCGATTACGTACATTAAACCCTAATGTAATCCTTCGTTTTGCATTGTCCCGTTGTATTTGAACCGGTCCAGGTTTATAGGAAATATTGGCAACTTCACTTAAAGGTATTTGTTGGTTTGAAGCTGTATTGACATATAAGTTTTCTACATCGGTAATATCTGTTCGGTAGGCTTTATCCAATCGAACCACCAATTCAAATCGTCGTTCCCCTTCATATACCAATCCTGAAACTTCCCCTGCGAATGCTGTTTTAATGGCATTGTTTATCTCTTCTACGTTCATTCCGTATTGGGCAATTTTGTCTCTGTTAAGATCAATTTGTATTTGTGGCAAACCGGTTACTTTTTCAATATATAAATCTTCCACACCGTCCACTGATTTAATTTTTTTACCCACATCATTTGCGAGGTCTGATAAAATATCGAGGTCTTCCCCATATATTTTTATGACAACATCCTGCTTAGCTCCTGTAAGCAGCTCATTAAATCGCATTTGAATGGGCTGCTGAAAGCTAAACGTGGCATTGGGGATTACTGATAATGATTCCTGCATTTTAGCTACTAATCCTTCCCTATCTTTAGCACTCGTCCATTCTGAACGGGGTTTCAATATTACCATCATATCACCTGCCTCAATAGGCATGGGGTCCGTTGGTATTTCACCAGAACCGATTTTATTCACGATTTGCGTTACTTCGGGATAGTTACTTAAAATGATATTTTGAGCTTTTTGGGACACATCAATCATTTCATTAATGGAACTACCTACAGGAACCCGTGTTTCCACAGCAAAATCACCTTCATCCAATTGCGGGATAAACTCACCGCCCATGTTGAAAAAGGTTATTAATGTTATGATAAACAAACCAATTGCAAGTGTTACCACCAAAAATTTTCTATGTATGGCTGTTTCTATTGCTGGTCTGTAAATACGTTGAAAGAAATCCATCATTCGGTCGGAGAAATTACGTTTATGTTCCGTTTTTCTGCTTAACGCTAAGGTAGAAATCATGGGCACATAGGTTAGCGACAATAAAAACGCTCCTAAAATAGCAAATGAAACGGTTTGCGCCATAGGCGTAAACATTTTACCTTCCACGCCCACCAATGCCCAAAGAGGTAAATACACGATAAGAATGATGATCTGTCCAAATGCCGCAGAACTCATCATTTTGCCAGCAGATTGTTGTACCTCAACGTCCATTTGAACAACAGATAATTTTGCAATGCCTTTATGATGTGTCTTACTCATTGATATTCGATGTAAGACCGCTTCTACTATAATCACGGCACCGTCCACAATCAACCCAAAATCTATTGCGCCCAAACTCATTAAGTTTCCCGAAACACCGAAAAGGTTCATCATAGCCACAGCAAATAACATGGACAGTGGAATTACTGAAGCCACGACCAAGCCGCCACGAAGATTTCCTAAAAATAGGATTAACACAAAAATGACTATTAAAGCCCCTTCTGCAAGATTGGTTGTTACCGTGGCTATAGCACTGTCAACCAGTTTTTTTCTATCGAGATATGGTTCAATGGTAACGCCTTCCGGAAGTGTTGTTTTTATTTGTTCAATCTTGTCCTTTACGTCTGTGATAACTTGTGACGTGTTTGCCCCTTTCAACATCATAACAATTCCTGTCACAACTTCACCTTTACCGTTTCTAGTGGCTGCTCCATAACGAACACCGTGACCAAATTGTACTGTTGCTACATCCCTGATTAGAATGGGAGTTCCGTTATTACCTTTAACAACAATTTTATTCAGCTCTTCAAGATTATCAACCAAACCTTCACTTCGAATAAAATAGGCACTTGATCCTTTGTCTATATATGCTCCACCTGTATTCTGATTATTTTTTTCAAGCGCGGTAAAAATATCATTGATTGTAATATTTAAACTATACAACTTATCGGGATCAATTGCGATTTCATATTGCTTCACAAAACCGCCAAAGCCACTTACTTCGGCAACTCCTGGTGTACCTAATAACTGCCGTTTAATAATCCAGTCCTGTATTGTACGAAGTTCTGTAGCATCGTACTTCTCTTCATATCCTTTTTCAGGATGTATTACATATTGATATATTTCTCCCAGTCCTGTTGTTACAGGTGCCATTTCAGGTTTCCCAATACCCTCTGGAATGTCTTTAGCTGCAACAGATAAGCGCTCTTGTACTTGTTGTCTCGCCCAATACAAGTCTATGTTTTCTTTAAAAACAATGGTAACAATTGAAAGTCCAAAACGGGAAAAAGAACGCATATCCTTTATGCCTGGAATGCTGACCATTGTTTGTTCTACCGGAAAGGTTACTAACTGTTCTACTTCTTGTGCTGCTAACGTGGGAGAAATGGTAATAACCATAACTTGATTATCTGTAATGTCCGGTACCGCATCGATGGGAAGCTTTGTTAGCGAATAAGTTCCCCATCCAATTAAGGCCAACGTAAATAACCCGATAACAAGTTTATTCTTTATCGAAAATTGAATGATTTTGTCTAACATTATATTTAAATATTTTTGTGACGTAAAAATAAAAATTGAAAACTAGCATATACTTAGTGATTATTTTGATCAATTCAAAATCAATTTATTATAATTTAAGTAAAATGATAAAAGTTAATTGTGCGAAGCAGATATTACCCGCGAGGAATAATAAACATTGATGGCCAATGTCCAATACTAAATCAGAATTAGTTCAATTTATTAAACCCAAAAGAAATTAACAGATAGGAGGTCCCCGAAGGGAATAGGAGTGTAATGAAACTGAATAAGGCGTTACCAAATAATCCCAAAAACGTTGTTTTTCTCGATTGGTGTACCATAGTTCTCGATTTTCCAATTCAGAATATAAAAAATCATTAGCAATGATTTTTATTGCTGTTTTAATTACTTTTTCAGCACCTGCTAAGTAGGTTAAATTCCTATCATTAGGGGAGTGCTGAAAGTGTTCAAAAATATGACCTAGAACAGAATGGCTATGATCGTCTTGAGCTTCAGATCTTATAGTGTCAGAAAATTCAATTGCGTGAACTGCCTCACCATGGGGCACGATATCGTGACCTATTATAATGATAAGTGATATGCTGAATAGTATGTTTCTAACTAAATTCAATTGATTTTTATAAATTATTATGCGAAAATAATAAAATATTTTATAAGATGATTGAATATGTTATAAGTTGTGAATTAGAAAATTGAACTTTTACATTCAATATTCTCCAATAATTAACTACTTTGAAATAAAGAGTAGATGAAAATTGCAAAATGGATTCTTATTTTGTTCAATTTTCGTCTACAAATTATTACTTCATTCCAGTTTTAGTACAGTCTGTGCAAATTGCACTACCCCAGTATCGTCCAGTCCAGATATCAAGCTGTCAAACTCTAAATCTGCACTCAAAAGCTGTACCCTCGCTCTGATAAGGCAGGACAAGACATGCCGTTTCTATGGCACATGTGAATGGTTGCTTTAAAAAGCGATTTATAGGTCTTGTTTTTATAAGTAGTACCCCCCAAAAAAATGAACTACCTCGACCCAAGGGTACACAGGTATCAAATAGGAATCCCTTTTTATTTCGACGCAGAGGTCGGGGAATTGAACCCTAAAAAGGATTAAATATTTTTTTGATGGTCCATTTTATTTTCAATAATTTAAATTAAGACCGACGCCAAATCCCATATCACTATCATAATGTGTGGTAATACCTAAATTTCGAGTGGCTATGTATCGTAAAACTCCTATATACTCCTTGTCCGTGTTCCACATAAGGTTCATACGCAACCTTTGGGTTACCGGTATATCATTGCGCTCAAACTGCAACCTTACGTTACCGTCAGTAAATATTTCGGCTTGTGCCACCACCAACATTGGTAAGGTATAATTGACCCCTACGCTAACTAAAGAACGTTTATCCTTGGTGTTTTTTTGTCCAAAAAGGTTTTCCTCCACCTCGTTATGACCCAACTTTCTATAGCGCCAATCAAAGCCAACAAACGGCATCAGCCACTGCATTTTTCCAATATACCGTCCTATATGTGTTTCTGTTTCATAACCGTGCATATCATTATACCCCAAACGCCACTCGGTGCCAAAACTCCATCGCGTACTTTGGACCATCAGTTGCCCATCATTTCCGTTGGTGGCAAAATCGTTTTCTGCCATTATATGGAAATCCCTGTCATCACTTTTAAGTTTTCGCAATGCAAGTTGTGGATTTGGAATCAATGGATTGGGTTCTTGGTTTTCATAGCTAAAAACCCTGCCCATACCGCTCATCATATGGTAGAGAATGTGGCAATGAAAAAACCAGTCGCCTTCAGCATTTGCTTCAAACTCGATGACATCGGTTTCCATAGGCATAATATCCACTACATTTTTTAGCGGTGCGTACTCACCTTGGCCGTTTAACAACCTAAAATCATGACCGTGCAAGTGCATCGGGTGGCGCATCATAGAATTGTTGTATAGGGTAATCCTCACTTTTTCGCCTTTTTTTATGAGGATTTTATCGCTTTCGGAAATCACCTTATTGTCCAAGCTCCAGACATACCGGTTCATATTGCCCGTTAGCGTAAAACGCAGTTCCTTTACGGGCGCCTCATCGGGAAGCGTGGTTTGGGTAGGTGATTTCAACATGGCATAGTTGAGCGTTGTGATGTCTGAAAGCTCATTGCTCTTGTACATATCCTCATTCATTTTCATCCCCTCCATTCCATCCATTCCATCCATTTGCTCCATTTTGTGAGTGGAAGGCTCTTCGCCATCCATTTCCACTTTCGCTTTTTTTCCATTTGCTTCGGGGCCTGTTATTTCGGGGTACATTACCACGTTCATATCCATTTGCTGCATACTCATGTTCATGCCCATTTGGTCCAGGTCGCCATTCATCTTCATCATTCCGTTCATCATTTCCATCCCTTCAAAATATTTCAGTTTTGGCAGTGGCGAGGTGAGTTGTTTTATGCCCTCGCCCAAATAGATGGAAGCCGATTTTGTTCGGTCTTCCGGTGTGGCCAAAAATTCAAAGGCAATATTGTCTGCGGGAATGGTAACAACCACATCGTAGGTTTCGGACACGGCAATGAGCATCCTGTCCACTTCCACGGGTTCCACATCATTGCCATCGTTTGCCACCACGGTTATTTTGCCGCCTGCATAAGTAAGCCAAAAATAGCTGGAGGCACCACCGTTTGATATTCGTAGTCGAACTTTATCCACCGCTTTTAAACTTTTTAGGGATGTATCGTCATTTTCACTTTTGCCATTGATGAGGAATTTGTCATAATACACGTCGCTCACGTCCATAGCGTTCATTCGCTTCCATTCATTGTGGACCTTGGTTTTAAAATAACCCTGTTTAATCGCCTCTGCATAGCTTTGGGTCGTGCCCTTTTTAATAGCAAACCAATCGGAAGCATTGTGTAGCATTCTATGGACATTTTCCGGTTTATAGTCCGTCCATTCGCTCAATACTATTGGGAATGTTGGCAAATCATCTATACCTTTTCTGAAGGTTTTGTCGTCTGGCCTCTTGTTCAAAATCATAGAGCCGTACATCCCAATCTGTTCCTGCAGCCCAAAATGGCTGTGGTACCAATGGGTGCCGTGTTGTATGATGGGGAAGGTATATTTATGGACGGTGTGCGGAGGTATGGGCATCTGTGTGAGATACGGAACACCATCTTCTTTGTTAGGCAAAAATAGACCGTGCCAGTGGAGGGAGGTTTCTTCATCCAACTCGTTGTGAACGTAAATTTCTGCAATGTCACCTTCGGTAAACGTAAGCGTGGGCATCGGTATTTGCCCGTTAACGGCAATGGCGCGCTTTTCTTTCCCCGTGAAATTCACGATGGTGTCGCGTACAAAAAGGTCGTAGCGTACTATATTTTGTGCCTGGATTGAGAAAACGCCCAAAAACAGCAACCATATTATTGTTTTTTTCATTTTGTTATTGAAAATAAGTTGTTGTAACGCTTTTAATTTTTCTTGTCAATTGTTTCCACCGTCGAGCCACAGCTTAACATCTGCGAGCCGTAATAGGGATTCTTAATGGTGCTGTCCTTGCTCAACCAGTTGGCGTCCTGCATCGGGCAATATTGATAATAAATGGTTTCATTGGAATTGTAAAAAGTAACGATGCCGTGTATATTTTTTGACAGCATTTTGAATGTTTCCCGTTGCTTACCGATATCCTTGGTTTCCGAAATACTTTTTGCGGCATCCATTAATAATGGCATTATTTTGGTTACAACGGTTTGTTCTTCAGCTTTAAGCGATTCTATTTTCAAATCTTTTATAGCGGTTAACAATTCTGATGCTTTTGCAGATGCCGCAGTGGCATTGGTTTTTACCAAGGCGTCTTTTATGGCAAAGTAATTGTCAAACAAAGCGTCAAGTCCATTTGTGGGCATCATATCAGGCATAGCCATCTCTGTATGTTTTTCGGGATGGTGCATATCGGCATCCATTTCCATTTTGGGTTGAACTTCAGTGCTTGCATACATTTGTTTCTTTCTTTCGTATTTGCAGCATTCCGCAAGTTGTGCATAGGCCATATCCGGAGCCAGATACTGGTCATTGTCATAACCCTCCAAAGCAATGCGTTTGAGGATTTCGGTGAGACTGTTTTTTTTGGAATCGAAGGTTATTTCTGCTATCTTACTGTCTTTGTTCCAGATAACGATGACCTCATTTTTAAGGTTTCCCGCTTTTTCAATGTCAGATTTACACCTGTCGCAGTTACCTAAAATTTTTATGGTTTCCTTTTTTGGGTTTTTTATTTGGGCGTAGCCCGTATTAGCTGATAGCAGCACCGATAGCACTATCAATATGTTGAACATTGATTTCATATTTCAAAAAATTTAAAATTTGTTATTAAATTTGATATTGAAAACAAGGCATTGGTTTTCAATTGCACATAGCTATAGGTAGCAAGAAAAACGTATCAACTTAATTTTGGGGGAGACCAAATCTGGAAATAGACCGGTTTTGGTTGCTGTTTAGTGTAGTTCCAAAGGATTTTAAAAGCAGCACTGACAACAGCACTTTTTTCTTCCGATGTTGTTGGGTAATTTATATGGAAGGTTGTAATGGAAGGATCATGGCTGGAAAGATTTCCGCAAGTTCCGTTGCAATCCTTATTCCCGTCTTTCTGTTTTTTATGATTTTTGCAACAATCGCTTCGAGAATGTTCCATGTTATCCGAACAACAGTTTTTTTCTGACCGATGGAAAAAATTAGTATGTGCAAATATGCTCGATGGCACTAAAAATATGCCAAGAGCAATAAACATAACCACTATTTGAATCTTTTTTCCCATTCTTAATATAACGAATATAACGAGCGAATGTAATTAAAAAAACAGTCCGTTTAACAGCTTAACCTACTATAAAATTAAATTTATGATTTTATTGTGAGTTGCAATTCAACTTCATAGTAACGCTACCAGAGTTTAACGTATCGGCCCAAATATGGATTTCGGATTTTGAATTGAATTTTTGTACTAAATTTTTACAATATCGTTTCGCGTCATTCTGAACTGGTTTAAACTTTTTTGATTGAAGCGAAAAATAGAGGTTTTTTTTGCTCAATTGAAGGCTTTTTTGAACTGCATAGCATCGTTACGGAGTTATAAAAAGTCAAAAAATGAGTGAAAAATATCATTTTGCAGCCAATTGGAAAAAGTTTAAACCAGTTCTCTATGTGATTTTATCCAGTTTACGATCCGTTTATCTTAGACGCATCAGTCATTTTTTTTGATTGAAGCATCTAACTAACATTTTATATAAGTCAGGGTGTTTTTTCTTTAACAAGTCTGGACGCTCAAAAAAGTATTCTGAGGCAACTGCAAAAAACTCTGCTTGATTTGTGCCTCCATATTTTCTGATATCCGAGTGGTTATCATTTATCGCTTCCATTTCTTTATGGATTAAATTTATCCAAGGTATTGCATATTGATGTTCTAATAACCGTTCTGGCACACCGTCTGTTTTATCATCCAATTTATCTATAAGATGAACGAATTCGTGTATGCCAGTATTACTTTTATCGGTTGTGTTTTTAAAGCCGTGGTACAATGCTTTTTTTGATAAAATCATTTGTTTCTCAAAACGTCCGTTTCCAACTATGCCACCAATATTCCGTGAGTTATCCTTGCTGCTAAATTGCATATCCGCATTAAAATAATCTGGATATAAAAGGATGCCACTTAAATTGGTGTAATGCCATTCTTTAAAGCCAAAAACAGGGATTACTGCACTTGCTGCTATTAAAATTTTGTCTAATTCCTCTAATTCTAACTGCACACCATCGATATACACCTCACTTAAAAATTGCATCATTTTTTGCTGAAAAATAAGCTGCTTATTTTTGGATAGATTTCTATAAAATAGAACATTATCCATTAATAATTTGTGCCAATGCTCTGGAAATGGCTTTACACTTTGGCGTTTCGCTTTTCTATAAAAATGAATAGCAAACAAAAGAATCACCACAAAAATTAAAATATAGGTCATATTAAAAGGAAAGTATTAATCTACAGCTTCAGCCTTAAACCCAACTTTCTGCAATGTTGCCTTTACATCTTCTTCGGTAGCACCATCGCTTTCAATAGTCAGGATTTTATCAGGATTAGCGGTATCCACTTCCCAACTTTCAACCCCTTCTTGCTTGTTTAAAAAAGGAGTTTCTTTTGATACACACCCACCACAATTGATATTTGTTTTAAATTTTAAAGTTTTCATTGTATTTGAATTTATAATTAATAATAGAGGTCATTTTAAAAGACATTAATTATTTTTTTATGCTTCTTTTTGCACATTACTTCGTTAAAATTTTGAACGATAGCTCTGCTATCCTTAAAAGATTTTATCTCGTTCTGCATCCCCGACTGCCGGACAGGCAGGAAAAATAATCTATAAAAATTCTAATCATATCTTCCAAAACGGCCTCTTAAAGTTTTACTCGTTTCAGTCTCAAACTGTTTGCAACTACCGACACGCTACTGAATGCCATGGCAGCACCTGCAATCATTGGGTCCAATAAAAATCCATTTACAGGATACAATACTCCTGCTGCAATAGGAATTCCAATAATATTATAAATAAACGCCCAAAACAAATTCTGACGGATGCCCAATACGGTTCTTTTTGATAGTTCCAGCGCCTTTGGTATGGATTGCAAATCGGATGTTATTAAGGTCATTTTTGCTACATCCATAGCAATATCTGATCCTTTTCCCATGGCAATACTCACATTGGCTTGTGCCAACGCTTGGGAATCATTGATGCCATCGCCAACCATAGCCACGATTTTTCCTTCTGCTTGTAATTTTTCAACAAAATCTGCTTTGTCCGAAGGCATGACTTCACCCTTAAAATTTGTGATTCCTACCTGTTCTGCCACGGCAGCTGCGGTTTTGTTATTATCTCCTGTAAGCATATAAACCTCTATCCCCCTTTCCTGCAAGGTTCTGATCGCCTTTTTTGAAGTTTCTTTAATCTTGTCTGCAATGGCGAGTACAGCCAAAACTTCCTTATCATTGCTGAAGAATATCACGGTTTTTGTTTCATTTTCCAATCTTTCGGCATATTGATTCATTGACAATTCAATTTGAACGTTTTTTTCTACCATGAACTTGTGATTGCCCACATAGTATTTGGAACCACCTTTTATTTCAGCCTGAACTCCTCTTCCAGTAATACTTTCAAAAGATACAATTTCAGTTTTCCCGATATTATCTTGTTTCAAATAAATTACGACCGCTTCTGCCAATGGGTGTTCAGAATTTGCTTCTATAGCTTGTAATATAGGCTTGAATTCATCCTGGTTCTTAATGCCATCCTTCCAAATAATGTTCGTCACTACCGGTTTGCCTTCGGTGATTGTTCCGGTTTTATCAAGGATAACGGCATTTACTTTATAGCCCAATTCTAAACTTTCGGCATCTTTTATCAAAATATTGTTTTCGGCACCTTTGCCAATTCCAACCATTATAGCCGTGGGTGTTGCTAACCCTAAAGCACATGGGCAGGCAATGACCAATACCGCTACCGAAGTCAGTAATGCTTGGGAAAATGCATTTTCTCCTCCTACCAACATCCAAATAATGAATGTAATGATAGAAATCCCCAATACCACTGGAACGAAAATACCCGCTATTTTATCCACTAATTTCTGTACGGGTGCTTTACTACCTTGTGCTTCCTGAACCAATTTGATAATTTGTGAAAGCAAGGTTTCCCCGCCTACTTTTTCAGCAGTGAATTGAAAACTGCCTTTTTGATTGACTGTTCCTGCAAATACCTTCTCCCCTTCCGATTTTTGAACCGGAATGGGTTCTCCTGTAATCATACTCTCGTCAACATAAGAGCTTCCTTTGGAAACTTCCCCATCCACTGGAATCTTTTCCCCAGGACGTACCAAAATGGTTTGTCCTACTAATACCGATGAAATAGGAATTTCCTTTTCGGTGCCATTTTCAATGATTTTTAAAGTTTTTGGTTGAAGGCCCATCAATTTTTTAATGGCTGAAGATGTGTTGGATTTTGCTTTTTCCTCCAGTAGTTTACCTAAAGAAATGAACGTAATAATTACGGTAGCCGCTTCATAATAAACATGTGGCACGATACCACGACTGATCCAGAATTCAGGAAAAAAAGTATTGAATACGCTAAATAGAAATGCTATTCCTGTGCTCAATGCCACAAGGGTATCCATATTAGCCTTGCCGTGTTTGGCCTGTTTAAAGGCATTAATAAAGAAGCTACGCCCAAACCAGAACAATATAGGAAGGGTCAGTACCAACGACATCCATTTCCCCAGCTCCCAATCCATATAAAACATTCCTAAAATGAAAATTGGAAGTGTTAGGATTGCCGACCAGATGGTACGGCTTTTAATATCTTTGTAGTGTTTCTTCTGAAGATCTTGTTGCACTTCTGAAGGGTTTTCTGTATCAATAATGATATCGTACCCTACTTGGCGCAAGGCGTTCTGCAACGATATTTCGGGAACGGTGTCGTCAAAATCAACCAATACCGTACTATTGGCAAAATTTACGGCTGCTTCATTCACTCCATCCGTATGGGATAAAATGGACTCTACGCTGGATGCACAAGAAGCACAGGTCATTCCTGTAACAGGAAATGATTTTTTTATTCCTCTGCTATTCTTTTTTTTAGTGGTTTCAAATACATTGACTGTTTCCATTGGTAATTTGATTTTGTTTGATGCAAATATCGAAAGAAAAAAGGGTTTAAATCTTATGTAATAAGCTGAATGATTTGTAGAATTTTCAGATTTGGGAATGAACTCATCTTGATTTTATACTCGATACCTCATGTTATAACAACAAATATAATGTCACCATAATATTAATTAACGTGAATCATGCCTTTAAGAGCCTAAATGTCATTCAGAATAAAATTCTAAAAAGAACTTAGTATTACGAATATTTTTCTTGACAACTGTCACCCAACTAGTTATCAGTATCATAAGGTTTTTTAACCTCTTTTAAAAAGTTAGGTGCCAACTGATGGATTTGCTCAAGAATAGCACTCGCTTCATTTTCCTTTCCGCTATTGGTTAACTGTAAGTATTTAAAGTATAGCAATCCAACCTTCACATACTTAATTTCACTTGGCGGCAGTTTAGAAAGATAAGGATCTTTATCTGCTGGAAGTACTGTGGCCAATGTTGTTAACAGGTTATTCAACTCGTTTTCAACAATATACGTTTCACGTCCGGCATTGGCTTGCTGCGACAAAATCGGGGCTTTAAATTCCACAGTACGAAAATCATCATTATTGATAACAACATTGGACTGGGAGTCTTTAAGTGCCCTAAAATTACCTAGATAAAAAAGACCAGCCATATGGTCACTAGGTGTATTCATTTGGTTGTTTGAAGGCCCAATAACATTAATAATATTTTTTTTGAGTATTTCCTGATTAAGCTTTACACCTTTTTCCTGGCCAATGAGCGCTATGCTTGCACGCGATCCTGAAAAATCTGCCCGCCATAAGGTAACTTCCGGAAAAACTGACGCAAATGTTTTGGAAATAATTTCAAAACTCTCCGGTGTAAGTTGATAAAGTGGTAACCATTGTGCAAAAAGCCCTCCTTTTCTAAGACGTTTTTTTGCCTGCTGAAAATGTTCAATGGTATATAAACTCCCTGTTCCAGCATGCCAAGGTGTAAACAAATCTCCTACTATAACATCAAATTTCTCATCGGTACCAAGTAAAAAATTACGAGCATCATCTGCGATGATTTCTACACGCTGGTCATTAAAAAGATTATTTGTCCATGGGGAAAAATATTGTTTGGCAGCCGAAATAACATTTGAAACCAACTCAACCACAACCACACGTTCTACATCATGACTTAATGAAGCACCGGCCGTAATACCTGTACCCATACCCAAAAATAGTGTTTTAGTAGGAGATGGATGAATTAACAAGGGTATATGGCCTTGCATTTCTTCAACTAAAATTGAACGGGAATCCCCTAAAACATAAAAATTATCGAGTCGCATCTGTATATTATTATCAGATTGTACAATGGAAACAATACCATCACTGGATTGCCATGTTTTTAATATTGTATCACCTTTTGCCAATCGTACCATTGGAGGGTTACTTATTACTACGACCGCAACTATTCCTAATATGGGTAAAAACAGCCATTTTTTATTCTTTTTAAAATTAAAAGCATAAGCTATATATATAGCCAAACAGGCATATAAAACAGCAACAATTTTAATGCTCATCCAAATACCAATGGCATCCAGTAAAATAAAACCAATAATAATTGGGCCGATGGTACTGCCAATAGAATTGAATAAAACCAATTTGCCCACAAATTTACCCGGGGCTTGATTTAAAATTGGTGCAGCTTTTAGTAAAAATGGAAATATGGCCCCAAAAATTAGGGTTGGCAAAAATACAACCAGAAAACTAAGTTTAAATACGGCCAGTAAATAAGCAAACCAAGATACCCCTGGAGCAAGATACCCTAGTCCGTTGGTTAATGTGTTGAACACCATAGGAGAAAACCCAACTGCAATGGCCCCTATAGAGAGGAGCAATACCAATACATACTTTGGTGAGAACGACATTCTTACCAATATATGCGACAAAAGTCCGCCAAACCCTAGTGCCAATAAAAATATCACCAATATGGCCGAGAAAGAATACACGGAATTCTGTAGCACCTGTGCAAACATTCTGGTCCATACGGTTTCAGCCGAAAGTGCCAGCAGACCAGAAGAAAATGCCAATATTATAAATTGCGGATAACTGACATTGACAGACCCATTTAAAACAGCTGTTGATTTATGAATTGAGGGCGTGGTGACTTCTTGATTTTTATTTTTTGCAGATTCTATTTTTCGGGGAATTGGCAACCTATCCAAAATTATGGCCATGATACCAATACTAGCCACTAAAACTATTGCAAACGTATAGGTTGAATTTACACCATATTTTGAAAGCAGGAAAAAACCAGCCAAAAACACACCAATGGAAGCGCCTAGCGTATTAACGGCATATAAAATAGTGCCCCTACTAGCAAGTTGGCGATGTTCTTTCCCAACGTACTGTGCAAGTACAGGAAATGTACCGCCCATTAAAACCGTAGGAAAGAGCAAAAGGGCAATGCTAAAAACAAACTTTAAAAACGTGAGCATGTTTCTTTGCCCATCAATAAACATAACAACGGATGCATAATATGTTTCATAAAACGCTATACCGGGAATTAAAAGAAGTGCTGTTAATGCTATTCCTATTTCCATAAATCCGTAAGCAGTTAGAGGACGGTTAAATTTAGCCGAAGCACTTCCTAAATACCAACCACCTATGGCCAAGCCAAGAAAAAAAGCAGCCAATGTAGCCGCAGTTGCATAGGAAGAATTTCCGAATATCAATCCAAGGCGGTACATCCAAACAACTTGCAAAATTAAACCGGCTGCACCTGACAAAAAAAACAAAAAGGCTAAAACTGAAAAACCTGTGGCACTTATAGGTTTTGAAATATTATTTGGGTTGGCCATAGAAAAAAATTATTACTTGCAATTTATAAAATTAAAAGAATTTTGAGATAGATATGGGGATGTTTAAATTTTTATGCTAATGTGAATTTTGTAATTAAAAATCCCTGCTGTTCTTATCCAAATAAAAAGAGGCTATCTTGAATTTTAAGACAGCCTCTTTTCAATTAAAACTAATTCAAATTTTTATAAACATTCAACATAATTTGGATTATTTGACTCAGATTGAGGAACTGGGAACCTTAACGTTGAGCCATAATCACCACCTTTAAAATAGGAACCCCATGGAAACACAGCGGAAGGAGACATTCCATAAACATCAACCAAACGAAGTAAATCCCCATGTCTATGGCCAGTACTATACAGCCAAAATGCACGTTCGCCCATGTGAGCCAACATAAGGTCATCTCCGGTTAAACCTATAAAATCCAAAGCAGGGAGGCCCATAATATCTGCCCTTAGCGTATTGTGAATGGTTTGAACACCTATGTCATCATCGGAATCTGCAGCTGCTTCAGCTTCAATTAATCTCGCTTCAATTCCCGAGGCTAACGCAACCGATGCGTTTGAAGATGTATATTTCAATTGGTTGTAATATAAGGTTACATCATCTTGACCAAATTCAGTGCCATCATTCCAAGGAGTTCTTGGGTCGTTTGCTGAGCGGTACATTTGCCCATTGCCCCCTTTGCCATCGGCAATTGAAAACTGACGACGTAACGTACTCATAACGTAAATTCCATTCTCTTGCCTTGGGCTATTCACAGAATGCTCTATATTGTAAACAAAACTTGTAGGCACGGTTGATACTTCACTAGCTGCATTACTAATTTGTCCCAACCCTAACAATGCACGTGCTTTCCCTACACGCGCCAAATTAGTTAAATTGGCGTTTCCACTGGCACTGGCCAAAGCTTGATCAAACCAACCAATAGCAACGTTAAACATTTGTTCTGTTGTTAAAGGCTCTCCAAATTGGATATCACCATTTGCGGGTACTTTACTCAAAGGGACAGCGCCACAAAATGTTTCGGCAAACATAATACAGGTAAAGCCTACAACGCTTTGCATCTCACTTTCAACCTCGGGAACACCCCCAAAATTAACGGCGAGATCAATAGTGGCCTCTGCTCCGGCACGTGCTTTATGCATATTGCCATAAATTACATCCATATCACCATTGGTGTTTTGAAGGATTCTTGTATCCCCTTCACGGCGTGTTGGGAAGGTGCCTGAATAATCATATTCGTCAGCCATAAGACCACTCATTACAATAAGTCCGGTTGTCGCCCCATGACCCGCAGCGGAACCACTCAGGGCCACTGAAAGATCGCCCAGTGATCCTGCTTTAAGGGTTTGAATTCCGGCTTCACTATTTAAAGACTCGGGCGTTACAATGTCTGGATCAACTACTTCAACCATGGTATCGCACGACACCATTACTAAAGCAATAAGCACTGAAAGACTGGCAAATACTAACCACCGAAAACTTTCAAATTGATTTTTATTTTTTATTAAATTTTTCATAATTCAAGTATATCGTTGTTATAATTAGTTTTTAAAAGGAAAGGTTTATACGGGCTTTCCATGAACGAATTGGTGGTTGACTAAGAAATTCTTCGGTTGCAAAATTGCTTTGACCTGTAGAACTAATTTCAGGATCAAGCCCTGAATAGTCAGTCCATAACCCAAGGTTTTGACCAGAAAGGGTTAAGCTCACACGTGAAAACCCAAGCTTAGATGCAAACGTTCCGGGCGCATTGTAAGTAATGGATATTTCCCGCAATCTCCAAAATGATGCATCCTCTATATATCCGGCATTGGTACCATAGAATTTTGATGCCACGGCACGGGCTTGACCAGCAAGTGACGCATTAGGATCGTTTAATTCTTGAGTATTGCTGTTACCGTTTCTCCAAGCGGCTGTATTATTATAAAGTTTTTGACCACCTCTGTAGTTTAGAAGTCCTTTCAAAACCAAGCGATTATCAAACAACCCAATAACCGGTGTAAATGAAATATCGGTAGTTGCAAATGGTGTTCCCAGGTATTTGGTTTCGCCTACTTGTACTTCGCTTTGGCTAATTAGACCATCACCATTGGCATCATTATAAGTATATTCCTCATCCCAATACCCACCTAGCGGATAACCTTCAGTATGCCTTTGTACAACATTAAAAACAACAGGTTGAATGCCGTCTCCAAGTTTTTTAAGCTCATTATCAGTAAAAGATGCTATTAAGTCAAGGTCAAAATAGAATTTTTCTTTTTCTATAATTCTTGTGTTCAGTGCAATTTCTACGCCCGTATTTTTAACCGATCCCAAATTTTCAAAACGGCCACTTCCCACACCAAGGGACAATGGTAATTGTCTAAAAATCAAAGCATCCTCTGTTTGCTTGTTAAAATAAGTGAGTTCCAACCCAACACGGTTTGAAAACAATTTAGTGTCTAAACCAAATTCCAATTCACGCGAACGTTCCGGTTTAAGGTTGGCATTCCCAACACCACCAAGGGTAACCCCAGTAACACTTTGACCACCAACTGTAGCAGCAATGGGATTATAAAAGCGTAAGGCATCATTGGTACCTGGCTGAACCCCAGAAGCACCCCAAGCACCTCTTAATCTTAAGGAACTGATCCAGTTTTTATCATTTTTATTAAAGAAATCTTCTTCTGAAATTAACCAAGAAGCACTCAGTTTAGGATAAAATACCGATTTGAATGACGCCCCAAAAGAGCTTCCCCTATCGGCACGAACAGCTCCTGTAACAAATAGCTTGCCGTTAAACCCTACTTGCTCTTCAAAGAACATACCCACTGTGCGCTGCTCAAAAGTTTCTTCGTTGCTTTGGGTTACGGCGGCACCAGCTATGGAGCTGCTTCCTGCAACTAATTGATATCCTGTTGCAAAGGTGCCTTGGGAAAGGTTTTGCAAGTATTGGAAACCAAGAGAGGACCGCGAGGTAATATTTTCAGAAAAATTGGTTTTGTAAGACCCGACCGCATCCAAAGTGTAAACAAAATCATTAAAGCGATTTGAAAAACGGGCGCCTTGATCATAATTAAGAAAAGCAGGAGCCTTACCGGTAGGGAAGAATTGACTGTCCCAACGTGATGTAAAGTCCAAGCCTCCAAAAACACGTACACTGAATTTTTCGGAAGGGTTCCATAATGTTTCCATACCTGTTGTGAAACGGTTTACCAACTGTCGTGTATCAATAGTGAATAATTCTTCAGGTGTGAATTCCCCCCAACCCCTGTTAATATCATACGAAGGGGTGCCACTAAGGCCTTGGCTCATAAGCCCGAGAGAATAGTTATCATTTAAAGCCAGTTCCAAATCATTGTTTACGTAACCGGTTGTTAAATTCACTTTTAATTTGTCACTGATTTTTGCTCCAAAATTTCCCCTAAAACTGGCTTTTTTAATATTGCTGACAGGAACTACGCCTTCGGCATTGCTCATATTACCGGACATGAAATAGGTAAGGGATTCGCTCCCACCAGAAACACTTATACCGCCTCCATAAGACTGTCCCGTTCTAAATGGTGAAGTACGAGGATCATTGAGTGCTTGAAACGAATCGACCCTACTAGGGGTAAAGGTGCCATCGGCTGCCTCAAAATTAAACCCCGGATTTCCTGCCGCATCATAGGCTTGATAATTTTTAGGATACGTTACAATATCTTCTACGAGGCCACTTTCTAAAAAAGCCGACCATCTTGGTTTGCCCAATTTCCCTCTTTTGGTTGTAATTTGAATGACACCATTTGCAGCAATGGATCCATATAAGGTTGCGGCAGAAGGGCCTTTGATGATTTCAATGGATTCAATATCTTCCGGATTGATGTCGTTTAATCTGGAAGGCGACTGCCCACCGGTTTCGAAAGAGATGGAATTGGGTTGGTTATTGATTAAAACACCATCAACATATATAACAGGTTCGTTGGATAAAGAAGCACTATTGGATCCCCTGATACGAATCCTGGAACCCATACCTACAGAACCACCACTGCCAATTATTTGAACACCTGCAGCTTGTCCTTGAAGTAATCCGGAAACGTCACTTATTGGTCGTTCTTTCACATCATCCCCAACTTCCAACTTGGAAATGGAGTTACCCATTTCTATTCTTCTACGAGGGCCTGTTGCGGTAATGAGAACTTCCTCCAAAGATTGGCTGTCTTCTATCATTTGAATATTTATAATGGAATTTTGGCCTACTGTTCTTCTTACACTTTTCATACCGAGATAGCTAAACACAAGGACGTCTTCATTGGAGCTCACTTTGAGGCTGTAATTGCCGTCAAAATCGCTTACCACCCCTGTTGAAGACCCTTCAACCATTATATTCACACCGGGTAGAGGTTGTTGGTTTACATCTGAAATGACCCCAGAAATATCCCTCTCCTGAACGGGCTGATCGGTTTTTATTACAGGCATTGTGTTGTTAATTTTTTTTGAAGCATCTGCCTTAAGTATGATTTGCTTTTCAAATACTTCAAAAGTGACGTTGGTATCAGAAAACAACTTGGTTAGAATAGACGAAATGCGTTCATTTTTAGCCGAAAGGGAAACCAGCTTTTTATAATCAACTTCACGGTCATTGTACATGAACTTGAACTCGGAAAGGGTTTCAATTTTGCTTAAAACATTTTCAATGGTGGTGTGTTCCATATCTAATGTAATCTTGGTCTTTTGAGCGTAAGAATCGTTCGCATAAAGATTCAAGAAGGAAACTATCAATAAAAGTGTGGTCAGTTTCATTTTTAAATCGAATTTTAATTGAAAAGAGGGAAATCCCTTTTGCTTAAATAGATTTTTCATATTTTTGTTATGCATTATGTGGTTAATAATTTTTAATCATTGCTTAAATCGGGAAATGTTCGAGCATTTTCCGGTTTTTTTTCCTTATTAACAGCTTTTTTTACAGCTTAAAACAAGGTTCATAGTCTTTTTGATTTTGAGTTAATGTCATGAGTTTTTGTTATACCATATTTTTTTTAGTTTTTAGTTAATAATTATTTGCTTATTTAAAATTGAGTAATTAATCCCATAATTTTTATGGAATGCCAAGAGTATCTGGTCAATGGTTTCAATATCAAAACTTGCTGTAAAGAATTCATCGTCTAACTTAGTATTATTATTCATAATGGTGACATCATATTGTCTTTCCAATCTTTTTATGATTTTTTTAAAGGGCATGTGCCTAAACATAACCCTTCCATCCATCCAAGCGGTATGCAGGTCTATATCTGCCTTATCAATAGTTATTTTTTTATTGCTTTTGTCCCAAGTGGCCATATAACCGGGTTTTAATTCTTTTGAGGTTGAAGTGCTGTAAGCATTGTTATTATTGAATATGCTCACAGAGCCTTCTACCAAAACGGTATTGACAACATCATTCTCTGGATACGACGAGGCATTGAATTTTGTGCCCAAAACCCTTACGCCAACATTGTTCATATTAACTATAAAGGGGTGCTCGCTGTTTTTGGTAACATTAAAAAAGGCTTCGCCATTTAAAAACACTTCCCTGTTTTCACCTTTTAAAAATTTCACGGGATACTTCAGTGAGGTGCCGGCATTTAAAAAAACATGGGTTCCATCGGATAGTTTCAGTTCAAACCTTTTTCCATAAGGTACCGTTAGGGTATTATAAACCAATTTCTCAATACTTGTTTCACTATTGTAAACCAATTGATTTCCACTTTGTGAACCAACAACAGTTCCTTCCTGGTTAACAACCTTGACGGCGCCATCTTCAGAAAGCACCTTGATCTTCCCGTCGTCCAACTGCAGGATTATGGCATTTTTTTCTACGGTAACTGTGCTATTGTTTTTTTCCTTTAAAAAATCGTTATAAACAAAATACCCCGTACTTAAAAACAGAATGGCTACAGCAGCATATTTAAAAAGTTTCCCGATCTTGAATTTATATAAAATGTTTTTATCCTTTCTTATTTTATCAAGCAACAGTTTTTCGGATTTTTCGGCATTGTATTGGCTCATGTTATTAAGGATTGCATAATCTACTTTAGCACTGTCAAAAAAAAGATCTTGATTTTCCTTTTTATCCAACCACGCCATCAGTTCATCCAGTTCTGATGCAGAGATGGAATCTGTAAAATACTTTGCAATTAATTTTTTACCTTGGGCTTGATTCATACTTATATTACGAAGCTCATTGACATAACCCTAATGTTTTTCGTTTTTTTTTATTAATATTGTTGCTTCCATTAATAAATGTTTAATAATTCTTTCTTTATGAAACATAACTTTGAAGATAATGCAGATTTAATAACCCACCTTAAAAAGGGAAACGAAAAGGCATATTCTTTTTTGGTGAAATGTTACAATCATAAATTATGCGTATATGCCAATAGTTTGATAAATGATAGTGCTATGGCTGAAGATATTGTACAAAATGTATTTATTAAAACTTGGGAAAGACGCCATTATTTAAGTCCTGATTTTTCAATTAAAAGTTTTTTGTATAAATCTGTTTACAACGAGTATATTGACCAGTATAGGAAAAACAGGGCCGTAACCAAATTGGAAAAGAAATACATTGAAGCACTGGATAATATTGTGGAAAATGACAACAACATTTTAGAGCGGTTGTTTTTATTGGTGCAAAAAGAGATACAGAATTTACCCCCAAAGTGCAAGGATATTTTTATTTTGAGCAAACAGGAAGGCTTGAGCAATGTTGAAATCTCAGAATACCTGAATGTTTCCCCAAAAACGGTTGAAGCCCATATTACCAAAGCCTTTAGCATGATACGCGAAAGGGTGAACTATAACTTTAACATGAATACCTATACGTTTCTATTGTTAATAAAACCGTTAATGCTGTTTTTTTAGTTACTTCTTGTTGATGCTTTTTTAATTTTTTAGGAAAAAAAGTGATGGTTATATTATAGTTAAACCGCATCCAATGATTTCCTGTTCCTATTTACCGCGCTTTTAAACTGCGTGGGCGTCATTCCCGTAACCTTTTTAAACTGATTGCTTAAATAGGCAACACTGCTATAATTTAACTTAAAGGCAATTTCGCTTAAAGTAAGCTCATCATAAACTATTAATTCTTTGATACGTTCAATCTTTTGGTTGATAATATATTGCTCAAAAGTGATGCTTTCTACTGAGGAGAAAAGAGAACTTAAATACTTATAGTCAAGGTTGAGTTTATTACCAATAAAATTAGGCCATTTAAAATCAATCACTTCATTAGAATGATGGATTTTTTCGATTACAAGATTTTTCATGTGCTCAATGAGCTGGCTTTTCCGGTCGTTGATCAAACTGAAACCGGAATCTTGAAGTACTCTAGATAAAGAACTTTTTTTTATGGAATTGAGCGTTGAAACCAATTCGACTTCTCCTAATTTAATCGAAGTATATGAAATAGACAAAGCTTCCAAAATACCAGATACCGCCGATATGCATCGTGGGCAAACCATATTTTTTATGTTAATGGTATGACTCATAATCCATGGGTATTAAGATTCCAGAAAAAGCTTCATTTAGCGTTTTCAAGGCAAAATATATAGTCGCAATTGCCGTAGCAAGAAATATGACTATTAAAACACTCCTAATATTTTATCTTTTTTGGTTACTTTGTTCCCAGAAAAACGATTATTCTCTTTACGCATTCTTCTAGCCTTCTCTTTTCACCCACTCAATTTCAAACCACCTTCTTCTTGGTTATTTTTCGAATGGTTAAGGAGGACGTGTACCACAATAAGAATCCACTCAAAACTGTAATGAGTCCCAAAAGGGAAAAGCCTCTTAAAATAATGGTATTAAAATCATCTCTTCCTTGATAATCCATGGTGTGGGTCATCCATAAAAAATCAAACCATCTCCAACTTCGGTGCCTCACTGTTTGAAATTTTCCGTCGTTTACTGAAACATATGCTTTAAGCGCTTCGTTATTAGAATATGAAATAACATAGGCCGGCAATAGCCTCTCACGATACTCGTGTTTTTTATCAACTTCAAAAATACGCTCAATGCTGGTAAACTTTAAATCTTTACTTATATGGTCTTTGGCAATGGACAAAGCTTCATCTTCTGTTATACCTTGTTTCAATGTACCAGTTGAAGCATTATAAAGCTGTTTATTATTAATCCAAAAATGTGGAACATTGTTGATATCCCTTAATTCAATAGTATTAATTCCTCCAGGAATATCCAACTGTGATGGACTGACAAGATTTTGAAATGATTTGGGTTGGTATTCTGAATTTTTGAATTGGTCGCCGTGAATATCATCAATATCCGTCCAGCTAAAATACAATCCACTAATGGTCCACATCAAGAATTGAACCCCAATAAAAAGACCAAGATAACGGTGTGTTTTCCTGATTTTTAATGCTGTCTTTCTGTTTATCATTTATTGTTATTTAACGTGAATAATGTTTAAGTGTTATGATGTCACTTCGAGTTAAATTCTGGAAGAATTTAGTATCGAGAAGTCTTTTATAGATAAGAAATTCACTTGTTTTCGATACCCCAAATCAGAGATTTAGCACTCTAACTGACATAAATTTCTTATCCATTATTCATGCTATTTATTATTTCTTGAAGAGGAATGTGTCTTTATTATTTTCCATGTGCCATCCATTTTCTTCAGAATAGAAGTTGCCACTCCTTTTTTGCTTATTGTTCTTGTTTCCCCTTTTTCATTTGGATTGAGAACAATGGTATAAATGTAGGTTTCTGTGGTAAATGCATAAGGCGTATCTACCTGAACTTCAATATTATAATCAGAAAATGTGAAACTTTCGAACTCGCCTAATTCAGGACCCAAATGATGCTCTACATAATGTGCAAAAGATCCTTCAACACCTCCCGATTCATAAACCTGAGAGTCTTCAGCAAAAAGGTGAGAAGTACCATTGGTTGTTAGGTTTTGTATGGCGTCTTTATAGGCTTTCATTACCGAAGTGACTTGGGCTTTTTCAACAGAAAGGTCTGCAGATTCTACGTTGGAAGTTGTTGTGGTGTTTGATTCCTGTTGTTTGCAACCAGTAATCAGTAGTATTACGGAGAGCGTTAACAACGTTGATTTTAGTGTTTTCATGTGTTTAATGTATTGATTTTTGGTTTTTAATGATTTTAATACTCATGAAAGGTCCAAAACTTATTTCTCTGCGAAGAAACAATTGTCCTGTACCACTCCAAGTCTTTAAATTTTCAGGTGGCAATTTAAGAATTTTTTACTGGTAATATGTTAATATTTGTGATTGAAAATTAATTGTCTGTTAAAGAATCATGAACGCAGGGAACAGCGGCGCAAACTGGTAAAACATTTTATTTTCCGGCTAAATAATAACAGTATGATCCAATTTTTGTGTTTATATAATCTACCTCGGTCACGTTTTTAAAACCGGCATTTGCCATAAAGCCTGGAAGCAACCCTTTTACGTTATCCGTAGTTGTTTTAAAGCCGTCCAAGATTTGAACCAGATAAAACAGCCACCGCATGGGTTTGGATTTTGGCTTTCCCCAATCCCCAATTAGCAATTTTCCACCCGGTTTAAGGGTTCTGAAAATCTCATTCAGGCACGACATTTTAGTGTTCCTTTCCAGTTGGTGAAATACCAAAGAGCTAAAGATTTTATCAAACCTGTTATCCAAATAAGGAAACGCATTCCCATCATATAGATCAAGCGGGATATCAATGTTTTTCTGCTTCAATTTATACTCGGCAATCTGTTTAACCTTTGGGTCTATATCCAATCCCACCAAGTTTGAATGGTTGTTTTTTTGATGTGCCAATATTAAATTTTGCCCTGTACCAAATCCAAATTCAAGAATCTGTTCGCTGTTATTTGGGTTTAATAATTGAATTAATTTGTCCCTGAACTTTTTTTCCGGCATTGTGATTTTTATGGTGAAGTCATAAAACCCAGTCAACCAATTATAACCCAAAGCAGGAATAAATGGTTTGTTTTTTTTATTTACCATCTTTGAGTTGTTTAGTTAGAGAGCCCTTATTTTTAATTGTTGCTTATTTGACTTACCAATGCACCAATAACAATTGCAGCAATGATTGCGTAAACCACATAATTGAACCACTTTTTAAACCCAAATTTATTAGGTTCATTCTCCTGTCCATTCTTGCAACAATCTTTCATCTTTCATGTATTTATATTTGTTTTTTTAAATGCCATGCTTCGACAAGCTCAGCACTGGTAGCTTCGACAAGCTCAGCACTGGTAACTCCGACAAGCTCAGCACGGGTAACTCCGACAAGCTCAGCACGGATATGTAATATCTATAATCAGTTCCCTGCTTGAAAATTAATCAGGGATGTTTCATTACTAATTATTACTTTAATTTATCGGTTTTTGTTAAGCCTGACAAAGGAAGAGAATTGCTATTAATCATTAAGGGGAAAGAATATCCTCTTCCTTATTTGTACAGGCCACTACCAATTGAATTTATTTTGTTATTTTTACCGTTTATTGTGCCTGTCAAGGGAAGGGATTAAAACACCCAACACTAATCATTTCCTTCCCTTACAGGGCTTTAACTTTAAAATATGGATAGGGAACAACAGAACCAATACTATGAAATAGTTGTTTTTCCCTTTCAGTCATCTTCTATTTAATTTCCTTCTGAACTTTACCACATGTAACCATTTTACTTCCTAAATACGGATTTTTTATTTCATCACTAGTACTTAACCAAGTACTTCCATTGTCATACATTGGGCAAAACTGCTCATATATTGTATGTGCAGTTCCGGTAATGGCAACCATATCGGTAATGTCTATGCTCAATGTTTTGAAATGTTCTCTTTGATGATCTATCGGGCTTTTTACAATGTGCTCAGCGTGTTCTGTGGCGTCTTCAATAATTTCAATAAGCTCCATTTGTTGTTCGCTTGTATAGGCTTCTCTATCAAAAGCTTTAAAAGAACCGATTAATTTAGAACTAGCTTCGGCTGCTTTTTTTGCGTCGTCTGCAACCAACGCCTCTTTTAAATTGAAATAATCACTTAAAATCATTTCGGCTTTTGCGTCTTTATTCGCCTGCATTTTACTATGGTCCATTTGTTCCATTTTCTTGTCGCCCATTTTCATTTTGTCGTGGTTGTGTCCGTCCTGTGCATTCATAAAGGTCACTGTTAACAATAGCATTGCTGCTACACTCATTTTTAAATTTTTCATCTTTTTTATTATTTATTAATTATTTATTAATTATTTATAAACTCTCTTTTAATTTAGTAACCCATTCGATTACCGTTTTCTTTTCATCATCTGAAAATATGGCATCCTTATGTATAAGCCTGTAAGACATAATGGGCATTTCGTCATCCCTAATTTGACTTATGATTGACTTTAATTTACTTGTTTTTTTTCGGTTTGAATACTTGCCCCATTCATTAAAATTAAGCTCTTCCTTTCCGTTATTGATATGCATTTCCATAAACCACGCTCCTGGTTGTATGTTACTGTACCAGGGGTAGCGGGTATTGTTACTGTGGCAATCATAGCAAGACCCTTGCAATTTATCATTAATGGCTTTGGGCACCTCATTGACCATCATAAAATCTGTTGCGGGCACTACATCACTTTGATTGCGGGCCGTGGGTATAAATTGTATTCCCACCAATGCAACCAATAAGACAATGGCTGTTTTTTTATACCACTTCATTTTTAGTTTATTTGTTTTTTCACAGTACCACATGTTGGCATTTCACTTCCCATAAATGGGTTGTTGATCTCTTTGGTTTCACTTAACCAGATTACCTTTTTCATTGGACAATAATCTTGAAATAAGGTTTTTTCCGTACCCAATAAGGTTATTAAATCATTAATGTCAGTACTTAATGTTTCAAAATGCTCCCTTTGGTGGTCTATTGGGTTTTCTATAATATGTTCTGCTTGTTCCTTAGCACTTTCGGCAATTTCCATATATTCGTTACGGGTTTCTCCGGTTAATTTCGTCATATCAAAATTTGAAAATGCCTTTAAAAGAGCTGTTGCACCTTTAGCTGCATTATTTTTATTGTCAGCTACCAATGCATTTTTTATTTGAATATAGGCATCAATAATGGGCGTTGTTGCCGTATTTTTTTGAGTACTTACAGCAATATCCCTTGATGTTGCAGTACTGTCGCCATCATGGTGGCCGTCGCTATTATCGTGCGTAGTTTCTTCATCGTGGTGACCATCACTGTTGTCGTGACTAGCTTCCATGTGATGCCCATCTTCATTCGTGTTTTCTTTTTTCGCATCTTTACAAGATGCTGCTGTAAGGCCTATAAAGGCCATTGCCAAAATTGATGTTGTTACTTTTAAATTTTTCATTGTTTTAGTGTTTTAGTGTTAATATTTATTTGTTGTTGCTTTTTTCTTTTTGGCAATAGGGATAGGCTGGATGCCTAGAGTTTTTCAATCACATTTTCCAATTTTGCGGTGATCTCTTGAGCAATATCCTTCAAAGCTTCGTTTTCTACCGATTGCATGGAAGCCATCGGGTTGACCGCAGCAACCTCAACGATTCCTTTTGAAATTTCCTGCACAATGACATTACAGGGCAACATGGTCCCAATCTTATCCTCGGCTACCAATGCCTTATGGGCATAAGGCGGATTGCAAGCACCCAGTATTTTATATTTCTTGAAGTCTATATCGAGTTTCTTTTTCAAAGTTTCCTTGACATCGATTTCTGTAAGAATGCCAAAGCCTTCTTTTTTTAGTTCTTCGGTGACCTTTTCGATTATCTGGTCGAAATTTCCATTTAGTGTTTTGTTGAAATAGTATTTCATTGTTTTAAATTTTTTGAATTTATCATTTGCTTTTGTTCCAAATATTCTTCTTTGGTTATTTCTCCTTTGGCAAATCTTTCTTTTAGACTATCTAAAGGGTTATCATGTTTTGATTGTGTTTTCCTTGAATAAAAAAACCAAAATCCAACTGCAATTGCGATTACTAAAATTATACAGGCGTACATCAAATTAATTTGTTTAACAATTAAAATCTTATGGACAATCCACCTCCGGCTCCAAAACGGCTTTCATAGTTTCCAGAGAGTGAAATGTTTTTGGAGAGAAAATATTCTGCTCCTACATTCCACACAGTTTCAGATGCATAGCCTTTGTTTGTTGGAAGCTCGTTTACCCAACCAAAATCCAACTGGTATTCGTAATAGCCAAATACCGCAAATTTTGGAAACAGCATGATGCTTCTTCCAAGGCCTATCCTTGTTCTTAGTTCACTATCAATTCTGGCATCAAGACTAAACAGGTATGGTGTTAAAAAGCGAACGCCAGCAACTGCAATCGTTTTGAATTCATTAAAACTGTCTTCTGTTTTATTTTCAATGTTCACGCCTGCAAATACCCTAAAATAATCGTGCAGGTACCTTTCATAAGTGAATTCTGCTTCCAAATTTTCATTATAGCCATATTCTACCAATGCATTGAATTGGTTTCTCATGTTCGAAGCCACCAAATTCATGGTCGTACTTTGTGACGAAGCGTCCAGCAGGCCCCATGAATAAAACCTATCGGTTTCAGCTACCGCAACGGATACCGGAAAGCCTTTCATACGAATATCTGGTGGGGTGTCATAGCTTATAACACGTGCCATTCCGCCCATTAAGTGATACAGGATATGGCAATGAAAAAACCAATCACCATACTCGTTACCGTAAAACTCAATGGTAACCTCCTGCATTGGTGGCACGTTTACCGTGTGCTTTAATGGTGAATATTCCCCGTTTTTATTGATGACCCTAAAAAAATGACCGTGCAAATGCATGGGGTGGTGCATCATGGTCAAGTTATTCAATGTGATCCTGGTCACCTGATTGCCTTCTATTTTTATCTTATCGGATTCAGATAACGGGACCCCGTTCATGCTCCAGATATAGCGTTGCATGTTCCCTGTTAGGTTCAATAGAATTTCTTTTACTGGCGTACCTTTTGGATACGTGGTCTTTTCGGGTGATTTCAGGAAGTCATAGTTATATTCTGAATTTAAATCCATGCCTTGCATTCCAGTCATACTTTCCATTTTTGGGTCTTGCATTTTCATGTCGTCCATGGCCATTTTTGAAGGGTCCATACCTGCCATTGTAAAATCCATAGTTTTCTCCATAGAGTCATTCATCTTCTTGTCGCCTTCCATTTTGGAATGGTCCATTTTGGAATCCTCTTGCCCCATGGTTTTCATAGCATCGCCTTTCATCAGCATACCATACTCATTCTTCATTTTTATGCTTTCATCTTTACTTGGACGGTATTTTAAGGCGTGCGCTCCCATTTTCATATCCATTTTCGCCATTTTTTGCATCATCCCTATTTTATCGGGCCTTGGAACTATTTCAGCGGGCAAAACTTTTCCAGTACCTAAAAAAGCCGATGCCGTGCCTGAACCGTCTTGCGCTGTTATTCTAAATTCCATTTTTCCGCTTTCGGGGATTGTTACAATATAATCATAGGTTTCGGCAATGCCAATAAAGGTTTTGTTCTTTTTAACAGGGACCACATCGAGTCCATCAGCGGACACCAACAGAGGGTCTTCACTTCCAAAAGTCATCCAAAAAGACGTAGAAGCGCCACCGTCAATAATTCGCAATCGTACCTTTTCGCCCGGTTTAAATTCGGGATATTCAATGGATTGTTTTCCATTGATTAAAAAAGCTGGATAATAGACATCAGCTATATCGGCGCCTTCCATTCGCTGTCTCCAAAAATTGAGCTGAGCTCCAAACGAGCCTCTTTTTATGACTTGATTTAAGGGTGTTGCCGTTCCTTTTCTAATACCATACCATTCGTTCCTTCGTTTTAAATTCCGAAGTACATCCATAGGGTTTTCATTGGTCCAATCGGACAACATCAAAACCAATTCTTTATCATAATCCAACGTCTTTTCCTTTGGATGAATTACAAAAGAGCCAAAAACCCCACTTTGTTCTTGCAACAGTGTATGGGAATGGTACCAATAGGTGCCGGATTGCTTTAATGCAAATTCATATTTCTGCGTATGTCCCGGCTCAATGGGAGGTGTGGTCAAATAAGGTACGCCGTCAAAAAAATTGGGCAATAAAAGCCCGTGCCAGTGAATGGAAGTTTCCTCGTCCATTTCATTTTTAACATAGATAACCGCGTACTCCCCTTCGGTAAATTCCAATACCGGTCCGGGAATGGTTCCATTGATGGTCATGCCCTTGACTTCTTTTCCAACCTTGTTTACAATAGCTTCATTGATTGTGATGGTATATTCCTTAACTGGAAGGTTATCAACATTACCTTCTACTGATTTTTCTGTTTGGGATAGAATACTTGTGCTTACGAGTAATAATCCCACTATAGAAACAAGATTTTTCAATGTGTTTAAATTTTATGGGTTTTTTTATAGTTCAAATAGTTCTCTTCTGATTCAAAATAAGCTACTTCCCCTTCTTTTTTCATCAATACAATATAGGCCTCTGTTTTATCGACCGGTTTATTACTAAACGGGTCTATACCTGTCCTGGCAGCTTCCTCATTGTTTAATTTACCTACACACATTTCACAACAACCGTAATAAGTCTTACCATTAACGGGCACTGCTATTTGGGGTTTGCCCATATAGGCATTGTTTACCATGCAAACCAATTCATTGGGCACTTGAGAGCCTACTTCGTGCTTTTGTTGTGTATCTTCAACTATGGCTTGGGTGTCTTCAAATATGGCTTGGGTGGTTGCAACGGGTTGATTTTTAACTTCCTTTTTTTCTGCTTTTGAATTACAGGCAACCAGACCGATTGCAAATAAAAGAATTACAGATAGTTGTTTCGCTTTACTTTTTATTGTTTTCATTTTTTTATTGTTTTTATTGTTTTTATTGTTTTTATTGTTTTTATTGTTTTTATCAATGAATTATTTTTTCTCATGTCCATAATTAGTTTTTTTTACGGATTTCCCTATAATTTCACTTATCAAGTGATAGGTTCCTTAATCGCAAGGCATTTGATATTACCGAAACCGAGCTAAAACTCATTGCTGCCGCAGCTATTATTGGCGAAAGCAATAGCCCAAATACAGGATATAAAACACCTGCGGCCAATGGAACACCCAGCACGTTATAGAAAAACGCAAAAAATAGATTTTGCTTAATATTTCTCATAACGCCTGTGCTTAATTTTTTGGCCTTTACGATGCCCATTAAATCGCCTTTTACCAGTGTAACTTCAGAGCTTTCAATGGCTACATCTGTACCGGTGCCCATGGCTATACCAATGTCTGCTTGTGCCAGTGCAGGTGCATCATTTATTCCATCACCTGCCATGGCCACTATCTTGCCCTGACTTTGTAATTCTTCAATGAGCCTTAATTTGTCTTCTGGCAAACAGTCTGCTTTAAAGCTCGATAAGTTAAGTTCAGCAGATACCGCTTTGGCTGTGTTTTCGTTATCGCCCGTCATCATGATCACTTCAATACCTTGTTTTTGCAGTGCTGCGATGGCTTGTTTACTGGTTTCCTTAATGGCATCGGTAATAGATACATAACCAACTACTTTCTGCCCTACAGAAATGTAGGATACTGTTTTGCCTAATTTCTGTTCGGCAATAATTTTAGTATCAATGGCTTCAGGTATTATCGCTTTAACTTCATGCATTAATTTTTTATTGCCAAGTGCAATTTTATTGGAATTTACAGTTCCAACTACACCTTTTCCTGTTACCGCTTCAAAATTTTTCACTTCTTCTAAAGCCACCTTTTTGTCTTTGGCATAATTGACTACAGCTTCAGCAAGTGGATGTTCACTGTATTGGTTTACTGATGCAATATATTTGAGAAGTAATTTGTCATCGTTGGTTTTAGAAAGATCCACTACTTTTTCAACCGATGGTTTGCCCTCGGTAATGGTACCTGTTTTATCGGTAATCAATACATTGACTTTGTTTAAATGTTCTATGGCTTCGGCATTTTTTATAAGTATGCCGTTTAAAGCACCTTTACCTACACCTACCATTACGGACATTGGTGTTGCCAGACCAACCGCACAAGGGCAAGCAATGATCAATACGGCAATAGCGTTTACAAATGCATAGACCATAGCAGGTTCCGGACCATAATAACGCCATACCAAAAAGGTGATTATGGCAACCAGGATAACGATTTGAACAAAATATTTGGAAATTTTATCCGCCAGTTTTTGTATGGGTGCTTTCGATCGGCTCGCATTGTTCACCATTTGAATGATTTGCGACAATAAGGTTTCAGAACCTACTTTTTCGGCCACCATAACAAACGATTTGTTGCCATTTATTGTTCCTGAACTTACCGGTTCCCCTTCTTTTTTATCCACGGGAATGGGTTCTCCGGTAATCATGGATTCATCAATAACACCATGGCCTTCATGTATTTTTCCGTCAACCGGAATTTTATCGCCCGGTTTTACACGCAATAAGTCACCTTTTTTAATATCGTGAATTGAGACTACTTTCTCTTCGCCATCAGCGGTCACTAAAATAGCTTCACTTGGTGCCAATTTCAATAATTCTTTAATAGCACTACTGGTTTGGCTGTGTGCCCTTGCTTCTAAAAGTTGTCCCAGAAGCACCAATGTTAAAATGACTGTGGTGGCTTCAAAATAGACAAAAACGGTACCTGCTTCGGTTTTAAATTGGTCCGGGAACAATTCCGGGAAAACCATGCCGAATACACTAAACAGAAAAGCCACGCCCGTACCAATGCCTATAAGCGTAAACATGTTGAGGTTCCATGTTTTTATGGATTTATAGCAACGTACAAAAAACATCCAACAGGCATAAAACACCACCGGAAGCGATAGCACAAACTGTACTAAATTCCAGTTTTCCTGTGATGTATAATCCAGCAAAAAGTTATTTTGGAAAAAATCTGCCATGGCAATGAACAACACCGGAACCGTGAACAGAGTTGCTATTTTCATTTTTTTAAGCAGCATTTTATAGGTCTTGCTCTCTTCACTTTCTGACGGTTCCATAGGAATTAAATCCATACCGCAAATAGGGCAAGAACCGGGAGAGTCTTTGATGACTTCCGGATGCATGGGGCAGGTATATTGCACATCCTGGACCATTTTTGGCTGCTCAACCAAATCCATACCACAAACCGGACAACTTCCTGCTTTATCATAAGTTTTTTCGCCTTCGCAGTGCATAGGGCAATAAAACACACCGTTTCCATCTGTTACAGGTTCGTGTTTGTGGTGGTGTTCTGCAGGATGCTCATGAGCATGTTCGATTTTGTGGGAACCCTCAAGTTGTTTTTCAACCAAATTCATTTTGCAAACCGGACATTTCCCAGGCGCATCATAGGTTTTATCGCCTTCGCAATGCATGGTGCAATAATAGATACCACTTCCTTTTTTATGTTGCTCTGGATGATGTTGATGATGTGCATGCTTACTTTCATCTCCAGTCATTTCTATGGTATAATGCAATCCGGATTTCAGGAGACTTTCCTGTAAGGTGTTGAGCGGCACATGAGCAGTCATTTCTATAACAACCTCTTTGGTATCTAAATTTGCATTAACTTTGGTCACCTCTTTTAAATTACTTAAAGCGGTTTCTACATTGGTTTTACAACCATGGCATGTCATTCCTGTTATTTTATATATATGTTTCATATTATATGAATGTTTCATAATTATTATAAAATATGATTCGTAATTATTTTATGCCTGCTTTAATTTATTAAGATTTAAGCGACCATGCAAATATCCCAGTTTTTTTAACCTAAGTTGTGCATAATTTTGTCTAAAATGTATCTAATTTGCTACGCTCTGTGTTATTAATATTATTTTTAAATGAGAATGCATTAACACTTTGGCTATTATTAACCTGAGTTCGGCATAAGAATAAGCTCATACTTCTCATAATCAAAATTTAAAAACACCGTCATTGCGAATTTTACTTTTTTTAAGTAAAATGTGGCAATCTGACTATCTATAAACAGATTGCTTCAGTCGCACCTCCTTCGCAAAGACGTATATGATTGATATTCAAATATTATTACACTTGCTTATATCGAACTCAGGCTATTACCCTTTTCTTTCTCCATCCCTAATACGGACCCGGGTTTCAACATTGCTCGTGTAAATTAATCCGTCACCACTTTTACCGGTATGGGCATGCTTTCTTATGGTGTCAATAACATTATCCTCGTCCTCTTTAGAGCAAACAATTTCAATTTTAATAACTTTATTGTGCAAAAAAGGGTGTTTCAAACTTGGGAATTCCTGTTCTGGATCTACAATATTTCCTGTACCTTCACCTTCAAATACTGTAAAACAGCAATAGTGTTCCTTTTTTAAATTTTCAGCTACTTTAATAAGTTTTTCTGGTCGAATAAATGCTTTTATTTCTCTCATGATATATAGAATTAGTGTGTTATTTAATTCTCAATAGTGAATTTAGTACTCCCACATGTTGACATTTTAGTGCCTAGATATGGGTTCTTGATTTTTTCATTCAAGCTTAGCCAATAAGCACCGTTATTATTGTCGGCCATTGGGCAAAATTGCTCATATACCTTTTGATTGACACCAAATAATTTGACGGCTTTGGATAAATGGGCAGACAAATGCTTGAAATGATCTCGTTGCTTTGCAATATCATTTGTTTTGGATATAGAAAGCGCTGACGCGTTTACTTCTTTGCTAATGGTCATCCAATGGTTATGGGCCTCCATATCTGTCAATAATTTCATATCAACATTTTTCATGGCTTTAAGGGCTTCACCGGCCTGTTTTTGTGCCTCTTTGGCGTTGTCCCCGGCCAAAGCGTTTTTAAGTGATATATACTTATTGAAAACATTTGCCAATTGGCCTTTAAAATCTTTGGATACTGAAATTCGATCATCCATTTTGGAATGGTCCGAATCATCTTTCATTTTAGAGTGATCAACTTTGTCATCCATTTTTGAATGGTCCATGTCTTTCATGCCTTCATCGTCCATTTTCATATCACCTTCCATTTTATCACCGCTCATATCCATTTTTCCACCGCTCATATCCATACCGGCATGGCCTCCTAAACTTACTTTTCCGCCTTCAGGGTTCATCATGCTTTTCATACTGAGCAGTTGTGCGGAAGCGTCAATTCTAAACACCCCATTGGTTGCGACAGTTTCACCATCCATTAAACCCTCTTTTATAATGTAATGTGATCCCAAATCAGCACCCAAGGTAACTTCCCTATATACAAATGACGTGGTTTTTTCATGCGGTACTTTAACATAGACCACAGATCTTTTCCCAGTCCATAGTACGGCAGACTTAGGTACCATAAGGTCATCTTTTGCATTGGTCAATTTAGCACTTACAATACCGGTGGCGTACATTTCTGGCAATAATGTATTTGATGGGTTGTTTACCTCAACCCGCACTTTTGCAACTCTTGTTACCGAGGAAACAAAAGGATCCACATAGGTTACTTTTCCCTTAAATTCTTTGCTTGGAAGGGCTTGTATGTTAAAATTAAAAACATCATTAAGGTGTATCCATTGAATATCAGACTCATAAGCTTCAAACATAACCCATACAGTACTTAAATCGGCAATGTCAAATAAAACACTTCCTTCTTTAACGTAGTCTCCCAATTCCACGTCTCTTTTCATAACATAACCGGTATGATCCGATAAAATATCGAGCTCCTCCTTTATAGTCCCTGATGATTCTATGACATCTATTTGAGCGTCATTAAGTTTCCACAATTTTAGTTTATTGCGTGATGCAGTATATAACTGTGGATAAATATCTTTTGATTTAATGGCTTCAAAAAGCTCTTTTTGCGCTGTAATTAATTCCGGTGAATAAATTCGTAATAATTTTTGTCCATAAGACACTTTTTCTCCTGTGAAATTCACATACAAATATTCAATCCTCCCGGGAATATGGGATACTTGGGAATACAGTTTTCGCTCATCTGGTTGCACTCTGCCCAGTAAATGAATTTCTTTAATATCATTTGCTTTAACAACTTGCGTAGTTTGGATATTTGCCAACTGTATGGCGTCTTCACCTATAACTATTTCATCAGCGCCAATTTTTTCTTTTTCACCACCACCATCTTGATCGGCTACTGGTATTAATTTCATGCCGCAAATAGGGCAATTACCTGGTTTTTCCAATCTAAGATGTGGGTGCATGGCACAGGTCCATAACTGTGTTACGGGATCCTTTGTATATTCGTGCTCCCCTTCTTTATGGGTAGTTTCCTGATTTCCACCCGAGAAAACACCTCCTAATACAATGCCAAGAATTAAAATTCCGGCCGCAATGATGTAATTTTTATATTTTTTCATGATTTGATTTTTTTTTATTTTCCAATTAAATAATTCATAAATGCGATTGAGGCATTTTTATCTGTAAGTGCCTTTTCATATTCCAATTCATATCTTAACAAATCCCGTTCAATTCTTAAAACCTCTTCAAAATCCTTTGAATTTGTGGAATAGGTAATTATTAAAAGATCCAGGACTTTTTTGGCGATATTGGACTGGTTTAAATTTAACGCTATACGTCTGTGCCCATCTTTATATTCTTTTAATGTGTTTTCGTAAATGGTGCCCAAGGTATTTTTCTTGTCCTCTTTTCTAGAAATTTCGGAATCTTGCAGATATCTTGCTTCTGAAATCAATGCCTTGTATTTTTTCCGATATAAAGGAATGGTTAGCCCAACAGAAGGGAACACAAACGCATCTTTACCGTTATCTGAGACCGTTGACAAAGGATTGTTACCAACAACGGTATAGCCTAAACCAATATTGAATTTTGGAAGCCCTTCTTTCTTGGCAACCACTTCTTGATTTATAAAGGCATTGATTTTGTGGTCAATCCCTTTTAACTGGTGGTTTGATGCATAAATTTCTTCAAGCATATTTAATTGATCTAGGGGCATATTATCCTGCCATAGCAAGTCTGGCACGATGATTTCTGTTCTTTCATCTACATCTAATAAATTATTGAATTTAACCCGAAATACATCTTTAGTATCCAAAAATAATTCCAACTGATTTACTAAATCATTTATCTCCAGCTCAACACGCAATTCATCAACCACTGTTGCGGTGCCCGCTTCAATTTTTACCAAGGACAACCGCTTGAAAACTTCTAAAATCTCAATATTTTCTTTGGTTATTTCTATCGCTTTTTCAATAAAGTAATAGTTATAATAGGCTGTTTTTACTTCAAAAAACAGATTGGATTTGGTGTTTTCAAATTCTTCGTACTTGGCTTTTGCAAAATCGGTAGCGACATCAGCCCTTGCACCTAATAATCCAAACCACGGAAAACTTTGTGATAAACCAAAGTTGGCTCTTTGAGGACCGACCCTGGTCTCTGCCGGTTGAATAAAATACCCAAAAACAGCTTGAGGGTCGGGTAAGGTACCTACCTGAGGCACCTTTTCCATAGCAGCCATATATTCATTGAACGTTGCCCTTAGATCAGGACTGTTCTCGGCGGCAATTTTTAAATAATTATCCAGGTCTTCTTGGCCATAGACACTTGTGCCCAGTACCAAAAGAAGGCTAAAGAAAAATATATATTTCATATTCTTTATCATTTCTATATCTAATTTTAAGAATTAATGCTCTTTAAATGCTTTTTTACGCCATGTTCTTTCCACATACTGTATAAAACCGGTACAATAAACATGGTCATGACCTGAATTAACATACCTCCAAACGATGGAATGGCCATTGGTACTACCACATCGGCCCCTTTACCTGAGGCAGTCAATACCGGAATCAGTGCAATTACAGCCACTGCGGCCGTCATCATGGCCGGCCGTACCCTTTTGCTTCCTGCATGAAGCACACTTTCTCTAACTTCTTCAATAGAGGTTGGTTTTTCTTCTTCAAAAACTTGCATTAAATAGGTTCCCATGATAACGCCATCATCGGTTGCAATACCAAAGAGCGCAATGAATCCAACCCAAACGGCCACACTCAGGTTTATGGTATGCAATTGAAACAATTCCCGCATTTCCACTCCGGCAAAACTAAAGTTTAAGAACCAATCCTGACCGTATAGCCACAACATGATAAATCCACCTGAAAAAGCCACAAAGATACCCGAGAACACCATAAGTGATTGCAGTACCGATTTAAATTGGAAATATAAAATTAAGAATATCGCAATAAGCGCTATCGGCACCACAATTGCCAAGCGTTTCGAGGCCCTAATTTGATTTTCGTAATTTCCGGTGAAACGGTAGGTTACCCCAGCGGGTAGTACAAATTCACCACTATCCATTTTCTCTTTAATAAGCGCTTGGGCATCTTCAACCACATTGGTTTCTGCAAAACCCTGTTTCATATCAAAAATGATATATGAGGTTAAAAACGTGTCTTCACTCTTAATGATCTGTGGCCCTCTTACATAGGTTACCTCTGCCAATTCCCCCAATTCCACTTGCACGCCAGCAGGTGTTGGAATTAAAATCTTTTTAATGTCATCTGGGTTGTCCCTATATTCCCTGGCATATCTCATTCTAACCGGGAAGCGTTCCCTGCCTTCAACAGTTGTTGTTAGTTTTGTGCCACCAATGACGGTAGTTATATACATTTGCATGTCTTTAATGGTCAGGCCATAACGGGACATGGCTTGTCTGTTGAGTTTTATTTCCAAATAAGGCTTTCCAACCACACGGTCGGCAAAAACCGTAGGGGCACTCACACTGGGAACTTGTTGCAATATTTTTTCAAATTCGTACCCTACTTTTTCAATGGTTTCCAGATCGGGACCAAACACCTTGATACCCATTGGCGCCCGCATCCCTGTGGCCAACATGATCAACCGTGTTTGAATGGGTTGCAGTTTTGGCGCAGAGGTCAATCCGGGGAATTTAGTATGTTCTATGATTTCCTGCCAAATATCGTCCGGTTTTTTTATTCTTTCGCGCCACTGCCTAAAGTATTCCCCTTTTTTATCGGGCGTTAATTCTTCTTGTTTTATCTTTCTGAATTTATCTTGTCCATATTTATAGGTAGTGCCATCTTTTACTATAAAAGCATCATCCTCATTTACTTTAAACCTTACCTTATGGCCGTCTTCATCTACCATATATTCCGGAAGATAATTTATAGTGTTTTCCCACATGGAAATGGGCGCCGGGTCCAATGCCGAATTTACACGGCCCCATTTACCAACGGCCGATTCAATTTCAGGGATGGACATCACGTGCTTATCCAATTGGCCAATAATATCCATGTTTTCTGAAATGCTGGCATGTGGCATGGTGGTAGGCATATATAAAAAGGAACCTTCATCCAAAGCCGGCATAAACTCCTTACCAATGCCAGGGAAGGTTTTTTCCAAACTGTTCCATACCACATTGTCCTTGGCAAAGTTTGGTATAAAACCGAACATTTTGCTAAATCCTAACCAAGATAGTATCCCGAAGAAAAACACAATAATAGGAATCATTAAAAACTTCCACTTATTGTTTAAACACCATTTTAAAATGGGCTCATAAAAATGCACAATGGTCATTAATGTCCCTAAAACAGCTGTTATTATGATAATTACAAAAATAAAATTGATAAGTGTAGAGTTTGAGGCCCCCAACGGCATCCATTCAATGGTAAGAAAATACACAACAACCAAAATGGTAATTATAACATTAATAATATTGGCCAATTTTTCTGAATAAGGTAATTTAATCCTGTTGTTAAATAGACTCCTTTCTGGAATTATGGTCAATAAATTATTGATTCCTACCAAAATTAGGGCAACTGCAATAACACTGCCATAGGCAAACAAAAACACCAGGCCAAAACCAATTAACAACGAATTAAAAATTCGGCTCGATTTCTTCTTATCCAATCTTATGGAGAACAAGACCTGGGCAATAGCTGGAATAAACAAAATTCCTATGAACAACGAAGAAACCAGTGCAAAGGTTTTGGTCCACGCTAATGGCCTGAACAACTTCCCTTCTGAGGACTGCATGGCGAAAACAGGTAAAAACCCTATAATTGTTGTTGCCAGTGCCGTCATAATGGCAGACGCCACTTCAACCGTTGCCACATAAATTACTTGCACTAATTTTCTGCCCTTTACACCATGGTTTTCGGGCATTTCCAAATGCCGGATAATATTTTCGGTAAATACGATGCCCACATCGACCATGACACCAATGGCAATGGCAATACCTGAGAGTGCCACAATATTGGCATCCACATGAAATAATTTCATCAAAATAAAGGTCATTAAAACACCAATGGGCAGTAGCATGGAGATCAACACAGAAGCACGTAAGTTAAGCACTAACACAATAACCACCAATATACTGATTAAAATTTCATGGGAAAGCGATGACTCCAGCGTTCCTAACGTTTCCTGGATTAGGCCGGAACGGTCATAAAAAGGAACAATGGTAACTTTTGACACGGTACCGTCTGCCAAGGTTTTTTGTGGAAGCCCGGGAGCTACTTCCTCTATTTTGGCTTTTACCCCTTGAATAACCGCCAGTGGGTTGGCACCATATCGTGCCACAACAACACCACCGGCTGCCTCAACGCCTCCTTTGTCCAAGCCACCTCTACGTCCTTCTGGTCCAAATTGTACTTTAGAAACATCTTTTAAACGAATGGGGACTTTGTTGTTAACGGTAACAACACTCTCTTCCAAATCGGATAGATTTTTAATGTATCCTAAACCCCTAACCAAATATTCTGCCCTGTTAAATTCCAGTGTTCTGGCGCCAAGATCGAGGTTACTGTTTTTAACGGCATTCATAATCATGCTCACATCCACATTGTTGGCCTTCATGGCATCAGGGTCTATTTCAATCTGATATTCCTTTAAATAGCCACCAATAGTTGCCACTTCCGAAACCCCTGGTGAGGCCGTTAGGTAGTAGCGAACGTAAAAATCCTGAATGGTCCTTAACTCTTGTGGGTCCCAACCTCCGGTAGGCTTCCCTGTTTTAGGGTCTCTCCCTTCCAAAGTGTACCAATACACCTGGCCCAACGCCGTAGCATCTGGCCCTAAAGCAGGTGTCACAGAATTAGGTACCGTACCGGGCGGTAGTGAGTTTAATTTTTCAAGGATACGGGTCCTGCTCCAGTAAAAATCCACATCATCTTCAAAAATGATATAAATACTGGATAGCCCGAAAATGGAATTACTTCGAATGGTTTTTACATTAGGGATACCCAATAAAGCCGTAGTTAGCGGGTAGGTAATCTGGTCTTCAATATCCTGCGGCGTTTGACCGGCCCACTCCGTAAATACAATTTGTTGGTTTTCGCCTATATCGGGAATAGCGTCAACCGGTACCGGATTTCGTTCAATCAGCGAAAAATCCCAGTTAAAAGGAGCTGTTACAATGCCTCCTACAATAAAAGCAGTGAGTATTATAAATGTTATTAGCTTATTTTCAAGAAAATAGCGAATGGTGTTATTAAGCATATATGGTTTTGATTTTAAATTTTAATTTTTTTTGAAATCCAAATATAGGTACAAATAGTCAATTTCCAGACAAGTGGAACACAAAATTCTATCTCTCAAAAAAAAACGAAAGTTATTTGCACACCAGTAAAGTCTGTTTCATTAAAACTAAAGACTCAAATTAAGAAAGTCTCGTTAAGAATATGTAGATTCTTGACTAAAATAGGTGGAGAGTAATCATCTAAAGGAATGACTTTTTCATCAATCCCATTAAATAAATTAATATATGTGTAAACAAATGATGACACAAAAAGTTGTTGCTGAAATGATAGCTCAATATATGACATTATTAAATCATCTTGACCACAAACAAGAACCTTTTCATCATGGCAACAATTTTTTGAAGCAATTGAGCAGTCATCTGAGGTAAATGATGAGTTAGGCATTTCCATCACACAAGGACTCGCCTTTTTCAAAATAGCTGTATCTACCAAAGTATTTCCACAAAAATGCTTGTCAACGGTAAACGAAAACGTTGAGAACAGCACCAAAAGTGCCATTAAAAAAGATGCTATTTTATAAAAACCGTTATTCATTGGTGGCACAAAACTACAAAAATTTTAATTTAATAATTTTATTTAACATTTATTTAAACATTGCTGGATGTTTTACTCAAATCAAACATGAAAACTACCATTACTATAAACCCTTAAAAGTTAAACACTTTTTAACTTGAAATCAAGTTAAATGATTGTATCTTTTACTATAAACCTGAGTTCGATTGTTTGTTATCTATTTGAATATCAATTATTTAATAATAGTTTTTATGAATGATTTGTCATTCCGAACGAGGAACGAGGAGGAATCGCATTTTTATGGGATTTCTCGTCACTCATGCTTCGCTCCGTCGAAATGACAAGTATATGATTTTTAATTATTTAAGTCAATTTATTAGTTCTATGTAATAAATCAAACTCAGGTTATAACCAATTATTACAAATTATTAAATCAATGGTTTACCCATGATTTAATTACAGGCAAATGTATTAAATGGCTTCTTACCTAAATATGACCAATGTCATATTTCTTTTTTCAGATATTGCTACATTTGGTTCATTGTGAGATCAATGAACACTCATAAAATTTTGTTATTAAAACGTTATATACAAAAAAATTATTTAATTTAGGCATGATTTATTAATCAAAACTATGAAACTTCTATTTACCAAAATAGCATCCTTCTTTTTGGCAATTGGTATATTATACACCACTTCTTCTTATGCTGTGGACATGCATTTTTGTGGAAATACTTTGGTAGATACAGCTGTTTTTGGAAAAGCAAAAATTTGCAAGGATGGATTACTGAAAAGTACGTCTTCATCAAAAAACTGTTCAGTTCAGCAAAAGAATTGTTGTAACCATCAAACCATTGTTAAACTAGGTGATAATGCTTTTAATAAATTAAACCCCGAAAATGAAACCGAAACCTTCATTTTCCAAAATACATACTTTTATACCTATAGCCATCTTTTTGAAGGACAACAGGAAAACAAAATTCTTTTTGAAGAATATTTACCTCCTCTAATATCCAAGGACATATATATTCTTAACGAGACTCTCTTAATTTGATTTTCTGTACTGCAGATCAAATGTAATCTGCTCAGCCAAAAATATTCCGGTGGCTAAAATTTGTTGATGAATTTTTCAACAACCAGAAATAAATAAAAACAAATCAATTAAAGGCAACCCCTTTATGTTATTGAGCATAATACCAATTTCAACATTTTTAAAATCATGACTGCACAAAAAGAATTTTGGATAAAGAACATGGTATGCAGCCGATGCATTAAAGTTATCAAACAAGAGCTCCAAGATCTTGACGTACCCATAGTCTCAATAGAATTGGGTAAATTATTGATTGAAACCACAGACAAAACCAATGAGGAAATATTAAAAAGTGTAACAAAAGTACTTTACACAAATGGTTTTGAAATCTTACAAAGTGAAGCAGAAATGCTTGTGGAAAGAATCAAGATAATCCTAATAGAGTTATTGCTTGATTTGCCACTAAACATCAAAGTAAACTTATCCGCCTTATTGGCAGCAGCCCTTCATCGCGATTACAAAACATTGAGTAAACTTTTTTCATCCTTTGAAAAAACCACCATAGAAAAATATTTTATCAAACTTAAAATAGAAAAAGCAAAAGAACTCATCCAATTAAAGCAGTATTCGTTTTCAGATATAAGCTATTTATTGGATTATAGTAGCATAAACCATTTATCAAGACAGTTTAAGGACATTGTTGGGGTGAGTATGACTGACTATAAAAACACCGAAAACTGGAAGCGTAGTTTTTACGATGAAATTATATAAAAAGGAACGAAAGTTATGTAACCGAATAATCTGTGATATCAATATTTTTAACAATTAAAACCAATTAATTATGAACACAAAAAAAATGAGATTTAAAAACCCCTTAATTAGTACAGCTCTGGCAGGCTTGATGTATATCTTTTTTGTAAGCTTTGTTTACGCCCCTAAAAACGATTACGAAGCCGTACAGCAAAAAAAATGGGTAGCCCCTGCAAGTGCTGACAACATTGTAAATCCCTTAAAAGGAGATGCCGCTGCGGCCGCATCAGGCAAAAAAATCTACAAGGTAATGTGTTTTATATGCCATGGCCCAAAAGGCAAAGGAGATGGTATGGGAGGCGCTGGCTTAACCCCTAAGCCCGCTAATCTAACAAGTGAAGCGGTTCAATCACAGACCGATGGTGCCATTTTCTGGAAAATATCCGAAGGGCGTGCCCCCATGGCATCATACAAAGCTTCAATTCCAGAAAAAAAACGCTGGGAGTTGGTTAACTATATAAGAACCCTGAAACAATGAAAAAAACAATTACATTAATAATAGTTGTTGTTTGCAGTTTTAGCACTTATGCACAAACATACAATTTTGAATCAGATAGTACGGCAACAGAGCCATTCAAGCCTAGTAAAACACAATTTATGGTTCGTGGTTATGGCCATTCAGGGTTAAACTTCTTGACCACTGGAGACAAAAAAGAATCCTCATATGTAGGTTCCACGTTTGCACCCATTTTTTTATTCAAACACTCTGACAAGCTTATGTTTGAATCTGAATTGGAATTTGCATTAGAGTCCAATGAGCTTGTTATTGGCTTGGAATATGCTGACGTCATGTATGTTTTTAATAAAAATTTGATAGTAAGAGCAGGTAAATTTATTTTGCCCTTTGGCACGTTTATGGAACGCTTACATCCAGCGTGGATAAATAGGCTTGCTACAAGGCCTTTAGGATTTGGCCATGGTGGAATAGCGCCAGGTTCAGGCATTGGGGTAGAATTAAGAGGTGCCTTCGACTTGGGAGGACCCAAATTGAACTATGCCGTATATTCAACCAATGGGCCACGATTAAACGATGGCCAGAACGAACCTGATGAGGCCGGTATGTTAATATTTCAGAATTTTGAAGACAACAATACAAGTAAAGCTTATGGTGGTCGTTTAGGCCTTTTGCCTTTTGATGATTCTTCAACAGAAATAGGGTTTTCTGCCTATTCAACAAGTAATGCTGGCGCACCGGATTCAGACTATGAAGACGTTGGTGCTTTTCTTTATGCCATTGATTTTTCTTTTGTAAAACAAATCCCAGGAATAAGTGGCGTAGTGGATGTTAAAGCGCAATATAACAATTCCAACATAGATACCGCAACATTTATACATACGCACGGCGATACAAATGGGCAAGAATACAGTTTTAACAATGAGAGTAATTCCTTTTATACCCAATTAAGCTACAGGCCAACGATGTCTGAAAGTGATTTTATGAAAAAGCTGGAGCTTGTAGGACGGTTTTCCAACTTCAGAACTCCAATAGGATCTGAATGGGAAGAACGATCTGAACAGTATGCCTTAGGGATGAATTATTGGTTGACCTGGAGATCCCTAATAAAAGTGGACTACCAAACAACAGATGTTACAGGAGGTCATGACGGCATCTTCAGATCTGATGGGTTTTTCATCCATTGGGCCATAGGATTTTAATATAATAATAAAAAATAAAAGATATGAAACCTTTATATAAAATGTTAACAGGAATATTTGCCATATTCGCTATAGGACTTACCATTGTAGCTTGTTCTACACCCAAAGACGCCTATGCGGACGCAGAGGAAGATGACTTTATAATGGAAAAATCAGGAGCTCAATATTGGGGTGAAACCTGCAACAGATGCCATTTGGCACCTTCTCCAGCTGATTATAACGATACCGACTGGAGCACTATAGCTTTGCACATGCGGGTTAGGGCAAACCTGACCGCCAATGAAATCGCAAAAATTGAAACCTTTTTAAAATCCGCAAATTAATTAATAGCTGATGGCACATTCCCTTTTCTGTTTATGAAAATGGATCATAGGGAATGTGCTTATTAAAAACAAAAATTTAATAACTCAATAAATTAAACACCATGAGAACACTAACAATTATTTTATCAGTAATCACAATTGTAAGCTTAAGTAGCTGCAAGCAAGACACAGATTTGCAGGCATTGATGAAAAATGCCGATACCCGAAACGAAATGATGACTGCCATAGCAAACAATCAAGAGTATATGACCGAGTTCATGACCAATATGCACAATAGTGAAAACGCCATGCAAATGATGATGAAGGACAGCATGATGATGAAAAACATGATGGGCAACAAACAAATGATGCACGCCATGATGAAAGGTATGATGAGTGACGGAAAAATGATGGGCAACATGATGAAAATGATGCACGAAAAAGGCATGATGAGCGAAGACTGCATGGAGTCCTGTAAACAAATGATGAGCGAAAAAGGAATGGACATGAAAGGAATGGATATGATGGATGACATGAAAGGGGAAACCAAAGAAGACCATGCCGAGCATCACTGATTTATTAATAGTTAAAACCTAAAAAACAATGAAAAATCACTGGTTATGGATGGTTATTGGTTGTGGATTGCCACTCCTCTTCATCTTTTTGGCACCATCTTTTGGAATTGGCGGTGGCGCCACACTATTCATCTTTATAATAGCAATGTTTGCCGTTCATCTATTTATGCCCCATGGTTCGCATGGTCACAGCAACCATGACGGCCATAACGATACAAACCATAAACAAGATAATGAAGAATCACCGGGGAAAGCCCAAAAAGAAGAACATACAGGGCATCACCATCATTAAAAAAGCGATAAAATGAGCATACCCTAAAAATTGGTCGCAAATACCAATGAAGATATGCGGATTACATATGACTAATAAAAGACAATAAATATTTACATATGAAACGGAAATTTCAAATTGACGGCATTGGATGTGGAGGGTGCGTTACGAGAGTTAAAAAGGCTTTAGAGACGCATCCAAAAGTTGAAAAAACGGAAATTTTTCTAAATCCGAAAGGAGCTACAATCATCACAATGAAAGAAGCCCTTTCAGTTGATGAATTACAAAAGCAACTCAATATACTTGGGGGCTATACAATTACAGAAATGAATTAATAATAACTAAAAATTAAACATTATGCATTTTTACGACGGACATTTTGGAGGTATGCACCTCATATGGTGGATTATATGGATAGTTTTCATTGCTTGGATATTCTTTATCCCTGTAGAGATTCCATATCAAAAATCAAAAAAAGAGAACCCACTGGATATTTTGAAAAAACGATTTGCCAAAGGCGAAATATCCAAGGAAGAATTTGAAGAGGCAAAAAAAATCTTAAAATCAGACAACTAATTTAAAAACCAAAAATTATGCATCGATTACATGTTAAAAAACTGGGGTTTGCCTTCGGTCTAACAGGAGCCTTGATTTATCTGGGCTGTATGATTGTTATGACAACTGCTGGGCAAAAAGGAACTATAAGCTTTTTCAACAGCTTACTGCACGGATTGGACGCTACCAATATTATTAGAATGGATGTGCCACCAATAGAAGCTTTCTTCGGAATCATACAGATTTTTATTTTAGGATGGCTTATTGGGGCATGCATCGCTGCCTTTTACAATGCTCAACTAAAAACAAAATAATTTGAAGCCAAAATAAACGAAGATCATGGTGACAAAAAACATTAAAATAATATTGGTTCACGTATTTATTGGGACCAGTGTTTTCTATTTCCTCATACATCCATTCACCATGGTGGTCTATTGGTTTGAGTTTAGCCACACCCCTTTTTCTACAGTGTTATTTAAAGATATCCTGCAAGAACGTTTGCTAGGGTCTTTTACCTTTAATATGGCAGGAATGAGTGGTATCCTTACAGCACTTGGTGCCATTTTGGGGTTTTTTTCTGGTTTGTTTTGGATTAATTTCACCAAGACCAAAGACCTTATAAAAAAACAAGAGCGCCTTTTAAAACGAGATGTGCAAAAACTAATAGAATTGGGCGAACATGATTGGGTAGAATTTAAATCGTCCATACGCTACGACTATTTTAAAAAAATACCCAATAGAGAACTGGAGGTTGTCATTGCCAAAACCATCGTGGGCTTTATGAATGCCAAAGGTGGTAAATTGATTGTTGGGGTAGATGATGAGGGCAATATCCTCGGTCTGGAAAACGATTTTAAAACCCTTAAGCACAAAAACAGGGATGGTTTTGAGCGGGAAGTATTCCGCATAATTTCAACCTATATTGACCGTGAAGCATGCTTTAGCAGTCATGTATCGTTTTATGACCTGGAAGGAAAGGATATTTGCTTGGTAGATGTTGAGCCTTCCCCACATCCCGTTTATGTGAATGACGGTAAAAGCACAACCTTTTATGTTAGGACCGGCAATGCTACCTACCCACTTTCAGTAAAAGAAACCGTTTCATATTTAAACCTTCAAAAAAAATAAAGATATGCAATACGTTTGGTTTATTTGGTCGTTAATAATCCTGATTATTTGGGCCATAATCTATGTCAGTAAAAAAGACTTTAAAAAAGAAATGCTCAAAATGAGCTTGATTACCATGCCTTTTGGCCTTACAGAACCCTTGTTTGTGCCAGAATACTGGTTTCCACCATCGCTGTTCAATTTAGCGGAAAATACAGGCTTTGATATTGAAAGCATAATATTTTCTTTTGCCATTGGTGGTATAGGCACCGTACTTTACCGTATTATTTTTAAAAGAAACCTTTTGGAAATACCTCATACAGAACGCTATCACCAAAAGCATAAATTACATATTTATATTCTTTTTGTGCCGGTAATTGTATTTATTGTGTTAAGTGTTTTTACTGCATTAAATCATATTTATTGTGGTGTCATTGCTTTGTTTTTAGGTAGCTTGGCCACTTTATATTGTCGTCCGGATTTAAAGGGGAAGATATGGGTAGGAGGTGTTCTTTTCTCCATACTCTACTTTATTTATTTTGGAAGCATTCTCCTTTTTTACCCAGAGTATGTAGAATTATACTGGAATTTAGATAACCTGACCCACATACTTGTCTTAGGGGTTCCTCTTGAAGAATTATTATTTGCCTTCACTTTTGGAATGTACTGGTCGGGATTATATGAACATTTGTATTGGAGGAAGCTCATAAAAATCAATTAAATTATTAAACCTTAAATATATTAACAATTAAATTATTAAACAATGAGAACAAGAATTAAAATTTTAGCATTAAGCACCTTAACTATTAGCCTATTAAGTATAAGCTGTAATAATTCAGGTAAAAAAGCACGAACTGAAAAAGAAATAGTAAAAGAAATCGTCGAAAAAGAAGCGCAACATGTAAAAAAAGAAGTAAAGCTTAAAACCAGCTTTGTTTGCTTTGTGAATAACAATTATATGGGAATTGAACAAATTCCGGTTGAAGTTGAAGGTAAAACATATTATGGTTGTTGTGAAGATTGTGTAGGCAAATTAAAGAACCTAAGAGAGACAAGATATGCTATTGATCCTTTAACAGGAACAGAGGTAGATAAAGCTACAGCTTACATTGTTTTAAAACCCAATAGTGGTGCTGCCGTTTTATATTTTCAATCGGAAGAAAATTACTTAAATTACATTAAATCTTAATGTAATTTAAATCAACAAGGCTCTTCAAACAGTCGTCATTGCACCAAACCACTATGATTGAAAATCAATAGGGTTTAACTGGCAATAAAATTGATGGAGGTATTTGGTTATTAGGTTATGGGGCTACCTGCCTACTGGCAAACAGGTCTTTATGGAAGGCAACAATAACTTAATAACCAATAAGGCATTAACAAAAAAGACCACATTGTTTGACAGCAACCTGTACTTATACTATGGTATTGAAGATACACAGACAGCAATGACCAAACAAAATATAAATACTGAAATGAATAAACTTAAAAAAACAAAAATCGCCAAGAAAACAATTTTCGGTATTTCAGGTTTTATCTGCTTACCAGAGTCCAATCTGCCTCGCATAGTAATTATTGGCGGAGGTTTTGGGGGTTTGGCATTGGTTGAAAAGTTAAAAAATAAAGACGTTCAAGTGGTACTGTTGGATAAAAATAATTTTCATCAATTCCAGCCTTTATTTTATCAGGTGGCCACGAGTGCCCTTGAACCAGATAGCATTGCTTTCCCTTTTAGAAAACAAATCAGTGGTTATAAAAACGTGTCTTTTCGATTGGCAAATGTAAAGGAGATCCAACCCGCAGCCAATACCCTTATTACCGATAAAGGTAGTTTAACATATGACTACCTGGTCTTGGCAACTGGCACAGAAACCAATTTTTTTGGCCTTGAAAATGTGGAACGAAACTGTTTGGGGATGAAAGACATCAGGGACTCCCTTAATATTCGCCATATGATGCTGCAAAATCTAGAACAAGCGGCAATTACCTGTGATGATGAGGAACGTGCTGCCTTAACCAATTTTGTGATTGTTGGCGGTGGTCCTGCAGGCGTTGAAATGGCAGGTGCTTTGGCCGAATTTTGCAAATTCATCCTTCCAAAGGACTACCCTGAATATCCTGCTTCAATGATGCATATTTATTTAGTGGAAGCATCTGGTGAACTATTGTTAACCATGTCTAAAAAAGCCTCTTTAAACACCTTAAAATATTTAAAAAGACTAGGTGTTAAAGTTTTATTGAATGAATCGGTCATTGACTATGATGGTAAGGTTGTCCAAACAAAAAGTGGCAATAACCTTGTAGCCAGAAACCTTATTTGGACAGCAGGAGTTAAAGGCCATTTTCCTAGCGGAATTGATAAAGAACATATAACAAATGGAAATCGCCTAAAAACAGATGCGTATTTAAAGGTAGAAGGTTATAATAATATATATGCCATTGGGGATATTGCTTCGTTAATTTCAAAAGACACCCCAAAAGGACATCCTCAGGTTGCCCAGGTAGCCATTCAACAAGGTAAACATCTTGCCATGACATTGATGAACCAAATTACTGAAAAACCATCAACGCCTTTTAAATATAAAGATAAAGGATCGCTGGCAACTGTGGGAAAACGACGCGCTGTAGCAGATTTAGGAACCTTTAAGTTTGCAGGGTACTTTGCTTGGTTGCTTTGGTCTATTGTCCATTTAATGTCAATAAGCGGTTTCAGGAATAAGTTGATGGTTGGTTTTAATTGGACGGTTAGCTATTTCACCTATGAAAAAAGCAATAGGCTTATCATTAGGAATTTTAAACCAAATTCATCATATAATACTAAAAAAACAATTAAGAATGAAAAATAACAGTGGAGATAATCAAAAACTATCCCTAATAGGTTCTATATCACTAGGTACGGGCGTAATGATTGGTGCCGGCATATTCGTTCTTATGGGACAAATAGCAGAGTTGGTTGGCGATTTGTTTCCAATTGCTTTTATTGCAGGTGCTATTGTAGTGGGTTTCAGTTCTTATTCCTATGTAAAATTTTCAAATGCTTTTCCATCGTCGGGAGGTGTTGTCAAATTTTTCAATAAATCCTATGGTCCGGGTACCACAACCGGGGTTTTTTCCTTGTTGATGTATGTGTCAATGGTGGTTTCAGAAAGCTTGGTAGCGGGCACTTTTGGGGCATACACGCTTCGGTTGTTTCCCGAAAGATTTGCCGGTTACGCATCCATACTTGCTGTGCTGCTATTGGTAACGGCTTATGTGATCAATATTTTAGGAAACAAAGTGATTGGCGCAACAGCCACTTTTACAGCAATTGTCAAAGTGGCCGGTATTGCATTGCTCGCCATTGCGGGCCTTATAGCTTCCGGGTTTGCAGACATTACAGGAGAATATATCCCTCAAAATACCGAAGCGCTACCACAGGGATTTGGCTTTGTAGCGGCGTTGGCCTTGGCAATCCTCGCCTACAAAGGGTTCACAACGATCACGAATCAAGGTGGAGATATTAAAAATCCACACAAGAACCTTGGGCGATCCATTATCTTTTCCATTCTCATCTGCACACTTATATATGTTGCATTGGCACTGGCCGTGGCTGGCGGTTTGAGCATCCCGGAAATAATCAAAGCAAAGGACTATGCCTTGGCCGCTGCGGCACAACCCGTTTTTGGGGAATGGGGGTTATGGATAACCATTTTCATTGCTATCATTGCAACCGTATCCGGTGTTATTGCCAGTGTCTTTTCAGCTTCACGCTTGTTGGCAATGCTCAGCAATATGAAACAAGTACCGTCCTTAAAAAAAATGGGGAAGCTTAAAAATCCTGCCCTTATATTCACGGTTTCCCTAGCCATTCTATTGACTGTTTTGTTCGATTTGACAAGGATTGCTTCCATTGGCGCCATTTTTTACCTCATTATGGATATAGCAATCCATTGGGGGCTATTTCGTCATTTAAGAAAAGACGTGGACTTTCTACCTGTCATCCCATTAATAGCCATTGTAATGGATGTTGCAGTGCTTTCTGCATTTCTTTATATAAAATACTTGAACGATCCATTGGTGCTTATCGTTGCAGCAATAGGGATTATTTTAATACTTGTTGCGCAACGTTTTTTTATGATGTCGCATACGGACGATGAAGGTGATATGCCCATGGGAATGGAAACCAAATCAAAGCAATAAAAAGTAAAAAACATGATAACACTAACAAAAACAATAGACAAGGCACTTGTAAAAACCTTTTTGAAAAACCTAAGCGATCAAACCTTTACGGTTGTGTTTTGGGACAAGGAATCCCATAAGTTCGGGGAAGGGGAATCCAAATTCGAAATTATCATCCATAACTTTCCCCACAAGAAAGAATTGTTTGCCGACCCCAGCACCGCATTGGGCGAAGCCTATATGAACGGTGATATAGAGCTGGTGGGCAACCTACAGGAAATCGTGGAAAGCATCATGCGCCATAAAAACAGCTTCTTGCACGAAAGCAAATTGTTGACGATGTTGGGAAATGCAGACCTGTTGGAAAAAGGACATCGGAACGCAACATTGCGCATCATTATGATATAGGCAACGATTTTTATGCACTATGGCTGGACCCGACCATGAGCTATTCCTGTGCCTATTTTAAAACAGGATCGGACAGTTTGCACGAAGCACAAATGAACAAGATACACCATATACTAAAAAAGCTCAACCTAAAGGAAGGTCAAACCTTATTGGACATTGGCTGTGGCTGGGGATACTTGGCCATGGAAGCCGCAAAGAAATACAAAGTAAAGGTATTGGGCATTACATTAAGTAAGGAGCAGCTAAAAAAAGGAGAAGAACGAATCAAGGACGAAGACCTGCAGGATCTGGTGACCTTAAAATTAATGGACTATAGGGACTTGGAAAAGTCTGGCCTAAAGTTCGACCGTGTGGTAAGTGTTGGTATGGCAGAACATGTAGGGAAAGCCAATTTGCCCCTCTATTTTAAAAACGTAAACGCGGTATTGCAAGAAACCGGCCTGTTTTTATTACACAATATTACTGATATTTTGGAAACGGAAGTTGATGGGTTTATTTCAAAGTACATCTTTCCAGGCGGATACATACCGTCGTTAAGGCAAGAGATGTATATCGCCGCAGATTTGGGATTCCATACCATAGATATAGAAAGTTTAAGGCTGCACTATATGAAAACCCTGATGCATTGGGCAGAACGCTTTGAAGGCAACATGGATAAAATCAAGACCATGTTCGATACTAAGTTTATACGAATGTGGCGTCTTTACCTAAACGCTTGTGCCGCAGCATTTCATTATGCCAAGGTAGATGTACATCAAATACTATTAGTAAAAGGGGCAAACAATCAATTACCCTTAACACGGCAGTACATGTATGACATGCCCAGTAATAGATTTACACCCAAACCATAAAGAACAAGAAAATAAAAACAAGAAAGTTAATTATAAACATTTAAAAATCAAGATCATGAAACAACAAGTAGCAATTAAAGGAATGAGCTGCGGAGGGTGCACCCAAACCGTTGAAAAAGCACTGAAACAGGTAGCAGGTGTAAAAACGGTAACAGTAAGCCTGGTGCCGCCGCAGGCCGTTATACAAACAGACCAAGTTATCGGCAATGCACAATTGCAGTCCGCTTTGTCTAAAGTAGGAAATTACAGAGTAGCCGGAAACGTCGCAGACAACGAACCAAAAAAATCGGGCGGTTCCTGTTGTGGCTAATCAAAATCCAATATGGATTTCAGATAAGTAAATAAAGTGAATATGGATATGGATATGGATATGGGAAAATATGATGTTATCATCGTTGGGGCGGGACCTGCGGGTCTCAGTTGTGCCAAACAGTTGGGTGGTACCCCATTAAGGGTATTGGTTGCCGAAAGGAACAACGTGGTCGGTCCCAAGGTCTGTGCCGGAGGCTTAACGGGCAAAAGCATACAAAGTTTAGAACTACCCGATGAATTGATAGAATTCAATTTCAATAAAATCCATCTGAACCACAAAAACAAACTGTTCTATCTGAAAGATGACGAGGACTTTACCTACACCATAGACCGTAAGGAATTGGGGCAATGGCAATTGAAACAACTGGAAAAATTCGATAATATCGAGGTAAGGACAGCATCGGCCGTATCAAAGATCACAAAGGAATACGTGGTCCTGAACGGCCAGAAAATAGGTTATAAACATTTGGTCGGGGCCGATGGGGCCAGTTCGCTGGTAAGAAGGTACCTAAAATTGCCTTCAGGGAAAGCAGAAATTGCCATGCAGTATATTATTCCCGAAACCAAATATAAGGATCTTGAGGTATATTTTGATTCGCAATTATTTTCGGCCTGGTATGCCTGGATTTTTCCCCACAACCATTATGTATCCGTTGGCTGTATGGGCAACCCAAAAGAAATCTCGTCCAAACAGTTGACAAAAAATTTTTCCGCATGGCTCAAAACATATAATATCGACATAAGCGACGGGAAATATGAGGCATTCCCGATAAACGGGGATTTTAAGGCGTATCGGTTTGAAGGGAATGTTTATCTGGCAGGCGATGCCGGCGGGTTTGCTTCAAGGTTGACGGGCGAAGGCATTTACCAGGCCCTTGTTAGTGGCGAGGAAATAGGGAAAATCATCCTGGACCAAAATTATCACAGCAAAAAAATAGATGCATTGATCAAGCTGCAAAACAGGCATAACAAAATACTGGGCACCTTGGTCGCTTCCGGAAAATTCAGGCCTTTATTGATAGAGGCAGGCAAATATTTTTTAAGATCCAAATCAATCAGCAAAAAAGTGATAAAAACAATAGCATAATATAACAGACCTTTAACACGAAAAGGAAGCGAAATGGGTATCTTTAGGTGCAGCGGATTTAAACCGTTACCAAAACAAAAAGTGTATTTATTAATTAATTAAAATGAAAAAAAATGAAAAATGTAGGATTAGTAGGGTATGGAGTTATTGGAAAAAGAGTCGCCGATGCCATTAACGCACAAGATGACATGAACTTTGTGGGAGTTTGCGATGTTATCAGTGATTGGCGCATACAGAACGCCGTAAGAAAAGAGTATAATATCTATGCGGCAACCACCGAAGCCGAAAAACAAATGAAAGCTTCTGGCATTTCAGTAAAAGGCAGTTTGCAGGACCTGTTGGATAAAGTGGACCTAGTGGTTGATTGTACCCCAAAAAACATTGCGGCAAAGAATGTGGAAATATATAAAAAACAAGGCATAAAATTCATTGTCGAGGGGGGCGAAAAACACGAAACCACTGGCCATTCCTTTAGTGCCGAAAGCAATTATAAATCGGCGTTAAATCTAAATGCAACACGGGTGGTTTCTTGCAACACCACCTCTATTTTAAGAACATTGACCGCTTTAAAAAGAGCCGATTTATTGGATTATGCCAGAGGAACACTATTGAGAAGAGCTACCGATCCATGGGAAAGCCATTTAGGTGGTATTATGAACACCATGGTACCCGAAAAAGACATCCCGAGCCATCAAGGGCCCGACGCACAAAGTGTAGATCCCGAATTGAATGTGATCACCTCGGCGGTAAAAGTTCCGGAAACCTTGAGCCACATGCACTATTGGAACGTGAAGTTAAAAAAACAGACCACGAAGGAAGACGTGCTGAAAGCCTTTAAAACGTCCAGCCGTATTAAGCTGATCCGTTATGACCAAGGCTTGGTTTCCAACAATACCATTAAGGAAATGTTCCTGGATATGGGAAGGCCTTGGGGCGATATGTACGAGGTGGCTCTTTGGGAAGATATGCTGAAAGTGGTGGGCGATGAACTTTTTTATGCTTATGTGGTCGATAATCAGGCAATCGTAATCCCAGAGACCATCGATGCCATTAGGGCACTTACCGGCATGGAGACCGATGCCGCAAAATCCATCTCTAAAACCAATAAAAGTTTAGGGATCAAATAAACCATTCTGTAATGAAATAAGCATACCTAACCTAACCTGTTCGATTAAGACCGGGACGGTTAGGATGCGAATTCAACCTGCCGGCCCCATGGCACGGCAGGTCCCACAGATATAAACAAATAAATATAAGCAGATGAAAACACATGAAAACATAGTGGAACAGTTAGGGGACAAAGCGTCTTTCTATCTGGATCATGTAAGTGAAAAAATTACCAAGGATGAATTACAGTTGCCCGACAAAAACTTTGTCGATAAGGTATTTGTCGATAGCAACCGAAACCCACAGGTACTGCGGAGCCTTGCCCAATTGTACGGACATGGCAACCTGAAAGACACGGGGTATTTAAGCATCCTGCCCGTTGATCAGGGCATTGAGCACAGTGCAGCCTTTTCTTTCTATAAAAACCCAGACTATTTTGATCCAGAAAATATCATAAAACTTGCCGTGGAAGCAGGGTGCAATGGTGTGGCTTCCACCTTTGGGGTTTTGGCGCTGAACGCCCGCAAATATGCACACAAAATCCCGTTTATTGTGAAGATCAACCACAATGAACTGCTTACCTATCCCAATAAATATGACCAAACCTTATTTGGAAAAGTAAAAAATGCTTGGGATATGGGAGCCGTTGCCGTGGGTGCCACCATCTATTTTGGTTCCGAGGAAAGCAACCGGCAGCTCAAGGAAATTTCCGAAGCTTTTGAAGAAGCCCACAATTTGGGAATGGCTACCATTTTATGGTGCTATCTGCGCAATGATGGATTTAAAACAGAGAAAGAAGATTATCACGCAGCGGCAGATCTTACAGGGCAAGCCAATCATTTGGGCGTGACCATTCAGGCAGATATCATCAAACAGAAACTGCCGGCTAATAACTTTGGATTTAAAAACATAGGTTTTGGAAAATATGATGATGACATGTACAAAACACTTACCACCGACCATCCCATTGACCTATGCAGATTGCAAGTGGCCAATTGCTATATGGGCAAAATAGGATTGATCAATTCCGGTGGTGGATCTAAAGGGGAGTCCGATTTGGTTGATGCGATAACTACTGCGGTAATCAATAAAAGAGCCGGCGGTTCCGGATTGATAATGGGACGAAAAGCGTTTCAACGCCCTTTGAAGGAAGGGGTTGAATTGATCAAGGCTGTTCAGGATGTCTATCTGGATAAACAGATAACAATTGCATAACTTAAAATAGAAAAACAAAGTTTTAACTAAATGTACAGCATAAAACCAAAAAAAAACACAATCCTAAAAATCGGTAAAATGACCTTATTAATTTTTCTTTTATTACTTATTATTCCAATTGGCTCTATTGCTGGCTATGAGTATTTCAAAGTTATTAACGCACCAAAATACAATCCTGAAACCATGGCATTAAATTACGAAATTGTGGGTTCTGGCAACAAAAAATTGGTGTTTATACATGGCTTAACGGGGTCTAAAAATTATTGGAAAAGAGAGCTGGAAACCGTTAGTAAAACACATCAGCTGTTATTGGTGGATTTACTGGGATTTGGTGATTCTCCAAAACCTAATAGCGATTATAGTCTCAACATCCAACTAAATGCCCTGGAAAAGATAATTACCAAAGAAAATTTTAATGATGGCAATACTGTAATTGTAGGGCACTCCATGGGAGCCATTATCTCCCTGGCACTGCTTGCAGAACATAGCAATTGGTTTGAAGGGGCCATCATTACAGGGCTTCCTATTTATAAAGATAGAAATGAATTTAGGGAAATCATGTCCGGTCATGCCGTTTTTGATCGATTGGCATCGGGAAAATATGGGACACTTATTTGTATGCTGCATCCCATTTTTATGACTGATTATTTTAAGCCCGATAATTTAACGGACGATGTGTATGAAGATGCAAAAAAACATACCTGGCAAAGTTATGCCAACTCCTTGAATGAAGTGGTGATCAAACCCGATTTATACGCCTTTTCAAAAGCCATTAAAGACAAAAAGATTGTCTTTATACACGGAGCGGAGGATACTTCCGCACCTTATGAAACTGCCAAAGAATATGCTGAAACATTTTCCAACGCCAAATTTATAACTATCAAAGATGGCGATCACCAATTATTTTTAAAAGAGCCCAACATACTGTGGCGGGCCATTCAAGATTTTTCTGTTTCTGAAGATACCATCATAGGAACAGTTGGGCCAAAGGCCTTAAATATCAGTAAAAACGAACAAGCACTCAACATTAAATGAACACTAAAATCAAAAGCGAAAGCATATAAAAACGAAGATGAAAAAACTGGTTATTTTTGATTTGGACGGCACCCTGGCCGAAAGCAAATCTTCGCTCGATGCCGAAATGTCTGCATTGCTGCAGGACTTGCTCAAACGGGTAAAGGTGGCCGTTATTTCAGGTGGCGATTGGCCACAGTTTGAAAAGCAACTGCTTGCTAACTTCCCAGTAAATGGCCTGCTAGACAACCTTTCTATACTGCCGACTTGCGGTACCAAATTTTATAAATATGCCAATGGATGGGAAAAAATATATGCTGAGAACCTATCAATAAAGGAAAAAGAGAAAATAATTCATGCGCTCAAAGAAGCATCCAACACCGTGGATTTTAAGATAGAAAAAACCTGGGGTGAAGTTATCGAAGACCGTGGAAGCCAGATCACTTTTTCGGCATTGGGACAAAAAGCCCCGTTGGAAGAAAAGAAAACCTGGGACCCTGATTTTGTAAAGCGCAAAAAGATAAAGGCTATTCTCGATCAACGCATTCCCGAATTCTCGATCAGAATGGGAGGCACCACCTCTGTTGACGTTACAAAACCTGGGATAGACAAAGCTTATGGAATCAACAAACTAAAGGACATCTTGGGAATTGAAGTATCTGAAATGATTTTTATCGGCGATGCCTTATTTCCAGGAGGCAATGACTATCCGGTAAAACAGACGGGGGTGGTTTCTATCAGTGTAAGGGATCCCCACGAAGCGAAACGGATCATCGAAACAATAAACGCATGTCTATGAAAAACCAATTAATTAGTATATCAATGAAAAAGCCATTATTGATTTTTAAACATACAGGGCAATGCCATGCTTTGGTTTGCTTGGATGCAAGCTTCCCAAACGGCACATTAACTAACAAACATTTTAAATTGTAAATATTAGAATTTATGAAAACAAGCAATATCAATGTACACGACATGCTATCAGTTTGGAGTGTAGAAGAAGTGGAAAAACACATTAGCGAGGTACCGGGCGTCGAAAGTGTTACAATGAATTACGCTACGGAAACCGCCACGGTTCGCTACGACGAAACCCGTCTGGATGTTGCGGATATCAAATCCTCTGTACGGCAAAGAAGCCATGAGTCCTTTGCACAGGAGCATTCGGCAGATAAACCTGCAGAAGAGAAAGATGAAGACCCGGCAACACCGCCTTCATCCGAAATCCAGGAAAAAAATGCCAAACCTGAAACCATATCTCCGGAAAAAACGGAAAACCCTGACGTGACTCCGCCGACCGGTACGGCAGGCAAACCCGAAAAAGAAAAAGAAAAGTCATCTGCAGCAGTACAGCCGAAAGAAAAAGACAAAGCTGAAACCAAACCAACAGCAATTGGAGAGAAGAAAGAGGAAGATAGTGCCGGCATTGACCACAGTAAAATGGACCACTCGAAAATGGAAGACCCAAAATCGGCAACGTCCCCTACGGGTAAAAGCCATGAAGGGCACAAGACCCAGGGCGACCAGCCCACGATGTCTGAACAAATGGCTTATGAAATGGGGCATGGCGGCCAGGATATGGCGGCTATTGTACGCGATTTACGCAACCGCTTTTGGATCTGCCTTATTTTCACGATACCAATCTTTATCTATTCCCCTATGGGAGGGCTTTTCGAACCGCCACAACCACCGTTTGGGCTGGACCTGAACCTGTGGCTGTTTTTCTTGGCAAGTGCCGCAGTGCTTTATCCAAGTTGGCCATTCTTTGTCTCTGCTTGGCGTGCCCTAAAAAAAGGTATCCTAGGCATGGCGGTGCTGATAGTTCTGAGCGTAGGAACGGGATATCTCTTCAGCATCATCAGCATATTCTTCTTGGAAGGGGGCGACCAGTTCTTTGAGGCCATAGCCGTTCTGTTGGTTTTCATCCTACTCGGTCATTGGCTCGAAATGCGCGCCCGTGCAGGAGCATCATCGGCCATAAAGGCATTGATGGACCTTACGCCAGCAAAGGCATCGGTAATCCGCAACGGTGAGGAAATAGAAGTGCCAACGGCCGAAGTATTGCAAGACGAGATCGTCGTAATGCGCCCGGGTGCCAAGATTCCCGTTGATGGAACGGTGGAGAGCGGAGAATCCTTGGTTGACGAGTCCATGCTCACAGGAGAGTCGATGCCTGTGAAAAAAGGGCCCGGTGACACGGTCATCGGTGCAACCATTAACAAGACCGGTAGCTTTCGCTACAAGGCGACGAAGGTCGGGGCCGACTCGGCACTGGCACAGATCGTAAAACTGGTACAGGAGGCCCAGAACTCCAAGGCACCGGCACAACTATTGGCAGATAAGGCAGCACAATTACTGGTGATTGCCGCAATCGTCATTGGCCTTGCAACCTTTTCGGTTTGGTTTTGGTGGATTGGGGCACCGCTAATGTTTGGACTGACCCTGACCATTACAGTATTCGTAATCGCCTGTCCGGACGCCCTGGGCCTTGCTACGCCAATGGCGGTCATGGTAAGCACCGGCCTAGGAGCCAAGAACGGTATCCTGTTCAAGAATGCATCGGCACTGGAAGACGCTACAAAGTTGAACGTCATTGTCTGCGACAAAACCGGTACACTTACCGTGGGCCAACCGGAGGTAGTTGAGATTGTTACCGCAAAAGGTGTTACCGAGGATCAATTGCTTACTGCTGCCGCTGCCGTAGAGCAGGGATCGGACCATCCGCTGGCCCAAGCAATACTGCGCAAGGCAGAGAACCTAACCGTGAAGGCACCCACAAAATTTGAAAGCCTTGACGGGATGGGGGCACGTGCAGAGACCGCCGCCGGAACGGTTTTTCTTGGCAACCGCCTATTAATGGACACCCAGAAACTCGCACTCGATGGCCTGGAAAATGAGGTTACCCGGATGCAGGAAGACGGTCGGACCGTTGTGCACGTAGCACAGGCTGGCCGCGTGATAGGGCTTATCGCCATCGCAGATGCCATAAGGCCATCGTCCAAGGCAATGGTAGAAAAATTGCGTAAGCGCGGTATTGAAGTGGTTATGCTTACCGGCGACAATGAAGCTACAGCAAGACGAATTGCCAAGGACCTTGGAATCGACAACGTCATGGCCGATGTGCTTCCGGCCCAAAAAGCCGAAAAAGTGAAAGAGCTGCAGGCGCAAGGAAAGAAAGTTGGCATGGTCGGAGACGGCGTTAATGATGCTCCCGCACTAACACAGGCCGAAGTAGGGTTTGCCATTGGCGCCGGCACCGATGTTGCCATGGAAAGCGCAGACGTGGTACTCATGAAAAGCGATCCTTATGATATCGTTGGTGCCATAGAGCTCTCTCGCGCCACCGTGCGCAAGATGCACCAAAACCTTTGGTGGGCCGTAGGCTACAATGTGTTGGCATTTCCGCTTGCCGCAGGGGTTCTGTACCCTTTTGTGTTGAGCCCCGAAGTGGCGGCACTTTCAATGTCCGGCAGTACCCTCATCGTTGCGGTCAATGCGTTGCTGCTGAAGTTTATCAAACTGGAAGGCATTCACAAACTGGACAAAAAAGCGGCCTAAAATGAAAAATAGTCCAATTAAACATATAGGCGTATTTACCTCGGGAGGCGATAGTCCTGGAATGAACGCTGCATTGTACGCGATTGCAAAGACAGCAGAGACAAAAGGCATAAAAGTGAGCGGTATCCGCAAAGGCTATGAAGGTATGATTGATGGTGATATTGTTCCACTTGAAGTCCATGAATTGCAAAAACTGGCCCATAGGGGCGGAACCATATTAAAAACAGCACGAAGCCAGCGCTTTATGCAATTGGAAGGTAGAAAAAAAGCTTTGCAAATGCTAAAGGATAATAATATAGATGCCTTGATTGCCATTGGCGGTGATGGCACTTTTAGAGGTTTGTTGGCTTTTTCAGAAATATGTGACATTCCTTTTATAGGCATTCCGGGAACCATTGACAATGATATTTCCGGAACCGATTATACCCTCGGTTTTGATTCCGCGGTAAACACGGCCATTGAAAACATTGATAAAATCCGGGATACGGCCGAATCGCATAACCGCGTGTTCATTATAGAAGTCATGGGCAGGGATTCCGGTTATATAGGCATCCATTCAGGACTTACCGTGGGTGCCGATGCCATACTCATTCCCGAAAGTGGCGAGGACTTTATTCATTTATTGGATAAAATAAAAGATTATGATAATGAAGAAGCTTTTCTGGTAGTGGTGTCCGAAGGGGACGAATTGGGGGCAGAATTGGTTGCCTCAAAAATCAAGGAAATCAACCCCAGTGTTGACTTACGTATTACAAAATTAGGACACGTACAACGCGGTGGCAATCCATCAGCATTTGACAGAATGCTGGGGATTAGACTTGGTGTGGCATCTGTGGATGCACTTTTAAAAGGTAAAAAAAACGTAATGGCAGGAATTCTGAACAATCAATTACGCCTGACCCCTTTTAATCAAGTGGTAAAGCAACATAGTATCAATAAAGAATTACAAGAGCTTTTAAAAATATTCGGTAGTTAAAATGAAAAGACCGGTAGCCAACATATTGACCATCTTCCTGCTAACCGCGGCGACCATTATCTTTGAGATAAGTCTGTCTCGCCTATTCTCCTACCTTCTCAGTTTTCATTTTGTACTCATTATCATTGCCTTTTCCATATTAGGGCTGGGAATCGGCCAAATAAGCTATGCCAAGTTTTACAAAAGGATGGATAATACCTTGGTTTTTTGGGCTGCCATGCCTGCAGTTTCCATGTTCTTGAGTTTTTTCCTATTGCTTGTGCTATCAAAAATCGGTATTTCGTCGTACACTGATTTTGCTTTGCCCGTCTTTATTATCTTATCCATGGTTCCGTTTATAGCCATCGGGATTGTCTATGCCTTTATATTTGAAGCAAACAAACGCTATGTCTCTACCTTATATGCCATAGATCTCATTGGTGCGGCGGGCGGGGCATTGGCCTCGGTATTTCTGCTCAATTCATTCAGCTTGGTATATGTGGTCGCAATAGCCATAGGGCTTCTCCTGCTCGTTTGGGCAATACGGGCCTTAGCAAGCAAAAACCGCTATTCAAGGGCATTTGCCCTTTTATCGTTGGCCATCATTTTTTTATTGGGCATTGGAAAGGATGCGCTCGATGTTGATATCCCCGTTTCGAAAGATCCTTCTAAAGATATGTACCGACTTATGGGCAATCCTACCCTGCAAAGCGAAACACTGGAAAGTCGTTGGAGTGCTTTTGGCAAGACCGATCTGGTACGGTTCACCTATCCTGACAGTACCGTATCAAAAACCATGTTTATCGATGGTGCCGCTGGGACCGAGATGGTGAACATTGATGAGTTGGCAAAAGATAGTATTAAAATGAGAAAGACACTATCTGGGTTTCCGGCCGTATTTGCCATGAATTTTGTAAAAGAAAACGACAAGGATTCAGTCCTTATAATTGGGCCAGGTGGAGGGATAGACATTGCGGCGGCATATTTTTCAGGCTACAGATACATTGATGCCGTTGAGGTCAATCCCTCTTTTGTGCAGTTAATGGAAAAATACAATCCCGCAACTTTCCTTGATAAGGAGAACATAAAGGTTCAGGTAAACGAGGGCAGGAACTTTGTAATCAAGAACAAGGGGAAATATGATGCCATACTATTGACCATTCCCGTAACCAAGGGTTCCCGGGGCACCGACTTCTATGGGCTTACGGAAAACTATCTGTTTACCATGGAAGCTTTGGCCGATTATTTGGAGGGCCTGACTGAAAACGGGACCATCTATTTTACAATGCACGCCAAACAGGAGGTATATAAAATGCTAGCCAACTATTTAGAACTCCAGGACCGGATAGGGATCGGCCAAAAAGAGGCACTCAAAAAGATCTATATCTTCTCAAATGGAATGAACCCTGTGCTGGTCATTAAAAAGACTCCCTTTGAACAGAAAATGATCGAGGAGGTCCATCGTATCGCACACTATTTGGAACTGGACCAAGATGTGTTCTACTTTCCATATATAAAACAAGAAGGTTTGGATACGATTTTACGTAACGTAAATTATCAGTGGTTTATGTTCGACAACCTGATCTACAATATTTCCTCAGGTAACTTTCCACATAACGAACTTTGGAAAGCTGCATCCATAAACTTAAGACCGGTCAGCGATGATTCCCCTTATTTTTTTAATTATAACAAAGGCATACCCGATGCCATGGCTACGCCCCTATGGCTGGGTATATTCATCATTGGGTGGTTTCTGTTCAATCATGTGAACAAATGGAGATCTGTCTCCTTTTATGAAGATACCGCTATAACCGCCCGGAAAAAGTTCCGTATCTTGGCACTAATGGCATTTTTATTGGGGTTCTCGTACATTCTTATACAGGGATACCTGTTCCAGGTCCTCAACTTAAAACTGTCGAGTCCATCACAGTCATTTTCATTGTTGCTTTTTACATTTCTATTGGGCAATGGTATGGGCAGCTTAATGACAGGGGCATTCAAAAAAAACCTTTCCAAAAAACTGACGGTGTATGCGACATTAATCATTTTGGCATGTTTGCTCACCGTGTATGTACTGCTCCCAATATGGTACGAACGGTTATCGGAATTTTGGATTGCGATTGTTTTACTGTTTCCATCCTTTTTCATAGGGGTACCCTTTCCGCTATTGCTAAGAATAGCCACCTCTTTTAAGGAGAAACAGATTATTTCCCATTTATTGGGAATATCGAGCGTGGCAGGTGTTGCCGCCTCAATTTTTGCCATTGTCATCTCCATTCTATACGGTTACCGCTTTGTATTCCTGATCGGTCTATTGGGGTATGCGGTATTGATAGTGGTGGCATTTAGATTAAAAAAATCTAAAATCGTACAACCATGAAAAAAGGAGCGTTATTTATAGGAAGCTATTCCAGCATCAAGGTGTTTATCCATTGGACTTTCTGGATCATTATTGGATGGATATTCATGATGCACTTTCAAATGGGCCACGGCTGGACGGAAGGCATACAAGGGGCTCTTTTCATTCTCGTTCTGTTCGCCTGCGTGGTGCTGCATGAGTTTGGCCATGCGCTCATGGCAAAAAAATATGGTATCCCGACACGCGATATTACGCTCTACCCCATTGGTGGCGTGGCCAGTCTCAATAAAATGCCCGACAAACCTGCCCAGGAACTGGCCGTGGCACTGGCTGGTCCAGCGGTAAACTTCGTCATTGCTGGAGTTCTCTATATCTTTCTGTACGTGAACGACCAACTGTTGCCGATCTCGGAAATAGACCACATGACCGGTGGCAATTTTTGGTTCAATATCATGGCCGCCAATGTGATCTTGGCTGTTTTTAATCTGATACCGGCCTTTCCTATGGATGGCGGAAGGGTGCTAAGGGCATTGTTGGCGTTTACCATGGATAAGCTAAAGGCAACCATTATTGCCGCACGGGTGGGGCAGTTTTTGGCGATAGCATTTGTATTCCTGGGGTTCTTTACCAATTTTTGGTTGGTTTTCATTGGTCTGTTCATCTATCTGGGGGCAGGAGCTGAAGAAGTTCACGAAAGTGCCAAATCTGCACTTACCGGATATACCGCAAGGGATATTCTGATTCGGCAATATACCCGTTTATTGCCAGGGGAAACCTTGGAAAGGACCGTACAGTTGTTGCAGAATACCCAGGAACAAGGATTTGTAGTTGCAGAAAATAATCAGGTACAAGGTGTCCTGACAAGAAATGAACTAATCAAGGGATTGTCTGTATATGGAAATACCTCCCCGGTATCCAATGTGATGCGGAAAGATTTCGTCATAGTTGCCCCGGACATGCCTTTACAGGAAGTATATGAAAAACTTTTGTCCAACAACTTTTCACTTGCCCCGGTATTGGATGACGGACAACTTATAGGCATTGTGAATGCTAAGGGCATCAATGAAGTGGTCATGGTTAAAAAAGCATTGGCCCAAAAGGATGGAATCGCAAAAACTTGAAATAAGAAAAAACAGATACTGAAAGGATTAATACAATAAATAGAAGGATAGAATCATGAAACGGAAAATAGATGACATTACCTCACCGGCAAACCTTAAAGAACATAGTATTGGCATTGGGCCTGCCAGGCAGCAGCGCCCGGTTTATGTTGATTTACTTCCCCCGTGCAACAATGCTTGTCCTGCCGGCGAAAACATACAGGCTTGGCTGGCACTGGCGCAAGCGGAAAAATTTGAAGAAGCCTGGCAGGTAATCATGCAGGACAACCCCATGCCCGCTGTGATGGGCCGCGTTTGTTACCACCCGTGTGAAGATGGCTGTAACCGCACCTTTATAGACAGCCCGGTAAGTATTCACGCCCTAGAACGTTTTCTTGGCGATGAGGCCATCAGAAAAAATTGGAAAGTTAAATTTGATAAAAAACCGGACGGCAAACGGGTGCTTGTGGTCGGTGCCGGACCAAGTGGTTTGTCCGCAGCCTACCATCTCACCAGGTTGGGGCACACTGTTGAAATCCATGAGGCAGGGCCCATGGCAGGCGGCATGATGCACTTTGGGATCCCCGCCTACCGGCTTCCACGAAATATGCTGGACCAGGAAGTGGAGCGCATCAAGGGGATGGGGGTAAAAATCGTGCTGGATCATAAAGTTGAAAATGTACTGGAAGAAAAAAAGGCAGGCAGTTTCGATGCCGCGTTCATTGCTGTAGGCGCCCACCTTTCAAAAAAAATAGATATTCCGGGCAGGGATGCGGGAAAAATTTTGGATGCCATCAGTTTTTTAAAACAAGTAGAACAGGGCGAAAAACCTAAAATCGGCAGAAAGGTGGCCATTTATGGTGGAGGCAACACGGCCATGGATGCCGCACGTACGGCAAAGCGGATGGGAGCCTCAGAGGCAACCATCATCTACAGGCGCGACCGTAAGCACATGGCTGCCCACGAATTTGAAGCGGAAGAAGCACTCGAAGAAGGGATAAAGATCAACTGGTTGCGGACCATAAAAGCCATGGACGAAGAAACATTCACCGTTGAGGTCATGCGGCTGGAAGACGGCCGCCCCGTGCCCACGGGACAATTCGAAACCCTGGAAGCGGACACACTGATATTGGCCGTAGGACAGGATACCGATACAGGATTTTTAAAAACCGTACCCGGCATTGAGTTCAAGGAAGATGGAACGGTCATCGTTGGTCCGGATATGATGACTGGCTGTGAAGGTGTCTTTGCCGGAGGTGATATGGTGCCAAGTGAGCGCAGTGTTACGGTGGCGATAGGGCATGGCAAAAAAGCGGCACGTTACATTGACGGCTTTTTGCGGGGAACACCCTACCAAAAACCTCCCAAACATCCGGTGGTGGGGTATGAACGATTGCACCTATGGTATAAAACAAATGCCACACAAAAAGAACAGGCCACACTCCCTGCCGAAAAGCGGGTGGAAAGCTTTGATGAGATAAAGTCCGGGTTAAGCCGTGAGGAAGTGCTTTTTGAATCACAACGCTGCCTCTCCTGCGGCAATTGCTTTGAGTGCGATGGCTGCTATGGCGCCTGCCCGGAAGAGGCTATCATAAAACTCGGGCCAGGTAACAGGTATCGATATGACTTTGATCGTTGCACCGGCTGCGCGATATGTTATGAACAGTGCCCCTGTCACGCCATAGAAATGATTCCCGAACCAAAAAACATAAATCTGTAATTATGAAGGAGCGAACAAAAATGGTGACCATTGAGGGCAATGAAGCCGTAGCTTATGTGGCCTACCGCGTTAATGAGGTATGCGCCATCTACCCAATTACCCCGGCCTCCCCTATGGCCGAACATACCGATGAATGGTCTGCTGCAGGGGTAAAAAATATTTGGGGCAATATACCCGATGTTATTGAGATGCAAAGCGAAGGAGGGGCTGCCGGTACCGTTCATGGGGCCTTGCAGACAGGGGCACTGGCCACCACCTTTACAGCCTCACAGGGATTGATGCTCATGTTGCCCAATATGTACAAAATTGCGGGGGAACTCACCGCTACGGTCTTTCACGTGGCGGCTCGTTCCCTTGCCGCTCAGGCATTGTCCATCTTCGGTGACCATAGCGACGTGATGGCCGCCAGGACAACCGGATTTGCCATGATTGCCTCGGCTTCCGTGCAGGAAGCGCATGACATGGCACTCATCTGCCAAGCAGCAACACTAAAATCGAGGATACCCTTTATGCACTTTTTTGACGGGTTCCGTACTTCCCATGAAGTGAACAAGATCAACCTTCTCACGGACGGGCAGATTAAAGCCATGATCGATGATACATTGATTTATGCCCACCGGCAACGCAGCCTAAACCCCGATAACCCCTTTATCCGTGGTACTGCTCAAAACCCTGACGTGTACTTTCAAGCCAGGGAAACCGTTAATCCTTATTATTCAAGGACACCGGAAATTGTTCAAAAAACGATGGACGATTTTGGCAAACTCACCGGTCGGAATTATAAACTTTATGAATACTATGGCGATGCAGATGCAGAAAGGATCATCATCATCATGGCTTCCGGGGCAGAGGTAGTCCGTGAAACAGTCAAAAAATTAACAGCAAGCGGGGAAAAAGTGGGAGTGGTACAGATCCGGCTCTTCCGCCCTTTTTCCGCGAAACATTTCCTGGAAGTGCTTCCGAAAACCGTAAAAAAAATAGCTGTACTGGACCGCACAAAGGAACCGGGTAGCACAGGCGAACCCTTTTATCAGGATGTGGTAACCATTATGGCGGAAGCGTACCGTCTTGGAAATATCAGCATGTTCCCACAAATTGTCGGAGGCCGTTACGGGCTTTCTTCCAAAGAGTTTACCCCCGGTATGGCTAAAGGCGTTTTTGATGAATTGAAAAAAGCTTCTCCCAAAAACAGTTTTACAGTGGGGATCAATGACGATGTTTCCCATAGCAGTATAGCATACGACCCTGCTTACGATATCATTCCTGAAGGGACCATAAGTGCCGTATTCTTTGGGCTGGGATCTGATGGAACGGTAGGTGCCAATAAGAACAGTATTAAGATTATCGGGGAGGAAACGGATTTATTTGCCCAGGGTTACTTTGTATATGACTCCAAAAAATCCGGTACGCAGACTGTTTCCCATCTGCGTTTCGGTCCCGAACCTCTTCCGGCCCCCTATCTTATCCGTGAGGCTAACTTTATTGCCTGCCATAAATTTACCTTTATCGGGAAGGTACAAATGCTCCGCCTTGCCGGGCAGAGCGCCACTTTTTTATTGAACAGCCCTTATGGAGTTGACGAAGTTTGGGATCGCCTCCCATTCCCGATACAGGAACAGATCATAGAAAAGAATCTGAAATTTTATGTTATCGATGGGTCCGGTGTGGCTCAAGCTGCCGGATTGGGAGTGAAAATCAATACCATTATGCAAGCCTGCTTTTTTGCCCTTGCCGGTATATTGCCAAAGGAAGAAGCAATAGAGAGGATAAAAAAGTCAATAAAAAAAACCTACGGCAGAAAAGGAAAAGCCGTTGTTGAGCAAAATTTCCGCGTGGTGGATGCCGCCCTGGAAAATTTGTATGAAGTTAAAGTCCCGGCCAAAGCCATGGGCAATTTGCCAATTCCTCCAACGGTACCGCCCGAAGCACCTGAATTTGTACAGCAGGTTACCGCTATGATGATGCGTGGTGACGGTGACGAATTGCCGGTGAGCAAACTTCCCGTGGACGGCACTTACCCGAGCGCGACCACCCGTTGGGAAAAACGCAATTTATCCGATCTGGTGGCGCAGTGGGAGAAAGATATATGTATCCAGTGCGGCAACTGTAGTTTTGTATGCCCGCATAGCGTTATCCGCTCTAAATTTTATAACAGGGAATATCTGGAAACAGTCCCGCAGGAATTTCCGTCTGCCCCCATCAATGCCCGCGGATTTCCTGAAACGCGCTATACCCTGCAGGTGTATGTGGAAGATTGTACCGGTTGTAACCTCTGTGTGGAAGTGTGCCCGGTTACCGACCCGGATGATGAAAGTATAAAGGCCATCAACCTGAAGCCAAGGCAACCCATTCTGGAGCAGGAAAGGGAGAACATCAGCTTCTTTGAAAGCCTGCCGATGAATGACAGGGATAAAGTGGACTTCTCATCTGTACGTGGCACGCAGTTCCTCGAACCGCTGTTCGAGTTTTCCGGGGCCTGTGCCGGCTGTGGTGAAACGCCCTACATCAAAGTACTTACCCAGTTGTTCGGTGACCGCCTCATCGTTGCCAATGCTACGGGCTGCTCCTCCATTTACGGAGGCAACCAGCCCACAACGCCCTGGGCGGTCAATCAACAAGGCCGGGGTCCGGCCTGGTCAAATTCATTGTTTGAGGACAATGCCGAATTCGGCCTTGGCATGAGGATAACGGCCGATAACCACCTTGCCATGGCAAGGGGGCTAGTACAGCACTTGAGCCCTGCCTTGGGCGAAGAATTGACAACCGACCTACTTAACAATGACCAATTATATGAATCGGAAATAAGCAGGCAAAGGGAAGCAATAGCCGTACTTAAGAAAAAATTGACCCTGATGGATAAGGTCGAGGCTGAAAAGCTACTGTCGGTGATAGATCACCTGGTTAAAAGGAGTGTATGGTTGGTAGGTGGTGACGGCTGGGCATACGACATAGGGTCCGGTGGATTGGACCATGTCCTTTCCACAGGTAAGAACGTGAACGTACTGGTATTGGATACCGAAGTCTATTCCAATACGGGCGGGCAGATGTCCAAAGCCACCCCAACGGCCGCTACCGCAAAATTTGCCGCCGACGGAAAGAAAGTGGGCAAGAAGGACCTGGCCCTACAGGCTATTTCCTACGGCAATGTGTATGTGGCGCAGGTGGCCATGGGTGCCAACCCGCAGCAAACCCTGTTGGCTATGCGCGAGGCGGAAGCCTATCCCGGACCTTCAATTATATTGGCATACAGCCAGTGCATAGCACACGGCATAGATATGCAAAAAGGAATGACCCAACAGAAACTGGCCGTTGATTGCGGGCATTGGCCCTTGCTACGTTATAATCCCACGTTGAGGAAAATGGGCAAAAGCCCGTTTGTCCTGGATTCTCCAAGGCCTACCATAAAATTAAAGGACTATGCTTACAATGAACTGCGTTATAGGATTTTAACCCGTACCCATCCCGAAGAGGCCGAACGCCTCATGAAAGCTGCCCAGGAACTGGTGGATCTGCGCTGGAAAACCTACGTGGATATGTCGGGATGGGACGCCAAGGAATTTTGCCCCGTAATGTAACCGTAATATCACTTAAAAGAATAAAACATGAAAGCACATAAACCAAAAATACAAAGCTTACTGGAATCGGCGGATATCCAGATCAACGGCAGCCGCCCATGGGATATCCAGGTATTGGACGAGCGCCTATACAATAAATTGTTAGTGCATGGCTCGTTGGGATTGGGCGAGGCCTATATGGACGGCTGGTGGGAGGCTGATGCCCTTGACGGGTTTTTCCATCGTGTTTTAAGCTCTGGACTCGACAAGAATTATGCAATAACTCCACGAGTCGCACTGGAATACCTGAGTGCTGTGTTTACTAATCTACAGAGCCCATCAAGGGTTCACGGCAACATCCAACATCATTACGATATTGGTAATGAATTGTATAAGGCGATGCTGGACCAACGCATGGTATATACCTGTGCCTACTGGGATGAGGTCGAAAACCTCGATGAAGCCCAGGAAGCTAAACTTGAACTGGTGTGCCGGAAACTAGGACTTCGCCAAGGTCAGCGTATATTGGACATTGGCTGTGGCTGGGGCAGCTTTGCTAAATACGCTGCGGAAAATTACGGAGCCAGTGTGGTGGGCATTACCATCTCCAAGGAACAAGTTGAACTTGCCAGAAAATTGTGCGAAGGCCTTCCCGTGGAGATAAGGCTACAGGACTACAGGGATGTGGACGAAAAGTTTGACCATATAGTTTCTCTTGGCATGATCGAGCATGTTGGTTACAAAAACTATAAAACCTATATGGAAATGGTTTCACGCTGCCTTGAAGATAATGGTGTTTTCCTGCTCCAGACCATTGGCAGCAATATTTCGGTACGCACTACCGATCCATGGATCAGTAAGTACATATTCCCCAATTCCATGCTCCCATCCATAAAGCAAATAGCACAGGCCATTGAAGGCCGGTTCGTAATGGAAGACTGGCACAACTTCGGCATCCATTACGATAAAACGTTGATGGCATGGTTCCAGAATTTTGACAGCCACTGGGATGTGCTCAAAAAAGATTATCCGGAACGCTTTTATAGGATGTGGAAGTATTATCTGCTATCCAGCGCCGGGGCCTTCAGGTCGCGGAAAATACAGCTTTGGCAAATAGCCCTCAGCAAAAATGGATTAACGGAAGGATTTGAAACTTTGCGCCATATGGCAAGTTCAAAAGAGACGTTTAATAATCACTTTAAAACAAAAAAAAATGAAAACATACATCAAATACTTCAATGAGATCGGGAACACGCCAAATTTTTGGTAGCATTTGATATTGATAGCGTTTCATTTAATACCGATGCCTTAACAAGTGGCATTAAAAATATTGAACCTATAGAAAAAAGTTTGCAAAAAATAAAAAAAAAACGCAATGAATTCCAAAACAGTAAATATCATCGGTGCAGGCCCTGCAGGTTTAGTGGCAGCTATCAACCTTGCAAAAAACGACTACAAGGTTACAGTGCACGAAATGAAAAAAAATGTAGGCATGCGTTTCAATGGTGATTTTCAGGGCATCGATAACTGGTCAACCGAAGAAGATGCGCAAGAATTCCTGGAATCAATAGGGGTTTCCATAAACTTCAGGTTTGCGCCTTACACAAACGGGGACTTTTTTGATGCTTTGGCAGAAAGATACAAGATTAAAACGTCCAGACCACTTTTTTATCTGGTTGAGCGCGGCACCAATGAATGGTCCCTTGACCAAGGTTTAAAAAGACAAGCCCTGGAGGCAGGTGTCCATATAAAATGGAACTCACGCCTAACAAAGGTACCAGATGGACAAGTGATCATTGGCACAGGTCCCAAAGCAGCCGATGCCATTGCCAAAGGCATTGTTTTTGAAACCACTCACGAAAATTACTATGCCGGTTTTCTAGATGATGATATGGCACCACAGGCGTATGCCTATCTTTTGGTAAGTGAAGGCAGGGCCACATTTGCAACTTGTTTGTTCAAATCGTTTTCAAATGCGGAGGAATGTTTTGAACGTGCCTTGAAGCGACTTCATGAAACCGCGGATATTGACATTAACAATCCCAAAGAATTTGGTGGGTATGTCAACTTTTTCTTCAATAAGGCATTGACCAAAGACAACCGGATTTATTACGTTGGGGAAAATGCAGGATTCCAAGATGCACTGTGGGGTTTTGGCATGCGTTATGCCATGCATTCCGGTTATTTGGCAGCCCAAAGTATCATAGAAGGCAGCTCCTATCCTGATCTTTGTAAAACACATATTCAACCTAAAATGGAAATTGGACTGATCAACCGATGGATGTTCACAAGATTGGGCAACAAAGGGTATAAAAAAGTACTGAAAATAGTTTCAGAAAAAGAGGACCTCATCCCTATCATGGTCAAAAGACATATCCACTACGGGATTGGTAACCGCATCTTGCTGCCTTTTGTAAAACTATGGTTCCGACCCAGATTGAAAGATAAACAGTGCATGCACAAAAACTGTTCGTGTTTATGGTGCAAACACGGTAAACATGATATGCTGGAAGCCGGAATAGATTGCTAAAAAATATTAAATGAATACAATGACTCACTTTTAAAATATTTACAATTATGGTAATAATAGAAAAACAAGGCATTTTATTAAGTCCAAGCGCATTGGAATTTGAAAAAAATGGAGTTTTAAACCCCGGGATTTATCAAGAAAATGAGCAGGTACACATTTTTTACAGAGCTGTGGAAGATGGTAATTTTTCAACCATAGGCTATGCCAAAGCCAATAGATCAAACAAAATTATTGAACGCCATAAAAAACCTATTATAACCCCTGAATTCGACTATGAAAAACATGGTGTGGAAGATGCGCGCATCGTTAAAATCGAAGATACCTTTTATTTAACATATACAGCTTATGATGGCGTTAATGCCATGGGTGCGTTGGCCACTTCCAAAGACATGATACATTTCGAAAAAAAAGGCATTATTACTCCTCCGATAAATTACAAAGACTATAAATATCATTTGGAACATTGCAATCAAGGAAAGCTCAATCCCAAATATTATTATTACTATAACCTTTTTGCCGAACTGGGAATTGTTGACCATGCAAACAGGCTTTTAAAAGATAAAGACGTTGTGTTGTTTCCCAAAAAAATCAATGGAAAATTTGTGATGCTACATCGCATTTGGCCCGGTATCCAGATTGTTTTTTTTGAAAATTGGGAAGATTTGACCGACCAATTTTGGCAAGATTATTTAAAGGACCTGACCTCTCACATTATTTTAGATCCAAAATACGACTTTGAAGTAAACTACATAGGTGGTGGCTGTCCTCCCATAGAAACCAATGATGGATGGCTATTGATCTATCATGGTGTTTGTGAGACCACCATTGGGAAAACCTATCACGCCGCTGCAGCCCTATTGGATATAAATGATCCAAAAAAAGTAATCTCAAGACTTGACTACCCTTTATTTTCTCCAACGGAAAAATGGGAATTACAAGGTGTGGTAAACCATGTGGTTTTCCCTACGGGGACCGCATTGTTTGGGGACGACCTCTATATTTATTATGGAGCAGCCGACAAGCATACAGCAGTAGCCAAAGTAAGCCTTCAGGAATTATTGAATGAACTAAAAAAACAGATATAACATGAAAAAGCATAAAATTTTATTTATCTGTTCCTATCCACCTCGACAGTGTGGAATAGCAACTTACTCACAAGATCTTATTACAGCACTTAAAAAGAGTTTCGGTGCGTCAATGGAAATAGAGGTTTGTGCATTGGAAAACGAATGTTGCAACATTGATGAGTATCCAGCAGAAGTTTCATACAGGATAGATGCCAATAAAGTAAGTTCCTTTTTCAATATAGCCGATAAATTGAATGAAAGAGAAGATATTGGTATGGTCTGTGTACAACACGAGTTTGGACTTTTTGGTGGGGAATACGGTAGTCATTTGGTAGCTTTTCTACTTCGTCTTAATATCCCTATCTCTTGTGTTTTTCATACTGTATTACCTAACCCCGATTTAAAACGATTAAAAATAATACAAGCGCTTGGTGACCTTAGCGAAAAAATTATTGTACTTACCAATAAATCTGCCGAAATTTTAAAAAAAGATTATTCCATTGAAAAAAGCAAATTACGAGTTATTCCTCACGGAACACATATTGTTTTATGGAAAGAAAAACAAGCACTTAAAAACAAATACGGTTTACAAGATAAAATGATAATCTCTACCTTTGGTCTGCTCAGTAAAAACAAAGGAATAGAAACTACGCTTCAAGCCTTGCCCAAAGTAATCGACAAATTTCCACATACTATTTATCTGATTTTAGGTAAAACTCATCCAGAAGTGGTAAAAAACGAAGGTGAAATATACAGAAAATCGCTTATAGAACTGGTAGATAAGTTAGGTCTTAATAACAATGTCATCTTTATTAATGAGTATTTAGAACTCAAAATTTTGTTGGAATATCTAGCACTTTCAGATATTTATATATTTTCATCTCAGGACCCTAACCAAGCAGTAAGCGGTACCTTTGCTTATGCTATGAGTTGCGGAAGTCCTGTGATATCAACTCCGATTCCACATTCCATAGAATGTCTAGATGCCAGTACGGGTATTTTATTAAACAGTTTTGAAGATTCTTTAGAAATAGGTAATGCCATAGTTAACTTGTTGCAACAACCCGCTTTAAGAGCCTCTATGGGTCAAAATGCTTTTACCAAAATGCGTGCTTTTAGCTGGGAAAATATTGCCCTCTCCTATTCTGATATGTTTATGGAATATCTAAAAAAACAAAACCCATTGGAATTTGTGTTGCCCATAATAAAAATAGACCACCTTGAAAATATGACTACTGACTTTGGCATGCTTCAATTTTCAAGTTTTGATGAACCAGATACATCCTCTGGCTATACGATTGACGACAATGCAAGGGCTTTAATTTCCATGCTTATGTATTATGAACAGAATGCATCTGCCAAAATTCTTCATTTAATAGAAATTTATTTAAACTTTATTGTGTTTTGTCAGCAAGAAAATGGAAAATTCTATAATTATGTAGATTTCAACCAACATTTCACAAGTCAAAACGATGAAGTAAACCTCCAAGACTCAAACGGTAGGACTATTTGGGCACTTGGTTATTTATTGTCGGACACATCACAGCTTCCTCAACACTTAGTGATAAAAGCAGAAAACTGCTTTAAAAAAGCCATTCCAAATGTAACAAGTTTTGAATCTCCAAGATCCATGGGTTTCGTGCTAAAAGGTCTTTACTTTTATCAAAAAAACAATCAAGACAAAACTTATATTGTCATAGCTCAAAAGTTGGCTGATGAACTCTTACGTATTTTCCATATAAGTGCCGATAACCAATGGGAATGGTTTGAGGACTATCTTACCTATGCTAATAGTGTTTTGCCCGATGCACTTTTATATGCTTGGAGAATTACCAAAAATAAAAGGTACAAAGAAGTTGCCGAAATTACTTTCGACTTTTTGTTGTCGCAGTATTTTATGAAAGGGCAAATAAAGGTGATTTCAAATGATGGCTGGTTCCATAAAAGAAATAAACGTATTTTTTACGGAGAACAGCCCATAGAGATTGCCTACACCATTCTTTCGTTAGACCTTTTTTACAAAGTAACCAAGAAAAAGAAATATGCCCAACAATTACATACAGCATTCAGTTGGTTTTTAGGCAATAATCATCTTAAACAAATTATGCATAATCCTTTAAACGGTGGATGCTATGATGGTCTTGAGAGAGAAAATGTCAATATTAATCAGGGAGCTGAGTCAAGTATTTGTTATTTGATGGCTCGACTTATTGTTGAAAAATATCCATTAGGTACAAAACACACTATAATGTCACCCAATATCAAAACTTGGAATGAATTAGGTGCAATAAAAAGGAATAAAAAATCAACATATAAAAATGAAACAGTAAGTAGAAAATAGCGCAGGAAAACACTAAAAAAGGTTTTTCCTAAAGATACAAAAGTTTAAAACAATGACAGAAGCCATAAAAAATATGAATCCCTTTATACTTGGACTACTTATTAGTCTGGGCATTGGCCTTATTCTCGGGTTGGAACGTGAATATGATAAATTGAAGGAAGAACAAGGCTTTGCAGGAATAAGAACCTTCCCGATTGTCGCTATTATTGGTTTTATCTTGGGAAATCTTTCGATTACTTACACACCTTGGCTAGTTATTATTATTTCGGCAGCATTTCTTTTGTTTTTGTCGTTAAGTCACCTTTCCATAGTCCAAAAACATTTAATGACCGGCATTACCACCAATATGGCATTGTTCGCTACGTTGATTTTAGGTGTTATGGTCGCCAATCATTTGCACAAGGAAGCTGTTGCCACCGCAGTAGTCGTTGTTACTTTACTATCATTAAAAACTACCTTCAATACGTTCATAAAGAATATTACTTCGGTAGAGCTTTTCGCTTTTATTAAATTTTCTATTATCGCGTTGTTGATATTACCATTCCTTCCAAATGAAGATTATGGACCAGAAGGTTTATTAAATCCTTTCGAAATAGGCGCTATTGTTGTTATTGTATCCTTTTTAAACTTTATAGGTTACTTCCTTGTAAAATATGTAGGTTCCAAACGTGGTATATTGTTAACTGCAATTTTAGGTGGTTTAATATCAAGTACAGCTGTAGCTTGGATTTATGCTTCCAGAAGTAAGGAATCGCCAGAACTTTCAAAAGAATATGCTGCGGGTATCATTATAGCTTCGGCCATAATGTTTCCAAGGCTTGCGATTCTGGCCTATATTTTCAATAGTGCCATACTTTCTTATTTAGTAGTTCCTTTTACTATTCTTACCCTGATTTGCTTGATAAGTGCGCTCGTATTCATTAAAAAAAATACAGATGTCCCAAAGACAGCTATCAACCTTGGCAATCCGCTTAATATCTTGAACGCCCTAGGGTTTGGTGGCATTTATGTGGTTATCCTATTCGCCGTTTTTTATGGAAACCAGTTTTTTGGTGAAAGCGGTTTATACTATTCAGCACTAATTGCAGGATTGGCAGATACAGATGCGATAACTATAAGTATGGCAAAATTTGGGTCTTTGGAAGACAAACTCGCGCTCGCAACCAATGTCATTATTACCGCAACCATAAGCAATATGATAGTGAAACTGGCGATTACCTATTTTAAAGGTTCCAAAAAAACGGGAAAACTTGTGATGCTCATTTTTGGGAGTGTGGTTGTCGTGGGCATAGCCTATATTTTAATACAGTTATAAAATCAGAAAAATAGAAAAATGAAGACAACCATATTCAGTGCCCATAAATTTGAAGAACCCCATTTGGTATCCGCAAATAAAGGTAAACACGAGCTTAACTTACTTGAGGTGCGGTTGACGGAAAGCACAGCTTCCTTGGCACAGGGCTCAGAGGCTATCAGTTTGTTTACAAGTGATGATGCCTCAACGGGAGTACTGGAAAAGTTAAGTGCATTGGGCGTTAAGTACATCGCCCTCCGTACCGCAGGGTATAACAACGTAGCTACTGAAAGAGCAGCAGCACTGGGCATAAAAATAGCCCGTGTCCCCGCCTATTCCCCTTATGCCATAGCAGAACACACCATGGCACTGATACTTGCATTGAACCGAAAATTAATCAAGGCTCACAATAGGGTCAGGGATATGAATTTCTCATTGAACGGCCTAACGGGTTTCGACCTTAACGGAAAAACAGTTGGCGTTATTGGAACTGGAAAAATCGGTGCCATCCTTATAAAAATACTGCACGGCTTTGGCTGCAAAATACTTGCCCAAGATGTAACAGAAGATAAAAATCTAATCAATTCTTACGGCGTAAGCTATACCAATTGCGAAACCATCTGCAAGCAAGCCGATATTATAAGCCTGCACGTACCTTTAGTCACTTCCACCAAACATTTGATTGATAAAGCACACATAGCACTTATGAAACCGGGGGTGATGCTCATCAATACCAGTCGTGGCGGATTGGTAGATACCAAAGCCGTTATTGAAGGACTAAAGACCAAAAAGATTGGCTATTTCGGGATTGATGTTTATGAGGAGGAAGAAGGATTGTTCTTTGAAGACCATTCCGAAGATATTTTGCAGGATGATATCATTGCGCGTTTAATGACTTTCAACAATGTATTGATAACCAGTCATCAGGCCTTTTTAACCGAAACCGCATTGACCAATATTGCTGAAACTACCATTTATAATCTGGATTGTTTTGAAAAACAAATACCCTCTGAAAATGAAGTAACAGTTAATTAACCTGAATATTTAACCATAAAAAAATGAAAAATATACTCGTACCCACCGATTTCTCTGAAAACTGTACCAAAGCAGCTCACCTTGGTATAGAAATGGCCAAACTTTATAATTCTGAAATTCACTTTCTGCATTTAATGAAGACCCCTGTTGATTGGGTTAAACTGGATAAACTAAAGGAAAAGCGATATCCGGAAACTGTAAAGCAAATAGGGATTGCAAAAGCAACATTGAGAGAATTAGAAAAAGAAGCTGAGCATAACGGCCTTAAATGCCGCACTTTTCTTCAATTTGATGCTGGGCAAACCGATATTTTAGAGCATTCAGGACATTTTAATCACGATTTTATCATCACAGGCAGCAGCGGCACTAAAGGTGTCATCAGAGAGATTACAGGTAGTAATGTAGAAGAAATTGTCAGGAAGGCAAATGCTCCCGTAATTGTGGTAAAAGATGAGGATATAAACTTCCCGTTCAAAAACATTGTATTTGTTTCAGATTTCAAGGAAGATTTGAGCGAAGCTTTTAATCAAGTGATATCTATTGCCAAAAAGTGCGATGCTCGCATCCATTTATTACGAATAAATACCGAAACAGATTTCAACAATATAGAACTTGGATTAAACCCAATAGAGCAACTATTGAGCAAGTTCCCAGAATTAAAAAATTACTCCATGACAATTTATAATGAGCCTTCTGTAGAAACTGGCATCAATACTTTTATAAAGCAAAATCCAATAGACTTAATAGCAATGGTCACCCATGGTAAGACCGGTTTTTTGAGTCTGTTTTCCAAGAGTATTGCTGAAGGGGTAACCAACCATTCAACATTGCCTGTAATGACCATACATCTTTAAAAAAAATATTAATATGTCTGAGAGATTAAATAAAATTCGAGAAAAGTCCTTTTACAAATTGCTCTTTGGTAGAACCGCATTACCAATGTTCACAATCATAGGGATAGCCCTGATTTATGTTATTTTAATGCCACTAATCGATCATAGTTCCTTTCCATTTCATATAATTATTGCAACGGCAGCATTGATAAAAACTATATTAATTACAGCCACCACCCTGAATCAACTTTCAAAACTAATAGACATTTGTCATTCAATAAAGCAGTTACTATTGGTTTTCGGATCGATATTATTTATTAGCATTTTCTCCTTTGCAACTGATTACACCTGTCTTTTCTTATTCAACAATATGGCTTTTGAAGGCGTTTCAGTTCATTCAAATTCTTACCTATCTAGTTTGTATCATTTTTTCTACTTCAGCGTTATTACTTTTTCAAATGTTGGATATGGTGATATCACGCCTGTTTCCGAAGTCGCCAAATTTGTAGTAATGCTGGAAATATTTTTAAGTTTTTTCCTAATCGTTTTTGCATTGGCAAACATTAAAAAAATACACCTCAATGAATAATATAACTATTATAAAAGCAAGCGGAGAAAAAGCTCCTTTCAAAATAGAAAAACTGATAAGTTCATTGCAAAGAGCAGGTGCCGGTAAAACGGTAATTGATCAAATAACAGAAGGTATTGAAGGGACACTTTATGATGGAATTACTACCAAAAAAATCTATCAAATGGCTTTCAAAATGCTAAAAGGTAAATCAAGAGTCAGTGCATCCAAATACAAACTTAAGAAAGCCATTATGGAACTGGGGCCCACGGGTTATCCTTTTGAGAAATTTGTCGGCAAAATTTTGGAACACGAAGGATTTCAAGCAGAAGTAGGTGTCATTGTGCAAGGCCATTGTGTACAACACGAAGTGGACGTAGCAGCCATAAAAGATAATAAGCACTATATGATAGAATGTAAATACCACAGTGACCAAGGAAGATTCTGTAATGTAAAAATTCCACTTTATATACAATCCAGATTTCTGGACGTAGAGAAACAATGGGAAAAACAACTTGGTCATCAAACAAAATTTCATCAAGGTTGGGTATATACAAATACAAGGTTTACCACTGATGCTATTCAATTTGGCACGTGCATGGGATTAGGACTTGTAAGCTGGGATTATCCAAAAGATAATAGTCTCAAATACAGAATTGACAAATCTGGTTTACATCCTTTAACGGCTTTAACAACACTTACAAAAGCTGAAAAAACAAAATTATTGGATACTGGCATTGTACTTTGTAAAGAGCTTCACGAAAAACCTGAATTATTAAAAGAAATAGGAATTAATAAACAAAGACACAAAAAGATTTTAGAAGATTCAGAAGCCCTATGTAAAAGCATTTAAAGATTAATAATTTAAAAGTTCAACAATTTTAAAACAAAACTTATGAAAACAGATGAACTGCAAAAACAGAACCGTATAGATTTGGAACCATTTTACCAAGCATTGGAAGATGACCCAAAACTTCTTGAAGAAGCCCTTGAAATATTATTGGGAATGGTACACTTTGAGCCTAAATCCATAAAGAAATTGGCACTTGTAATCAAAGAGGACTCCCGCAATCTATACAATGAAATAGCGGAATTGTGCAAAGCAAACCAAGATAAAGGAAGTACATCTTCCTGCTGTGGTGGACATTAAATAAATAACATAAAAATGAAAAACAACAAAATAAACATTCACTTTTTGGGAGCAGCGGGCACGGTAACAGGCTCTAAATATTTAGTGGATACGGGAGACAAAAAAATACTGATAGACTGCGGGCTTTTTCAAGGCCTTAAAGAACTACGTCTAAAAAATTGGGAGTACCCACCCGTTAAAGTTTCAGAAATTGATATGGTTTTGCTTACGCACGGCCATATGGACCACACGGGATATTTGCCAAGGTTAATAAAGCATGGATTTAATGGCCCTATTTACGGTACCAATCCCACTTTGGATATTGCTAAAATCATTTTGAACGATAGTGCTAAAATCCAGGAACAAGAAGCTGAACGTGCCAATAAGGAAGGCTATTCAAAGCACAGTCCTGCGGAACCTCTTTACGATTTAAAGGATGTGGAACAAACCATCCCACATTTTAAAGCAATTCCCCAATCCCAATGGATTCCATTGTTTGATGGTATCAAAGCTCGATTTCAATATAATGGGCATATTCTTGGCGCTACTTTCATTGAATTGGATGTACATGGTAAACGCTTTGTCTTTTCTGGAGACATTGGCAGGATTAACGACTTACTATTGTACCCACCACTTAAACCGAAAAAAGCCGATGTCCTTTTCATAGAATCCACTTATGGCGGTAGGTTTCATCCCGATGAGGCAGAAGCCATTCCACAAATAGAAAAATTGGTCAATGACACCATCAATAGAGGAGGCAGCCTATTTATCCCTAGCTTTTCAGTAGAAAGAGCACAATTAATGATGCTTATTTTTTGGAGGTTGCTCAAAGAAAATAAGATTCCAAAGGTCCCCATGATAATGGACAGCCCAATGGGCGAAAGTGTTTTGAAATTATTCCATAGCACCAGGGATTGGCATAAACTGGAAGCCCACGAATGTGATGACATGTGCTCCTATTTTACAGTTGTGAGCAGTTATCGAGAGACCATGGAATTAGTAAGGGACAACAAACCAAAAATTGTCATCGCAGGCAGCGGGATGCTTACTGGTGGCAGGATGCTTAATTACCTTGAAAAACAAGCGCAAAATCCAAATAATACGTTACTCTTTGTAGGCTATCAAGCTGAAGGTACCCGTGGAAGAAAATTATTGGAAGGCGAAAAAGAACTAAAAGTGTACGGAAAATGGGTGCCTTTTAAAATGGAGGTTGCAGAAATTGAAGGGCTTTCGGCACACGCAGACCATACCGAACTACTGGATTGGTTGAGTGATATACAAGGTAAACCTGAAAGAATTTTCATCATTCACGGTGAGAAAGAAGCTGCGCAAGCCCTGAAAAAAGGCATTAAAGAAACCTATGGTTGGGATTGCGATATTCCCGAATTATATAGTGTTGAAAACGTATAAATTCTTATTGAAATAAAAAATGATAAAATGAATATTCAAAATACAAATACCAATTGGTACGTTATCACAGGTGGTCCAAGTACCGGAAAAACCACAGTGATCAATATGTTGCGGGAAAGAGGTTATAAAACCACTATTGAGCATGCAAGACATTATATAGACACCATGCGTACCGAAGGTGAAACAGTAGAGGAAATTAGAAATAACAAAAGAAAATTTCAATTAGGCGTTTTAGATATGCAAATAGAGCAAGAAGCGGCTATCAAGCCAGAAGATATGGTCTTTCTGGATCGTGCAATTCCGGATGCCTTGGCATATTATCGTTTTTTAAAATTAGAAGTCGATGACACGCTAACTAAAGCCATACAGAACGTACATTATAAAAAAATATTCATTCTTGACAGACTTCCCTTAATAAATGATTATGCCAGATTAGAAAACGAAAAAGACCAGATAAAAATCCATCGCTTAATTACTGAAGTATATAAATCCTTGGGGTTCCCTATCGTTTTTGTTCCGGTACTTCCCCCAAATGACCGGGTGGAATTTATTTTAAACAACATGTAACCGCAATGCTAATGATAGATTGTAATCCTCTATTTAATTTAACTTTTGAAAGCAATATCTTATAATAATGAAAAAAATCCTTATCCAATTACCTAAGCAAGCACAGAAATTGTTTTCATTTAGTATCATTTTGTGCCAAATATCTTTGTTCTTGATAAGTGGTACAGGCCTAAAAGCACAAAACGAAATGCTTATTAGTCAACTGTCTGAAAGGACAGTTACACGGAAAAATTTTGATGAAAAAGGAAAACTAATAAATTATCAAACATTCCAAATAGGAAATATAAAGCAAGTAAAAAAATATTATGAAATACAAGTTGATACTGAACTGTTTGACGAAAACGGAAAATCCACAGACAAATACACGACCTCCTACCGCTGTAAACCTGAGGAATCCAGTACTATAGTTATGGTTTTCCCGTTTTATAACCCTAAAAAAATGGCGACCGAAATAAATACCACCTCAAAAAACTTTAAAGAACTCTATGATTTAAAAAATCTTGAAGAAATAGAATTGGAGATAAACTTTGATTCTGGCTTGTTGAATTTTTTTGGTTCCAAAAGCAAAATAAAAATTTATGACAGGAACCTGGTCACAGATGGTGCAACAAAAACAATCCGCTCCAAACTAATTGCAAAGGCGTATGCCCTTGGCATAAGAATTAAGCAATTTGAATATACTTTAGTTGAGAAACTGACCAATGAAAATTTGCTGTCCTTTCAAAAATTCACGGAAGAAGATGGCAGTTATTTTACAATGACTTATAAATAATGAAAAGATGAAAAATTATGATACCCTTTCCGAAGCTATAAACGATTTACAGGCAAATGGTTATACCTATGATTTCAACTTGAAATCGAAATGTTTGGAATGTGCCTCATTAAAACTGGAATTAGACCCAGAAGATTTTGAGGTGGATGAAACCTTTCGTTTTGAAGGCATGAGCAGTACCGATGATAATAGTGTTTTATATGCCATTTCATCCAAAAACGGGATCAAGGGCCTTCTGGTGGATGCTTATGGAGTATATGCCGAAAACATTTCGGAAGCAATGAGAAAAAAATTGCGATAATTAGGAATCAGGTCTAAATATTAAATTTACAACCCTAAATATGAAAAATAAATCATTACTAATAATGGCCTTGATAATGGCAGTCTCCATCTTTTTGATAAGTGGCAAAAACCAACCTCAAGATGATGCCAAAGCCATTGTTGAAAAAGGGAAATTTACCGCTATTGTGGACCCTTTTGGTTCCGGTAAAACTACCCCACTGAATATTATTGGCGGACTGGATGATGCCAGTGATGGATCGGTTATGGTAAACGAAAGAGATATCTCGAAACTAAAAAAGGGCAAACTTATCACTTTCAGGCTTAGCCATATCGGTTTTATTTTCCAGGCCTATAGCCTGATCCCCGTGTTCTCTACCAAAGAGAATATTGAGTTCATTATGCTGTTGCAAAACTGGTCCGCGAACAACCGGGAAAACCGAACGCAAGAAATACTGGAAGCTGTTGGCCTAAAAGATAAATCTGGCTCAAAGCCATCACAACTTTCTGGAGGGCAGCAACAGCGGGTTTTGGTGGCGAGATCTTTGGCTTCAAAACCACGTTTTGTGCTCACCGATGAGCCCACGGCAAATCTTGATTCCAAATCAGCTGAAAACTTATTGGATATTATGCTCAAATTAAATGAGGAGGAGCAAATTACTTTTATTTTTTCAACGCACGTCCCTAGGGTCATAAAAAGGGAGAGATGGGTAATTATTGAAGATTGCAAAGTAGTACCAGATATACAACAAAATATGGGCTAAACATATCTTAAACTGGAAATGAAGGTGTGCCTAGTATATAATAATAGTAATAAATAACAACAAAACAATGGCTCAAACTGAAGAAAAGAAATGGGTGCAATGGCAAAATACCAGCTGGCAGGTTACCTTGGGGAGGCAAAGGGTAAATTGGGGCGTGGACAGGATATGGAACCCCAACGACATTTTTAATGCCTACTCGTTCATTGATTTTGATTATGAGGAACGGCCAGGAAGCGATGCCTTGCGGGTACAGTATTTTAAGGATATGGATTATACCTTGGACCTGACGGTAAAAATTACCGATGACCCAAATGAGTTAATTGCGGCGGCACTGTACAAATTCAACAAGTGGAATTACGATATACAAGTCCTTGGCGGTGTTTACAAACGCGATATTGTGATAGGTACGGGATGGGCGGGAAATATTGAAAAAGCAGGGTTCAAAACGGAAATTTCTTATTTTAGAAATTACCAAAACTTTTCCGAAGATTCAGGGACATTTATTTCTTCGGTCTCGATGGACTATGCTTTTCAAAATTCGCTGTACCTTTATGGAGCTTATTTTTATAATTCATCCGGGAAAAGCAAAAATGCTATTGGGGATTTGGTAGAAACAGACATAAGTGTAAAAAACCTATCGCCGTTTACCCATAATTTTTTTACCCAGTTATCCTATGAATTCAGTGCCATAACAAATGTAGCGATGAACCTATTGTACTCCCCCACCGATCATGCAATTTTTATAAATCCAACCCTAAATATACTCATGGGGAAACAGTTTGACCTATCTATTATTTCACAAAGCTTATTTGGAAATACAAATAATTATGAGTTGTTATTCAATACCATTTATACCCGCATAAAATGGAATTTTTAAAAGTAAAGTGCAATGGAATTAAAGAATCATAAAAAATTGAAAACCCGAATCGGTCATGGCAAGGCCGCTTACAAAACCAATACTGGTAAAAGCTATCCGCTGGGTGCGACGGTATATCCCAATGGAGTGAATTTCAGTATTTTTTCAAAAAACAGTGAAAAAGTTGAGTTATGCCTTTTCCACGATGTGGACGATGCCACCCCTTTTCAGGTCATTCCTTTGGATGCAACAAAAAACAAATCCTTTTACTATTGGCATGTTTTCGTAAAAGATTTAAAGCCAGATGCACTCTACGGCTACAAGATTTACGGGGAATATAACCCTTCAAAGGGGCATCGTTTTGATGGTACCAAATTGCTACTTGACCCTTATGCCCGGGCTGTGGTGAAAGGGGAGAATTACAGCAGAACAGCAGCAACCCTTCCGGGGGACAACACCCCTTATGCCATGAAAGGCGTGGTCATTGACCCCTACACCTACGATTGGGAAGGGGATGAACCCCTAAATCATCCGTATGCCAAATCGATTATTTATGAATTGCACGTAAAAGGTTTCACCCAACACCCCAATTCTGGAATCGAGGAAGACATGCGGGGCACTTATACCGGCTTGGTCGAAAAAATTCCCTATTTAAAAGATTTGGGCATCACCACGGTTGAACTGATGCCGGTATTTCAGTTCGATGAAACTGAGGCACATTCTCCCCTGTTGAAAAATTATTGGGGTTACAGCCCTCTCGCATTTTTCTCCCCGCATAGCAGCTATTGTTACTGTAATGAACCCGAGGTGATTGCGGATGAGTTCAGGGACATGGTCAAGGCATTTCATAAAGCCGGTATCGAGGTCATTTTGGATGTTGTGTTTAACCATACCAGCGAAGGGGACCATACGGGACCGGTTTTCTCATTCAAGGGACTGGAAAACACCTTCTACTATATCCTTGCCGACAACCCAGAATATTTTGCCGATTTCAGCGGATGTGGAAATACGCTCAATACCAATCAATATATCGTTAGGAGATTGATTATAGATGCTTTAAAAAGATGGGTGACAGAGATGCATGTCGATGGTTTCCGCTTTGACTTGGCATCGGTCATGTCTAGGGATGAACATGGCAACCCGATGGACAATCCACCCATTCTTTGGGAAATTGAATCCCATCCCGTGTTATCACGGACCAAAATCATTGCAGAAGCATGGGATACCGGAGGCTTGTACCAAGTGGGGTCGTTCATCGGTGATAAATGGGCAGAATGGAATGGAATATATCGGGATGATGTCCGGAAGTTTTTACGGGGCGATAATGGGATGGTGGAACCATTCGCATCCAGCATAGCCGGGAGCTTGGAATTATATAAAAAACCTTTCAGGGACCCCAACCGGAGCATCAATTTCATAACTTGTCATGACGGCTTCACGCTTAATGACCTGGTTTCCTATAACAACAAACATAACAAGGCCAATGGGGAAGGAAACCAAGATGGTTCGAACGAAAATTTCAGCAGTAATTACGGCGTTGAAGGCCACACCGACAATCCGGACATAGAAGCAACCAGGCTGCGGCAAATCAAGAATTTTTTCACCATTCTGCTGCTGTCTCAGGGCACTCCTATGATTTCGATGGGCGATGAGGTAAGGCGCACACAACATGGAAACAACAATACCTATTGCCAGGACAATGAAATCAGTTGGTTTGACTGGGGCAAAGTGGAAGGGAACCGCCCATTGTTCGAGTTTGTAAAAAATCTCATTCAATTCAGGAAAGACCACCCCATCTTCCAATTGGAAAAATATTGGGCCATTCCTAATTCGGGAGAGCCAAATATATTGTGGCATGGCATCAAAATGAACCAGCCTGACTGGAGTTACCACTCCCACAGTATTGCTTATACCTTACAGGACAAAGTAAGCGACTGTTTGTTCCACTTTATGGTAAATGCCTATTGGGAACCTTTACAATTTGAGTTGCCGGAAAACAGGATAGGGAAAAATTGGTATTGCATTACAGACACGTACCTATCCCCCCCCGATGACTTTCGGACAAATGGACCACCACTGGCTCATGCTGATTTCTATGATCTTAAGCCAAGGTCGGTTGTAGTTTTAAAGGAAGGAAACTCAAAAAATAAAACTTGAAAAGTATCTAATCAAAAATCATTATAAAAGATGTTAACAATACCTTTGCTCAGAAAAATATAACTCAAAAGTTATATCAACCACAAACTCCAATAATTTGGATAGGAGCTGAAGAAACCCTAAAAAACAAATATTAATCATAACAATTAAAAATAGAAAATTATGGAAAATCACAAAGACAAAAAAAACAAAAAAATGGACCACTCTAAAATGGATCACGATAAGGAAGATCATTCCAAGATGGATCATGGTAAAGAAGACCACTCAAAAATGAACCACGACAAAGAAGATCACTCGAAAATGAATCACGACAAAGAAGACCATTCCAAAATGGATCATGGAAGTGGAGGTCATTCAGGCCATGACGGCAATGCACCCATGGGAATGGCAGGACACGACCACCATAAAATGATGGTAGCCGATTTCAGGAAGCGATTCTGGGTATCAACGATCATTACCATTCCAATCCTGTTTTTTTCGCCAATGATCCAGAAGTTTTTTAGCTATACATTTTTATTGCCTGGTAATCAGTATATTCTATTTGCTCTATCATCTTTTGTGTATTTTTGGGGAGGCTGGCCCTTCTTAAAAGGATTTTACAACGAAATAAAATCAAAGGGCCCAGGAATGATGACACTCATCTCAATGGCCATCAGCGTTGCCTATTTTTACAGTACGGCAACCGTATTTGGCTTGAAAGGCGAAGATTTCTTTTGGGAATTGAGTACGCTTATTGTCATTATGCTACTGGGGCATTGGCTGGAAATGAAATCGGTTTTGGGTGCATCCAAAGCCTTACAATTGTTGGTAAGCATGCTCCCTTCAGAAGCTCACAAAGTTGTAGGAGACGCCATTGAAGACGTGAAACTGGATGACCTTATAAAAGATGATATAATCTTGATTAAACCAGGGGAAAAAGTACCGGCAGATGGTATTATTACCGAGGGCACCAGTTATCTTAACGAATCTATGCTGACAGGAGAATCAAAACCAGTAAAAAAAGAATTGGATGATACAGTCATTGGAGGTTCCATTAATGGAAACAGCACCTTAAGGGTCAGGGTTAAGCATACCGGTAAAGACAGCTATCTCAGCAAAGTCATTAAAATGGTCGATGAGGCACAACGCACCAAATCAAAAATGCAAAACCTATCGGACAGGGCTGCCAAATGGCTGACCTATATTGCTTTGGCCATTGGTTTTGGGACCTTGGCAGTTTGGCTCATTCTAGGGTTTCCATTTGTATATGCATTGGAAAGAATGGTTACGGTTATGGTCATTGCTTGTCCTCATGCTTTAGGCTTGGCCATTCCTTTAGTGGTAGCTATTTCAACAGCAGTTTCTGCTCAAAATGGATTGCTCATTCGCAACCGGACCGCTTTTGAGGAATCCCGAAAAATTTCGGCCTTATTATTCGATAAGACTGGAACCCTTACTAAAGGAGACTTTGGTGTTACCCGGATTGAATCTGTAAATAAAAAATTCCAATCTGAAGAAATATTAAGGCTTGCAAGTGCATTGGAACAAAGTTCAGAACATCCTATTGCCGTTGGGATCATTAAAAAAGTGAAGGCAGATAACATGGCCATACCAAAACCTGAAAAATTCAATGCCATTACCGGTAAAGGTGTAGAAGCTGATGTAGAAGGCAAAAAAGTAAAAGTGGTAAGCCCCGGATATTTGAGGGATGAGAAGATAACCATTCCTGAAGATGCTTACAGCGATGCTGCCGAAACGGTCGTGTTTGTTTTAATTGACGGGAAATTAGCAGGTTATATTGCCCTTTCGGATGAAATCAGACCGGAATCCGCAGAAGCCATAAAAACCTTTAAAAAGAATAATATTAAAGTATATATGGCTACCGGAGATAATGAAAAAACCGCCAAAGCCGTAAGTGACAAACTTGGATTGGATGGGTATTATTCTGAAGTATTGCCACATCAAAAAGTAGAAATCGTAAAAGAATTACAAGGCAAAGGCGAATTTGTTGCCATGACAGGCGATGGTGTTAACGATGCCCCTGCATTGGCACAGGCCAATGTTGGTATTGCCGTAGGTTCGGGTTCCGATATTGCCGCCGAAACAGCCGATATTATTTTGGTAAACAGCAATCCTAAAGACATTGCTAATTTAATATTATTTGGTAAGGCTACTTATGGTAAAATGATACAAAACCTAATTTGGGCTACCGGTTATAATATTGTTGCCATTCCGTTGGCCGCAGGTGTATTCTACGCCTCAGGATTTGTTTTAGGGCCAGCTGTTGCTGCCGTATTTATGAGTTTAAGTACTATTATTGTTGCCATAAATGCTCAATTATTGAAACGGAAAATCGGCAAAAAATAATGATGGGAAATGAAAAACTTAACAGGATTTTATTGGTCCTGTTAAGTTTGTTTATTGTCATGTTGGGTTATGGTATTTTATTGCCCATACTGCCCTACTATACCGAAAGATTAGCATTAAAAGACAATCTGGATTCTGGTTTAATAAACTTCCATATAGGATTACTGACAAGTATTTATCCTTTATTTCAGCTTCTTTTTGTGATATTTTGGGGCAAACTATCAGATAGGTATGGCCGTAAACCCATCATCATTATCGGATTGATTGGTTTTATTATAATGCAGGTACTCACAGGGCTTGCAACAAGTATAGCAATGCTGTATGTGGCCCGTATTATTGGGGGCATCTTAACATCATCCATAATTCCTGTAAGCAATGCTTATTTAAGTGATATTACTTCTGAAACACAGCGAACAAAAATCATGGCCTGGTCTGGAGTGGCCTATAGTTCCGGGGTTATTTTTGGCCCTGTCATAGGAGGATTCCTTTCTCAAACACCCTTACATTTAGAGTGTTCAATTGGCATACTGCATTTAGATCGATTTTCAGTGCCATTCCTTTTTGCTGCGATGCTTGGATTGGTAGTCCTAATCATTATATCAAAATGGCTAAAAAATACTGTACGCACCCATAAGTTTACTGCCAAAAAAATAAGTTTACGTTTTTCATTTAGCAAATATTTCATTGTGCTGTTATTACTCTCTTTTGTAATGCAATTTGTAGTTACTTTATTTGAAACCGTATTTTCAATTTATGGTAAAGATGAATTAAGCTTTAACAGTAAGCAAGTAGGTCTTGGCTTTATGCTTTGTGGTTCGGTTATGGCAATTTTGCAACCTGTATTTGCTACTTATGGAGAAAAAATCATGTCTTCAAAACAGCAAATAGCTTTAGGCCTAATAATAACCGGAGGTTCGCTTATTGCCTTTCCTTTTTTCAATAATGAATTATATGTTTATGCCATCATCGTTATTTTCGCTATTGGCGGCGCTTTGGTGACCCCTAATTTACTTTCGGCGGTTTCCTTGATTTCAAAGGAGCACACAGGCAGAAACATTTCCATACAAAGTTCAACCTATAGTATTGGTCAGATTTTAGGACCAATTTTAGGGGTTTGGTTAATTTCGGGAGGGTTTTATTATCCTTTTGTTATTGCCGGTATAATTGTTTTGGTTACCATGGGCTTGGTTTTGCCATCACTGAAATTAAATTATAAAACTTGATTTCATGGAAGATAAATAGAATATTTTAATCAAAAAAATCATTATTGTCCGACAAAAGAACCAAGACCGCTGCGCTGCTAGAACATAGAATAAAGACTTGACTGTAACTAACTGATAAGCAACGGTTTTTAAAAATAATAGGCTTTAAAAATAAAATTTTGATCCCTATAATTATTGGGATATAAAAAGCAAGGGCAATAAGTTTTATAAGCCCTGAAAAACCCTATGTCCATAATGGGTTTCATTAAATGAACTATTTTTAATCGGACAACAATGAAAAAAAATAAAGAAGATAATTACTAATAATTCAAAAGCCAACCATTCAAAAGCTTCGCTATGAACCATAAGTCAACACCGGAAAGACATGAAAACAAAAGATTTGAGGACGGCCCTTATCATGACCATATTAAACTGTTGCATTCGGGAGAAGCGTATTTTGATCGACTAAAAAAAGTGATTGAAAATGCCCAAAAAGAAATCCATCTTCAAACCTATATCTTTGAGAACGATGAAACAGGAAATAGTGTTGCCACCTGCTTAAAAAAAGCTGCCCAACGAAAGGTAAAAATATATGTTTTACTGGATGCTTATGGCAGTGCGGCACTTCCGGATAGTTTTGTACAGGATTTGATACAGCACGGTATTCTGATCAGGTTTTTTTCGCCTTTATTCTCCCTGAACAATTTTTATCTGGGCAGGCGTATGCACCACAAAATAGTGGTTGCCGATGGAAAAACGGCACTCATAGGCGGCATCAATATTGCTGATAAATACCACGGAACCCCGGAATTGGAACCTTGGCTTGATTATGCCGTGCAATTGGATTGCCCTGCGGCCGGGGATTTACAAAAACTGTGCTCTGATTATTTTTTTAAAAAGGGAAGCTCAAAAAAGATAAAGCCCGTTTTTCATTCGGCCGGCAGTGGTACACTTATTGGAATTATACAAAACGACTGGTTGAAAAGAAAAACAGAGGTTTGTGATGCCTATACAAATGCAATACTTCAAGCAAAAAAAGAGATAGTCCTGTTGGGTTCCTATTTTTTGCCCGGAAGGAGAATGTCAAAGGCCCTTAAAAAAGCCAGTAAAAGAGGGATTAAAATAACCGTTATTTTAGCAGGTGTTAGTGATGTCCCTTTAGTACATAGGGCAACTGAACATTTATATTCAACTTTTATAGGCCAAGGCATTGAAGTGTATGAGTGGAACAAGTCTGTTCTGCACGGCAAAGCTGCAGTGGTAGATAACCAATGGGCTACTATTGGATCATTTAACCTAAACAGTTTGAGCTGTTACGGCAGCATAGAAATGAATGTGGGGATATATTCAACCGATTTTGCCGAAGCCTTACGCTCGGATTTTAATAAGGTGATACTTGAGTGCAGAAAAGTTACCAAAATCAACCTTAAAAAAAGAGCAAGTATCCTTAACAGGCTTGAAGATTGGTTCTCTTATCAAATGATAAGAACAACGATGCTTTTCCTAACTTTTTTGCCACACTTAAAGGTTTTGAAAAAATATCGTTTATAAAGCATTAGTATCCGATATAAGATATAAGAGCGCTTCGCTTTTGGACATAAGACTGCTTCGCTTCTGGACAATGAACTACCTCGACGCAGAGCGTACGAGAGTTGAATTTTCCTTTTCATTTCGACGCAGAGCACCGGGAAAATGAACCTAAAAATGATTAAAATTTTTAACACAGATCTCAAAGTGATACCTGAGGACTTAAACATTATTCACGTTGATTTAATATTGTTTGGAAAAGCTACACATCGTTAGTAAAATAAACCACTATGGATTTCAAATCCATAGTTTTAAAACAAAAGAATGAAATTCTTTTTAAAGTTAAGCACAGTTCATTCCGAATGAGGTACGAAGAGGAATCTCATTATTATAAGATTTCTCGTCGCTCATTCCTCGCTCTGTCGAAATGACAAGATGCTCTTAAAAATTTATAGAAACTAAAGTAACTGCAATGCGATTGCAGGGTTTTAACCTATAACTAGATAATAAATGTGATCCGTTTAAGCTCCATTATTGTGGTTATTAATGTACAATTTTTAAAGCGAAAAAATTGAAAAAAATTAATGGTGGAAAATGAAAAACTTAACAACCTGTGTTCTATTATTATCTATTTGAATATCAATTGTTTAATAATAGTTTTTATGAATGATTTGTCATTCCGAACGAGGAACGAGGAGGAATCGCATTTTTATGGGATTTCTCGTCACTCATGCTTCGCTCCGTCGAAATGACAAGTAGCCGATTTTTAATTATTTAAGTCGATTTATAATCATATGTTATAAATCGAACTCAGGTTGTTAAGTTTATCAGATGGTAGTGATGTTAAATCAAGCCAGATTTAATATTTCAGATGCATGAAGACTGCTTTCATTCATCTTGTATTGTATCCAATAGTCAAGTGTATTCAAATAGTTTGCTTTTGGCCCATTTGTTTTCAAAAAGTCCAACCACAATATGGCAATGGCAGTTTCAGCTATATAAAACGCAATATCCCTTGAAGCGGCAATCATGGCATCATGGTTTTTTAAATTTTCAATAAAATCAAATAATATATTTATTCTCTGCTGCACGGCTTCTTTTTGTTTCACCAATTCAGGGGACGTTATTTCAGCCAATAGTTTATCAGAAAATTCCTTGAATGCCTCTAAACCACTTTCTTTTTCGGCAGCACGCAACATATCCAAAGACAACACATTGGTAGTGCCTTCCCAAATGCTCAAAGTTTGCACATCGCGTAACATTGCAGGTATGCCGCTGTCTTCCAGATATCCAATGCCACCAAACATTTCAATATGTTCTGAAGCATATTTAATGGCTTGTTTTGCCGTGTAAAGTTTGGCAACGGGCGTTAGCAAGCGAAGAAGGGATTTTTCTGATACAGATGCCGTGTTACATTCTTCCCTGCCTAATAACCGCGATAAGAAAAGAGCAAGCATGGTGTTGCTTTGATAGGCTATTTCCAATTCCCGTAAACTCTTTTGATGCAACAAATGATTTTCAATTTTTTTACCGAATGCTTCGCGTTGGGAACTGTATGCTTTGCTGAGCGAATACGCCCTGCGCAAATATGAAACAGCACTTACAGTATTATATATCCGTGTGATATTAAACAGTGTTGCGATGGTTTTCACGCCTCTGCCTTTTTCGCCCACCAATTTTGCCTGTACACCTGTAAGCATCAGCTGTGCAGTAGGTAAAGCACGCGTGCCGAGTTTATCTTTCAGTACTTCCACTTCAATGCCATTCAGTGTACCGTCTTTATGCCGAATGGGCAAATAGAAAAGTGAAAGGGGTGCGCGTTTGCCTTTTTCCGGTTGTTCGGTGGAGGCTAAAGTAAAAGCCATGTTGGCAGTAATAGCTGAAGCAAACCATTTATGTCCTTTCAGGATATAATCATCGCCATCGGGCATGGCAAATGTCATTGAGCGGGAAACATCCGATCCGCCTGTGCGTTCAGTCATCCATTGTCCGCTTGTTTTAAAAGTAGCAGGATTGCGCGAAGTCAATCCTTTATAGGCATGTTCTTTTAAGAAGTCATTGCCGTAAACTTCAATTAAACGAGCGGCACCATCGGTCATTGCCAACGGACAGGTATAAATAGCAGATGAAGCCGTGTAGAGGTACAGTTTTACAAACTGATACAATCTTGAGTGCTCGCCATATAGACGTTCATACCCGATAGCCACCAAACCGTCTTCGCAAGCCACTCGTTCTAAATTCAGCCATCCCTGGGATACTTTAATTTCATCCACGCGCTTGCCCCATGCATCAAACTGTATCAATTGTGGTTTATTCACTTCAGCATCCCGCGCCCAATCAATAAATTCATTCGCAACACGCTTGCCAAATTGCGTTAAGTCAGGCATAATTGCTTTCAGGGCATCGGCAGGGAAATAAATGTTCAGGTAATCCTGTAGAAATGAATCATCGGTAAATTCATTATTCAATTTTGGCATCTGTTGAATAAAATCTGAATAGGGTGTTGGGTTCGACATGATTTTTAGTGTTGTTTTTACAGATTTGGTGGGTTCAAAGTCCTATCACAACAAATATTGTAAATTTGGTTAGTACAATTTAATTTTTTATTTCCAAAAAACCTATAATTTTTGAAGGCTCTTTAGAAAAATCACTTCAGGGTTCCTAATTTCAAAGATTTGTATAATTTCCCTTCCTTTTTTTTTAATGAATTCTTCGTATATGGTTTAATTATTATATTTTCGTTTGATAAAACCATGGTAAACGCAATTTACCCTTGACAGAGACACCGGCATGGGCCAAAGCGAATGTAGAAATAGTGAGTTTTAATTTGATAAATAGCTACGCCTCAATAAATTACCAACTTAATATTATTAGGTAAAAACTAAACAATAAATAACCTAAATGAATAATCTACAGCAAATAATCCAACAATATAAAACAGACAATGAAAGTGTGTATAATTCTTGGTTTGTTGACAACGACCAACGGCTGAAAGCATTTCGAACCATTCGTCGTGGAGTTTTACAGGTGATTGAGGACATCAAAAACAAAACATTCCCCAATGATTTTAAAGAGAGCAGCCTAGAATTTGTGTTACATTGTATTGCAGAGCAAAAGCAGGTTTTTGTTGGTGTTGCCCATCCATTTTATTGGAAGCCAAAATTGAGAATCCCGGATATTTATGAAAACCAAAACAATAAAATTGCCTTTGGTCAATTTCTTGAAAATTGTCTACAGGCCAAAACCGAAGCACAAGTTATAAAGGAAATTGTAGCATTGGACGACCTTAAGATTAAAGGATTGGGGCCTGCAGTTGCCAGTATTCTTTATTTTTTGCATCCCACGTGGTTCCCACCGTTCAACACGGCTATTTTAAACGGGTTCAATTCCTTGTTCAAGGACAAAAAGAAGTTGGGGAGTTGGACAGAATATTTAAAAATCAGGGAGACTTTAATAGAGACCAATAACTATTACAAATCTGAATTATCAAATGATTTGGGAGCCATTGCAGGATTGTGTTTTGAAATTGGAACCCAAAAAATGCTCATAGGAAATGATGATTATTTGAGTGAGCAAGAACGTGCAAAATTTGAAAAGAATATTTTAAAACGTCAAAAAGAAATCCGTGAAGAAAAACTGGAAGAAAACCTTCACAATGAAATGCAATATCATTTACTGAAAATTGGCGCTTCGTTGGGTTATGATGTAACTCCCGCAAGCAATGACAAAAGCAAATCATTTGAAATTAACAAATTTTCATTCATTTCAATCCATAAATTTCCAGAATTACAGATAGACAAAGAAACACTGAACACGATTAAACTTATTGATGTACTATGGTTTGAAAAAGGAACAAACAAAATCATTGGAGCCTTTGAAGTAGAAAAAAGCACCAGTATTTATTCGGGGATACTACGACTATCTGATTTGTTTTTCAGCATTTCAATTGGTAAAGAAGTGTTTTATATCATTATTCCAAATAGTCGTGAGAAAGATGTTATTCACCAATTAAACAGACCCGTTATTAAAAATTCAAAAATGATTATTAAATATATCCTATTTTCAGAATTACGGGCAAATTGTGATGCCATTTGCAAATTTGGTACTGATTTTAATATCATGGATAAAATAGCTAAATCGATATAATAATTGCAAATCTAAAAATCTAAAATTAATGAACCACACCCCGAGGCAGAGCCATCGAGGTATCAGTGTAAGATTTTTTTTAGTTAGATGAAAACCTAAGGTTTTCAAACTTTCCACTAAACCCCGAGGCAGAGCCTCGAGGAATTCTTTAAATTAAAAATGTTTAAAAGTCTGTAAGTAAATTGCAAAGAAAAATTATTTACTGACTTGAGGAAAAAAGTTGGGCTTTATAATATCCTTGTTTTTTAATTTCAGATAGGTTTTAATTCTAAAGTTTCAGTTGAGGAATCGTGTGTGATTGGAATGAAATAACAATATAAAATAAATCATATACGGATAAAATTAGAAAATCTAATTACTATATTTGTATTAACGAAATTTAATTTGACATATTTAAATATAAAGTAAGGTTCACAATTTGTCAACACTGATTGTTAAAAACCAACAAGGTGACTGATATTGCTAGGACTAAAGCTAAAGGTTCTGACCCCAGCCCGGTCACAAAAAAGTTAAGCTTAATTGTTTGACTTTTTTTATTTTTACATAATGCATTTTGCGCACGTGGCGGAATTGGTAGACGCGCCAGCTTGAGGGGCTGGTATTCGCTTAGAATGTGGAAGTTCGAATCTTCTCGTGCGCACGTAATAAATCTTTGTTTTCCTTATTTTATAGGGTTTTCAAGGATTTTTATTTTTAGTATTCCCCTAAAACACCCCTAATATTAAATTTGAACCACTTTTTAAACGAAGATTTACAGATTTACAGTAAAAGGTTAGAATGCTTAATACTTTTAAAATCTGACAACAATGCTAATATAAGCATTTTTGAATTAAATAACCTGTAAACAAAAATCGGATTTTGTGAAATTTGTCAAAAAAAGGGTGCGGTATGGGAAAAACTAGAAAATCGGCATGGGGGTTCAATAGGGATACCTTGAGCCTCTTATAGAAACGATTCTTCTCCAAAAAAAAATATTACCCTTTTTTTATATCTACTATATCAGAGATACTGACACCTAATGCTTCAGCAATGATAGTCATTTCCGAATACGGAAAGTCGTTCCCGCAGCCCAATGGCCGTTTGGGTAATGAAAGGCACCAGATTTTGGGGCGTCCCAATTGGCAATTCCCCAATTTTACCTGATTCATGGGCACCTATAGGATTAAAATAACGCAGTGCAATGGCATTTAAATTTGGCATGACCTTACAAGTATCCTTAATGATCTCCTCGCCAATTTGTTTGGTGTTGCCATAAGGGGACTCGGCAGGCTTGATTGGGGCCGATTCGGTAATGGGCAGGGAATCTGCTTGGCCATATACAGTACAGGAAGAACTGAAAATAAAATGGGATGTTTCTTTTTTTGTCAGTTCCTGTAACAAGTAAATCAATGAATTAAGGTAGTTTTTCAATGATGGAAAGTGCGTTGAGCTCTGTATGAATGAATTCAATGTCATCCATCCACTGTAACAGTTCAAATAAATCCTTTTGTAGGAACAGTTGTCTTTTGGATTCTATGGTTCTGGAAATTTGGTGATCGTTATTTAAGGTCATTTATGATTTGAATTTATCTATTATAATTAAAAAAGTGGGAAAATATTTTATCCTTGGGTATCATACAAAATCATTAGACAATTTTAATTTTCTATTGATCAATGATTTAGTATTTAGTGAGATTTATACATCAATAGCAAAAGGATTTCAATTGTGGATGTCAACAGGTCCAATACGAAGTAATACTAAAAGTTTCTCCTCTTTTTTGTTATTAAATCCTGTCTATTCATCATCTTTCCGTTTAGTCCAAGTCAAAAACTCTGAAATACGTTATCATACAAATTGTTTTTAGTTTTTGATATCTCGTCAAATGATATTGATAACTTTTGCGAAGTCGTTCATATTCGCTCAAATATGCCATGTCGCATTGAATATCATCACATTCTGCTGCTTTGCTATAGATGTTGGAATATTTCATGACCGTTTCATACAACCTTTTGTTCGTCTCTTTTCGTTTTGAAAAAAGAATTAATGTACTTGCGGGAATTTCCTTGTTTTGAATGGATTGTGCATATAGATTCAAGAGTTTATCGATTTCCTTATCGATATATTGAAGTTGATTGATCCACCCTTTCAGTCCAATGGCATTGTATTTATGCACAATATCAACATCTGTATCGTGATTATAAATTTTATTTGTCATGATCGTTTAATTTTAAATGAGCACATCCATACTTCTATCTTGGGTCTTTTGGGTCACTTCGATGATTTTGAGCTCTTTGATACCAGTGGGAAAATCCCATCTTAAAACATCCTCTACTGAATAACCAAACAAAGCAGCTCCCATAGGTGTTAGAATGGAAATTTTATTGTTTTTCACGTCTTTTTCCGATGGTTGCACGATCTGTAACGTTTTTTCCCAATCTCTACCTGACTTGACCGTGATAATGCTATTGAAACGTACTACATCTTCCGGCATTTCTTCCTCATCAATGATGTGTGCAGTTTTCAATTCTTCGGCGAATTTCGTCAGGGATTTCTGGATTTCATGATCTCCTGAATATCCAGATATGTTGAGTATTCTCTTGATATAGACGTATTCCTTTTTTTCCAAAATCAAACTTCCGTACTTCATTTTATTAGTATTTATGGGAAAATCCCTCGTTGTATATATGCTTTTTCAATTCGCGCTATGGCAATGCAATAGGCCGCCGTGCGCATGTCCAAACCTTCTTTTTTAGCATAATCCGAGACTCTGACAAAAGAATGTTTCATTTTCTTTTCGAGTTTATCGATGACTTCCTCCATCTGCCACAATTCCCCATTTCGGTTTTGCAACCATTCAAAATAACTGGCGATGACACCTCCCGAATTACACAAAATATCAGGAATGATAGTAACACCGCGTTGTAGAAGCACTTTTTCACCTTCCACATTGGTTGGTCCATTGGCGCCTTCTGCAATTAACGGCGCTTTGATAAGATATGCATTGTTTTCAGTAATTTGATTTCCCAGAGCCGCAGGAATACAGATATCGCATTCAAGTGAAAAAAAATCATCTTTTTCTACTTGATGGGCTTCCGGGAAATCTATCAGACTTCCTTTATTGGCCTTTGTGTAATTGAAAAGGTCCTCTACTTTAATTCCTTTAGGATTTTGAATACTTCCGTAAGCATCTTGTACACCAACCATTTTAGCACCTTCCTGCTCTAAAAAGTGTGCTGCCCAATACCCAACATTTCCAAAACCCTGGACAATGAAAGTTTTATTTTTTAAGCTTTTATTATGGCTTTCATACCAAAACTTAATGGTCAAAAACACGCCATATCCTGTGGCTCGGTCACGGCCTTCGAGACCACCGCTACCAGCAGGTTTACCAGTGACGACGTGCTGATTTGCAGTGCGTTCCGCGGGTGGACGTGTGCTCATATAAGTGTCCGCTATCCAAGCCATGGTCTGGGCGTTGGTATTGACATCTGGTGCAGGAATATCGTGTTCTGAACCAATATTATCTGCCAATGCGAATGTAAAACGCCTGGTAATACGTTCTAGTTCACTCTTTGAATATTTTGAAGGGTCAATCTGTATGCCACCTTTACCACCACCATAAGGCAATCCTGCCAGGGATGTTTTCCATGTCATCCACATGGCCAAAGCTCTCGCGGCGTCGATATCCACTGTAGGATGATAACGCAATCCTCCTTTGTAAGGCCCAAGGGCGTTGTTGTGCTGTACGCGATACCCTTGAAAGATTTCTACTTCGCCATTGTCCATTTTTACAGGAAAATTCACAATAATTTCAGTGTTGGTAATGCTCAAGATTTTTCGGATACTCGGGTGTAAATTAATTTGATCTGCCGCACTGTTAAATTGTTCCAATACGTTATCCACCATGCCTTTTAAAGGTTGTTTTTGGATTTTATTATTTACTTTTTTTACTGTAATCATTACCTTGTTTTTAGTGGAATTATAACCCCAATCATAGATTATAAAAATTTTATGATTTGGGCTTAATATTTGTTATAACTTAATTTCTTTAGTTGCTAACGCGTCTTCAAAATTTATAAATACAGTACTTACGGTGTTAAAAAACCTTTTACCGTCTTTACGCTTTACAGTAACCATAGTACTTCCATCGTTTTTTGTTTTCACATTAGTTACAACAACCTCTTCTCCCAAAGCAGCTTTATAGTTTGCAATACCACCTCTTTTGATGATAAAATTGGCGCGTGGAAACTTAATGTGCTTATATTTGCTAGTTGAAGGATATCCAATTTCTATAACATCTCCTTTTTCTACGGTTATAGATTTGTTCATAACATCTTGAGCATTCATTGTAAGTGCTCCTAAGGCAACAAAACCTGCTAATACATACTTTCTCATAATTGATTGTTTTAAAATTAACTTTATTTAAATTTCTATTTGAACGAAAATCAGCTTTCGTTTTCTTTCTTGGCTTCTTTTTTTTAATCTGTTGTTATTGGTTTCATTTCCATTGTATTTGACTCATTTTTGGTGCGCGATATGCTGTTAGTTTTGTTGCTCATTGTATTGGGGGAAAAAAGTTGGTTTACTTGAGGTTACGATTGGTATTGTGATCAAATCGTTTTTCCGATTTTCTTTTCTCTCTTTATAAGCTTGTGTAAGCGTCATTATTATAAAATGTATCATATTTAAAAGCTTTATTTTTTATTAATTCATTAGAATATGCTTGTTGCCAATTTTTTTCCTGATAATCTACTTTTGTTAGAAAATTTAAATGGGCTGTTTCTGATGGTATTAAATTTAATTTCGTGTTTTGATATCTGTTTCGACATTAATATTGTTCTTGCATTCTTTAAAATCATGGGTTCTATTTTTTATATCAAGCCAAAACTATTTGATGTTCTGGCATATTGTTATCTGTTTTAACAGATTTAGGTTGTGCTTCATCATATTCACTGCACGACCATACTTTTTCTTTCATTTCGGTAAGCACACATGTTTTAATGTGTGCACACGTCGGGCAAATATTGAACGGATTTGTGGTCATAATCAATTGTTTTTAATTTTCTCATTAAAGGCAATTGTTGTGCCATTGGGTGTGCCAAAAAATGAGATAAACATTTAAACACCTGTATAATAGGTATTTAAGTATTTATAACAAATAAATTAAGAAATATTGAGTGGGAAGAAATTACCCGGTTGGGTTAAGATTCCTCGATTTTTGAAAAACTATTCTTTTAATTTTTCGCGCAAGGTCTTGCGGTCTATCTGAAGTATCTCGGCGGCCTTGGTTTTGTTATTTTGGGTAGCATTCAGAACTTTTTGAATGTAGCGTTTTTCCATTTCCTTTAGGGTAAACAAACCTTCCTCCGGGAAATCAATCATGTATTTGAGATGTTCCGGCAAATGGGACACCTCTATTGTTCTGTCTGACATGATAACTGCACGTTGGATACTGTTTTCCAATTCGCGAATATTACCAGGCCAATGGTATCGTTGCAAAATATTTAGGGCATCGGGCATTATCTTCACAAAACCATCTTTGTATTCCACACCATATTTAAATAGAAATTTATCGACCAATTGTGGAATATCCTCTTTCCGTTCGCGTAGCGGTGGGACCTCAATTTCTACAACCGTAAGTCGGTAAAACAAATCTTCCCTAAACTTTTGCTTTCGTATCATTTCCTTCAAATTGCTGTTGGTCGCCGCAATGACCCGAACATCCACTTTCTCGGTTTTTTGCGAGCCAACCTTGAGAACTTCCTTTTCCTGTAGTACACGCAATAATCGCGATTGTACTGCCATTGAAGCATTTCCAATTTCGTCCAGAAATATGGTTCCGCCATTGGCCGCTTGAAAATAACCATCTCTGTTGTTCTCTGCTCCCGTAAAAGCACCTTTGACATAACCAAACAGTTCTGCCTCCAAAAGATTTTCTGGGATGCCACCACAATTGACCGCAATAAATGGTGCCTTTGAAAATTTACCTTGGTAATGAATGGAACGTGCCACCAATTCCTTACCTGTTCCGCTTTCGCCTTTGATGAAAATAGTTGCCTTGTTGTCTTTTACTCGTTCTATAACTTGAAAAACCTCTTGGATTTTTTCAGACGTCCCTATCATTTCTCTAAAACCCTTTTCCGATTTGTGAAGGTTTGAAATCGATTTTTGCGATGGATTCTTTGAAGGAACCAATGATTTGCCAATGGCAGTTTTCAATTCCTCTTTGGTAAATGGTTTTGTAAGATAGGCCACAACTCCCAATTTGATAGCTGCCAGTGAATCTTGGACATTGGGATAGCCAGTTACGATTAGTTTGGGTAATTTCGGATAATGTTCTGACGCGAATTTGATGAGTTCAAAGCCGTCCACATCAGGCATTTTTAAGTCTGTGATGAGCAAATCGATGGACGTGTCTTTTAAAATGGCAACGGCTTCTCTCACGGAAACGGCCTTGTAAGTATGATAGTTCCATGACTGAAGGTGTCGATGCAAGAGTTCCAAAATTTGAACGTCGTCGTCAACAATGAGTATATTTTCTTGTTTAAGCTGCATTTGTTTTTATTTTGGCAATTGCACTTCAAAGATAGCACCTTTTTTGATGTTGTTTTGAACTGTAATCATTCCCTTATGGCTCAAGACGATACCATGTACCACGCTCAACCCAAGACCTGAACCTTCGCCCACTGGTTTTGTGGTATAGAAGGGCTGAAAGACTTTTTGCAAATTATCTTCCGATAGACCTTCGCCTTCATCAGTAATTTTCAGTATAATGTTTTTGTCATTTTGCGCGGCTTCAATGGTCACCAAACCTTTTTTGGGAGAAAAGTAAATGGCATTCATCAACAAATTAAAAATGATTTGTGTCATTTGCACTGTGTCGGCGCGCAATATCAAGGTTTCATCATCAATCTTTACTAAATATTTGACATCATTTTTACGAAATGTGGGTTCTAGCAGCTTTATAGATTCCTTTATAATGGAAACTAGGTTCACTGGTTTCATTTCCTGTGGCATTTCGCAAGCAAAGAACATCAGTTTTTTAACCACTTCCCTTGAAAAAATGGCATTGGTAATGATTTTATCCAAGTCGCTGACGGATTGTGGATCTTGTTCCAATTTGGATTGTAAAAGTTCTGCAAAACCAAGGATATTTGCCAAAGGTGTGTTGAGTTCGTGAGCAATACCAGCTGTTAATTCTCCCAAAATTGTCAGACGGTCTGCACGTTCCATCTGACGTTTCATGGAAAGCTCACTATTCTTGATTTCAATACGTTCCAAGAGACTACCAATTTTTAATGCGACGTTATCTAGCAATAATTGTTCTTCGTTAAGAAAATCATCAAATATAGAATTTGGACTAACTATTGTCGCAACAATTTTCCCTTTTGGTTCATTAAAAATTAGTATAGAACTGAAAATGGAAGCGTTTTTTGAAGCAGAGGCTCCTGTACTTGCAGTGCCAAATTGGGTGTCAATGTCAATTTCGGTCATTTCGGGCAACTGAAAGGCTTTTTTCAAACTGAAGGCAATCGCTCTAAAGGTATGTTCCAACTGTTCAGAATCGGCATTGACAATAATGGAAGACACTTCATAAAGACAGGTCAATTCTTTGATACGTTCTTTTAATTCGGATTTATTACTCATTATTTTTTAGAAAAATGGTAACTATTCAGCCTTTAATATAGCAATAGTTTTAAAAGCGTCCAATATGTTT
>CAXBJF010000007.1:0-127367 GCA_963976005.1 uncultured Flavobacteriales bacterium | reverse complement strand
AATTAAAATTGTTCGCAACTATGCTTTTTTTTAAACAACAGGCTGAATAGTTACTATGTATTAAATATAAAGGTTTATTTTGTTGTGTACGTATGGTTGATTTTGAAATGGTTAAATTAAAAAAGGAATTTGTAAAGCTACTATTAATTTGCGTTTTAGTGTTTTCATGTAATAAAGAATCTCAATATGTTTCCGCTTCTGAAGATGATATTTTTGTGTCAACAAAGCAAATTCCTGATAGTCATTTTTTAGGCGATACTAATTGTAAAGAATGCCATGAAGATGAATTTAAAGCATGGAGTGGGTCCCATCACGACAAAGCAATGGAAATCGCAGATAGTATCTCTGTTTTGGGAAACTTTAAGAACGAAAAGTTTACAAGTCAGGGAGTTACCAATCATTTTTTTAAAAAAGGCACTGATTTTTATGTAAATACAGAAGGACCAGACGGGAAATATCATGACTATAAAATTGTTTATACCTTCGGGATTACCCCTTTGCAACAGTATATTGTTAAGTTTCCTAACGGGAATTATCAATGTTTAAGAACAGCATGGGATTCGGTAAAAAACAAATGGTTCGATTTATATCCCGATTTTAAAGTAGTGCATTCAGAATGGTTGCATTGGTCTAGAGGCGGACTAAACTGGAATACCATGTGTTCAGACTGCCATTCAACAAATGTTCGAAAAAATTACGATTTTAAAACAGAAAGCTTTGATACAAAATACGCTATTATTAACGTGAATTGTGAAGCTTGTCATGGTCCTGGAAAACAACATGTGGATGATGTTCGAAGACTTGGAGACAAATATGCATCAACAGGAACTATGCATATGACATTAAATACCGCTCCTAAAGACCTTGTTGATCAATGTGCACGTTGCCACATGCGAAGAGAACAATTTTCAGAAGCTTTTAATTTTGAAGGCACGATGTTGGATCATTACTTTCCGCAATTAATTGAAGAGCCTACTTACTATGCAGATGGACAAATTTTGGATGAAGATTATGTGTATGGCTCGTTTGTTCAAAGTAAAATGTATAAAAATAATGTGGCTTGCAATAATTGTCATGATTCACATTCATTAAAATTAAAATTTGATGGCAATGCTTTGTGCGCGCAATGTCACGTGCCAGATAAATATAATACACCAAAACATCATTTTCATAAAATGGGTACCGATGCGGCTCTATGTATTAATTGCCATATGCCCGGTAAATATTATATGGGAAATGATTTTAGACGCGATCATAGTTTTAGAGTCCCACGACCAGATCTTAGTTTAAAATACGGAACACCCAATGCTTGTGCCGGATGTCATAAAAAAGATGATAAATGGGCTTGGGAGACTTTTCAAAAACTTTATGGAACTGTAGATTCCATTCATTTTTCAGATAAATTAATTCCAGGTATTATAAGGCAACCAAATGGGCATGTTGGTTTGTTAGATTTAATAAATGATAAAAGCGAAACAGAAATTGTAAGAGCTTCAGCTGTAAAGGCCTTGTCAGGATATAATGCAGAGAACTTTATAAATCAATATTTATCTTGGTTAAATGATAGGTCGGCGGTAGTTCGAGGCGCTACTGTAGATGTTTTAAGTGAAATTAATAGTACAGACTATGTAAATTCATTTTTACCACTTTTAGAGGACCCCAAAAGAAGTGTGAGAATAAAAACTTTTTATGCGTTAAGCGGTATGAATGCAAGTAACGTACCTGAAGTTTATAAAGCATCCTACGAAAAGGTAAAAAAAGAGTTTTTTACGCATTTAGAGACTAATTCAGATTTTGTTGGTGGACGCGTAAAAAGAGCAAATTATTATATAAAACGAGGTGAAATTGATAAAGGAATAGCAGGTTACGAAAGCGCTTTAGCCATAGATAATTTAAATAACCAAGCACGGTTAACTTTAGCCAATTTATATTATAATATTAAAAACTATAAAAAAGCAGAAGAGGCGTTTAAAACAGTTATTGTTCAGGAACCTGATTATGGTCCGACTTACTATTCGTTAGGATTGATGTATGCCGAATTAAACCAAACTAATGAAGCGATAGCACAATTAAACAAGGCTGTCATTAAAATGCAAGAAAACACAAGAGTTTATTATAATCTCAGTTTGCTTTACGACAAAAAGAATGATCAAAAAAACGCTGAAAATATTCTGGTTAAAGGCTTAAAAATGGACGCCAATAACGAAAGTATATTGTATGCGTTGGCATATCATTATTCAAAATATGGGCAGGCAAACAAGGCAAAAAATATTTTGACAAGATTAGTGCAGCTGTATCCAAATAATCCCCAATACGCCATTTTTTTAAAGCAATTGAATGTGAAAGGTTGATTAATTTTTCTATTATAATAGTAATCAGCACATTCCCCTGCATTTCGCGAAAAACTACATTCCGTGAAAAGTGCTTCATTACATCATCTTGGACACAATCCCCACTTTTGACTTTTCATTAGGTTACCCATTTCCACCCTGCAGGAAAGGAACACTTCATTGTCAAGTAAAAAGTGTGAATTAAGTCCGCTAAATAGGAAATATGTATTCGTCATTGTGACCCACTTCCTATGCTTTTGTATTTCACAAAGAATTTAGGCTTACTTCCAAAACCACCAATATTCAACCCTTTTTTGAAAGCAAAATAACAATATTCATTATTAAACAACGGCATAAACCAGGCTCCTTTATCGCTCATTTTTATACGTCTTATCAAACCTGAATATTGAATCGCACCAAGCAACAAAAAAAGGTAACAGTGTCGACTCTATAGGAAGTAAATTTAAAATGAACCGGATGATATCTTAAAAAATCAATAAAAAGGAAGAGCTACATAAGTAAAACCTTCCTTCCGGCAGACAGGAAAACAAAAAAATGGAAAACGTTCTGGATATAATAAGTAAATCAATTTTAATAGTTTTCTGAAAAATTTTCGACAGGTACATATAAATCTTTAAACTTTAGATGCTTTTTATTCAACCTCTAAATGATATCTGACGTTCAAAAACTTGATTTCACAAATAATCATAAAATTTACTTCCAAAACGGACCAATTGGGAACATTTCAAGTTTCCATTTCACATCCTAATCCCATAACTTTAAAAGAGTCGTCATGCAAAGAAAAGCAACTGATGTTTTTATCAGGTTGTTTGAAAAATTTTGGCCCCTGTGGGACAAAATATGGAGAAGCAAGAGGGTAACACGCTGCGCGATGTTACTGTTTTATATTTCATTTAAAATCAGCTATTTATCAATTTTAAATAGTTTCATTTATTTCAGATTTGCGGCAAAACCTCTTGAAACCCCATTAAAATGGCATTTATTTGCGGCAAACTCCTAGCTTTTGGTATGATTTGGTAACTATTGAACCGTTGTAGTGTTTGCCAAACACATATTATTTGACTTTTACAGTAAAACCTTTCGGAAGCCCCATGAACAGGCAATAATTTACAGTAAAAAGTATGTGACTAATTTGTATTGATCGGTATTGTTAGATATTGGTGTTTTATAAGTTTTAAAAGGGCATCAATTCACCGTTTTTTAGTAAAAAAGCTTCGTAGCCCAGTAAAATCAAGGAATTTTTTAGTAAAAAAATGAAATCATCCTTTAAATTTCCCAAAAACATTGCATAGTATTAGCTCGATAGATGTTGGGGCTTTTAATCCGTAAAAAAATTAAAATGCCAACATATATTGGGTATATCCCAAATCTAATTCTTTCATCCCTGTTGCAACAAAGAATTATGGCTTCACCAATTTGTAAAAATCAATTAGACTCTTAAATATTAAATAAGAGAGCCCACGCGTTGTATATGCTGTTCACATTCAGTGAGTGCCTTTACCGACCTCACCTTGCGGGTGTACAAGCACCCTCATGACCAAATCGGTCAATCTATAATAACTTCAATGCCCGCTTTCTCGGCCTTGTACTTTATTTTGGTCATCAGCTCATGATAGCTCCAGTTCCTTAATACAAATCCATCTTCCTTGGCTATCCCTATCTTGTCCTCCTGATTCAATAATATGAGAGTTCCAGCGTGATGTTTGGTGCAAAAATCAATGAGCCTCCTACTGTATACATGTATACGATGGGATACATAATTGCTTTCCGTTTTGCTGAGCCTGTCCACTGCTTTGAGTTTTCGTTTGCGCCCTTTTCCCGATTTGGTATAGGTAGCCCCAACCTGCGCCCTTTTGCGGGCTGCCTGTATCGCTAACCTTCTGTACAGAAACTCTTCCTTCGTGCCTATAGAAAGCTTGGCTTTACCAATTTTAACGACCAGAGGATATTCCAAGGACAATGAAGCCTCAGCGATCACTTCTGGTTTTAGGATATTTTTCTCCTTTTCGATTTCAAATATCGGTAGCCAAAAGATCTTGCCATCCTTTAATTGAATACGGGACGTACAAAGCTTGGTCTTTCCTTTTATCACCTGTTCCAATAACATTCTTTTGTCTGTATGATCCTTTCCTAAGTACGTCTTCAAAGGAATTCGGAACAAACGAAAGCAAAAAGCCTTTTTTTCTTCACAATAAGATAAACGACTCATCCCTTCTGGGCTAAATGGAAAGGCCATATCCCTCCTAAAGTTTTTAAGGGAACATTCACCTTTCCAGTATTTCGGGCTGTTAGTCCGAAAAGAAGATATCAAGGTATTGTTCAAACAGGACAGTATATTGGTGGGGATTTCACCTTTAAAGCGATTCGATACCATGCGATAGGTGGTATTGATACGGGAGCGTTGCAAAATGCCGTCCTCATCTTTTTTTTCATTGGCCAGTTTGTACTTTATTCCCTCAGACAGATAAAAGAATTCCCTGATCATTTCCTGTACATAAAGGTGGGAAACGATAAGATTGGCAGCCCTGAAACATCGGTTCTGCCACTGGTAAAGTTTGTCCACGGCCTCCTTGCGTTCCTCTTTGGTAGGGAGGTCGACCAATAACTGGATCTTTCGGGTCAGTTTGAGCGTTGTCTTTTCCATATCAAGCCGATTCCAGTTGCTGTTCAAGTTTCATCTGCATAAGTTTGTAGGCAGTCATAAACTGATAGTGCACTTCCTTTTTGGATAGATTAAGCTCTGTGGCAATGGACTCAAAGGAATATTTCTTTTCACATCGGAGCTTTAATATTTCTGCTTGTTCTGTGGTCATAAGGTCTTGACCCTTAATATCAACAGAGGACTTTTGTCCAGTTTCAATTGTGCTTCCTTGATTAATGATCGTTCTGATATCCCCAATAGCTCCTTTCACCTCGTTACTGGTTTCTTTGATACCCTTTCCCATGACCTCGGCAATGGCCTTATATTGAAAACCGTATTTCAAACAGAGTTCTATTATGTGCCTTCTCTCGGCATCCAATAGGGGCAATACACTTTTGATTCGGTCAAAGGTTTTTTGTTCCGCCTCCTGATCGTGCAGACTTTCAGAATCTTTTAGAGGATCATATCCTACCATATAGTCTTGGTAATTGTCATAACTCTCTAACGAATTGACTTTCCTAAAGAACTTGTTTCTAGGTCTGGTATAGTAGGAAATACATTCCCTTTTCATTACCAACCTTAGGAAAAAGAAGATATGTTTAGGGGTCTCTATCCTGTCCCTGTGGACCCATAATTTTAAGAAGGTGTCCTGAACCAAGGATTCTACGACAAAATGATCATCGAGCATTCGCTTGCCCACCCAAAAGATACTCCTGCTGTACTTGGCATGGATATGCACCAAAGCAGTGGGATCGCCTTTTTTTAATAGTTCGAAATCATGCTGTGCCATAAAACACTATATTTAAATGGGGACAGGGAAACCTGCCACCAGAATTAAATTGATTTTAGTAAGGCGAATTCTTATATTGTGTAAAGAGAAGATAGCTTTGAGAAACGTTGAGAATAATGCTTTTTGCTAAACAAAAAAGGCGTGGATGCTCAACTTATAGTATAGGAGGTACTGGTATACCTTGCAACAATAAGAGAGCCCACGCCCCGGGTCGTGAGCAAATCTACTTATCATCTTGTTGCATAAAAATTACCAGTTTTCCTATACAAGATTCAAAGCAATTGCTTCTAATATTTATCTTTAAGAAGAATCGCAAAAATACTCCTTTCTATATGAAAGGATAATCAAATGTAAAAAAAATATTTTAACGACACAAATGTCGTTGATACATTTTTTTTTATTACCGTCATTTGAATATATGATTGATAAAAAAGACATTTTATATTATTCTACTTCTATTGAAATGGTTCTTAAGGAACTACGAAAGGAGAAAGGTATGAGCCAAGGTAAAATAAAAGGTTTGTCTCAATCAGATGTAAACATAGAATTTGCTCAAAAATATGAGGTTATTTTAAATATGGGACGTATGGAGTCCAAACCCAACTTTGGTATTATTAAACTACTATATCTCTGTGATTATTTTGGCATATCAACAGTTGATTTCTTTAAACGAGTTTTGAGTAAAGAAAAAAATGAAATCGTCGAATTCATAAAAGCAAAGGAAGAGGAGAAAAGAAATCGGAAAAGAATAAAAAAATAATTGAGTAAGAGCCAATCCAAAGAGATTGGTTTTTTTTTTGTCCCAAACACAAAATAAAAAAGGATGTTTAAGAGAGCAAGAACAACCGTTTTTAAAGTTATGGATTTAGAGGCTGCATAGAGCAAGGAGAATCCGTAAGTTTAAAAATGCAGCAAGCTCGCCTAAAAGCGAGCGCGGTAGTCTTATATTAAAATTTCTTTGTTTAGAATATCAAAAGAAACTTTATGATCCATTGTTTGTTGCTTTTTAATATTCCTCTCAAATGTCATGATGTTCTTTTTGTTTTTTCCAAAAACATTGACCATTGCACTATCTGGGTCGCATAGGCTATTAATGAGTATTTTTTCGTTGATAGATATTATTGTTATTTGTTCTTCCCAACTAAAAGGAAAAGTGCCACCTTCTCTTCTTGCAATTGTATAGTTTGATCCAACATCGACGAGATGCCATTTCAACTCTTGGGCTGTCATGTAAATGGCAAGGTCAATTTCACTGGTAGTTAGGTTTGCTTGTATGGTCTTGAACTTTAATTTTTTGTTTTGAGATATCAATACAAACGTAGCAAGTGTCAGTCCTATTAATTCAACTGCCAATATGTTGTGTTGGATGAAACCTCCCAATTTTCCAATCAGGAGCAAAACGGAAAAAACCAATAAATAAAATGCGATACCAAAATAGGTCAACTTATCCTTAAAATTTAATTGGATAGTTTTATCGGATATGATTTTATTGATATCAATTTTAACCATTTCATTGGATTACATTAAGGTAAATCAATGAATATTAGTGTCCTATAATTTACCCTAATCCTTTTAAAGGTACAATATAATATTCAATTTGAAGGTGAATGATTACATGATTTAAGAGTGAGTTACATTATCCCCTCTTTTTGAGTGTGGAAAGTCCATGGTTTTAAAAATGTAGTTAGCTCGCCAAAGCGAGTGCGGTAGCTTAAACTCTTCGATTATGTTAATGCTCCCTAGTGTTTATGGGAGGTCCCAAGGGGATTAACATAATTATGGTATTTGTTCCGTCGAACAAACATGGTTTGTTTTCAATTAACTAACAGTATTACAGTTAGTTGCAAACAAATCAAATAAAGCAACGCTGCGCCAGCACGTTGCCCTCTTGCTTTACCTTGCTTTACCTTGTAAGTTTTAAGGCAAACATTAAAATGTAAATAAACATAAGAAAGACAAATATTTGAAAAATTTTAAAATAGGCTTAAATTAAAAAATACTTTAATTTGACCGTTTTTTGTTTACGATAATCAAAGTCAGATTGAATTAATGTTTCACTATTATTTCACTTGATTATTTTGAGTTTATAAAAACCACTGCAAATACTAAAGTACTGGAATAAAGTTCGGACTGGGGTTCAGTCAAAATTAGAAATTCCTAAATATAAGTTAGAAGATGTGGAAGAAATGACCTCATAAAATTTTGGCTAAAACAATAGGAGAGTAGGGAGAAAGTATTTATTCTTTCACTGTTTATTGTTTTTAGTATAAGCATTTTACATATTAGTAAGTTACTTCAAGTTCAAAAGTTAAATTTAACTCAGTCTTTTAATATGTATTACCAAGTAAATCAATTTTTTAAAAATAAATTTTGGTATTTTAAAAAATAATTATATTTTTGAATAAATGTAAACGTTTACATTAATAGTTAATATAAAAAGCATTGATAATTTATTTATTTGATGATTTTTGTGTTTACAATTATATAATTTAATCTATGTCTAATCTAAAGAAGGTTGCAGAATTAGCTCAAGTATCTATAGCTACTGTATCTAGGGTAATTAACAATGTAGATAATGTAAATCCAAATACAAAAGCAAAGGTTCTTAATGCAATAAAAAAATTAGATTACTATCCAAATCGTGTCGCTCAAAGGTTAAGAAATTCGAGTAGAAAGAAAAATCTTTTGGGTTTGGTTTTGCCAGATATTCAAAACCCATTTTATGTTGATGTTGTTATAGGGGTTGAAGAGTTTGCTTACGAAAATAATTTTGCAGTTATGATTGGAAATTTTGGTCAAGATCAAAAGAAAGAAAAACTTTATTTAGAAATACTTCAATCAGAAGAAGTGGATGGGTTTATAGTTGCTCCGTTTCATGGCCATGACAAGAATATTAAGCAAATTATAAGTAATGGTTACACGGTAGTGTGTATTGATAGAGGGTTGTTAGATTCTAATGTTGATGTTGTTAAGGTTGATAATGAGAATGGCACATTCAAGGCTATTGAATATTTGATTTCTTTAGGGCATAAGAAAATTGCGCACATAACCGGAAGATTAGATATACCTACAACTTTTGAGAGAATTAGTGGCTATGAAAAGGCTATGAAAAAGCATGGTATTAAAATAGATAATAAATTAATTAAAAGTAAAAAATCGGATTATGCTAGTGGTGTTGAATTAATGTGCGAGTTGTTAGATTTATCTAATCCTCCAACCGCAGTTTTAACAGGAAATAATCTTTTAACACTTGGTGCTCTTGAGACAATTCATACAAAAGGGTATAATATTCCGGATGATATATCAATTATTGGATTTGATGATATGTATTGGGCAAATTCATTGAACCCACCATTAACCGCCATAAGACAATCCGGATATGATATTGGTAAGAGAGCGGCCGAATTATTGTTACAAAGAATTCAGGATCCGACAAGGGCAAATTCAAATGTAATTCTAAATACAGAATTGATCATAAGAAAATCATGCAAAGATATTAATGCGATAAAACGAATTATTGTTTAAATATAAAATTTTTACAAAAAAATGTAAACGTTTACATTTTTTAAAACGAATAAATAACGCTAAACTATATTTAAAATGGAAACAACTAAAATTGAGACAACTAAAATGAAAATACGGCAAATTGCTTTGTCTGTAATAGCCATCTTTGTGACGGTCACTGTATATTCACAAAATAGTGGAACTGTTGAAGGTGTCGTCCTTGACTTTACTACTGCAGAGTACCTTCCTGGAGCGCATGTTATTCTTGAAGAAAAAGGCCTAAAAACCACTACAGATGATAGAGGTAGATTTTATTTTGCTGAGGTGCCAGTTGGAACTTACACTTTAACTACAAGTTATTTAGGGCTTAAAAACTATTCTGCCCAAATAACCGTGAATAGTCCCGGAGAAAGAGTGGTGCTTGAAGTTTTAATGGAAAGCGAGTTTGAAGAATTGAACGAGGTTGTTCTAAGCGGAAATAGGTTTGGACAATCAAAGGCATTAAATCAACAAAAGGAAGCTGAGAATGTTAAGAATGTAGTTTCTGAGGAACAGATTGAGCGATTTCCCGACTTAAATACTGCGGAAGTACTCCAAAGAGTACCAGGGGTAACTATTCAAAGATCAAATGGTGAAGGTAGGTTTGTTCAGTTGAGAGGTACCAGTCCTAATTTGACTAACGTTATGGTTAATGGACAACAGCTGGCGGTATCCAACGGATCCCAAAGGGTAGTTGAGTTAGATGTTATATCTGCAGGACAATTAGCCGGTATAGAAGTTACAAAAGTAGTTACACCTGATATGGACGGTAACTCCGTAGGAGGGGCTGTAAACCTAAAAACAAGAAGTGCCTTTGAATATAATAAACCCCAATTAGGAGTTGTAATAGGTACTGGTAAGAACAGTCAAGTTGATGATATGGGGCTTCGTGGTGACTTTACCTATTCAAATATATTTGGAAAGAAAGATAATATTGGACTCTCATTAAGTGCCAACTTTACAAGGACGGAGCGAGCATCAAATTCCAATGAAAGCAGATGGGGAGACGAGGAGACCATTGATGGAACCCCACTTCCTTATGTATGGCGTGAAATTACCCTTAGGGAGTCTCAGAATCAAAGAGACCGATTGGGTTTATCTGGTCAATTTGAATTTAAATTTAATGAAAATAACCGGATTTATGCCAGCGCCATGTTTAATAAACGATGGGATTTACAAACCCGAAATGACTTAAGAGCACGTTTTGATAGAGGTGATTATATTTCGGCTACCGAAGCTGAAGGAACCCGATTTATTAGAGCTATGCAGGACAGAGAAGAACAACAGGTGGTTTCTTCCTTCGATTTTGGAGGTGAAAATAGGATTAATAAATTAAATATAGATTACAAGGTTTCTTTTAGTAACGCTTCTACCAAAAAACCATTTGGACAAATTGCTCCTGAATTTCAAGCTCGTGGTATCGATGTGGAGCTTTTTGATGTTGATTCAAAAACCCCAAATTTTTCGGTAACAAATGGGGAAGATTATCTTGGTGGCGACATCTACGAATTTGATGCCACTGATTTTAGAATAGAAGATACGAATAATGAAGTCTTTACATTGAATTTAAACTTCACACTCCCAATGAGCCTTGGAGAAGGCGAAGGTGAGTTTAAATTTGGAGGTAGATTTAGATCTAATAATAAGGATCGTGGGGATACAAGAGCTCGATGGAGATGGGAGGGAGATGATGATTTGCTTTTGACACCTTTTCTCTCTGATAGGACAATCAACAATTTCCAGGGTGTTTATGATTTTGGACAGGCTGTAGATGCAGATGGATTTCGTAATTTCTTCCTTAATAATCAAAATGTGAGTGGGTTTGATCGTGAGGACCGACCTGATGTGAATTTTGGAGAGCCTTATGATGCAAGTGAAAATGTAACTGGAGTTTACTTAATGGGAACACAGACTTTTGGTAAGTTATTAATTTTAGGAGGCTTAAGGGCAGAGTTTATGAATACTGATTATGCCGGTACAAAACTTGTTCTTGATGATGGGTTTTTCATTAGTTCAGAACAAGAAAATGTGCAAAGAGATTTTACTAATATTTTTCCAAATTTACAATTTCGTTACCGCATCACTGATAATACGAATGTTAGGTTGGCATATAGCCGTGGATTTGCACAGCCCAATTTTTTTGATTTAGTGCCTTATTCTATTATTGATACTGAAGAACAACAGATAGTGCGTGGTAATGGTAATTTAGATTTGACAACCTCAAATAATTATGATTTACTTGGAGAACATTTCTTTAAGGGTATTGGAGTTATTTCAGGAGGTTTATTCTTAAAAGATTTTGATAACTTTGTTTTCACTTCAAGCGGAGTTGTAAACGGAGGAGAATTTGATGGTTTTGATTTTGAAGAGCCTGTTAATGGCGGTGGAGCAAAACTCTTTGGGGCTGAATTAAGCTATCAACAACAGTTAACGTTTCTTCCCGGATTTTTGAATGGTTTTGGTATTTATGGTAACTATACATATACCAATTCCAGTAATATTGATTTAGGGCCTGATACGGATAGGGTAGATCTTGATGTATTACCTCAACAGGTGGCTAATTCAGGAAACGTTGCACTGTTTTTTGAAAAGTATGGTTTAAACGCTAGGTTAGCTGCTAATTTTACAGGTAAATATATTGATGAGGTTGGTTCAACGGTAGATAGGGATGAATGGCGTGATGGTTACACACAATGGGATTTTTCCGCTAGTCAACGAATAGGGAAAAACTATGACATCTATTTTGAATGGGTAAATATATTCAATGAAGGCTACTATGATTACTTCGGTATTCCTTCAAGATCACTTAATTATCAACTTAATGGATCCGTTATCAATCTAGGTATAAAATGGTCTCTAAATTAAAAGATTATTGATTTCTAATTATCAATTATTTTTAAACTTATGAAAAACTGTATTGCATGATGATAAATCAAACTGGACATAGAAATACTTTGGTTCTTGAAAAATTAATTTTTTTCGTATTAAGTATTTTAATTTTGAATTGCAAAGATGCTGACGTTGAAAAGAAAATGGTTATCAATAAATCGTCTAAGCCAAATATTGTATTTATCTTGGCTGATGACATGGGTTGGAACCAGGCGCATTTCAATAAAATAACGGACTATTATGAAACCCCTAATATCGATAAAATAGCGTCGGAAGGAATGGTTTTTACAGATGCATATTCTGCGGCCCCAATTTGTTCTCCAGCAAGAGCAAGTATTATGACTGGTAAGTACCCTGCTAGACTTCATTTAACGGATTATCTTCCTGGAAATTCTTATCCTTATGCTCTATTATCGCAAGCTGAGCAAAATAAAAATGGACTTCCATTAGAAGAGTTGACAATAGCTGAAATGGTTAAACCTGAGGGTTATGCTACGGGTCATTTTGGGAAATGGCATCTAAATATGGATAAGAATTATGAGGATGGTCGCCCAGGTGATCCAAAATCTCAAGGATTTGATAATGTATTAGCTACAGTGAAACCAGAATTGGATTCAAAATCTAAAGATGCTCATCATGTAAAAGAAATTACAGATAGAACTATTCAATTTATTGAGAAAAACAAGAACAAGCCATTTTTCGCCTATGTTTCCCATCATGTGGTACATCGCCCATTAATGGAAGACAAAGACTTTATAAACTCTTACAAGACCAAACCTCATCCTGAAGATAAAGTAAATAATCCAATAATGGGGGCAATGATAGAAAGAATGGACAGAAGTATAGGAAGAATTCTTGATAAACTTGAAGAATTAAACCTTACCGAAAATACTATTGTTGTTTTCTTTTCAGATAATGGAGGATTTAAATTCTACCAAGATCAAGCACCTTTAAGAGGTGGTAAAGCGATGGTATTTGAAGGAGGTATTAGAGTTCCTTTTGCATTAAAATGGCCAGGTGTTGTTAAACCAGGATCTGTATGTAATATACCGGTAATCACAAATGATTTTTTCCCAACATTCGCTGAAATAGTAGGTAAAGATGTAAATGATTCTACTATTGATGGCTTGAGTCTGGTTCCGGTTTTAAAGGGACAGGCTAATAGGCTCAATAGGGATGCCCTTTTTTGGCACTATCCTCATTATCACAGACAAGGCTATAAACCATCTGGGGCGGTAAGAATGGGGGATTATAAACTAATAGAATGGTACGAACGATCTATTCAAGGGCTAGATTATCAATGTGACCTATTTAATATCAAAGAAGATATAGGTGAGACTAATAATTTGACAAGTCAAATGCCAGAACTAGCAAACAAAATGCAGAAAAGATTACATCAATGGTTATTTGATGTTCACGCAAATCAAATGACGTTGAACCCTAATTTTAATCCAGAAAAGCAGTATTTACCCGAATTAACCTGGCCAGAAGGAGAAGACTTCGAGTATTTGGACATGCAATTTCCTAACAGAGAATAATTTTTAGAACTAATGGAAACCATTACAATATTAAATCCAAAAAAAGTAGTTTTTGGAGATGATGCTTTAGATGTTTTTATCCAGGATTATATTGCTTCCGGGAGGAAAAAACTATTTATAATTACAATAAAACATTTAACCCAAGAACTTTCTAAATTATTGGAAGTTCTTAAAAAATCATCTATTAGTTATGAGATAGATACAACCATAGTTAATGAACCTTCTTTTCAAGAGTTTAATGTGATTCTAGAAAAGGCTAAGTTTTTTAATGCTGATAGTGTTCTTGGAATAGGTGGAGGTAGTGTATTAGATGTGTCTAAATTAGTAGCCGCCCAGCTTAAAAACACACAAACCATTGACGAAATTATAGGAATTGGTAATTTAAAAGAAAGAAAAACATATCTAGTATGCATTCCATCTACTTCAGGAACGGGAAGTGAAGTTTCCCCTAATGCTATTTTTATTGACGATAATGGAAATAAAAAAGGAGTTATCAGTCCATTTTTGGTTCCAGATGCCTCCTACATTTATCCAAGATTAACATTAAGCGTCCCTCCAGGAGTTACAGCTGCAACCGGTATTGATGCACTTACCCATTGTATAGAAGCGTATGCGAATAAATTTTCTCACCCTGTTATAGATGTGATAGCAATCGAAGGAATTCGCTTAATAGCAGAGAATCTTTTGGAAGCTTTTGAACATGGAAATAATTTGGAGGCAAGGACGAACGTAGCTCTTGGTAGTCTTTATGGGGGTATGTGTCTTGGACCTGTTAATACAGGTGCTGTACATGCGCTTTCATATCCTTTAGGAACAGAATTTCATGTTCCTCACGGGTTATCAAATGCCATACTTTTACCATATGTTATGGAATTTAATTTGCCTAATGCCATAAAAGAATACGCAAATATTGCTAAGATAATTGGAGCAAAAATTGAAGCTTCTGATGAAGAAACTGCTAAAAACGGAATCATAAAAATCAGAGAATTAAATGTGGCTTGTCAGATACCAAGCAAATTATCAGAATTGGGGATCCCAATCACTGCAATAGATGGGATGGCAAATAGCGCACTTGAAATTCAGAGGCTATTAAAAAATAATCCTAGAAAAGTTGAATTAGAAGATGCAAAGGCAATTTATAATGCATCATTTTAATTTTATAATAATAGATAGATGAATTATAAAGAAAAATATTGTGGTGTAATTGTACCAATGATTACGCCATTTACAGAAAAATTTGAAATAGACGAACAAGGTGTCGAAAATATTGTTCATGGCCTTTTGAAAAACAAATGTACCCCATTTGTTCTGGGCACTACAGGAGAATCATCATCAATTTCTAATAATAAAAAATCAGATTTGATTAAGTATACTGTAAATATGGTAAACGGGAAGGATTTGGTATATGCGGGTATTTCTGGAAATAGTTTTGAAGATTCTGTTGTCAATGCTAAACTATACCATGATATTGGGGTAGATGTGTTAGTTGCTCATTTACCTAGTTGTTATCCCATTGATGATGATCAAATGCTTCGTTATTATGAAGCTTTGGCAAACGCTATTAGATTGCCTTTAATGCTATACAACATACCTGTTACCACCAACTTATCTATTTCCTTAAAATTAGTTGAAAAACTCAGTTACCATGATAATATTATAGGATTTAAGGACTCACAAAGAGGAGAAGACAGATTGAACGAATCTTTAAGGTTATGGAAAGATAGAGAAGATTTTACTTTTCATTTAGGTTGGGCGGCAAAGTCTTCATATGGTCTAGTAAATGGTCTTGATGGAATTGTTCCAAGTAGCGGAAATCTTGTGCCTAGTTTATATAGAGGGATATATGATGCTGCAAAAAGCGGAAACGTAAAAAAAGCAGAAGAATTGCAACAGATAACCAATGTAATCAGTGCGTATTATCAAGAGGGAAAGATTTTAAGTAGGGCCTTTCCCATTTTTAAGGCGATGATGAATGCTTTTGACTTGTGTGAACCATATACAGCTTTACCAATGCTTACTTTATCCATCGATGAAATACAGAATATTAGAAAAGATGTTTTAGAAAAATTTGGAGAGTATAAAGATTAATCCGAATGATATTGTTATATGAATTCCAAATAAAATAAAATGAAAGAATATAAACCAATTATAGGTATTTCTATGGGCGATCCGGCTAGTATTGGTCCAGAGGTCACAATTAAATCCGTTGCATCGGAAAAAATCAACCAGATATGTAGGCCTTTGGTTGTAGGAGATACAAATGTATTGCAAAAGGCAATTAAGATTACAGGACTAAATTTAGAGATAAACAAAATTAGTAATGTTAACGAAGCCCTATTTACAAAAGGAATTATTGATGTGTTCGATATACAAAATGTAGATATTACAAAACACAAAATGGGAAAAGTGACCGCAGAATACGGTAACGCAGCATTTGAATATGTAGTTAAAGTTATTGATCTCGCAATGAAAAATGAAATAGATGCAACTGTTACCGGTCCAATTCACAAAGAGTCAATTAATTTGGCTGGGCATAAATTTAGTGGACATACTGAAATTTATGCAAAGTATACAAACACAAATAAATATGCCATGCTATTGGTGGAAGAAGATTTAAGGGTGATTCATGTTTCAACACATGTCTCATTGCGTGAAGCTTGTGATTTGGTCAAAAAAGATAGGATAATTGAGACCATTGAGTTAATAGATGAAGCTTGTAGAAGAATTGGAATAAAAAAACCTAGAATAGGTGTTGCAGGGTTAAATCCTCATTCGAGTGATGGTGGATTATTTGGAGATGAAGAAGAAAAAGAAATTATACCTGCAATTCAAGAAGCTAGAAAACTAGGATATAATGTTGAGGGACCGATACCATCTGATACATTGTTTCCAAAAGCCATTGGGGGGGTATATGATGGTTGTGTTGTTATGTATCATGACCAAGGGCATATTCCTTTTAAAGTTGTGGGTTTTAACTGGGACAAAAAGAAGAAAAAAATGAAAAGTGTTAGAGGAGTAAACATTACACTTGGATTACCTATTATTCGCACTTCAGTTGATCATGGAACGGCAATGGAAATAGCTGGTCAAAACATTGCTAGTGAAGATGCTATGATTTTGGCCATTGAATATGCTGTTAAATTAAATAAGACCAAATCTTTAAAAAGAGAACACATATGATAGCTGTAATTGCAGATGATTTTACGGGTGCTGCCGAAATAGGAGGGTTGGCTTTTAGCTTTGGTTATAAAGTGGCAATCATAACTAATTTTAATAAAGTGCCTCAAGTAGATGTTTTAGTTGTAGCCACGGATCTGAGGTCTTGTACTGCGGAATTTGCAGCAAAAGAATCCGAGAGAATAACATCAAAGTTGCTTGAGTTAAACCCAGAGTTAATTTATAAAAAAATAGACTCTGTATTACGGGGTAATATTGTGGCAGAGTTAAATTCTCAAATGAGAATTTCAAAGAAAACAAGAGGTTTAGTTATTCCTGCAAATCCATTATTGAACAGAACAATTAGGAATGGGGTTTATTATATAGACGAAAAACCTTTAATTGAATCTTTTTTTTCTAAAGATAACTCGTTTAAGAATAAATCATCAAACGTTGTAGAAATTCTTCAAAAAGATGGGGTAACGGAAATCGTTAATTTGTCTCACGATGAGGTTTTACCTGAATCTGGATTAATAATTGGAAATGTAAAAAATCAGGAAGACTTAAGTCAATGGGTTAAAAAAATCGATAAAAATACAGCTATTTCAGGAGCTTCAGGGTTTTTTGAGGAAATCCTAAAAAGTAAAAGCTCCTTAAAAAACACGTTTAATGCAAACGGATTTAACAAGGAAAGTAAAGCAATTTTTATCTGTGGAAGTAATTTTCCATTGAGTAAAAAAGCTGTTATTGATGCTAAAGAACGAGGGGTATGTGTATCCTGTATGCCTGATGGGATTTATTTTCCCCAAAGTGTTAAACCCAAATTAATTGATGATTGGGCTATTGATATTATTAACATGTTTGAGAACAATAATCAAGTCATTGTATCAGTATTACAAAAGCCAACAGAACATAGTATTTCATCAGCTGAATTAAAAGCAACTTTAGGAAAAGTCGTTAAAAAAGTCATAGATAAAATTATTATTAATGAAATATTAATAGAAGGTGGCTCAACAGCTCAATCTTTAGTCAAAGCACTATCATTTGATACATTTTTTCCAATTCAGGCAATAGCACCCGGAGTTACTAGAATGAAAATTGGCAGCAAAAGCCATGCATCACTTACTATGAAACCAGGTAGCTATAAGTGGCCAAAATCAATTTGGAAGTTTAATAAATATGAAAAAAAATAAATTATGAGTAATTCTTTACATGTTATTGATTATTTAATTATTATTATTAGTTTGATAGTTACCATTGGAGTAGGTTTTCGTTTTTCAAAAAAACAAACTAGTACCTCACAATTCTATTCAGCAGGAGGTAAAATTCCTTCTTGGGCGATAGGAATGTCAATTTTTGCAACATTGATTAGTAGCCTAACTTTTTTAGCTTATCCTGGTGCTGGCTTTGGGTCAAATTGGATACTTTTAGTTCAAGGTATCATGGTGCCAATTACAGTTATTTTAATCATTCCTTTTATTGTACCTCTATACAGAAATGTTATAGGACTTAGTGCTTATGAATATTTTGAAAAACGGTTTGGTTATTTTGCAAGAGCTTATAGTTCGGTAGGGTTTATATTTGCCCATTTTTCAAAAATGGGGTCTGTGTTTTTCATTTTAGCCTTAGCAGTAGCAAATATGACAGGTGTTGATACTTATACGGTAATAATCATTTTAGGTATTTCGGTTGTTTTATTAACATTGTTTGGAGGAATGGAAGCCGTTATTTGGTTAGATGTTATTCAAGGGTTTTTATTAATTATTGGTGGTTTGATTGCCTTAACATTTATAATAATTAACATGAATGGCGGTCTAGGAGCAATTTTAGAAATAGCCAATGAAAATAATAAAATCAGCTTAGGGCCTTTTGATTGGGATTTTGTTCACCTTACTTTTTGGGTAATGTCCATTAATGGTGTATTCTATGCTATTCAAAAATATGGCACAGATCAAACGATTGTACAAAGATATTTAACCGCAAAGTCAACTAAAGATGCTAAAAAGGCTTCTGTAATGGGAGTTTTAATGGTAGTCCCTGTTTGGACATTATTTATGTTTATAGGTACAGCTTTATATGCATTCTATACAGGTGATGCAAATACTCTTCCTGAAGGAATAAGAGATGATGCAGTGTTTCCTTATTTTATTATGACAAAATTACCTGTTGGTATTGTCGGTATCATCATTTCGGCACTCTTAGCAGCTGCTATTTCATCTTTGGATTCTGATTTGAATGGTCTTTCAGCTGTTGGAGTAGATGACTTTTATAAAAAGCTAAGACCCAATAGTACTGATGCGCAACAAGTTAAAGTAGGTAAGATTTTGGTTGTCATTTCTGGTATCGCAGCAATGGTCGTTGCATCTATTTATGTGTCTGCTGGTAATGAAGGCGTGTTAGGTATTGTATTTATGTTATACGCTATTTTCTCTGGTGGAATTGTAGGTATTTTTCTTTTAGGGGTATTTGTTCCTCGTGCCAATAAAAAAGGGCTATATGTTGGTATTTTAGCTTCTGTGCTTTTTACCGGTTATGCAATTTTAACATCAAAACCAATAGGCGAAAGTAATCAAATGGTATTGGATTTTGGAGCTTTTAACTTCAAACACCATAAGTACATGCTTGGTGTGTATAGTCACATAGTATTGTTTTTTGTGAGTTGGGCAGCAAGTTATTTTTTTCCAAATGAAGAAGTAGATAAGGCTCTTACATATAGAGGATGGAGAGAACAAAGAGCTTTGGAAAAATTAAATAAATAATTGTTAATTCAAAAGTAATGTATAAAATGAATATTTTAATAAACAAAAACATGCTGTTTTTTATGCTGGGCATATTTAGTATAACAGTTTTCCCTCAAAAGAATCCGCCTTCAGTTAAAAAAACTATGGCCGAACCTATTATATACAGTGAGGGGTTGAAACCTGATGCAAAATATTTTGACGGAGGCTTGCCACATGCAGTTGGGGTTCATAATTATCAAGCATTTAGAGCCAATAGGATTAACCCAACTGAAAAAGCAAGTGACAAAGGTTGGACATATAACCATCAGCCCTATTTATGCTATTGGAACCATAAATTCTATTTGGAATATTTAAGTGGAGAATTTCAAGAGCACACACCCCCAACTCGAGTCTTGTTATTGACTTCAGAAAACGGTAAAGATTGGTCTGCTCCTGAGATTATTTTTCCAATATATGATCTTCCTGAAATAGAAACGGATAAAGGCTACTTACCAGCTGGTACAAAGGCAGTAATGCATCAAAGAATGGGTTTTTATGTAGCCCCAAACGGAAAATTATTGGCAAGTGCATTTTACAGTTACTCTTTAACTCCAAGACATTCGCCTAACGCAGGCCAGGGATTGGGAAGAGTGGTTAGGGAAATAAAAAAAGATGGAAGCTATGGCCCAATTTATTTTATTCGATATAACAGATGGAATGGTTATAATGAAACGAATACTAATTTCCCTTTTTATAAAACTAGTAGTGACAAAGAGTTTTTAGAAGCTTGTGAGTCCCTTTTGTCCGATAAATTGATGACTCTACAATGGTGGGAAGAAGATAGGGGGAAAGATGGGTTTTTTAGTGTTGACCCAGGAGATGTTGAAGGGGCCGCTTATTTTAGTGAGACAATAACTACTTCCAGAGGTGCAGGAAAGGCATTGAGTTATTATCATAGACCTGATAATGTTGTTGTTGGGATATGGAAAAATCAATGGTCAGCGTTAAGTGAAGATGATGGTAAAACATGGACTCCTTTTACAAAAAACAAAACCTTAAGTCCCACTGGAGCTAAGGTTTGGGGGCAAAAATTAGATGATGGTACTTATGCATTAGTTCATGATCAAACGGCAGGATTTAGAAACAGGTATCCTATGGTGGTCATGGCTTCAGCAGATGGACATGATTATGATAGAATGCTTTCTGTAAGAGGGGATATTCCACTAAGAAGATATCAAGGAATCCATAAACGAATTGGTGCACAATACTTTAGGGGTATAGTTGAAGGGAACGGTAATCCGCCAGGGAACGAATTATGGGTAACCTATAGTGTTAATAAAGAAGATATTTGGTTGTCAAGTATTGATGTTCCTATCAAAGGGCATGTTTCTGAAAATGTGAATCAAAATTTTGAAGGGTTAAAAAGTATTCAAGATTTAAAATTATGGAGTTTATATGTTCCACAATGGGCTCCACTCAGTATAGTTGAAAATCCTAATAATTTAAACCATGTATTAGAACTTCGAGATGAAGACCCATATGATTACGCTAAGGCAGAACGTGTTTTCCCAAAAAGTAAAAAAGTTGAAATTAGTTTTGATTTAAAAACAGTAGTTAGCCAACAAGGCCATGCTTTAGAGGTTGAGATACAAAATCAAGGTACCGGAAGACCTATCCGCTTAAGAATTGACAAAAGGAAATTAATGTTTGACAGACATCAAGTAGGTCCGGAATCTATTGATTTTAAAGTTGGAGAGTGGGCAAAAATTAAATTGATTGTGGATGCTGAAGGCAAAATGTATGATGCTTATTATAATGGAGAGTTAGTTAGAAAAAATATCCCATTTGCCAATGATGTTGAAGTTTCTTCTGTTGAAAGAATTGTCTTTAGAACAGGGCCTTATAGAGGATATACCGATGCAATATTTGCAGAACAAGGAGCTCCTTCTGCAGGGGGATTGACCATAGAAGATTTACCGGCTTCAGGAGTAAAGGTAGCACCTTGTGTGTATTGGATTGATAATGTGGAAATTGATAAACTAAAATAGTTTAAGGAATAAAGAGCGGAAAGTTAAGTAGCCTAAAAAAATTAATAAATAATTTGTCTTTTAAATGAAGAATTTAAAAAAAATATTGGTTTTTATATTAGTGGTATCCATTGTTGGATGTAAATCTGAAATAAAGAAAAAAAGAAGTGATAATCATTTTAAATTTTTGGTCTTATCAGATATTCATATTAAAGATAATGATGCTCATTTGAATCGATTAAAGGATTTTGTAAAAGAATTTAATTCCAAAGATTCTATTAGTAAAAACGTGAATTTTGTTATAACAACAGGTGATAATGTGTCTTATGTTTATTCCAATAGAGATAAAAACAGAGATTCTGTTTCAAACAATAAGTTGAGGTCATTTTTTTTAGCGATGTCTCAATTAAAAGTTCCTTGTTATTTTGGTATGGGCAACCATGAATACAAAATTGATCAATATAGGGATGCTGATGGATATTTCCCAGAATCAGAAATTTTAGAAATGGATGAAATATGGAAAAAAGAATCAGGTTCAGTTCCATATTACAACTTAAAAAAAGGGGATTTTAACTTTATCTTCCTGAATAGCAATAGAGGAAGGTTTCAAAATAAATTTTTCGATGATAAACAAATAGATTGGTTAGAAAAACAACTGGAAGAAAGTGAAAAGGTTTTATTGTTTTTTCATCACCCTATACGTACAGATAACATTAAATATTGGTATAAAAAAAGGACTGGAACCGTTACGGGTGATGTTGAGCACCATTTTTTTCAACTACTAAAAAAATATAAAAATAAGGTTAAAGTTGTTTTTACTGGGCATGGCCATAAGTGGATGCATGATAAACTATATGATAGTATTGAAGTTTATGAAACATCTTCATTTGGCGACAATGAAAGATTCATGTATTACACAGTTGAGGTTGTAAACAACAACATTAAAGTAACAAAGTCTGTTGATGAGCCATTTTTTAAAGGCTTTGAATTTTAAAATATTAAAGATGAAGAATAAAACAAACCTTGTTTTTTTACTACTAATAATTATAACTGGTAATATTATGGCCCAAGAAGTTTATTGTAGGTTTGAGTTTAGTGAACAAGCCCTTTACGGAAAGGTAGAAGGAGAGAAAGTTTTACCCTTGGACAAAGCGCCTTGGGAAGGAGGGGAAATAAGTGGAAGAGCCCTTGAACTGAATAAAGTAAAATTATTGCATCCATCAGAACCGAAAGTTATTTTAGGACTTGGAGGTTCTTACAGTAATAGTTGGAAAGATAAAAAACCATACAAGTCTGTGCGTTGGTTTTTAAAACCTCCTTCTGCCGCAGCTTCACCAAACGACAATATTTTTATACCGGCAGCTGTAGATGCTTTAAAGGTAGAAGCTGAATTGGTAATTGTTATTGGGAAAACCATAAAAAATGCGGATGAGTCTGAAGCAGAGAATGCCATTTTTGGCTATACGATTGGAAACGATATTGTAGGTTGGACCGATTCGTTTCACGAAAAAGAGGGCGAACCTAAAGATCAAAAAGAACCTTTATTAGGGCCTGGATTAAAAATTGGAGACCGTTTTGCTCCATTTGGCCCTTTTATTTATACCAATATAGATTGGGAAAATAAAGAACGAAAAATGTTGGTAACAGATGGTTCTGGAAATGAAAAAGTTAATTCATCTAACAACACATCAAATTTGGTGTACAGTCCCGCTAAAATTGTTAGTGATTTATCAAAAGTATTAACCTTGTCCCCTGGTGATATTGTATTTACAGGGACTGATAAATCTTATGTGGTGTTAAATGATGATACTGTCAGTATTTCTATTGAAGGGCTAGGGACTTTAACCAATACAATAAAAAAACAATGAGTAATAAAAATAACATAATGTTTCTATTTGTTTGTGTTTTAATATCAGTTAAGTCGCAAGCACAAACAATAGCCCTTTGGCAATTTAATGAGTCTAAAGGTCTTTATCCTAGTCATGTATTAGATGATTCTTCGGAAAATGATTATCCGTTAGTAATTGGTAAAAAAGGAAAAATTGTAGATGGTAAATTTGGTAATGGATTAGATATGACTGCCAATTATGAATTAGAGATAACATTAAACGACCAAATTCAATTTGGACTTGCCAAGCCTGAAATTCCAGAAGGGAGAACAACAGTTCCAATGTATTGGGGAAATGCTGACTTTGCAGCTCTTATGACCGTAGGAGAAACACACTTAAGAAGACAAGTTGGATTTGTTAATACAACAGATACCAAACTGAATTTAGGTAACTTTGATTGGACTGTGGAATTTTGGTATAAACCTATGCAAGAAACCAAAGAAGAAGGTGTTATTTTTGAAATTGGCGTTGGACCAATTAGAGAAAAATCAGCTATTACTAGCTTAAGTATCTCGAAAGACAAAAAAGGATTTGTGTTTCACAATGGAGATAATATGCCTCCAATATTTATTCCAACTAAATCAAAATATCTATTAGGTAAGCCATCAGGTACTTGGCATCATTTTGCATTTATTTACAAGGCTAAATCAAATGAAATAAGTCATTATGTTGATGGTAAAAAAACAAGTAAAGTACCAGCTCAGATAAATGCTTTGAAACATAGTGAAAGTGCTTATTTCAGTGTTGGGAGAAATGGTTTTTGGAAAAATCCACTTTCTGGAGTGTTGGACGAACTTGAGTTTTATAATGGGGTTAAATACACTAAAAATTTCAAGCTTCCGTCTGGAGAAAATTCAGTTATTAAAAAGGAACTAAAAAAAGGCCTTCCTCAATTATTTGCTAAAGAGAATAATAATTCATCATCTCCTATTCAATTAGGAATAAGAAAACATGTTTTTATAGATGATGTTTTTATTCAAAAAATGGACCCAGACATAAAATTTGTGGTAAACCCTCCAAAACAGATGGAGCGTGTTATTGGAGATATTAAGGGAACCTATAGAAAGCATTTGACCGTTTTAGAGGATGAAGACGGAAACATTAGATTGTATAATTCTGTAGAGGATGATTATTTGGCTATGCAAATATCAAAAGACGGGATACACTTTGAAGCTCCAAAGATTGTAATTCCTATGATAAATGGAGGAATGGGCAACCCGTTTATCGATCCTAATGGCCCTAAAGAGCAACGATACAAATATTTAAGTAATTACCACAAAAGAGGAGTTTACTTATATACATCTCCAAATGGAATTGATTGGGAACGTTCAAAAACGGCTATTTTACCCTTTAGACCGGGCTCACAGTCTTGTACTTTTTATGATGACCAAACCCAAGAATATGTGTCCTATCACAGAACAGATATGCTTCAAACACCAGGATGGGCAACTCTTAGAGGTTCTGTTTTGGTAAAAATGAAAGATATTTCACAGCCTGTTAATTATAAACAATTAACACAAAAAGACTATGATAATGCAAGGGATACTTTAAGTATGAGAGAGCCTCAACCCTGGTTTATGGATAATGGTCCATTAACACCGGGAGGTTTTGGATTGGAGTTTCCGTTAAAATTCTTACCAATTCCTGAAGATCCTATTGGAACTGACATTTATGTGACCAAAGCTCAAAAATATCCTTGGGCTCCAGACACTTATGTTGCCTTTCCAATAATGTATTTTCATTATGAAGCAGATGGACCAGTTGAAAGAATTGCTTTAATGGACCCCAAACGTTTAAGAGGAGAAGGACCTTTGGAAACCCAATTTGCCTCTAGTCGTGATGGTATTAATTGGAAGAGATATCCAAGACCTGCTTATGTTGGAATTGGTAAATACAATGATAAAGATATTCATACAGCTTATATGGCTCAAGGCATGATTAAAAGGGGAGAGGAAATTTGGCAGTATTATTTTGCCGAAACCCAATATCACTCTTCTTATACAAATGAACCAGAAGGAAGGGGTGTTTATAGGTTGGTCCAAAGACTAGACGGATTTGTTTCTATGGATAGCCCTTATGGAAAAGAAGTAAAAGCAATTACTAAACCATTTGTTTTTACTGGAAGCAAATTACACGTTAATATTGATACGGATGCCGCAGGATATACTCAAATTGGATTTATTGATGAAAAAGGGAATCCAATTAAAGGTTTTTCCGTAAACGATTGTATTTATATTAATGGTGATTTTGTGGATACTGAAGTAGAATGGAATAAAGGTAAAGATCTGTCTTCGTTAATTGGTAAAACGGTACAACTAGTATTTAAAATGAGAGGTAGCAAAGTGTATGCTATTCAATTTAAAAATTAAAAGCAAATTAAAAAATGAAAACGTTTACAAAATTAAAATATCTCAAGAAATTATTCCTTTTTGTAGTGCTGTTAATTTTTATTTCAAAACAAGTAGAAGCTCAAACCATTGCACTATGGTTATTTGATGAACCCCAAGGTTTATACCCAAGCCATGTAGTTGATGATGCTTCAGAGAACGATTATCCATTGGTTATAGGGAGGTCAGGAAAAATTGTAAAAGGCAAATATGGGAATGCCTTGGATGCAACCGCTTTTATGGAATTACAAATTCCAGATATGAATGTACCCCTCTTTGGGATGGGGAAACCATTGCCAGTTCCTAAAGGAAGAACAGCTATACCTATGAATTGGGAAAATGCATTGTTTACAGCTATAATGACATCAGGAGAAAACCATTTAAGAAAAGAAATAGAAATGGGTAATGCCACAGACACTAGGCTAAATCTTGGAGATTTTGATTGGACCATTGGATTCTGGTTTAAACCAACAAAAATAACAAATAAAAAAGCTGTGGTTTTTGAAATAGGAGAAGGTCCTTTAAAGGAAAAAAACAAAATTACAAGTTTGTCAGTCTCAGCAGATAAAAAAGGCTTTATCCTAGAGAATAGCCCATCCCGGACAAAGACATTAATTAAATCCAATGAAAAGGACCTTAATAGTTTAAACGAATGGCATCATTATACATTTACTTACAATGCTAATGCCAATGAATTAAAGCATTATGTAGATGGTAAAAAAAACAGCACAATTACAATTAAAATGAAAGACTTAAATCATGGAGATGAATCTTATTTTAGTTTAGGACGAAATGGTTTTTGGGAAAACGGATTAAATGGAATGTTAGATGAGGTTGAATTTTATCAGGGAATTAAAGACCAAAAAAGCATTAATAATCTTGAATCAAAATCTTTAATTGTTGATAAAGAAAAGTTAAAGCTTAAAAAAGGTCTCCCATTGCTTTTTGTAAATAAAAATGAAGGGCCATTACAGTTGGGAGAAAGAAAACATCTATTCATAGATGATGCCTTTATAGAAAGGATGGATGATGAATTGAAATTTGTGGTAAACCCTCCAAAAAAGATGGAACGGGTAATTGGGAATATTACTGGACAGTTCAGAAAACACTTGACAGTTATTGAAGATAAAAAGGGATTGATCAGAATTTATAACTCTATCAACGATGATTATCTTGCAGTTAGAACATCTATTGACGGTATTCATTTTATTGAACCTGATTTAGGAGATCCATATGAAGGCAGAACAAATATTGTCATCAAAGAAAATGTTGGAGGCTTAGGAAACCCTTTTATAGATCCTAATGGCCCAGATAGTGAGCGATGGAAATACTTCAGCGATTATGCAAGAAGGGGAATTTATCTATATACTTCCCCAGATGGATATCATTGGAAACGGAATAAAACGGCAACGCTACCATTCAGATCTGGAACACAATCTTGTTCTTTTTATGATGAACAACAACAAAAGTACATTACATATCATAGATCAGGTATTTTTCTTACTCCGGCAAATGATACTCAAAGAAGTTCGGTAGTAGCGGTTTTGGAAGACCTCTCAATTCCTGATCAGTTTAAGCCATTGACCCAGCAAGATTATATGGATTATAAGGGTGAATTTAGAATTAGAGATCCAAAACCTTGGTTTTTAGATAATGGACCATTAACACCCGGAGGATTTGGACTGGAGTACAAACATAAATTTGACCCATTGCCCCAAGACCCCCCAGGAACTGATATTTATGTAACAAAGGCCACTAAATATGAATGGGCTCCAGATACTTATCTTGCCTTTCCAATTGTTTATTTTCATTATGAAAATGATGGCCCTAAAACACGTATGGTTTTAGGTGATAAAGCGAGAGGACTAGGTTCAGGACCAATAGAGACTCAATTGTCAGTTAGTAGAGATGGGTTAAACTGGAAAAGATACCCAAGGCCTACATATTTGGGCCCGGGAGAGCATGCTGGGCGCAATGTGGTTACAGCATATATCGCTCAAGGAATGGTAAAAAGAGGTCATGAAATATGGCAATATTATTTTGGTGAAACGCAGTATCATTCAGCAATTAAAAAGGATTTAGACGGTAGAGGTGTTTATAGGTTAGTGCAACGGTTAGATGGATTTGTATCTATTGACAGTCCTTATGATAAGGAAGTTGAAATGGTAACAAAGCCATTTACTTTTGAAGGGGATTATCTTTCCTTGAATATTGATACGGATGCTGCAGGGTATACTCAAGTGGGTATTTTGGATGAAAATGGGAATCCTATTAAAGGATTTTCAGTTGATGACTGTATCTATGTGAATGGAGATTTTTTTGATAAAAAAGTAGAGTGGCTAAATACGGGAACCGATGTTTCTGAATTAAAAGGTAAAACCATTCAATTAGTATATAGAATGAGAGGAAGCAAATTATATGCAATGCAGTTTAAAAGCGACGAAAAAAAAACAGAAAAAACAATTATAAATAAACCTTAAAGAAATGAAAACTATAGCTAAGAAGACATTATTGTTGACATTATTATTGCTTGTACTTGTAGCTTGTGATAAAGAAAGAAACAACAAATTAATACAAGAAGACGTCATTGAAACACTATCACCAACGGGTGTAAAAACTATTTTAGTTGATAAAGCTAAATTTGAAAACATAAGCTATGTAAATGTTTTGAGTGAGGCAGTGTTGGAGAATGGCACAAAAGTGGCACCTTATAAAAGTATTTTAAAAGCGGTTGAAAATGCAAAGGCAGGTATTAAAACTGCAATTATTGTTGCCGGAGGAGAATATGCTGAAGGAACTATTGAATTGAAGGAAGGAACAACACTTTTAGGCGGTTTTAATAAAAATGACTGGACAAGAGATGTTTTAAAAAATGAAACAGTATTACTAGGCATAGATCAACAGCGAATACTTAAGGCATACAATAACACAATAATTGATGGGTTTGTTTTTTCTGGATCTGTTTATCGCGGAACAGGAAGTGCAATTTACTGCAACGGAACTTCTCCAATGATTTCAAATAATACTTTTACTGGAAATTTAGTTTTAGGCCCTTTGAATTGGAACCCAAAATTTTGGCATGAAACAGCAAATAATGGGGGCGCTATTTATGGTGATAATGGCGCGTCGCCAACAATAAAAAACAATGTATTTGTTAACAATAGAACTGAAAATGGTAGAGGTGCCGCAATTGCATTTGATAATAAATGTGATGTAAAAATCAGTGATAATGTATTTGTAAATAATATTTCAGGAACAAAAGATCCTATGAGAAGTAGTGATGGAGGTGCCATTTCAATTTTTAATCGGTGTAAAGCTGAAATCTCAAATAATATATTTTTAGGAAATAAAGCATTATCTAAAAATGATGGAGGTGCTGTTTTTGTGGCATTATGGAGTTCTGCCAACATAAAAAACAACATATTGGTAGCCTCTGAAAGTGGTGATGATGCAGGTGCCTTATTTGTGGGAGGCCAAGAGCATAGGTATGGAGGAGCTCAGCTAGACCCGATACCATCTAAAGATCAATTTTATGTTACGATAGATAATAATCAATTTTATGGAAATGAAAATTCATCTAAGAATTCAGGGGCAATGCGTTTTACTATGGAGTCTAGAGGTGAGTTTACTAATAATATATTGGCATATAATAATGGTGTTTATTTCCAACGTAGTGAAGTTGCAGTAAAAAACAACATTATTTTTGATAATTTTCTGTTTATTGAAACGAAAGAAGGATTAAAACAAGGATCAATAGAGAATAATGTTATTTGGGGAGATTTTGAATTGACTACCCCAGCAAAAGTAATGGATAATAGAATTAGAGATGGTTTTAGTGGTGGTACAAATAATACTATGGAAGCACCTAAGATAAAAAATGATTGGAGAAATTATAATGTTGTATCCACAACAAAAAGCAAAAATTCAGCATTAACCCATTTTCTTGTTTCAGATGCCAATTATGCTAAAAACGAATTAGTGAATAAGGTTGTTAGAGCAGGCAATAAATGGGGAATTGTACAATCAAATACGGAAAATGATATGACCATTTGGGGTAATTTGTTTGGAGCAGAAACTATTCAGCTACTTCCTACATATACAGTAATAAAATAATTTTTTAAAACAAATCAAATGAAAAGAGGCTATTTACTGCTAATATTTTCGATTTTACTTTTTGTACAGTGCAAAGATTCAGAAGAAACTAAAACTGTTAAAACAGAGGAGGCAACTACTTCTAATACGGTACAATATAAACCCAAGCAGGTCAACAAATGTATAGAGCTATTTAAGCAAGGACAACCAGTATATTATATTGGAGGATATGGAGGATATGAAGAAGGAGCAAAACTAGCCAAGACATGGGCAGATTATATTGCATATAATATGGAACATGAACCATTAGATTTTAGCAAACTTCGAGATTTCATGAAAGCATTGGTGGAAAATGGTCCTACTCCCAGCGGACATCGTACACCAACAGTAATTGTTGTATTGCCTTTAGTTGGTTTGGATAGTACAACGGTTAAATCTGGAGGATGGATGGTAGAACAGGCTTTGGCCCAAGGTGTTCATGGAGTAGAGTTGGTTCGAGCGAGAACCCCTGGAGCTGTTAAAAAGTTTATTCAGGCAAGTAGATACCCCATTCATAAACAGAAAATAGAAATTGTTGGAGAAGGAATAAGAGGATGGGGGAGTCATAAGTTTGCTGCTTGGGTATGGGGAATTAGTGAAGAAGATTATTTAAAAAAAGCAGACACTTGGCCTTTAAACCCTAATGGAGAGCTACTGTTTGGAGTTAAGATAGAGGATCAAGTAGCATTAAAAAATGCTCCAGAAACACTTGCGGTGCCAGGTATAGCTTTTGCAGAACATGGCCCCAGGGATATGGGATTCTCATTTGGTCATCTAGAGGGAAGAGCTGATCCACCAGTACCACCTGAAGTAAATGCTGCGGGAGAGAAAGTTCTAAATCTTTGTCAAGAAAATGGATTGTATTTTCTTGACAATGTACTGCCCAATAATGTTTATGAAAAAATTGACTGGGGAGTAATGATAGGGGCAGGTAGTAATAAGGAGGCTGCAATTGTAGGAAGGGAATATACCAAAAGAAAGATGCCATGGTAAATAGAAAAATTAATTTGTAGTAAAAAAGAACTAAAACCAAAATATCTGTCAGATGCAAAAAATTAATCTATTACTTGGTATTATTGCCATTCTCTGTTACACAGGGTGTCAACATAATAAAGAAAAAGTTAAAGGTTTTGATAATGGCCGTGGTGAACTGGAAAAAGTGGCTGAAACTTATGGGCAGTTTGCTCCTGATGATGCTTTTGAGGAGGATTCATATTTTGCCTATTATGGCAGCGAAAATGAATGGACTCGCCGACAATTTAGAGAGATAAGCGCTGATAGACTCTATAAACGAAGAGGGCAACGTCAATTGCTTGCCATTATTGATGGTAAACCCGATTCAGCTCTAGTTTACTGTGAGCGACGTTTATCGCAAGATCCTGCCGATCCCGAAATTCATTATATGATGACTGTGGCTTACTCCGCAAAAAATGACATGGAAGAGGCTATTCAATCGATGAATCTAGCATTAAAAAATGGCTTACCTTTTGAACGTTTTGTAGTCGGGCCCAAAGATATACTTGCGCCCTTGTACCAGACGGAAGCTTACAAGGATTTGCAGGCTAAGTTTAATGTCCGTTTAATTCATGGTCCGATGTTGGGTAATGTTACACCTAATGGGGCCAGCTTTTGGCTGCGCACGGCAAATGAATCGGAAGTGACGATTAAGTGTGTAAACCCTAAAAGTGGGAAGGTGATTTTCGGGCACTCAAGAACTTCAGAAGAAAAAGACAACACAACAGTAGTAAGGGTGGATGGTTTGAAACCAAATACCAAATATAACTATTCGGTCTGGATTGGAGGAGATTTGATAAAAGAAGGATATCATGTTACTACAACACAAAGCACAAAATACAAAGAGCCGTTTAGTATTGCCTTTGGTGGTGGTGCTGGTTATACTCCAGCACATGAACGTATGTGGGACACACTAGCCACCCACGATATTAAAGCACTTTTGTTGTTGGGAGACAACGTCTATATCGATGTTCCCGGGAAACCAAACCAAGTACATGATTATACGTATTATCGTCGCCAGTCGAGGCCAGAATTCAGACGTTTGGTTTCAAAAATTCCTGTATATTCCATCTGGGATGATCATGACGCCGTTATCGATGATGTGTGGATGGGTCCATATAAGGATAAACCGTACTGGAAAATTCCTATGGTCAATCTTTTTATTAACCAATGGAATAATCCAGGTTATGCTACTGGTGACTGGCCTGGATGCTGGTATAAATTTTCAATTTCCGACGTCGACTTAATCATGCTTGACTGCCGAACATATCGCACGAATCCCTTTAAATTAGAAAAAACAATGCTTGGACCTGTTCAAAAAAAATGGCTCTTAGAAAGTCTGAAAAATTCAAAAGCTACTTTCAAAATTATTGTTTCATCAGTTCCTTGGGCTCTAAACGCCAAACCAGGAAGCCATGATACATGGGCTGGATTTGAACCAGAAAGAAATGAGATTTTTCAGTTTCTAACTGATAACAATATTGAGGGTGTTGTATTAATGTCTGCAGACCGTCATAGAACAGATTTTTGGAAAAACGAAAGAGATGGAGATTACCCTTTGTATGAGTTTATGAGTAGTCGCCTTACAAATATTCATACACATGATTTGGTTCCAGGGGCAATATTTGGTTATAACGAAAAATGTTCTTTTGGAAAATTAACATTTAATACGACGTTGAATGATCCAGAAATTAAATTTGAAATAATAAATATTGATAATGAACTCATAAACTCTTATGTTTTGAAGAGAAGTGAAATTGAGTAATCAGTATATCCACAAATTAGAGTGTCTTTTTGACATTGATAATGACTGTTCTTGATATGATATTTGATTATAAAGTAAATCTTCCAAAAATTTATGTGGTTGGAGACAGTATATCAATGCATTACGGTCCTTATTTAGAAAAAAAACTCGAAAATATTTGCAGGTATGATAGAAAGAGGGGAAGTGAAAACTATTTTGATGGTCCAGATTCCGCAAATGGAGGGGATTCAAATATGGTTTTAGAACATTTAAAAGAGTTGCTAAAGAAACCTGATTTTGAAATAGACTATTTGTTAGTTAATTGTGGTTTGCATGATATTAAACGGTATAAAAACTATTCAACAACTCAAGTTAGTTTAGAGCAGTACTCAAAAAATCTGGTACAAATTATTTGTATAAGCAAAGAATTAAAGGCCAAACTAATTTGGATGTCAAGTACACCTGTTGAAGATGCTATTCATAATAAAATTAAATCAGAATATAAAAGATATAATCAAGATCTGATCAACTATAATAATACTGCGGCAAAAATAATGAAGCAAAAGAATATTTCATTAATTGACCTGTATGTATTTACCAAAGAGTTAATACCTAGAGCTTATAAGGACCACGTGCATTATAATGATGAAACAAGAAAAAAACAAGCAAGTTTTATAGCAGGGAAACTGATAGAATTAATAAAACGATAATTAAAAAAATCAATAAGATGGTAATATTAATAGCATTAATAATTGTTATAATACTAATGGTTATAGCTGCTTCAAAGTATAATTTGCACCCATTTTTATCTTTGTTGTTGGCAGGAATAGTAATGGGATTTATTGGTGGATTGAATGAAATTAAGGTAATTGATACCTTGCTAGAAGGTTTTGGAAAAACATTAGGTAGTATAGGTATTATAATAGCTTTTGGAACAATAATAGGTGCTTATCTTGAAAAAAGTGGTGGTGCGAAAACATTGGCTAATTGGATATTAAAGATAATTGGGCTAAATAGATCTGCTCTTGCAATGAACATTACGGGATTTATTATCTCTATTCCTGTTTACTGTGACTCTGGATTTATCATTCTTTCCTCTTTGAACAAGGCTATAAGTAAAAAGACAAAAATCCCTTTAATGGTTTTAGGGGTATCGCTTGCGGCTGGACTATATGCCACCCATGTGCTTGTTCCACCTACTCCGGGACCTCTAGCGGCTACTGCCGCATTAGATGCAGATTTGGGCTTGGTTATTATTCTTGGATTAGCAGTGGCCATTCCTGTATCTCTTGCTGGTTTTTTTTGGGCAAAATATATTGGAAAAAATAGCAGTGGAAGTAAAAATCATGAAAATATTATAAAAGAGGAAAATATAGAAAAACTCCCAAAAATAAGCTTGGCATTAGCTCCTATTCTAGTCCCAATTATTTTAATTTCTCTAAAATCAATATCAAACTACCCAACACATCCTTTTGGAGAGAAACCAATTTCTGGAGTAATTAATTTTATTGGTAATCCGGTAATAGCGCTATTGATTGGAGTTTTTCTTTCATTACTATTAAAAAATATTAAAGCAAAAGAAACACACTTTAATTTGATAACAAGTGGGTTGAAAGAAGCTGGAATAATTATTTTGATTACTGGAGCAGGAGGAGCCTTTGGAGCTATTCTAAGAGCAACTGGAATAGGTGATGTCATCGGATATACTTTTCAAGATTATAATATGGGTTTGTTTTTACCTTTTATAATTGCGGCGCTTTTAAAAACCGCACAGGGTTCTTCAACAGTATCAATTATTACTACAGCTGCTATAATTGCACCTATGTTGGGATCCCTTGGTTTGGATTCTTCTCTTGGTCGAGCATTATCAGTCCTATCTATTGGAACTGGAGCAATGACTGTATCTCATTTAAATGATAGTTTTTTTTGGGTAGTAGCTCAATTCACCGAAATGGATACAGCAACTGCTTTAAAAAGTCAAACAATTTCTTCTTTTTTTCAAGGAGTGACAGGTATTATTATTGTGATGATTCTAGGGTGGGTATTAATATAGTATTGTTGAAATGAAAAATACAATTAAAGGAAATTATATAAACGGAATTTGGCGACAAAGTGAAAGCCTTAAAGCACATAAAATCATCAATCCTGCCAATTTAAGTGAAGTTGTGGGTTATGTCCAATGGGCTGATAATAAGACTGTAAAATTAACATTAGAATATGCTAATACAGCAATGATAGTTTGGAAAAAAACTCCATTAGAAACTAGAATTAGGTACGCTAATTTACTTCTTGATAAAATAGTAAACCATAAATTGGAATTTGCTCATATTATAACTTCAGAAAACGGAAAAACAACAAAAGAATCTTTAAGTGAAATAAACGCCTCTGTTGAGGAAAGTAAGTTCCATATAAATTTTTTGAAAAGTAATCTTAACGAAATAAGAGGGGAAACCGAAACCAGATATGAACCTATAGGTGTTGTTTTAACTATTACTCCATGGAATTTTCCTTTGGCAACCATCATGCGAAAAATGATACCTGCCTTAATAAGCGGAAATCCTGTTATTGTTAAGCCATCAGAGTACGCGCCACTAACAGCTATATTTCTTTTCGAATTAATTGATGAAATAGGCCTTCCAAAGGGTGTAGTAAACCTTATTAACGGCAGTGGTGAAGAAATTGGTTTTGTCTTATTACAGTCTGATTTTGTCAAAGCCATTTCTTTTACTGGATCTAATTTTACTGGTAATAAAATAGCGAATCTTATTGGTGGGAAGAACATTCGATTTCAAGCAGAAATGGGAGGGTCAAATGCTGTTATTGTATTAAATGATGCCGATTTGAATATCGTGGTTCCAGATATAATTTCCAACGCATTTGCTTGTGCTGGTCAATGGTGCACTGGTACAAGTCGAGTAGTTGCAGAGGAAAAAGTTTATGATGAACTGATTGAAAGTCTTAAGAAATATATAGCTAAAATTAGAATTGGGAATGGGGTTGATAAAAACGTTGATATGGGTCCAGTATCAAACGAAAAGCAATTTAATTCAATAATAAATATTATTAACAAAGCAATAAAGCAAGGGGCAAAAATTGAAATAGGTGGAGAGACAGAAAAATTTATTCCGCTCCAAAATTACTTGATTGAGCCAACTATATTATCAAATATTACAAGTGAAATGGATATTGATATCGAAGAAGTTTTTGGTCCTGTTTTGATGGTATATAAGGCCAATGATTTAAAGCATGCACTAAAAATTGTCAATAACGGCCCTTATGGCTTATCTGCTTCTATTTATACTGATAATGTTAAAAAAGCAGATAAATTTATTGATGAAGCTGAATGTGGTCTTGTACATATTAATTTACCAACAGCGTTTAGAGAGTATTCAAAACCACTACTAGGTTGGAAAAGTTCAGGAATGGGAATTCCTGAATGTGGTAGGTTTATGTTAGACTTATTTACTAAGCCCAAAGTAATTTATAGAAAATGAAAATCAAACGTATATACGAAAAAACGGTTAATATAAGCTCATCCATTAGAAATGCAGTAATTGACTTTTCTTCTATGACTATTTCAATAGTTGCTATTGAAACCGATATTATCAAAGACGGAAAGCCTTTAATAGGTTATGGATTCAATTCCAACGGTAGATATGCTCAAGGCGGAATAATCAATGATCGAATCTTACCTAGAATTTATAATACAAAAGAAGGAGAATTACTAAATGATGAAGGCACAAACTTCGATCCTTTTAAGTGCCTTAAAGTAATGATGAGAAATGAAAAACCGGGAGGGCATGGAGAACGAAGTGTTGCTATTGGTACTATTGATATGGCACTTTGGGATCTCGTTGCAAAAATTGAGAATAAGCCATTATATAAATTACTAGCAGAAAGATACCGTAATGGTATCTATGACCAAAAGGTTTATGTATACGCTGCTGGCGGATATTATTATCCAGGTAAAGAAATAAAAGGGCTTCAAGATGAACTTAAATCCTACTTTGATATGGGTTTTGAAGCATGTAAAATAAAAGTAGGTGGTGAATCAAATGCAATAGACCTTAAAAGAATTGAAGCAGCAATAAAAGTTGTGGGTAGTGGGAAACAATTAGCGATTGATGTCAATGGGAAATTTGATGTTTCTGAAGCTATTCATTTTTTAAAAAAAATTGAACCGTACAAGTTAAAATGGTACGAAGAGGCAGTAGATCCTCTTGATTACCTTGCTAATGCTGCTGTCGCTGAAGCATCCAATACCCCAATAGCCACAGGAGAAAATATATTTTCTTATATAGATACTTTAAACTTAATACGTTACGGGGGCTTAAGACCAGATAGAGATTTGATTCAGGTAGACCCTGTATTAAGTTATGGTTTGTCCGAATATATTCAAATTTTGAGTATGCTGCAGGAACACGGTTGGTCAACACGAAGTTGTATTCCACACGGAGGCCACCTGTTCGGGATTCATATAGCGGCGGGATTAGGGCTGTTTGGAATGGAAGCCTATCCAAATGTCTTTGTCCCTTTTGGTAAATTTGCTACTGGAATGGAATTAAACAAAGGGATGGTTAGTTTACCTAACTTCTCAGGGATCGGATTTGAAGAAATACCTGAATTATACTCAGTCTTGAAATCTTTGGTAAATTGATTTTTAATGAAAGAGCATATAAAAAATAATTGTTTCACTAGATCTTTTTTAAAGAAAATTTATTAATATGAAGAATAAGATAAATATATCATTAAAAACAATTAGGCAATTCGCTTTGGTCCTAATTATCCCATACTTTTCATTTGCGCAAATAATCTCGCAATCAATAATTGATAGTCAGGATGAACCTATTAAATATATCGGGAATAAAATGCCAGATATTCACTTTTATGATGGGAAATTACCGCACGCAATAGGCGTACACCATTATCAAGTATATAGGGCAAATCGCTCTCTTCCAATAAATGGGGATGAATTCGGCTGGACCTATAATCATCAGCCATTTTTAGCGTATTGGCAAGGACACTTTTATGTACAATACCTGAGTAATCCTTTTCAAGAACACGACCCTCCAGGGCGTACATTAATAGTTACTTCTAAAGACGGGAGATATTGGGATAATCCTACTGTCGTATTTCCTGAATATACTTTGCCAGAAATAAATTATAAAGGTTTGCATGTTGAAGCTGGAATGAGGTCTGTCATGCATCAACGAATGGGATTTTATTTATCACCTAATGGTAAATTATTAACTTCGGCTTTTTATGGTTATAGTCCAACTCCTAGAAACTCACCTAATGCAGGAAATGGGTTGGGTCGAGTAATTAGAGAGATTAAAAGTGATGGAACATTTGGCCCAATTTATTTTATCAGATACAATCGGCACGCAGGCTGGAATGAAAGCAATACAAATTATCCATATTATACAACCTCTAAAGACAAAGATTTTCTAGCTGCCTGTGAATCTCTTTTATCTGATAAACTGGTGACTTTACAATGGTGGGAAGAAGATAGAGCTGATGATGGTTTCTACAATATTAACCCAGGTGATGTGCCAGGATCTGCTGCTTTTTCAGCCACTATATCTACCTCTAAAGGTTCTGGAAAAGCATTTGATTATTTTCATAGACCTGATGGTGTTGTTGTTGGGCTTTGGAAAAATCAGTATTCAGCTCTAAGCCCTGATAATGGAAAAACTTGGACTAAAATTTCAAAGAATCGTACATTGCTCACAGATGGTGCAAAAACTTGGGGGCAAAAAACAGATGACGGGAAATATGTAGTAATTCACAATCAATCAGTTACCTTTAGAAATAGATACCCAATGACATCCGTTACGAGTAAAGATGGCCATCTGTTCAATGATTTGTTAAGTCTTCGTAATGACAATCCTCCTGTTCGATACCAAGCATTGCACAAAAATCCTGGTTCTCAATATTATAGAGGAATCATTGAAGGTAATGGAAACCCTCATGGAGATGATATATGGATAGTTTATAGTTTGAATAAAGAGGATATTTGGATTGCCAAAATATCAACACCTTTAACAGGAATTGAAAAGGAAGAAATCAATCAAAATTTTGAAAATATAGTTGATGTAATGCAATTAAACAAGTGGAACATTTATAAACCTACTTGGGTTTCCATAAACATTGTGAATGACCCTTATAATTACGCAAATAAAGTACTAGAGTTAAAAGATGAAGAACCTATTGATTTTGCAAGAGTAGAAAGAGTGTTTCCTGAAAGAAAGAAATTTACAATTAACTTTCGAATAAATCCAATGGAAATTCCAATAGGCTATGCTATGGATATTGAGGTTCAAGACAAACACGGAGTTCGCCCGATGAAAATCCGTTTAGATAAAGATTGGATTAGCTTTGACCATAGATATGCTAAATTTCCAAATCCAGTAAAAATTGAATTAAAAAAATGGTATGCTTTTAGTTTGACATTTGATTGTGAAAATCAAACCTATAGTTTAAAGATAAATGGGAAAGTTATTAGTAATAAAATAACATTTGCTTATGAAGTTAATGAATTACAAAGAATAGTATTTAGAACAGGACCTTATAGAGGAGAAGTAACACCTAAGGTATTGAATATTGCTAACATTGATACTCCAGGACTGAATGTTGAAGATATTCCGGGAACAGAGCAAAAAGTTAAAGCTAGTATTTTTTTGATAGATGATGTAAAAACAAAAAGGAATAAAATTTGATTTAACAAAATAGATTATGACACAAAAAAGCAGATTAATTTTTACGACTATCTTACTAACGTTAATCTTGTTGAGTTGTTCTAAAAAACATAAAAGAAGTTATCCAAACATCCTTTTTATTTTAGCAGATGATATGGGTGCTGATATATTTGACGTATATGGTGGCACTTCATATAATACACCAAATATTGATGGTTTGGCTGAAAACGGGCTTACTTTCAATCAATGTTATAGTGCTCCAGTTTGTTCTCCTTCAAGAGTAAAATTACTCACTGGACGTTATGGTTTTAGAACTGGACAAACTTGGGGTACAATTCCTGAAAATGAGATTACCATTGGACATATATTAAAGAAAGCTGGCTATAAAGTTGCGATATCTGGAAAATGGCAATTGGCTTTACTTAAAGACGACCCTAATCATATTAAAAAAATGGGATTTGATGAAAGTTGTGTATTTGGATGGCACGAAGGCCCAAGATATGATGAGCCCTTAATTTATCAAAATGGAATAATTAGAGATGATGTGAAGGATCTATATGGTCCTGATGTTTATAAAGATTTTTTAATAGATTTTATAAAAAGAAATAAGGAAACCCCCTTTTTCGCATATTATTCAATGACATTAGCTCACGAAATAAGTAATGATCTAGCAATACCCCCTCCAGTAGGTAAAAAAGGAAGATATGGCACCTTTACAGAAAATATAGAGTATGCTGACAAATTAATAGGTGAAGTTGTAAATACATTGGATGAATTAAATATCCGTGAAAAAACCTTAATATTTTTTGTTGGTGATAATGGAACTCCACATCATTACATAACAGCATATGAGGATGGTAACTATATTAAAGAGCCAGTGTTTTCTATGGTTGGAGATACCTTAATTCAAGGAGGAAAAAGCTATTTAACGGATCAAGGTACACATGTTCCACTAATTATAAATTGGAAGGGAAAAACACCAATAGGAAAATCAATTAATGATTTAGTTGATTTCAGTGATTTTATGAATACCATAGTTGAATTAACTGGAGCAGAATTGCCTAATGACAGAATAATTGATGGTCAAAGTTTTGCGCCTCAAATAATAGGAAAAAAGGGTAACCCTAGAAATTGGATTTATCAAGAATGGGAAGGAAAAGGCTGGATTCGAAATCAAAATTGGAAATTGTATATTAATGACACACTTTTCAACATGAAAAATGATCCATTTGAAAAAAATCCAATTACAGATCATAATAGTACTGAAGAATCTATTAAAATTAAAAGTTATTTATCTGAAGAATTATCGAAACTTAAAGAGAAAAAATGAAAATAATTGTTGCTCCAGATTCTTTTAAAGAAAGTTTATCAGCCATAAAAGTTTCTAATGCTGTTTCAAAAGGTATTTTAAATATACTTCCACAGGCAGATGTTATTCAAGTTCCCATATCTGATGGAGGGGAAGGAATCTTAGATGTTTTGATTAATGTTTTGGGAGGGAAAAGAGTTTTAGTAACCGTTAGAGATCCTTTGAACAGAAATATAAAAGCTGAATATGGCATTTTAAAAGATAATGTTACAGCAATAATAGAAATAGCTAAAGCTTCAGGATTAGAATTATTAGATGACCATGAAAGAAATCCAATGTTGACTTCTTCATTTGGTACTGGACAGTTGATTAAAGATGCTCTTGATAATGGTTGTAAAAAAATTATAATTGGAATTGGAGGTAGTGCAACAAATGATGGGGGTATGGGAATGGTTAAAGCTTTGGGAGGTAAATTCTTAAATATTAAAAATGAAGAAGTACAAGAAGGAGGAGGTTTATTAGATCAAATTTGCAAGATAGATCTTTCAAAATTTGATGAAAGAATTATTAATTGTGAGATAGTTGTTGCCTGCGATGTTAAAAATCAATTGACAGGACAAGAAGGAGCTTCATTTGTTTACGGAGAACAAAAAGGAGGGACAATAGAACAATTAAAAATACTTGATGAAAATCTTAAAATATATGCTTCTACTATTAGAGAATGTACAGGTATAGAAGTAGAAACAATTGAAGGATCTGGAGCCGCAGGAGGAATTGGAGCTGGTTTAATAGCCTTTTTTAATGCAGAGTTAAAAAGTGGAATTGATTTAATTATTGAAATTTTAGAAATTGACAAACTGATTAAAAATGCTGATTTGGTAATCACTGGTGAAGGAAAAATTGATAAGCAGACCCTCAATGGCAAAGCAATATTAGGTATAGCTTCAGTAGGGAAAAAATATAAAGTTCCTGTAATTGCAATAACAGGTAAAATAGGGAATAATATTGAGGAAATTTATCAATTAGGCATCACAGCAATTTTTTCGATTGTTAATGAGCCTATGACATTGGAAGATGCAATAAATAATGTTGAATATTTAATTCAAACATGTTCGGAAAACATTATTAGAACAATAAAAGCATAATAATATGGATAATTTACGTAAAAATTATATAGTATTCTTGCTTTTTAGAATAGGCATTTTCTTAACCTTTTTTGGTCATGGGTGTGTAGCTTTTAGCAAGAATAAGGCATGGGTTCCTTATTTAGAAGTTATTGGTTTTTCCAAAATTCAAGCTACCTCTGTTTTACCTTTAATTGGGATAATAGATATAATAGTGGCTTTAACGATATTAATAAAACCTTTTAGATTAGTTGTACTGTGGGCCGCAATCTGGGCTTTTTCAACTGCTTTAATAAGGCCTATTTCTGGAGAGCCTGTTTTAGCATTTATCGAAAGAGGGGCAAACTGGATATTACCCTTAATATTCTTTTTAATTTATAATAATAAGTATAATCAAAAAAAATAATTAAATGAAATTAAAATCTAATCACGTAAAAAAAATTTTAAAAGAAGGTGGCGTTTGTTTTGGTACCATGTTGCGAGTACTTAAATCACCTCAAGCAGTTGCTTTATGTGCATCACAAGGTTGGGATTATATAATTATGGATACTGAACATAATGATTATAACATTGAAACCCTGGCAAATTGTTCTTTGGTTGCTAAATATGAAAATATGACTTTTCTAGTTCGGGTACCCGATAAACATTATCATCTAATGGCTCAAATTCTAGATATTGGCTCAGAAGGACTGGTATTACCACAAGTAAAGACCAAAGAAGAAACAGATATGATTATCCAATCAACTAAATATGCCCCTATGGGTAACAGAGGAGTCAGTATTTCTGAAGTAGTTACTAGATTTAGAGGCCATAATCATGTAGAATATATGGAGTGGGCGAATGAAGAACTATTAACAGTAATTCAAATAGAGAGCAGGGAAGGAGTTGATAATATTGAAAAAATAGTTTCTACAAAAGGTGTAGATGCTATCATGATTGGTCCTGCTGATCTCTCCCAAGATATGGGAATTCCAGGACAACTTGAACATCCTGAAATTGAAAATGCATTTAGAAAAATTATTGAAGCTTGTAAAAAACATAATGTTGCTCCTGGAATCCATTTAGCCGATATGGAATTGGCAAATAAATGGATAACTGAAGGAATGCGATTTGTCACCTATAGTTATGATATTAAGATTTTTAAAGAATCTTCACAGGCTGCTTTAAAGTCTTTACGTAGCAATCTTAAGAAAGTTTAATTATAATTTAATTATGCAATGAGTAAATGGAAAGTATTTAATGAACCAGGTAAGAACCGTGTGTTGGTAACTAAAATGTTACCTGGTGAGGAATGGCTCAATATCTTAATTGAGGCAAATTATAGAGTTGAAGTTAATCTTTCAAATGAGATTACAACCAAATCTGAAATTATAAAAAAAATAGGAGGGAATTGTAAAGCCATTATTGGGCAGCTCACAGAAAATTGGGATGAAGAACTTTTTCAAATATTTAGCAAAGCAGGAGGTGTTGTTTATAGTAATTATGCTGTAGGCTATAACAATGTTAATGTTAAAGCAGCTTCCAAACATAAAATTGCCATTGGTAATACTCCGGGCGTTCTTACTGAAACTACTTCAGAAATGGCCGTATCCCTGACAATGGCTTGTGCCAGAAGAATAGTAGAAGCAGATAGCTTTATGAGAAACGGTTCTTTTAAAGGATGGCTCCCTAATTTATTTTTGGGGAAACGCTTACATGGAAGCACTGTAGGCATTATTGGAGCAGGACGCATAGGTTCTGCTTATGCATTATCAATGGTTAAAGCTTTTCAAATGAATCTTATATACTTCAGTAATAGTGAAAATTCAGATATTGAAAATATAATTAATGATTATAATAACTTTTTACAAAGGACAAATCAAAAACCTGTAAGTGTAAAAAGGATTATGGTTATAGAAGATTTATTAAGGGAAGCAGATGTAATAAGTCTTCATACACCACTTAATGAAACCACTTATCATATGATAGATAAAAATTCATTTTCTATAATGAAAAAAGATGCTATTTTAATTAATACAAGTAGAGGACCAATTATAGATGAAAAATCATTGGTGGAACAATGTAAAAATAATCCTTTGTTTATGGCAGGATTGGATGTTTTTGAAAACGAACCTTTGATGCATGATGGTTTAGTAGAACTCGATAATATTGTTATAGCCCCCCACATTGCTTCAGCAACTAAATGGACTAGAGAAGGAATGGCAAAATTGGCTGCGTTAAATATAAAAGGTGTTTTGGAAAACTATACATTTTCGAAATTGGAAGATGTCGGTGTTTTTCTTGGGCAGAACCCTCCAAAATCAACGCCAAGTATAGTGAATCCTGAAGTTCTAGATTTGAATTAGTTAATATTTAATAGAGACCCCATTTTTTAAAGACCCTATGAATTATATTAAAAATGTTAATTTGTCATTTTTTTTAATATTTACAATATGTGCAGGTTTACAATCTCAAGAAATTTCTAATGAAAAACTAAAAGTATTTATTGAAGGTAAAATAATTAATTTTGATTATATACGCCAGAACACAACATTTGTCGATTTTGTAAATGATCCTAAAGTATCTGATATTCATATCATTATATTTAGACAATCTACTGGTAGTGGTGGATTTAATTTTACTTTTGATTTTCTAGGTTCAGAAAGCTTAAGAATCCCATCATTCAAACTTTTTTGTTATTCACTTCCATATGATATGGATGAAGTAATTAGAAAAAAATTTATTAAGACATTACATTCTGGATTGTTGCCCTATGTCAATCAAAAAAATGGATTGGAAGACTTGAAAGTGATTGCAACGGCACATAAAATGAATGATGATGAAAAGGAATGCAATAGCGAATTATTAGATCCATGGCAGCAATGGGTGTTTAGTTTAAGTACTGATTTTGGATTTGAAGGAGAAGAAAGTAAACGGAAGTTTGAATATGGTATCTTTGGAAGGTTTGCTAAAATCAACGAAAAATGGAAAATAATTAACAAATATAGTTATGAAAAAAGTAAGGAAATTATCAAAAAAGATAATGGGGAAGTTATTGAATCGTTGAGAATTGACCAGGAAATAGATATAAAGCTTATTTACAGCTTAAATTCCCATTGGTCTACTGGTTTGTTTTTAGAAGCAAATCAAAGTACATTTTCAAATTTAAAGATGAGCTTAAAAGCTCTACCAGCTATTCAATATAATTTTTATGATTGGAGTAAATCAAGCAAAAAACAATTGACGTTTAGTTATTTTGTTGGTCCTGGATATAATGAATATTACGAACCTACAATTTTTGATAAAAGAAGCGAATGGATTTGGAGGCAAAATTTTGGAATCGCACTAAATAAAACAGAAACTTGGGGTAAAATATTTGCTTGGTTAAAAGGGGGGCATATTTTTTATTATTTTTCCAAACCAATAGTTTTTTGTTTTCAATTATTTTTAAACAAAAACATTAATAAATGATTATTAATAAATGATTATTTTCATATCGAAAAGATTCTAAAATGAAACCAATAACAACGATCCTGCTTTTGTGTACTTTTATGACTGTAACGTCTCAAAATAATTTATTGAATGATTTAAAATCAGCTATTGATTCTTCTTATATATATGACAACCAAAAGCATAAAGAAATCCGTGGTATAAAGAAAGCGCTCATTAAATTAAAGGAATCTGATTTTGAGAACAAGTTCAATTTAAACCAGCAATTGTTTGATCAGTATAAGGTTTTTAAAAGTGATTCGGCATATTACTTTAGTTTACAAAACAAAACAATAGCAGAAAAATTAAAAGATTCTTCACTCATTTCCAGAGCTTTTCTAAACATGTCCGATATATGTGTCTCTGTAGGTATGTATAAAGAAGCCATGGAATATCTCCAGAAAATTGATGCAAAATTTCTAAATAACGATGTAAAGACAATGTACTTTGGTATTTATGGAAGATTTTACAGTGATTTGGCAGAGTATAGCAACTTGCCAGATTATAGTTATAATTATAATCAGCTCGCCAAGTTTTACAGAGAGAAGACGTTAGAGCTTGTCAAAGATGGTGGCTTTTTTAATAATTTTATGGTCGCTTATAATGAGTATAAGGCAGGAGATCAAAACAGCGCCATAACAAAGCTTAATTCTTTGTTAGAAATGGATTTAGGGCTTCATGATCAAGCCTTAACACATTATGTATTAGGTGAAATTTATTATAGCAAGGATATCGACAAAGCTGAATATCATTATTCTAAAGCCGCAATTGCAGACATCAAAACGTCAACAAAAGAATCTTTAGCAATTATTAGGCTTTCAGAGATTCTGTTTAAGAATAAAAATCTTGAAATGGCTTCATTGTTAATCCAAAAAGCCTACCAAGATGCGAAATTTTATGGAGCTCAACAACGAAAACTTCAAGTTGGAGCAATTTTACCACTGATACAGGAAGGAATTACTAAAAATATAGAACAAGAGCGTAAAAGATTGTATATACAATACGTTGGAGTTATTATAAGCTTGATTATTGTAATCATTTTTATGACAATTGTAATTATACAGTTTAAAAGATTGCAAAAAGCCAAGAAATTAATTACCCATGCTCATAATGAGTTGCAAAATATAAATATTCAATTAACTCAAGTAAACGAGCAAGTTAAAGTCCAAAATCTGGAAATAAAGGATGTTAATGAAAGATTGTTTGAAGCCAACAAAATTAAAGAAGATTATTTAGGCTTTTTTTTTACTGAATATGATAACGTCTTTGAAAAGTTTAATGATTTTATCTCTGTTATAGACAACAACATTGATGAAAAAAATATTGAAAAGCTAAAGTATCATTTATCTAAGTATAACCTAAAAAAGGAGAAAGAAAAGTTACTTAACAATTTTGACAATGCATTCATTAATTTGTTTCCAAATTTCATAAATGAGTTTAATGCCCTTATGAAGGAAGGACATAAAATTAAACTTAAAGAGAACCAGATTCTTAATAAAGAACTGAGGATTTTTGCTTTGATTAGATTAGGCATTACACATAACGATGTAATCGCACAAATTTTAGGGTATTCCGTCAATTCTATTTATGCATATAAAACTAAAATTCGAAATAGATCATTAATTGAAAATGACAGTTTTGATCAAAATCTCCTTAATAACACTTCAATTAGAATCTAAATTCATCATAATTTCAAATCTTCTTAAACTTTTTTAAGTTAATAGCATTTATATTATCTATATAAAATATTTGCAATAATTAATATTATATATCTGATAATCAATTTTTTAAATGTATTTTTAGTTAATATATTTTACGTTTTATCTATACGTTTTTTTAAATCTGTTTTTTGACAGACGTTTTTTTATTCCTTTGTTTCAGATGTATGCATAATTAACCTAATAGTGTATACAATTAGCTATAGGGGGTTTCTAAAAATTAATTCATTGTTAAACAGTTAATTATGATTAAATTTAAAGTCTAATTCAAAGCGATAAAAATGTATAAAGCACAAGGGAAAAAGGGTTTGTTTGACGAAGAATTTACGAGGGAACAATTGTCATCAATGGGCAATCCATTAGAGGCAATAAGTAAGGTAGTTGATTTTGAGATGTTTCGAGAATTATTGGAGAGTAAGTTGCTAAACACCAACAAAGAGAACAATGCAGGAGCAAAACCTTATGATGTAGTTCTGCTGTTCAAAATATTGATATTGCAACGCTATTATGGATTAGGCGATAATCAGGTAGAGCATCAAATATTAGACAGAACAAGTTTTAAAGCATTTTTAGGGTTAGCAACAGGCGATAAAGTTCCTGATGAAAAAACGATATGGTCATTTAGAGAGCGAATAACAAAAACAGGTTTGGCAGAAGAATTGTTTGAGCAATTTACCACATTTTTAGAAGCACAACAACTCATATTTAACGAAGGTAAATTGATTGATGCAAGTTTTACAGTGGCTCCACGCCAACGCAATACAAGAGAGGAGAACAAGAAAATAAAAGAAGGGAAAGGAGATGAACTATGGAATGACCAGCCCAACAAGAAAAAGCACAAGGATATAGATGCCCGTTGGACAAAGAAAAACGGAGAAACTTTTTACGGTTATAAAAACCATACTAAGGTTGATACCAAAAGTAAATTCATCAACAAATATACAGTAACAGATGCATCAGTTCATGACTCACAAGCCTTAGATGAATTGTTAGAGGAAAAAGATAAAGACCAAGAATTACACGCAGATAGTGCCTACACAGGAGAAGAACAAGAAAAAACCATTGCCAAATATGAAATGAAAAACAAAGTACACGAAAAAGGGTATCGCAATAAGCCATTAACCGAAGAGCAAAAAGCAAACAACACCAAAAAATCAAAAATTAGAGCAAGAGTAGAACACGTTTTTGGGTTTATGGAGCAAAGTATGAACGGCCTAGCATTAAAATCAGTAGGCATTATAAGAGCAACCGGGATTATTGGATTGATCAACTTAACCTACAACTTGTTTAGGTATGAGCAGATTAAACGATTAAGAATAACTTACTGATAGATAGATAGATAGATAGATAAAATTGCCACTTTTTGTATTGAAGAAAACAACAATTTATTGCTAAATTGCACTATAATTTTTTTCAAAAGACTAAAAAAGGGTTCTTGTCTTTGAGAGAAAATCAAAATAACTAATTTTTAGAACCCACCTATAACTAAATCAAGATGAATAAAAAAATTAAACGTAAAGTGCCACACAAATTAAAACTATTTGTAGCATTAATTATTTTAAGTTTATTATCCAGAATTGGTGTTTCCCAAACAAATAATTCAGGTATTATAATCTCTGGTCAAGTTCTTGATGAATTCAGTGTGCCTCTTGCTGGAGCTACTATTTTAGAACAGGGAACAACCAATGGAGTTGTTACTGACTTTGATGGGAATTTTGAAATAGTAGTGCGAAATAAAAGTGCTCTATTAATAGTTAGCTATGTTGGATATAAATCAGGGATTGTTTCTGTTCAAGACGAAAAGATTGTTGTTAAATTAACACCAGACCTCGCGCTTTTAGATGAAGTTGTCCTTATCGGTTATGGAACATCCAAAAAAAGTGACCTTACAGGTTCCGTATCTTCAGTTCGAATGGATGATGTTCAAGGGCAACCAACTTCCAATATTGGAGATGCCATCCAAGGAAGAGCTGCAGGTGTTACTGTTATTACTTCGGGTCAACCTGGAAGCAACCCAACATTTAGGATTAGAGGAACCGGAACTATTGGGAATAATGACCCTTTAATAGTTGTTGATGGTGTACTACTAAATGGCGGCGGACTAAATCAGGTCAATATGAAAGACGTGGAGTCTTTACAGGTTTTGAAAGATGCTTCTGCCACGGCTATTTATGGTTCAAGGGGCTCCAATGGAGTCATAATTATAACTACAAAACGAGGGAAAAAAGGTAAAGCCACTCTTGATATAGACACGTTTACAAGTATTCAAACCGCTACGAATGTTATAGATGTGCTGAATGCTGAACAGTTTGCCCAATTTAATAATGAAATGTTAAGCAATGGAGGTATAGCAACAAATCCAGATTTTAGCAACCCCTCATTATTAGGAAAAGGAACTAATTGGCTTGATGATTTTTTTACTAATGGTAAACAGAGCAATGTAACGCTTTCCTATTCTAAGGGGAGTGAAAACTCTAATATGTACACATCATTAAATGTATTTGATCAAGAGGGCATTATTATAAATTCCGCTTATACCAGATATATTGTTCAATTTAACAGTGATACACAAATCAACGAAAAAATAAAATTTGGCAATAGCTTTAAAATCAACTATGATATTAAGAAAAATGGCGATAACAGTATTCAAAATGCCATTTTATCATTACCAACCCAACCTATTTTCAGAGAGAACGGGAATTATTCAGGGTCTATAGGTCAGCCAATTTATTCAGGGGATATAGAAAATCCTATAGGCAAATCAAATATTGTAGAAAATTCAACAAAAGGTTACAATCTTCAAGGAAGTATTTTTGGTGAAATTACGTTTTTAAAAAGCTTTAAATTTAAATCATTCTTTGGTGTTGAAGCTAATTTTTGGGACAATCGAACATGGGCACCTGCTTACAGTTGGGATTCAGATGTTTCAGAAAATGCATTTTTATCTGAATCTTCAAACCGAAGTGTCTCGTTACTTTTTGATAACACAATAACATACAATAAAGAGTTTGACAATGGAAGTTCTATAACAGCCGTTTTGGGTACCAGTGCACAAGAAAATGAGTTTAAATTTTTAAGTGGTTCCATTCAAAACTTTATAAGTGAGCAAGCACAAACCATAAACAATGGTCTTGAGCAACCTACGGTAAATGGTAGTGGTTCTGAGTGGTCGATTTTTTCCTATTTCGCAAGAGGCCAGTTTGACTATAAAAACAAATACTATTTAACTGCTACAATTCGTAGAGATGGTTCTTCAAGATTTGGAGAAGGTAATAAGTACGGAACGTTCCCATCAGGATCCTTTGCATGGCGTGTTTCCGAAGAAAAATTCCTAAATGAATCAAAAACTATAAATGATCTAAAATTAAGGGTAGGTTACGGTGTTACGGGAAATCAAGAGATTGGGAACTACTCTTTTGCGTCTTCCTATAATACTAATCTGTATAATTTTAACAATAGTTTTGTTACTGCAGCCGTGCCAACTGTTTTGCCAAATTCAAATGTTAAATGGGAATCCCAAAAGCAATTTAATATTGGTATAGATGCTTCATTATTTAATCATATAGTTGATATTACAATTGATGGCTATATAAAGAATACAGAGGATATGTTAGTGCCCCAAACGGTTCCAGTAACTTCTGGATACTCTGATATATTTGTTCCTTTCATTAATGCTGGTGAAATAAAAAACAGCGGTATTGAAACTGTTGTAACTACCAGAAATATAGACAAAGAAAAATTCAAATGGACAACTGATTTTGTATTTGCCTATAACAAAAACGAAGTCATAGACATTAATAGTGACGCACCACTATTAACTGGCGGCATTGGCTTAAATTATAACTTGGCTAGGATACAACCAGGGTACCCAATTAACGTGTTTTATGGTTTTGTACAAGACGGTATTTTTCAGACCCAGAATGACGTATCCAACTGGGCTGTCCAAACACCTGGAACAAATCCAGCTTCCAGTACCTCTGCCGGAGATATTCGTTTTAAAGATTTGAATAGTGACGGACTTATTAATGATAATGATAGAACGTTTATAGGAAACCCCAATCCTAGATTTACATACTCCTTAAATAATATATTTAATATAGGAAACTTTGACATAGCCATATTCATTCAAGGAGTACAGGGAAATGACATCTTTAATGCTAATAGATTGTTTACCGAAAACATGTCTGTTACCACAAATCAATCAACAGAGGTATTAAATAGATGGAACGGTGCAGGGTCTAGCAATAACATGCCAAGAGCTGTTTTTGGAGATCCAAATAACAATACAAGACAGTCAACAAGATATATTGAAGATGGTTCTTATGTAAGACTGAAAAACGTAAATATATCTTATAATGTACCCTTAGATGCTTTTAAAAGTAAAGTTTTCAACGCGCTTAAATTATACGTATCTGCACAAAATATATTCACAATTACTAATTACTCAGGTTTTGATCCTGAAGTAGGTGTAAATGGTATTGATAACAATATCTATCCAGTATCAAGAACATTCATATTAGGAGCAACATTAGGATTTTAAAAATAGAACCCATGAAAAGAATAAAACTAATTTTTTCAATTTTTACTGCATTAATAGCATCAAGCTGTAGTGAGAGTTATTTAGATAAACAACCGTTAGATACTATAAATACAGAAAACTATCCTCGTACAGCAGCAGAATTAATAACCATAGTAAATGGCGCATATCAGCCACTTCAATGGCCAAAGCTGTATAATTTAAGAATGTGGACTTCAGATATTATGGCAGGCAACAGCATTGTAGGCGCAGGTGGCGGAACTGATGGTATTGAAACCCAGAATATGTCAAATTTTGTGACACAACCAGACAATGCTGGAGTTTTGGATTTATGGCGCGGTCCATGGCCAGGTATTTTAATGAGCAATATCGTTTTAGAAACAGCTCCTACACTTGATATTGATGAAAATATTAAGAATAGATCTATGGGAGAAGCCTATTTTTTAAGAGCTAACTATTATTTCATTTTAACCCGTTACTTTGGAGATGTTCCATTAATAACGACACCTTTAAGTTCAGACGATGATTTGTTTCCAGTTAGAAAGCCCGTTAACGAAATATATGATCTAATAATTAGTGACTTAACTAATGCTATTCAGTTATTACCACCAAAATCTTCATACGGTCAGCAAGACGTTGGTAGAGCATCAAAAGGTGCTGCCTATGGCACATTGGCAAAAGTATATTTAACATTAGGTAACTATCAAGAAACTGTAAATATGGCGACCCAGGTTGAAGGTTTGGGATATGCTTTAAACCCCAATTATGCATCTAATTTTGATATAAATAATGAAAATTCTCAAGAATCAATTTTTGAAGTACAGTATGCATCAGATGGCGGATTTAGCTTTTGGAATAACGAAAACCAAGCATCATGGGCAAGTCCGTTTATGGGACCAAGAGGGTCAAACTTTGTAGGTGGATCATTTGGATGGAATCAGCCAACACAGGAATTTATAAATCAATATGAAGCTGGAGATTCACGAAAGGATGTTACGGTTCTATATGAAGGTTGTCCAGATTTTGACGGAAAACAATATCAAGCTTCTTATTCTTTAACAGGCTTTAACGTACGCAAATTTTTAGTGCCCCTAAGTGTTGTTTCATCATATGATAATAGTCCACTTAACTTTCCAGTGTTAAGATATTCAGATGTTTTATTGATGAAGGCTGAAGCTTTGAATGAATTGGGGCAGACTTTACAAGCTGAAACTTACATTAACATGGTAAGAAACAGAGCAGGACTTGATAATATTCAATCTGGTTTAAGTAAAAACGATTTTAGAGATGCTGTTCTAAAAGAACGTCGCATAGAATTAGCTTTTGAAGGACAAAGATGGTTCGATTTAATTCGGGTTAACAATGGTGAATATGGTTTGGACTTTTTATATGCCATAGGTAAAACTAATGTCACACAAAAACATTTATTGTTTCCTGTACCTCAAATTGAAATAGATAGAAACCCTAAACTTCTTCCTCAAAACCCAGGATATTAAAACATACATAATGATGAAAACAAATATAATTTATAAAGTATTCAATGTTATCATAATGATAGCTTTAGCATTTGGATTTACTTCATGCAATGACGATTTAGTTGATAATTCATTCAACAATGAAAATGTACTGGAAGTATCTATTTCAAATCCAGAAATTCTTTTAGAGGAACAATTTTTTAATAATACGGTTACTTTTAATTGGACGACTGGTTCAAACCAAAATACAGGGTCTGCAATTAAATATACTTTAAAACTAGACCAATTAGGGAATGATTTTTCAAATCCTATAGTTATCCTAGAGGAAAACACACAAAATAAATTTTCACATGCCATTAATTATGGCAACCTAAATAATTATTTAATTGAAAGCGGTTTACAAACCAACCAAACGTACGAACTTAAGGCTCTAGTAACTGCAACTTTTTCAAACACATCGATAGAAGCGCAAACAGCAAGCATAAACTTTTCAGTAACCACTTTTAAACCTGTGTCCAACCAATTATTTATCGTTGGGGATGCAACACCAAATGGCTGGAACATTTCAAGTGCTACTCAATTGAATAGCTCAACTTCACAAAGAGGTGTTTTTGTTTATACAGGCGACCTATCGCTAGGCAATTTCAAATTTCCTGTAAATCAAGATGGCTGTTGGTGTCAGGATTTTTATACTAAAGATCCAAATGATGCTACTAAAATCGTTTATAATGAGGGTGGTAGTGGTGATGATTTACAATGGACTATTGATACAGAGTTAGAACCTGATGAGGACTATCGCATAACTGTCGATTTAATTAACCTTACTGTTCATATAGAGATTGTCGAGTCAACTATTAATACCCCTCCATTTTCAAACCTATATATTGTCGGAGATGCTTCAGAAAGCGGTTGGAATATAGACTCTCCAGCAGATTTTACCCAAGATGGTAGTAACCCATTTTTATTTTCTTACGAAGGTCTTTTAAGCCCTGGTAATTTCAAAATATTAGCGGGTTCCCTAGGCGATTGGTGTGGTGAATGGTATAGACCAAGCACAGATAATCAAAACTTAACAAGTGGGGTAGTGGAACAAAACTCCGGGTGTGATGGAGACACTAGATGGTTGGTTACTGATGGCGATAAAGGGCGTTATAAAATTACCGTAGACACCCAAAACAATCTCATAACTTTCAATAAAGTTTCATTATATATTATTGGAGATGGCGGCCCTAATGGATGGAATATTAACAACCCAGCACCAATGGATTATATTAATGGAGAATATGTTTTTATTGGTCCACTGGGAGCTGAGAATCCTACTGGAGAATTTAAAATATCAAAATTTGTAGGTGACTGGTGCGGTGGAGATTGGATCAATGCCGCAACACCTTCACAATCTATTAATAACACCGATTTCATATATACAGTTAATTGTGACGGACCTGATAACAAATGGAAATTAAAAGATGGTGATGCAGGAACTTATGAAATTAGAATAAATCTGGAAGCAGAAGTGATAACAATTACAAAACAATAAGATGAAAAATAGAATTAGAATACATACAGCAATAATAGTAGCTTCATTAGGTATTGTGTCTTGTAATAATGATGATGATTTTATTAGCCATCGTCAAGAGCCAAGTCAGTCAATACCATTTCAAGAAGTATTACAATTAAAAAAGGACAAAGCGAAATACAGCCCAGGAGAAGAGGTGGTTTTTACGGTGAACGCTGTACACCCTAGTACAAGCATTCGATATAAATATTTAGGAAAGACTTTAAATGAAGAACCTCTAGGTAGCAACTCATGGACTTGGACTCCGCCATCTGATGATTTTAAAGGTTACATGGTAGAGCTGGTAAAAAAAACCAATGGCGATGAAACCATATTAGGAACTGTAGCTGTTGATGTGTCATCCGATTGGACTAAATTCCCTAGATATGGATTTCTTTCAGAGTTTGGTAATGTAAATTCATCTCAGAGAAGCGACATACTAAACAATCTCAAAGATCACCATATCAACGGCATACAATATTATGATTGGCTTGCTAAACATCATATCCCATTGCCTCTTGATAATACGGGTAATCCCGAAAGCTCTTGGTTGGATTTATTCAATAGGGAAGTAAAACTGGAAACCGTAAAAGGATACATTGACAAAGGTCACCAGTTAAATATGTCTTCAATGTTCTATAATTTATTGTTTGGTGCGTGGAATCCTGAGGACGGTGACGGGTTTTCAAACCAATGGTTACTTTATAACGATCAGTACCGCAATTCCATAAACAAGCATGACCTAGGGGGCTTGGGAGCGATACTTGTCACGGATCCGGCCAATAACGCATGGCAAGATTATATTTTCAACAAAACCGACGATGTTTACAACAATCTGGATTTTGACGGCTGGCATTTGGACCAATTAGGAGATAGAGGAACGATCTACGATTATAACGGCTATCAAGTAAACTTGGAAAATAGCTATAATGATTTTATGGAAGCGGTAACAGAAAGATACCCTAATAAAAAACATGCTTTAAATGCCGTTGATCAATTTGGACAGAACCAAATCCTAAAAGCACCAGTTGATTTTGCCTATACTGAAGTTTGGTCTAGAGAACAATATTCGGATTTAGCCCAAGTAATACTGGAAAATAATCAAATATCAGAAAACCAATATAATACAGTATTAGCGGCATATATGAATTATGACTCTAGTGAAGGTGCGTTTAATACACCAAGTGTACTATTGGCTGATGCCGTGATTTTCGCCTTCGGAGGTTCGCATTTAGAACTAGGAGAACACATGTTGTCAAGAGAATATTTTCCCTATAATAATTTATATATGGAAGACAAGCTCAAAGCTTCTTTATTAGAATATTATGATTTTATGGTTGCGTATGAAAACCTTTTGAGGGATGGTGGTGATTTCATTATACCAACCATTTCATCTAGTAGTATTGGTGTCAATAATTGGCCTCCAACGTTTGGAAATGCTTCTGCAGTCAGCAAACAACTAGACGATAAAATGGTTATTCAATTGTTGAATTTCGATGGGGTTTCTTCTCTAAATTGGAGAGATAATAATAAAACACAAACTAAACCAAACTCATTTGAAGGTTTCGATTTAAAAATTAACACCAATGCTCCAGTTTCAAAAATATGGTTTGCCTCTCCAGATTATAAAGGAGGATCTTCACAAGAATTAGAATTTGAACAAACGGATAATGCCATAACAATCACAGTCCCATATCTTGAATATTGGAGCATGATAGTTATTGAAAACTAAAACAAGTAATTATGAAAAATGTATTAAAATATATTACCATTTGGGCTTTAGGATTGTTAATTGTTTCTTGTAATAATGATGATGAAGTGCTTAACGTGCCAACACCTACTGCCAGTTATTCTTATGAATTTGTAACGAATAGTCCTCAGTTGGTAAGTTTTACAAATACCACAGAAAATGCAGAAAGCTATGAATGGAATTTTGGCGATAATTCTGAAGTCTCCTATGAAAAGCACCCAAGTCATGCCTATGCATCTGGTGGCACTTACACGGTTTTATTAAAAGCGTTTAATCAAGACAGGGAAAGTCAATTAGCCCAAGAAATAACTGTTTTTGGAACACCTAATGCTGATTTTTCATATCAAGCAGACAGTTCAACGTCGTTTAAAATTAATTTTCAAAACTTAAGTCAAAATACAACAACTTACACATGGGATTTCGGCGATGGTACAGGAACTTCAACCGAAGAAAACCCTAGCTATACCTATACTTCTGGTGGAATGTATACCGTTACGCTTACAAGTGAAGGACAGGGTGGAAGTGATATTACTACTATGGAAATAGAAGTCACCGATTTGCTTCCACCATACAATAATCTGTATGTTGTTGGAGATGCCTCACCCAGTGGATGGAATATTGGGTCACCACAAGCATTTACTCAAGATATTACTAACCCCTTTGTTTTTGTATTTGAAGGACTGTTAACACCTGGAGACATCAAAATTTCAACATTTACTGGTGATTGGTGTGATGGAAATTGGATTAATTCCGTAAATAATGGCGATGATTTAACAGGTAATGGATTTATTGTAACATCGGGATGTGACGGACCAGACAATAAATGGTCTGTAACTTCTAGCAGCCAAGGGCGTTATAAAATAACCGTTGATTTTTTACAAAACACCATTTCATTTGAAGAACAATTTCCAGAATATTCTGGACTTTATATTGTCGGTGATGGCTCTCCAAGTGGATGGAACATTGGGTCGCCTGAAGCATTTATCCAGAGTGAAGATGATGCTTTTGAGTTTACTTATCAAGGAATATTAACTCCTGGTTCGATAAAAATCTCAACATTTACCGGTGATTGGTGCGATGGAAATTGGATTAATCCACCACAAGATGGCTATGAATTAACAAGTACAGAATACATTATTACTAACGCCTGTGAAGGACCAGATAATAAATGGATGGTTACGTCAAATACTCAAGGTGCTTATATTATTACTGTCAATTTATATAATGAAAGTATAAAGTTTGAGCTTCAATAAAATTAAATGGTTATGTTTTAGAATAATGTAGATTTTATTATCTTTATTGCTAAAATATCAACTCATGGAAATACACGAGATACTTACAAGCCTAGACCTTTCCGAAAAAAAGAGGTTATATGCTCTACTCAAGAAGGAAATTGGGCTAGTCCCTCAATTAGATAAGATAAAAACTGAGCTCAATAAGGATCAAAAAATTTTATGCCCTCACTGTCTTAGCTCAGATATATTTGGTCATGGAGACTACAAAGGACGTAAACGTTATAAATGCAAAGAATGTAAGAAAACTTTTAATGATTTTACAGGTACTGCAATTTCAGGAATAAAGAAGATTGAAAAGTTTCAAGAATATTTAGAACTAACGATTGAAAGTGTAACCATTAGAAAAGCGGCTAAACAACTAGGTGTTAATATGAAAACTATATTTGACTGGAGACATAAATTATTATCTGCGGTTGCAACAATGAATGGAACATCCTTTTCAGGGATAGTGGAATGTGACGACAAACAGTTAAATGTAAACGAAAAAGGGAAAAGGAATTTAGGCAGGGATGCATATAAAAGGCCGAGTGATAGAAAAACAAAACGAGGCATAAGTAACGACAAAGTATCCGTTATGGTTGCCTCAGACCGGAAAGGGAATTCAGTAATGCGAATAGCTAAGATGGGACGAATAGATACCGAAAGTATTGAGAAAACAATCGGTGATTTAATAAGCGACACTAATGTTCTTTGTTCAGATTCTCATCCATCAATTATATCATGGGCTAAAAATAAAGAATTAGAACATCATACATTTGTAGCATCAAGACAACATGTTAAAAACAAATGCTATCATGTTCAGCATGTGAATTCGTTAGATAATTTGTACGAAAGATGGATCAAGCCTTTTTATGGTGTTGCAACCAAATATCTGCCTCAATACCTCAATTGGTTTGTATTTTTGGAAAAAGTAAAGAAGTCAGTAGATCCTATTGCCGATCTGGCAAAAGCAGTTGTGGAAAACTCTAATGCTATTAAATCATATAGGGAAATTGAAAACTCATATTTAAAATTGAACATTCCACATTATCTTAAAACATAACCAATTAAATTAAATGAAAATGGTAAGAATATATAATAGCATCCTAATAGCTTTAGTTTTTAATATTAGCTGGTCCCAAAATGAATTAAATTTAATTAGTGCCATTTCAGATAAAAATAAGGTTGTTTTTTCTTGTGAAAACAACACTAAAATTTCACTTGAGTTTTTAGATTCAAAAAACATAAAATTCTGGTATGCTCCTGAGGGAAATTTTAATAAGAATAACAAATCCTTTGCCGTCATTAATGAAAATTTTCATGCAAACTATGCAATCACCGTTAATGAATCAGCATCGGTTTACGAAATTTTCACCGATGATTTGAGAGTGATGGTTTATAAGTCACCTTTCAAAATCCAAATTTTCAATAAATACCAAAGGTTACTATTAGGTGACGATGATTCACATCCCTATACACTTGAAGGGACGAAAATTAAGGCTTACAAAAAATTGAGAAATGATGAGCATTTCTTTGGTCTAGGTGAAAAGACAGGTTCTTTAGACAGAAGAGGCAACTCATTTATTATGTGGAATAGTGATAAACCTTGCTATTCTGATAGTGAAGATCCGCTTTATAAAAGCATTCCCTTCTTTATGAGCAGTTATAATTACGGAATTTTCTTTGACAACACCTACAAAACAACATTTGACTTTGGGAAAGAATCAAAAGACTACTTTTCGTTTTCTTCCCCAAATGGAGCGTTCATTTATTATTTCATGTATGGTAAAGACTATAAAGAAATCATAAAAAGTTATACCGAGTTAACAGGTAAACCAATCATGCCACCCAATTGGGCATTTGGATGGGCACAAAGTAGAGGTCTGTTAACAAATGAAGAACTAACTATGGAAATAGCCAAACAATATCGTGAACGAAATATACCTTGTGATATCATCTATCAAGATATTGGTTGGGTAGATGGGCTTCAAAATTTTAAATGGCATAAAGACAGGTATGACAATCCAAAAAGAATGTTGTCAGATTTAGCTGAAAATGGCTTTAAGGTTATTGTTTCGCAAGACCCTGTTGTTTCTCAAGCAACCATTGAACAATGGCAAGAAGCAAATTCAAACGACTATTTTGTAATCGACAAGCGTTCTGGAAAAAGTTATGACATGCCATGGCCTTGGGGCGGCAATGCAGGTGTTGTTGATTTTACAAAACCAGAAGTAGCCAATTGGTGGGGAAATTTACAGCAACAACCAATTAATGATGGTGTTAAAGGCTTTTGGACAGACATGGGAGAACCCGCATGGAGTAATGAAGAGAGCACAGATAGGTTACAAATGAAGCACCATTTAGGGATGCATGATGAAATTCATAATGTATATGGGTTAACTTGGGATAAAGTAGTAACTGAACAATTTGAAAAACACAATCCAAATCAACGGGTTTTCCAAATGACTAGAGCTGCTTACTCAGGATTACAGCGTTATACATTTGGTTGGTCAGGAGACAGTGGCAATGGAGAGGATGTAACGTCTGGCTGGAAAAATTTAGCTAATCAAATTCCCCTAGGGTTATCTGCTGGTCTGGGCCTAATACCGTTTTGGACTACAGATATATCAGGATATTGTGGAGATATAACCAATTATGATGAATTTTCAGAATTATACATTAGATGGTTACAATTTGGTGTTTTTAATCCTTTAAGTCGCGCACACCATGAAGGAAACAATGCTGTGGAACCATGGCTATTTGGTCCTGAAGCAGAACAAATTGCTAAACAATGTATTGAACTTAAATATCAATTACATCCTTATACTTACACTCTAGCACGCGAAGCTTACGACACTGGCATACCTATAATGAGAGCCTTGGTTTTAGAGTTTCCAAATGATGAAAACGTATATGGTATTGATGATCAATTTATGTTAGGAAAAGATATTCTAATTGCACCGATAATAAAAGAAGGCGCAACAAAAAGGATGCTTTACTTACCTGAGGGAAATTGGATAGACTATAATAGTCCAGAAAAAATGTATAGTGGAGAACAAACAATTGAATACCCAGTGTCACTTAAGACTATTCCTATGTTTGTGAAATCTGGAGCTATTATCTCTAAAATGCCAATAATGCAGTATATAAATCAAATAGAACATGCGCCAGTAATTTTTGAAATATTTCCATCAGAAAAACCCAGTGCTTTTGAACTTTATGAAGATGACGGTACTACAAACAATTATAAAAGGGATATATTTTCAAAAACCAGAATCGAATCCCATGGCAGTACTAGTTTATTGGAAATTAGCTTATTTGAAAATCAAAATAATTCGTTTAAAACTGAAAAACGCAATTATGTGATCCAGATACATTTATCATCAAAGCCTAAAAAAATTCTATTGAATAATGCCAAGTTGAAGCCAACTACCCTCAGTAAAATAAATGAGGGTATAAATTCAAATTTTAACGATTCAGGGTTTAATTATAATTCAGAAAACCAAATCCTTACAATTCGAATACCAGACTCAAAACAAAAAACAATCATTTCAATTACTAAATAAAAATTATAATGACACTTAAACGCTTTTTCATCATTCTTTTAATATTTCAATTATCCATAAATGGCATCGTTGCACAGCAATTACTGTCTCCAGATAAAAACATGGCTTTAACATTTTCTTTAAATGAAAATGGCATCCCAGCCTATCAAGTTTCTTTTAAGAATGCCTTAGTCATAAAAAATAGCAAATTGGGTTTTATATTAAAGAACGACGAAAACAACCTGTTTGATAATTTCGCTATCTCAAATACAGAAACTTCAACTTTCGATGAGACTTGGCAACCTGTTTGGGGTGAAGAAAGCCAAATAAGAAACCACTATAATGAAATGGCTGTTACTTTAAATCATCAGGAAAGTAATAGACAAATGATTATTCGATTTCGTGTGTTTAATGATGGAGTTGGTTTTAGGTATGAGTTTCCTGAACAAGATAACTTAGGGCATTTTGTTATAGAAGATGAAAAAACGCAATTTGCTATGACTGGAAATCATACTGCATTTTGGATTCCTGGAGATTATGACACGCAGGAATATGATTATACAGAGTCCCGCCTTTCTGAAATAAGAAAATTAATGACTAATTCGATAACGGATAACCTTTCACAAACCACATTTTCGCCCACAGGGGTGCAAACATCTCTCATGCTGAAAACAGATGAGGGGTTATATATTAACATACATGAGGCAGCTTTAATTGATTATTCAGTAATGCATTTGGATTTAGATGATAAAAATATGGTATTCGAAGCTTGGTTAACACCAGATGTAAAAGGAGACAGGCCTTATATGATAGCACCAGCAATTACACCTTGGCGTACTATCATAGTAAGTGATGATGCACGTGATATTTTAGCGTCAAGGCTAACCTATAATTTAAATGAGCCTAGCAAGATTGAAAACACGTCTTGGATAAAACCTTTAAAATATATTGGTGTTTGGTGGGAAATGATAACTGGAAAAAGCTCATGGGCATACACAGACGATCTTAAAGCAGTAAAATTAGGCGTAACGGATTACAGGAAAGCAACTCCCAACGGAAAGCACGGCGCCACTACAGAGCATGTTAAAGAATATATTGATTTTGCAAATAAGCATGGATTTGACGGTGTTCTTGTTGAAGGTTGGAATATTGGTTGGGAAGATTGGTTTGGACATTCAAAAGATTATGTCTTTGATTTTGTAACACCTTATCCCGATTTTGATGTAGATGAATTACAAGAATATGCAAAAACTAGAAACGTTCAAATGATAATGCACCATGAAACATCTTCATCAGTTAGAAATTATGAAAGGCACATGGATAAAGCCTATAGATTTATGAAAGATCATGGTTACCATGCTGTTAAAAGTGGATATGTAGGTGATATTTTGCCTAGGGGTGAAAACCATTATAGCCAATGGATGGTCAACCATTATCAATATGCCCTTGAAAAGGCAGCAGATTACAATATTATGCTAAATGCACATGAAGCAGTTAGACCAACGGGAATAGCTAGAACCTATCCAAATTTAATTAGCAATGAATCCGCCAGAGGAACAGAGTATCAAGCTTTTGGTGGCTCTAAGGAAAATCATGTTACTGTATTACCTTTTACAAGATTGATTGGTGGACCTATGGACTATACACCAGGTATATTTGAAATGGATATAAGCAAGCTAAACCCTGATAATCATTCGCATGTAAATAGTACCATTGCTAACCAATTAGCTTTGTATGTAACCATGTATAGTCCGTTGCAAATGGCGGCAGATTTACCTGAGAATTATAACCGCTTTTTAGATGCTTTTCAATTTATAAAAGATGTAGGAATGGATTGGGAAAAAAGCGTCTATATTGAAGCAGAACCTGGAAGTTACATAACCATAGCCAGAAAAGTAAAAGGAACAAATAATTGGTTTATTGGTAATGTTAATGGTAAAACGAATAGGGTTTCCAATATCAAATTTGATTTTTTAGATAATGATAAAGTATATATTGCCACTGTGTATGCCGATGCTAAGGATGCCGATTATAAAGTCAATCCTCAGGCATACATCATAAAAAAGTTCAAGATAACGAGTAAATCAAAATTATCTCAACAAAGCGTTGCTGGCGGAGGTTATGCAATAAGCATTTTTGAGAGTAACAAAACGGAAACAAAAAGTTTAAAAAAGCTATAAGATTTAAAACCTAATAAACTTATAAACCCCATTTGGAATTGTAAACATCATTTGGGGTTTTGCTCATTTAGATTCCTATGTTAATAAAACGGAAATGGTTTTGAGCATACTACTTTCTAATTATATAAATATAAGAAACAAAGAATGATTACAAACAACACGGCCATAACAAACACCACTACCGCCCAAGTTGAATAAATTTTAGCTTCCTTAATTTTACTCTCAAATCGACTTTCAAAGCGTTCCATGCTATTTATGTATGAAGCCATTTGTTTCTGATGCGCCTCAAAAATGGTTTTGTATTCCACTACATCCATCTTAATCTTGGTCGTGTTCAATTGTTCGCTGATTTTTTCCAGTCTTTCAATGCTCTTATTAAAATCATTGAGCTCATTAACCAAAAGGGCTGTTAGTTCTTCCAATTTTGTCATGATTGTTATGTTTAATTAATATCCTATATCGATTCCTTTATCGATGGCTCTTTTAATAATAAACTTGGTGATCTTTAAAGCCAAGTTTGGAGTAAGGTCAACCGCTTTACCCGCTAGCTTGATCGTTACATCAGTGTCTTTTAAAATACTAGTGCCTTGTATCCCTGACATCTGTTTTCCAATATTCCCAATGGACATATTGCGATGGACTTCGCTGCCCTTAAGGTTATGGCCATCAAATTCAAACCGAAATCCCTGTAACTTGTTTTGATTATTTATCGTTGGAATAACTTTTACCCCATTGGTCTCCATCGCCTTTATATAATCATCAAATGATTTGGGCTGGAATTGTTTCATGGTCAGGTCATGCCTTCGTTTGATTTCAGTACGGATTTCCATCGAGTTGAATGCCTTTTCAAATTGCACCTGTTTGACCGTGGTCAGCCGCATACGTTCCGCCACTCTTTCAGCGGCCAATTGGCTGCGCTTTCCAATAAAGCTATCGTTGTAGGCAACGCCCCTAAAATCAATACGGTTGACGTATAAATGGATGTGCTTATGCTCCTTGTCCTGATGCACAAAGGCAATCGCTTGGCGTTCGCCCAGGTTCATGTCCTTTATAAAACGTGCCGTGATTTCATTGAGTTCCTTTGCTGCCAAGTGTTTTCCATCCTCAATGGTCGGACTGATGACAAAGGAGAGTGTATTCTTGGTACAATGATAGTTCAGGTCCTGGACCATTTTGAACTCCTTGGTGATTTCTGCAGGGGAATCCCCATGCAGGAATTCCTTGAGTACGATCAGGGCATCCTTTTCCTGGTTCCATCCGTAGGACATGGAAGCCTGGGTGTGGGATATACTTTTCCCTTTTCCTATCATGATTGAAACTTTTTAAGGTGTTCTTTGATGTCGTTCGCCAAGGCATGCACTTCTTCCATAAGCTTGGGGTTCCGTTTTTTGAACATGTTCCCAATGGACTTAAAGTTGTTATGGTACTTGATGAGCATCTTGTAAATTTCTATATGCTCATCGGTAAAACGTTCCGTAATGTCCTGTTCAAAAACGGTTCTCCTCACATATTCGCTCAGGCTCAATCCCGCCCGTTTTGCCTTAACGTTCAAAAGCTTCTTTTCATAAACGGTACATCGAAACTTAACGAGGTCACCCTTCCCCTTAAACACTCTCTTTTTTTCTTTGCGACCTTCGGGAGCAAACGAGAATGTGTCCACAGACACACATCTCGAATTCCTCCCCATGGACAGTTCCGTTTCCGAAATGTTCGGTACCACTTCCATGTCCAAGACCTCCAAATTATTCAGTGCTTCGGTCGGAATCTGTACCGTCCGCTGTTTTTGACCTTGGTTATCTTTTGGTGTAAAATCAAAGTTATTGTCATCCGCCATCACACAAATAGTTATTTAGATCTTTATGGTTTTTATAGGTATCTCTTTTATCGATAACCTTATGATTGGTTTCCATAAGGTATTTAGTAGCTCCAGTTCCTGCCGTATCATTATCCAAATAGAGCAAGGTCTGTTCATAGCCATCGATATAGGGTTTCATGTCCATTACAAAGGCAATGGAGTTCAGAACCATGATATCCGAAATGTTCAACAGTTCCTGTTCCAATGTGGCCAGTGACAATAGATCGAACATCCCTTCCAGAATAATCAGTTGATTGCTGTTTCGTTTGATGTGGGTATAGGATTTGGGACTGCTACTGTTTTTAAAAATCCTGTTCCGCAGTTCCCAACCTCCTTTGTTGTTCTCCAATCCAATGGCAAAAAACTTAGATTCTTTATAGCTGTACCAAACCTCTTTACAATAGTGTTTGGCAACCGTGATTTGAATGCTCCTAGAGTTTAGATATTGAACCAAGGCAGGGTGTCCAATGTCCTGAACATTTACAATGACAATACCTGTTTCGTTCTGTTCTTTACTAAAGATTGTCAGTTGGTTCGATGGTTCAATGGTAATCCCATCATTCAAAAATTCCAGAGCTTCACTTATGGAACATTTTAGAATCCTGCATACCAAATCTATCACGTTACCTCCAATACCCTCACCGTGGTCGTACCATCGGTTCTTGGTCCTGGAGACTTTGAAAGAGGCTTGGGTTTCTGACCGCAGTGGACTCAGAAACCAAGCTTCTTTCTCCGTTGTCCGATTGGGAAAGTGCCCTAATTTTTCCAGTGCCCTTTCCACTGAAAAATTACGGGCTGTTTCACAATTTATTTTTCTTTTCATAAGCCAATGTGTTTTTAGGTGTTTTTTTAATGATTTGATGATTTCACTTGTAAAGCCTTATAAACATTAGGTTTTCCAAATCATCAAAATGTCATCATTTCATCATTCTCGTTTTTTTAAAGTATTATCCTGTCATCATTATTTTTTTTGATGACAAAATGATGATACTATGATGACGGGGTTAGCCCAACAAATACGGAAGGTTTTTTATTCCGTCATCAAATCATCAAAATTTTCAGTTAAAAATGATTTCTCAACGGTAAAATAGCGACCCTTGGCATCTACCAAGGTCATATCTCCGTCCGTCCAAATCACAAATTTTTGATAGCTGTTAGAGTTGTCCTTGTTGCTTAGTTTCCAATCCTTCTTCAGCAACCTCCTCAATTGGGTCAAGTCCGTTTTTACACGCGTTCTGTTCAGTGCCAATAGGGCATCCATTGGGCATAGATCAACGGCTTCCAAATCAAATTTTTCAATCACCCCCATCAGAATACTTGCCAGTTCCTTTTCAATTCTATTGCGATTGTTCTGTACTAACTTTGTTAAGGCCTGTGTCTTGATCTGTTGGGCAGTAAACCACATGCGTGTTAAGTGTTTTGAATGTAGTTTCCGGTTTGCTAAATAATAAAGGAAGGCTGGGATTTCTTCAATTAATTTTTCCAAGTAGTTGGTCTGTTCTGCTTCCAGAACCGGTACTTTGATTACCCAAAACCGGGTTTCATTGGCATCAATTTTAATAAAGCTTTCTTCATTGTTGCTGCAAAGGATAAACTTGCCAAAGAACTCGACCTCACGTTTGTCCTTGCCCTTAGCTTCTAGCTTGTTGATATTGGTGGTACTGAGATATTTGATGCGCTCAGTAAGTTCCTCCTTATTAAACAGGACTTCGTCAATACATATCAATAGCTTGTTTGCCCAATCGGCATTGAACTGGCTGCTAAAACTATCATTGGTCAGATAGGTCAGGTTGTTCTCAAAGATTTCCTTGAGCCATTTTAAAAAGGTACTCTTTCCCGTGGAGCGTTCCTTGGATACCAAGCATAATATTGGTAGTACCTGAATAGGTTTTAGATACAATAATTGTAAATAGTCCAAGCCCAATTCATAATGTTTACCAAAGATGTGTTCTATAAATTTTAGAGATAAGGTAACGTCTCCCTCTTTGGGCACTTTGCCCAAAGGGGAGTAGATATTGTAAAAACCCAAATATTCCTTTTTAAAATTCAAATGGCTTGGAATACATGTAAAGCCATCATATTTTGGGATTTTACTCAAATGGTCTTTGCCATGATCTTGTTTGATGGTTTCCATATTCCAGTGTACCAGGATCTCGTTGAAGTGACCAGCTATGGTTGGGGCTTTGACAAGTTTGTAATAGGAGGTTCCCACACGTATATAGGGTATCTGTTTCATAAGAATTGTTTTTATGCCATAAGATGTCATGGCAAATTGCTAACTGTTTGATTTTGCCTTAAAAAAGTTTAGGCATTCTTATTCGCCAGATTACCTGCTTGGGTGTTGTCCTTTATTTTTAGTTGGGGTTCTCGCTTATGTTGTAGTAACCAATCCACAAGTTTCTTTTTATCGAAAAAGACCATTTTTCCGTTGGGTTTGGAGTGGGGAATTTTTCCGGAAGCTGTGAGCTTATATAAGTAGCTTCTGGATATGCCCGTGTAATCACTGGCTTCATCAAAGGTCAATACTTCTTTGCTTCCTATAAGTAGTTTCTCTAAACGATCCAATCGTTCCAGTATTAAAATAGTGTCCATTTTTATTGTTTTTAGATTAATAAAATGAACAAAAGCGCTTTTGCTTTCCCTTATGGGATTATGGTAATAAAGGTATAAAATGGGGCTGTTGAAAGAAGAAAAAAAATTAATTAGTTATTCACAAATAACTGATAAACAATATATTAAATTAAAATAAACTAATTTTTATGACCGTAAAATAAAAACATTTTAATTGGTAAAATTTGGCATCATTTAGCATGAAACTAAATGACCAAAAACGCACAGTTTTTGGGAAGATTATGGGTTATTAACAATAGAAAACAAACGTTTTGATAGATTTCGGGATTTAAAAGGGCTGAATAATATATCGATGCGACTTTAATTAACTTATTGATTTATGGATTTTTTTGCATTGTTTTGTTCAATGGAATCCATTTTCAATCTCAAGGCATTCATATCTTCACTTACTTTTTTATCAATGATTTTAGCATAGTGTTGTGTCGTCCTCAAAGATTTATGCCCGAGCATTTTGCTAACTGATTCAATAGGAACCCCATTTGTAAGTGTTACAGTAGTAGCAAAGGTGTGACGAGCTAAATGAAATGTCAGGTTTTTATTTATTTTACATAAATCTGCAATTTCTTTGAGATAAGCATTCATTTTTTGGTTGCTTAAAACAGGAAGCAAAAGTTCAGTGTCCAAAGATTCCTGATGTGCTTCGTATTTATCAATAATTGCCTGTGGGATTGAAAGAATAGGAATATTACTTCTGGTATCTGTTTTTGTTCTTTTGGTTTTAATCCAATTTTGACTATCAATACCAATAACAATGTCATTTTTGGTAAGCTTTTTTACATCTGCATAGGCCAACCCTGTAAAGCAACTAAAAATAAAGATGTCCTTAACTTGGTTCAATCGGTCAGTTGAAAAATCTTTTTCAACAATCCTTTGAATTTCGTCACTTGTTAGAAATTCCCTGTCCACAATTTTAAGTTTGGCTTTCCAATGGATAAATGGGTCTTTGCTAATCCAGTCATTGGCATAGGCAATGCGAATGATTTTTTTAAAATTCGTTATGTATTTAATTGCTGAATTATGAGCACAGTTTCTTGTAGTTTTTAGATAATATTCAAATCCAGTAATAAACTTAAGATCTACTTCTCTAACAGGAATATCTTTAACTTGATACTCTTTTAGTATATAATCAGTAACATGCTTCATTGCCGTTTTATAGCGTTCCGCTGTTCCTGCTGAAAAATCTTTGCCAATTAATTCATTAACTTGATCATTGTGTTCTTGAAAAATCGCCAAAAGCATCTTTTGATTGCTATTCTTTCCCAAATAGATGTTTTTGATTTTTTCTGCAGTAATTAAAATGTTATTTTCCGATAGCTGTTCTTGAATTTTATTAATCTTAAGTTCTATTGAGAGAAGATATTTATTCAATTCACGAACGTCGGGAGTAGTGCCTCTTATTTTACCTGCATCAGAATTCCATCGCGTTAATTGCACTTTACGCCTTATACTAAACTCACTTCGCTTACCATTTACAGTGATGCGTGCATATATGGGTGCATAACCGTTTTTGTCAATGTCATTTCCTCGTGGGTAGAATAGGATGGAGAATGTAGTTTGCATCGGTGCGTATTTTTTATCTCCACTAAAATACAAAAAAAATATCAATTATAAAAATTATACAATGCTTGTAAAGCATTGTATAACAGCATTTAACAATCAATTCGGTGCGTAAATTTTATTTTAAAAAATACGCACCGAATCCCGCACTTTTTATTTGATATTTTATGGTTTTATTTGATATTGAATAAAATTAAAAACCCTGTAAACATTTAATTTACAGGGTTTTAGTGGAATTTGATACATTCCCAGCGGAGAAAGAGGGATTCGAACCCCCGGAGGTGTGACCCTCAACAGTTTTCAAGACTGCCGCATTCGACCACTCTGCCATTTCTCCTTTAGCGGCTGCAAATATAGAACCCTTTTTTAATTCTTTCAAATAAAAAGACTAATTTTTGAAAAGATTTATTCATTATGCGTAAAAGTAGATGTTTCGAATTTTTAAATTACTATCAGCACTAATTTTATAATCGTTCTATTAGATTAATTTATAGAAAATAGTGCCTTAAAATAGTACTCAAACCTTATTTTTGTATAACAATTTAATATAAAATGGATACGATACAGCAGTTAAACTGGCGATATGCGACAAAAAAATTCAATACTTCTAAAAAACTTCCGCAGAATAAATTAGATATACTAAAACAAGCATTTAATTTAACGTCAACCTCATTTGGCCTGCAAACCATCAAAATGGTAATAGTCACAAATAAGGAATTAAGAGAATCCCTTGTTAAACATTCCTATAATCAATCGCAAGTAGCAGATGCGTCACATTTATTGGTGATTTGTATCCAGGAAAATATAAAAGATGAGGATGTTAATACATATTTTGATTCCGTAAAAACCATACGAAACACGCCTGAAACCATTCTTGAGCCTTATAGAAAAGATCTGTTAAAATCCATGCAAAAAAGAACAGTTCAGGAGTGTCAGCTTTGGTCTACAAACCAAGCATATATTGCCTTGGGAAATTTAATGACCGTTTGCGCTATTGAAGGTATTGATGCTTGCCCCATGGAAGGTTTTGTAGCAAGCGCTTATGATGATTTACTGAAATTGAGTGATAAAAATTTAAAATCTATTTTGCTTTTACCGGTTGGGTATAGAGCTGATGATGATATGTTTGCCAGCTTAAAAAAGGTTAGAAAACCAATTGAAGAGACGGTTATAGAATTATAGAAAAATTAAATGAGTGGGCGTTACCACAAGGGTCGGGCTTTCACTACTCGCTTCCCGATAAAAATCGGGAGAGCTCAAACAGACCGCTCAATCCCTAACGCAAAAGCAGTTTCAATTAAAATTAAAGATTAAAGATTAAAAATATACAATATGCCGGGATTTGAATTATTTGGAGATTTAGAACGTAAACACGTAAACGATGTTTTAGAAAATGGTGTTTTAATGCGTTATGGCTTTGACGGTATGCGCAAAGGTCACTGGAAGGCGAAAGAACTGGAAACAGAACTTCAAAATCAATTTAAAGTCAAGCATGCACATGTGGTGAGTAGCGGTACCGCAGCGGTATCCATGTCTTTGGCAGTAGCCGGAATAGGGGCAGGAGATGAAGTTATAATGCCATGTTTTACATTTGTTGCTAGTTTTGAAGCTATTATGATGCTGGGAGCCATACCGGTTTTAGTAGATATTGATGATACATTAACCTTGGATATTGAAGCGGTAAAAAAAGCAATTACAAAAAAAACAAAAGCGATTATGCCCGTACATATGTGCGGTAGTATGGCCAATTTACAAGCCTTAAAAGCCATTTGTTATGAGCATAATCTTGTTTTAATTGAAGATGCTTGTCAGGCCATTGGTGGAACGTATCAAGGTGTTTCTTTAGGATGTTATGGTGATGTGGGGAGTTTTTCTTTTGATTTTGTAAAAACCATTACTTGTGGTGAAGGCGGTGCAGTCATCACGAACAACAAAGAATTTTATACAAATTCCGACCATTATTCTGACCACGGGCATGATCATGTTGGAAATGACCGAGGCGCTGAAACACATCCGTTTTTAGGCTATAATTTCCGGGTTTCAGAACTTAACGCAGCGGTTGGTTTGGCGCAAATAAAAAGATTGCCTGAATTTTTGTCAATTCAGAAACGTAACTATACAATAATCCGTGAAACATTATCTCAAATTCCAGAAGTGATTTTTAGAACCGTTCCTGAAGGCGGTGAGGAGAACTATTCGTTCTTAAGTTTCTTTTTACCGGATTTAGAGATGGCTCGCAAAGTTTCAGATGGGTTTAAACAAAATGGGGTGGATGCCTGTTTTCATTATTATGATAATAACTGGCATTATATTCGTAAATGGGATCATTTAAAAAACTTAAAATCATTATATCCAATTTCTTCAGAAGTTAAAAAAGGATTGGAATATCTTCAAAATAAAACATTCAAGCAATCAGACCATTATATTGGACGGAATATTTCTTGTTTGATTAAATTATCTTGGACAGAGGAACAGATTAAAGAACGAGCCAATAAAATGGTAGAAGTTATTAAATCTGTTCTAGGTTAATATTTTTATTTAATCGATAATAATTGAACCGCTACATTTATTTTGTAGCGGTTTTTTTATGATTTATAGAGTAATTTGATGGTTCGGTAAAATATAAATAGATGTAATTAATTGGCAATTAATTATTTGTGTATATTTATAAAGCTATTAATTGTATTTATGAAATTCACACACTTAACCCTTTTCTTTTTTATTTCATGGTTTTGTTTTGGACAAAATCAACAAAAAGTTGATTCACTACTTCTGTTAATTAAAAACACGTCAGATTTAGCATTAAAATCTACATATGAAAGTGATTTGTCTGAATATTATAGAGCTTCGATGGAAATTGAAAAAGCCGAAAACATAATAGCATTATCTATTGAACACGCTTTGTCTTCAAAAAACCCAGAAGTCTTAGCAAGGGCATATTTTATATTAGGAAATATAAACTATGTAAAATGGGATAGCTCAATGGCATTGCTCAATTATCAAAAAGCTGATTCGATTTTAATATCAAAAAACATCAAAAACCATATCCTATATTCTACAAGACTAAGTATGGGTAATGTTCATTTGAGGTTAATTGAAGATATTAATGATTCAGAAAGTTTGAAAAAGGTTTGGACATATTATTTAGAAGCACTTAAAGTGGCACAGCAGCTTAAAGATTCTTCTAAGCAAGGGTATATTTATATAAGGCTAGGTCATATTGAAGATGCTCAAAAAAGAAGTGTAGAAGCACTAGGTTATTTTAAAAAAGCAAACGAATATATTTCTAATAAAAATAAATATATTAAAGATTTGTACTACGCTCTAGGAGTGGGTTATTTGGGTGTCGGTAATGAGGAAAAATCTACATCTTACATGCGGAAATACTTTGAGCTTAGAAACAATTCAGGAATCCCTGAAGAAGTGGCCATTGGTAATTGGAGTTTTGGAAGGCATTTGTTCAATATAGGAAAATATGAAGAAGCAATTTTTCATGAAAAGAAAAGTGCAGAACTATTTAATTCATTTGAATCTGTTGACTACGGAAGGCTATCATCTATAAATAAAATAATCTATGATTCCTATGAGAACCTTGGTGATTACAAAAATGCTTTTAATTATTTATTAAAGCATAAAGTAATGAATGACTCTGCAATTTCCGTCTCAAGAAGAACTTCGTTAGATGATATAGAAACCAAATACCAAACCGAAAAAAAAGAACAAGAAATAACGCTGTTAAAAACCCAAAACGAATTAACCGAACAGCAAAAAAAGAGTCAACGTAATTTAATGTTAGCAGGTTTAGGAATTACAACCATTGCTGGACTGTTTTTATTTGTGCTATATAGAAACCGTCAAAAAACAAATGCTAAACTTAGAGAATTAGATACCGCAAAATCAAATTTCTTCGCCAATATTTCACATGAATTTAGAACGCCATTAACACTTATATCCAATCCAATTGATGAAGCTTTGGAAGACCCTGGTATTACAGATACAAAAAGAGAAAAATTTGTCATGGCAAAACGAAATTCCGATAGGTTATTATCACTAGTCAATCAGTTATTGGATCTTTCAAAAATAGATGCGGGTCAGTTAAAACTTCATATACAAAAATCAAATCCACTTCAACTTATTGCTGCTTTAGGCGAATCGTTTAACTATGCAGCAAAACAAAATAGCATAAACTATAAAGTAGATATAAAAGATACTGGAAAAGAGGCTTGGTTTGATAAAGATGCTTTGGATAAAATAACCATCAATCTATTATCCAATGCTATAAAATATACCCCTAATAATGGTTCTGTGGTTTGTAATGCTTCCATTGAAGACGAAAAATTATTCCTAGAAGTTAAAAACTCAGGTGGTGGTTTAACAAAAGCACAATTAAGTAACGTGTTTCAACGGTTTTATCAAACCAGTGAAGAAAATCAAGGCACGGGCATTGGTTTAGCCTTAGTAAAAGAGCTTGTGGATTTGCACAAGGGAACTATAAAAGTGGATAGTATTCCCAATGAATTTACAACGTTTACAGTAGCTCTCCCTGTAAGTAAAAACAGTTTTAAAAATGAGCAATTTATGGATTCCCAAAAGATAGAATATGCTATTGAAACTAATTTAGAAAATCAAGTTACACAGGAAGATGAAGAATTTACAGATAACGACCAACCTATTTTATTGATTGTTGAGGATAATGAAGATGTAAGAACCTTATTAAAACAAACTTTTGAAACATCGTATAATATTTTAACAGCATCTAATGGAGACATAGGTGTTGCATTAGCACTTGAGCATATTCCAGATATCATCATATCAGACATTATGATGCCCATAAAAGATGGTATCGCCCTTACCAATGCGCTAAAAAACGATGAGCGCACCAGCCATATCCCCATCATATTGCTTACTGCCAAAGCTGGTGAGGAAAATGAATTAAAAGGTATAGAAATTGGTGCGGACGATTACATAACAAAACCTTTCAGCTCAAAAATTTTAATAACTAAAGTGTCCAAACTCATTGAGATCAGGAAAAAACTTCAAAGCCGCTACAGTCAAGAAGTTGTTTTAATGCCTAAAGATATTGCCATAACGAGTTTAGATGAGCAGTTTCTTGAAAAAGTACAAACCGTACTAGATAATAAATTGGTAGAGGCATCCTTTAGTATTGAAGATTTCAGCAAAGCGGTAGGCTTAAGCAGAATGCAATTGCACCGAAAAATTAAGGCCTTAACAGGGTTATCGGCTTCGGAATTTATTCGCTCTCAACGCTTAAAACTGGCAGCGCAATTACTTAAAAAATCGGATATCAACATTTCTCAAATAGGATATACGGTAGGGTTTAACGATCATGCATACTTTAGTAAATGTTTTAAAGATATGTACAAATGTACGCCCTCTGAATACGCTAAAAAATCTTCATAATTTACCATTAAAAAAGTTTAAACCACCTCATTATTTAAAAGCTACAATCGTTAACATCTTGTAGTAAGTTTAAATAGGACTTCGTTTTTATTACATCACAAAAGTTACTTTTTTTAGTCATGTTACACAGGTTATAGCATTTGTTACATGTGTTATAACGTTCTCATTTTCTACATTTTACATTTACAACATCTTAATTAATAGCACCATAAAAAACCTCGTTATAACCAGCGAGTTTTAAATTAGGTATTGATTTTTTAAATAACGTTAAACCTAAAGTCATTAAATAGCCTGCTGAAATAAAAAGGTAAAATGATTAAAAAGAAAAAAACCTTTAAAGGTGAATTAGACCACTTCCCTAAACACAAAATTTACCTAAATGTGAACCATTTAGAAAAAGGAGCATACACGTTAAAAATAGTGCACAAAAATAAAATCATAAAAAAAACAACCTTTAATAAATAAAATGATGAAAACAATAAAAACAAAACTATTAATTATTGCGATAATGGTATTTTCTTTATCATGCTCTGATGACAATAACACTTCAAATGATCCAACTACGCCGCTTACATTAACCATTAACCTAGAAACCGCTCAAGACCAAATGGGCGATTTTGCCTGTAATGCCATGGCATTACATGCTGGTAAAGTATGGTCTGTTGGTGGTATAAACAGCTACTCTGCGTCAGGTTTTAGCAGTGACGTTTGGAACAGTGCAAATGGTGTGGCTTGGGGTTCTGTTACTAACATAGTAGGAGAGCGATGCGGCCATACCTTAACAACATTTAACGGCAAACTTTGGTTGATAGGTGGCGAAAAGAATGATGGCGATTGGCTAGGAGATATCTGGTACTCAACAGATGGAACTGCATGGACAAATCCATTTTTAACTGCCCCATTTGGCGAAGTTGCTTTCCATAATACCATTGTATTTAATGGTAAAATGTATGTAATTGCTGGAGATCGGGATACCGAAAACACCAAAGTATGGTCTTCTCCAGATGGTGAAAATTGGACAACAGAAACTACCAATGCTTTTTCGGCACGAGTAAGCCAGAAAGCCGTTGTTTTTAATGGTGCTATGTATGTAATTGGTGGCGTAAATATAGCTGGCACAAAACTTAACGAAATATGGACCAGCACCAATGGTAGCGATTGGACTTTAATAACCAATAACGCATCGGTATTCCCAGAAATAAATGTCCATACTGCAACGGTTTATAACAATAAAGTATGGATCATTGGAGGACGCACCAATGCTGCGGTTTACACAAATGCTATTTACTATTCAGACAATCTACAAGACTGGACAAAATATGCCGGTTTAAACCCTATAGAGCCTATAGCAGCACATACAACCTTACTTTACAATGACGCTATTTGGGTATTTGGAGGTTACGTTGGTTTTGAGACTACAACCGGAAAAATATGGAGTATTAAAGAAGACTAACATTTAAACATTATTAAAATAATAATCATGAAAACACGCATTAAACAAATTACACTGGTGCTTCTTATATGTATTATAGCCGCTTGTAATAAGGATCCTGATCCAATACCTGAAACAACAACAGATGTATATATAGCAGGATTTGAAGATAATGGATTAAGAACTGTAGCCAAGATATGGAAAAATGGCATTGGAACACCTTTAACTGATGGTTCTAACTATTCAGAAGCCATTTCGGTATTTGTTTCAGAAAACAGCGTGTATGTTGCAGGATACGAATTTAATGGCACAAAAACCGTCGCTAAAATCTGGGAAAACGGTATAGAAACGTCTTTGACGGATGGTACTGATAATGCTTATGCAGTTTCCGTATATGTTTCAGGCAACGATGTATATGTAGCAGGCTATGAATCTGGTGAAGCCAAATTATGGACAAATGGCATTGAAACAGCTTTAACAGATGGTATAAATTATTCAAATGCCAATTCTGTATATGTTTCAGGTAATGATGTATATGTAGCTGGATTTGAAGAAGAAGATTTTTATGATGTAGCCAAAGTATGGAAAAATGGCATAGCAACGCCTTTAACAGATGGTGCAAATCGTGCAGAAGCTACTTCAGTATATGTTTCAGGTAATGATGTATATGCAACTGGATTTGAATATAATGGTGATATAACCGTAGCAAAAATTTGGAAAAATGGGATGGGGACTTCCTTAACAGATGGGTCAAATCGAGCAGTGCCCTATTCAGTACATGTTTCGGGCAACGATGTGTATGTAGTAGGTTATGAAAGGGAAAACAATACAATCGATGTTGCCAATATGTGGAAAAATGGCATAGCAACACCCTTAACAGATGGGACATATAATGCAAAAGCAAATTCAGTATTTGTTTTAAATGGCGATGTTTATACAGTAGGGTATGAAGAGGGAAGCAGCAATGATATAGCCAAACTATGGAAAAACGGTATAGAAACCTCTTTAACAGATGGCACTTATTATGCACGTGCCAGTGCTATTTTTGTAATAACGTATTAGATGTTAAATACTTAACAATTTTTAACTACTCAAAATCAACAATCAATACTAGCCCTTTCAGCAATAAAAAAATACATAATAAAACTAAAAATCATGAAACATTTAAAATATTCAATAATCATTCTATTCATCTTTACAACGTTAAGTTGCGAAACCGATATTCCAACAACAGACACAACACCTCCCCAATTTACATTTAGAATTACGGGTGATGGCTTTGAGTATGTATTTAATCAAGATGAAGATTATAGCAACAGGCAGCTTAATTTAAAAAACGGGGCTCGCTATAATTTTATTTACACCGGAAGTGATGAAGGTGGTGTTAAAACCATACAGTGGCAACTCCCTATTAGTGATTATATAGAGTTTGATTCTGCCATACCTGACACTTGGCAAGACAACGTTTCGGGCTTAAGCAGAATTATCAAATGGAATGGTGATTCAAACAACCCATTAACAGGCAATATTCTAACCGGAACCTTTGAAGCCAATGGCGAAAATATTTTGGCAACCTTTAGGTTTTTTGTATCCGATTTTGGCGGTGAATCTGGCGATTCAAATAGCGTATCAAAAGAACTGGCTATCTATATAGGCAACCACGATACAGAAATAATTGAATTTTAAAACAGAGATAAAATGAAAAATTTAATCTATCCATTAATCGCACTATTGCTAATTGTAGTACAAAGTTGTGAAACCGAAATACCAGAAACAGACGTAACACCTCCCCAATTTACTTTTAGAATTACGGGTGACAGCTTTGATTATACGTTTGACCAAGATGACGATTATGAAAGCATCTTGCTAAATCTAAAAAATGGTACAAGCTATAATTTTATCTATACAGGAAGTGATGACGGTGGAGTTAAAACCATACAATGGAAAATACCACCAAGTGATTATATAGAATTTGGTTCTGCGATAAACAGCCCTTGGACGATTAGTGACAGTCCTCCAAGCAAGATAATTGAATGGCAAGGAGATATTAATAACCCACTAACAGGGAATATTTAGTAGGGAATTTTGAAGCCCTCGGAGAAGCAGTACGTTTAACTTTTATTTTTTTGTAAGCAATTTTAGTGGCGTAAATACATCAAATGCTGTTTCAAAAAGACTAAGAATAAATATTGATAACCATAATAGCACAGAAATAGTTGAATTTATAAATCCGTAACACATGAAATTTTCAAAGAAAAATAAAGAACACCAAAAAAGAAAAAGCTATTTGGCAAGTGGCAAATTAATCATTTTATGCACACTTTTATCGTTTCTCTTTTTTACAAACTGCGAAACAGATATACCAGAAACCGATACAACACCTCCAACGTTTTCATTTAAAATATCTGGAGATGGTTTTGAACGCACCTTTACACAAGACGACGATTTTGACAGCTTTGAACTCTATTTAAAAAATAACACCTCGTATAACTTCCTTTTTACTGCTGGAGACTCAGGTGGTTTAAGAATCATGGAATGGGATATAGAACCAAAAAGTTTAATCGAATTTCTAGAACCTATCGAAGCGCCTTGGGTTATTGTACCTAATAGTTTTAGTGAAGCCATGAGGATTCGATGGACAGAAACAGATAGAGACAATGCCAAGACTGGACAATTACTTTCAGGCAATTTTAGGTGTCCTGTAGAATTACAAAACCAACAAATGTACAATATGAATTTTTTATTTACTGCTGGCGATTTTGGTGGTACTTCTGGTCCATCAAATACTATAAGTAAAAGATTACGCATCATAATTTCTAATCAGGATACAGGGGTATATGATATCATCATTTAAAAAAATAAAGTACAAATAATCAAAATAAAACAATCATGAAAAACGCACTAAAAACAATTGCAATAGCATTAGTAGTAATAACATGGAGTAGTTGCAGTAAAGACGATGACAACAATGCGTTTCAAAATGTAGAGCCAACAACACAACAACTGCTCATTGGCAAATGGTATTATAGTGTAACATCAGATGGTGAAGCCTCTACATGTGAAGCACAATCATACTATGATTTTATTGATGCCCAAACATTAGAATATCAACATGTTATTGATGATTTCGGTCTTGCTATAAGTGGTTTTGATTTAGTTGGAGACTGTTGGTTTTCTAATTATCCTCAAGTAGATTACACTCTAAATGAAGATAAAGACATACAATTCCCTGTAGATTATGGCGGAACCGCAACTTTAAAAATAGTCTCCATTAGCGAAACAAAACTGGTATTAACACTAGGATACTTTATCTATATTTTAACAAAAGAACTATAAAATATTAAGCAATTGAACAAAATTGAACAAAACTGAAAACACTTATTATGAATAATTTATTGAAACATATCGCACTAATCATAGTTGCATTAACATTATCTAATTGCAGTAAAAATGATGATGAAAATAGCGAACCCGAAGGCATAACTATTGGAAGTTTTTATGAAGGCGGTGTCATTTTTTTTATTGACGACACAGGAGAACATGGCCTTATTTGCGCTACAAAAGATCAAAGTGCATCCATACTATGGGGTTACAATGACTTGTTTTTAAACAACACAAATGAAAATATGGGCACTGGTTTAGCAAATACCGAAGCCATTGCCGCAGCATTTCCAGATATTGAAACCGCTGCTAGATTGTGCTTAGATTTAGAGCTTAATGGTTATACCGATTGGTATTTACCAAGTTCTGGTGAGCTTAACCACATCTACCTTGGTAGAAATATAATTAATACAACTGCCATTGCCAATGGTGGTGAAGCATTTAAAACAATTGCTGAAGAAGCTAATTATTGGAGCTCAAGCGAAGAAGATGAAAACCGCGCAGGGTTAAAACAATTTGATACAGGTGAAACAGTGAGCTACTATAAAACCTATGTACTCAATGTAAGAGCTATTAGAGCATTTTAAAACCTAAAATTTTGATAACGCAATGCTATCCTATTTTGAATAAAAACTAAAACTTTATAAATTATGAAAAATCTATTTAAATACATCACAGTAATCTTAATTACTATTACCATTTTTAACTGTAGTAAAAACGATGATGGAGGTGCCGCACCTAATCAAGCACCCGAAGCATTCGCGCTTATAGCCGTGACCAACAATGCTACAGGTGTAGATGTAAAACCAAACTTTAGTTGGCAAGAAGCAGTTGACCCTGAAAACGATGCGGTTTCTTATAGCCTATATGTTGGCAACGAAGCAGACCCAACCACATTGCTCGCAGAAAATATAAGTAGCACCAACTACCAGCCTACCGAACGGTTACTTATGTATGCAAATTACAACTGGAAAGTGGTTGCCAAGGATAGCAAAGGCGCTACCACAACATCCAACATGTTCAGTTTCGCTACAAGAGGCCTTAATATGCCCACCCAAGCCGTTACCACCAATGCGCCTTTTTCCGAAAGGTATCTTCACTCTTCTGTAATGTTCGATAACAAACTTTGGGTTATTGCAGGAAGAGATGATGGGTCACCATATAATAATGATGTGTGGTACAGTGCCGATGGCATTACCTGGACAGAAGCGACTACCAATGCGCCTTTTTCCGGAAGGCAATATCACTCTTCTGTAGTGTTCGATAACAAACTATGGGTTATTGCAGGTTCTGATGGGTCATATAAAAAAGATGTATGGTACAGTGCCGATGGCACTACCTGGACAGAAGCGACTGCCAGTGCGCCTTTTTCCGGAAGGGGAGGGCACTCTTCTGTAGTGTTCGATAACAAACTATGGGTTATTGGGGGCTATGATGGGTCAAGTAAAAATGATGTATGGTACAGTGCCGATGGCATTAGCTGGACAGCCGCAACTGCCAGTGCGCCTTTTTCAGGAAGGGAAGGGCACTCTTCTGTAGTGTTCGATAACAAACTATGGGTTATTGGGGGATTTGACTTTGATGGGGCACAAAAAAATGATGTGTGGTACAGTGCCGATGGCATTAGCTGGACAGAAGCAACTGCCAATGCGCCTTTTTCAGGAAGGTATCTTCACTCTTCTGTAGTGTTGGATAACAAACTATGGGTTATTGCAGGTAATGATGATGGATCACTTAAAAATGATGTGTGGGCTTTTGAATAAAAACTAAAACTTTATAAATTATGAAAAATCTATTTAAATACATCACAGTAATCTTAATTACTATTACCATTTTTAACTGTAGTAAAAACGATGATGGAGGTGCCGCACCTAATCAAGCACCCGAAGCATTCGCGCTTATAGCCGTGACCAACAATGCTACAGGTGTAGATGTAAAACCAAACTTTAGTTGGCAAGAAGCAGTTGACCCTGAAAACGATGCGGTTTCTTATAGCCTATATGTTGGCAACGAAGCAGACCCAACCACATTGCTCGCAGAAAATATAAGTAGCACCAACTACCAGCCTACCGAACGGTTACTTATGTATGCAAATTACAACTGGAAAGTGGTTGCCAAGGATAGCAAAGGCGCTACCACAACATCCAACATGTTCAGTTTCGCTACAAGAGGCCTTAATATGCCCACCCAAGCGGTTACCACCAATGCTGCTTTTTCCGCAAGACTGTCTCACACTTCAGTAGTTTTTGATAACAAACTATGGCTTATTGGGGGCAATGATGGGTCACTTAAAAATGATGTATGGTACAGTGCTAATGGCATTAGCTGGACAGCCGCGACTGCCAGTGCCCCTTTTTCAGGAAGGTTTAGGCACTCTTCTGTAGTGTTCGATAACAAGTTATGGGTTATTGGGGGATTTGATGCTGATCTGGCACAAAAAAATGATGTGTGGTACAGTGCCGATGGCATTACCTGGACAGAAGCGACTGCCAATGCGCCTTTTTCCGGAAGGGAAGGGCACTCTTCTGTAGTGTTCGATAACAAGTTATGGGTTATTGGGGGATTTGACTTTGATGGGGCACAAAAAAATGATGTATGGTACAGTGCCGATGGCATTACCTGGACAGAAGCGACTGCCAGTGCGCCTTTTTCCGGAAGGGATTATCACTCTTCTGTAGTGTTCGATAACAAACTATGGGTTATTGCAGGTTATGATGGATCACGTAAAAATGATGTGTGGTACAGTGCTGATGGCATTAGCTGGACAGCCGCGACTGCCAATGCGCCTTTTTCAGGAAGGTATCTTCACTCTTCTGTAGTGTTCGATAACAAACTATGGGTTATTGCAGGTTATGATGGGGCACGTAAAAATGATGTATGGTACAGTGCTGATGGCACTATCTGGACAGAAGCCACTGCCAGTGCGCCTTTTTCAGGAAGGTATCTTCACTCTTCTGTAGTGTTGGATAACAAACTATGGGTTATTGCAGGTAATGATGGATCAGGTAAAAATGATGTGTGGGCTTTTGATTAAACCCGCATTATGTATTAGAACTTCGTAATGAGACTTTGAGACACAATGAATGCCGTTTCTCAATTTCAACATAGCTCCGCTAAGGTTCAATTGAAAAGCCAAGCAAAGCGCTGGTATTTGCAGTAGTTCACAAATGAGTTTCAAAATGTAAACCTTTTGTTATAACAAATTTTAAATGATAAACAAATGAAAAATATAATTATGAAATTTTCACAGAAAAATCAAATGAGTAGAACGCTCTGGATTACACTTCTATTTTTGGCAATGATTGTTGCCAATACAAGCAGGGCACAAACAAAAAAAAAGCCTATAAAAACTGATAGCACAAAAACAGACACTCCCAAAGTTAAAAAAGACAATTTTATGGATATGGGAGCAGGAACACTAGGTCAAATTTTTGGCGAAAACCTGGACGGAAAATCAACCAATAAAAAAATAAGTTTTTTAGAATTATTGGATAAAATGGACATGCCAGCAGAACAAAAAGCAGAATACAAAAACTGGTATTATTTACAGGCCAAAGATTTAACCGAAAAGCAAAAAGATTCGCTTGGCAAAGCCATAGAAAAAAAGATAAAGGAAGCACAATTAAAGGACACTAAAAATTAAGACCATGAAGACATTAAAAACAATACTGCTCGTATTTTGCTTGGGTTTCATTTCTCAAGGACAAGCCCAAATTTTGAAAAAATTGGGTGACAAAGCAAAAAAAGCTGCAGAACGTACCGTCGAAAAACGAGTAGAACGCGAAACCGAAAAAAAAACAGACCAAGCTTTGGGAAGTGTATTTGATGACAAAAAAGAAGAAAAGTCAAAAGGCAAAAAGAAAGATAATAAAAAAACTCCTACAAATACCAATGAGAGTTCATCTCAATCCCAAAGGAGTATTAATAGAGCATCAGATTTTGAACCAGGAACCATACTTCTTTTTGAGGATGATTTTTCTAAAGATGCACAGGGCGATTTCCCTTCGCAATGGGACACCAATGGTAGTGGGGAAATTGTTTTGATCGAAGGCACAAAATGGCTTCGCCTAGGAGGAAATTCTACCTATGTACCCATCATCAAAGAAGCACTGCCAGAAAATTACACCATAGAGTTTGATTTATTGGTTACGGGATTGGATGGTAAAACCAGTTCCCAGGCATGGATAAAATTATTGTTGGAAAACACAAAACTTTTTGATTCCCCAACCTCTTTTGCCATGGTAGAACTTTCACCCTGCCCTTGGATATCGTCTCCTGGCGTGGTAGAGAAACAAGAAAATGGCAAACGTATATTACGCAACAAAATTGGCAAGGATTATAGAAATGCCATTAACGGTCAGTCCCACATATCCATCGCAGTAAACAAAGCCCGTATGAGGGTTTGGATGAATGAGAACAAATTGGTAGATGTTCCCCGATTGGTACCTGAAGCGGTCAACACATTCAAGATTTTAACCAAAGGGCTTCGTGATGAACCAGATAAGGACGAGGTATATATTACCAATTTCAGGATAGGAAAAGCAGGCGTTGACAACCGAAGTAAATTGTTAACAGAAGGCAAGCTCTCTACCACGGCCATACAGTTTGAATCTGGCAGTGATGCCCTAAAATCGGAATCTTATACCATTATAAACGAAATTGCCACGGTGCTCAAGGACAACCCTGAAGTAAAAATCAAGATAATTGGCCATACCGATGCCGATGGTTCAAACACCAATAACCTTGAATTATCCAAAAAACGGGCAGCAGCCGTAAAAAATGCCATGCTTAACAAATACGGAATTTCCAGTAGCCGCATTGTTACTGATGGTAAAGGCGAAACGCAACCCATTGCCGATAACACGTCAGCCGAAGGAAAGGCAAATAATAGGCGTGTTGAGTTTGTAAAACTATAACAAGAAATTTAAAAGGAATCATAATTAAAATTACATCAATAACAATTAGAAACCATGAAAACACAGTATAAAACCAATAAAAAATATTTAAAGGAAACCATCATTTTATTCATGGTATTAACCATGTTGCCTTTTACAAAAATTAGCGCACAAAACGACGTTTATACATTTGATTATATCTACCAATTGGAAATCGAAAACCCAAGAGGCAGAAAAACAGTAATTGATTATTATTTACCGTCAAGCGGAGGTTATTTCTGCTCTAAAACCGATGGCGATGTGGTAGTTGTTTATGATAATGTAATGAACAAAATGTTTACCTATATGGGCGAAGGAGACGGTAAAATAGTGATGTCTATGCCTTTTAACCTGAAAAGTTTAGTAAAAGAGTTTAATGATGCAGAAAACCCAGAAATTTATGAATCTGCCGGTTACGGAACTATTCTTGGTTATGAATGCGAATTATTCAGGATGACCAGTGATAATTTAACAAGTGAGGTATGGGTAGCAAAAGATGTAACTGAAGGATCCTTTGGCGAAAACGCAGTAACAGCACAATTTTTTGGTTACATCTTGGCAAGAGGTATCACCGTTAATGATGATTCGCTTAAAGCCATCTATTCGGGCTTGCCTTTAAAAATTGTAACCTCTAAAAAAAGAGGCAACAGAGAAAAAATAACCACCATGTTATGCACAAAATTTGAACGCGCCAATTTTCAAATCAATACCTCAGAATACCAACGGCTATAGTTTAAACCACTTCGATAACAATAAAGAAGAAGATTCAAAAAAAAAACAATTTTAAATAAACAAACATGAAAAATTTAAGCATCATCCTAGTAGTTTTTATACTATTTTCTTGTGGCGAAGCCAACAAAAAAGAACATAACTCAGTTTCAACTTCTGAAAATAAAACACTCGAAACCGCAAAAACCGAAATAAAAAAGACAAACAACAACAAGGTGTTATGCAAAATAAACGGCAAAGATTGGGAATACACTACAAGTGATGGTATGGTGTCAAGAAATAGCTCAACCCAAGTGCGTACGGCCACCATTGGCTTTAAAAAGCAATTGGAAAAAGGCTATGAATCTATACAGCTGGAATATGATGTCGATAAAAATGTGTTGAATAATGTTTGGGTACAACTAAAACGCCCAACCAAAGACGGAAAAATAATAACGGCCTTTTACACACAATATGGCGATAAAATAGATCAAGACCCAAAAGCAAGTTTATCGGGAACGGTGTCTTTAAATGAAGACTCTCGAAAAGCTTCGGGAACTGCCGAAATAACCATTTCAAACGATTATGAGCAAGATCAACTTGCGAATTCCGAGGATTTGTTGATTACGGTTACTGATCTCAATTTTTCGGGAATCAACTATTCCGATACAGATGATTTAAAAAAACTAATAAAAAAATAAAACCATAAGATCATGAATGTTTCAAAGACAAATCGAGAGTATCACAAAACCTATAAACATTTTGTGAGTAAGAATTTAATCAAATACACAATAATTATACTGGTATCAATCACTTTATTTAATTGCGGTAATGATGACGATACTAATGTAGAGCAAAACCAATTATTAGGAAAATGGGAAGTTACCAGTGGTGCTTTTTTAGAATCGCAACCCAAGTACCTCATTTTCAATACCGATAACACCATAAGTTTTTTGTTTGAGAATGATTTAGGGTTTAAAGGAACTGATAAAATTGATTACACTGTTTCAGGATCTGAAATTGAAATAAATGTGCAGGGTTTCGAGTCTTTTCAATACACATTAAGCCAAAATACACTTAGTATCAGTGATGGCTCTAGCACATTACAATTAATAAAAAATGAAAGTGCGCCCACTTCAGAAGATTGGATACAAGAACTTTCTGTTTTAAGTGAAGGTGATGCCCCTTGGAGCGGTGACGTGGATATTGCCTTTACCTATGACAAAACTAAAATAGTCTATGGCATGAATGATACTTCAACCTATATTCCATTTATAGATCCAGTAACATTTACAGAAGTGGGTCTATTTGGCACTCCAAATATTGCCAAAGTTGTCGAAGTTGAAAAGTTTGAGATTCCAGATAGGTACCTTTTTCAAAGCAATGGCAATTCCAATTTAATTCGTGTTTCTTCAATAGATGGCAGTGGTACCCCATTTAATTTAGAAGTTGAAACTAAAATAGTTGGCATGGCCTCTGTTGATCTAGATTATCTGTGGGTAGCATCCAATGATGATGAAGGCAGTCTTAATCTCGTAAATGTGGCCGATAGAGCCATAGAGCAGACCATTCCATTGGGTTTTTCTAAAGTAAATGGTCTAGACTATCAAAATGACTTCTTATATGTTGCTGCTGGTGTCTATCTGCACAAATGCCAAACAACACCAACGTTTAAAGCAGTAGCCTCTTATAAAGTGCCCAATTTTGAGATGCAGGGTATTGCTTTTGATGGCGTAAACTTTTGGGCAAGTGGGTATGACGAAACCGATAGTTATAAACTCATAAAGACCAGCCTTACTTTATAAGCAGTATAAAAAATGCATGTTTATTTTTGCACTATTAATCAATGTTTGGGGTGTGAATGCGTTTATTTATTTGCTCCCCCTTTTTTAATATTTAACATACTCAATAATCTCCAATCCGTAACCAATCAAACCTACACGTTTGGTTTGTTCTGAATTTGAAATAATTCGCAGTTTATGTATGTTGAGGTCATGAAGTATTTGAGCACCAATTCCAAAATCCCTGGTGTCCATATCAATTCTGGGCGCTTTGGCAATTTTATTAGGCTTTTGGTTTTCCTTTAAAAAGGTTAATCGCTTTAAAATATTCATAGATTTAGATTCTTGATTAATAAAGATGATAGCACCTTTGCCTTCATTATTAATCACCTTAAACATCTCATCTAATTGCTTGTCCACATTGTTGGTTAGGGTTCCAAGAATATCATTATTAATTAATGTTGAATTTATTCTGGTTAGCACAGGCTCCTTATCTTTCCATTGTCCTTTTGTTAAGGCAATATGTATTTGATTATTGGTTGTTTGTTGGTAGGCTCTTAACCTGAAACTTCCAAAACGGGTTTCAATTTGAAAATCTTCTTTTTTATCAATTAATGAATCGTGCTGCATTCTATAGGCAACTAAATCTTCAATGGATACTATTTTAAGATCTAAATTTTTTGCAACTTCAAGAAGTTGGGGTAATCTTGCCATAGTCCCATCCACATTCATAATTTCAACGATAACACCGGCGGGTTTTAAACCTGCCAATCGTGCAAAATCAATAGCAGCCTCTGTGTGCCCCGTTCTTCTTAACACACCACCTTCTTTTGCAACTAAAGGAAAAATATGTCCGGGACGTCCTAATTCAAAGGCTTTGGTATCTGGATTAATAAGTGCTTTTACAGTTTTAGCCCTATCACTTGCTGAAATACCAGTAGAAACTCCATGACCACGTAAATCAACAGAAACAGTGAAAGCAGTTTCCATTGGATCTGTATTGTTCCTAACCATCATGTTAAGATCCAATTCTTTACATCTGTTTTCAGTAAGTGGAGCGCAAATAAGTCCCCGACCATGTGTTGCCATAAAGTTTATCATTTCTGGCGTTGCTTTATCTGCAGCAGCTACAAAATCACCTTCATTTTCACGATTAGCATCATCTACAACAATAATTACTTTACCATTTCTGATGTCTTCAATGGCTTCATGTATGGTGTTAAGTTTAAACTTCACAGCGGTATTTTTTGTTATGGTTTCTGTCATCATAATGCAAAGATATAGCTTATTTTAAACTATCTAAACAATTTTGTTTTAAGTCATCCTTAATTTTTCTTTTTAAAAGTATATACGTTAGAAAATAAAAAGGGATTCCCATAATCAGTAATATGATATGAGGTGATTTTTCTTTTTTGTTGAGAATCTTATAAAACCTGTTTAAATTAAAGTAGGATTTAATATAATATATAATAAATAATAAAAATGAAATGAAGCTTATTTGAAGGGAAGCAGTTGCTACAGATGGCATATTATTATTTCTGAAAACAAAAAATAAAATTAATAAGATTAATCCAATCAAATATAAAGTAATTGAGAATTTTGCATGGTTTAAATAATCTGTGGATTGCTTTTTGGAAACTGGATATTCATCGTTAATAAAAACTCCTTGATCAAGTAGCTGATTGTTTTTGATCCCTCGCGAATTTAATAATGAAATGGCCTCAAATCTTATTTCTTCTTGATACCCATCCGTTTTGTAGTTTTTAATGATATCAAACAATTTATCATTTGTAAATGGTTGCAAAAATTTATAATCTATAGCTTCAGAGTCTTTAATATTAAATAGTTTTTTTAAAGGTTCAATAAAATTACCAAATCCAAACAATCCTTTATCTTCCGTAGCCCTTTTGGTTAAAATAATGCCAAGTGGTAACATGACTAACGTTGAAAACCATGCCGCTATTACCGGATTGAAATTTCCATTTTTGGCACTGTTGGTTGCAAAAATCCCTATGAAATGATAGGTTAAAAAAAGTAAAATAGCAATGATCATCGGCAAACCTATTCCGCCTTTTCTAATTAATGCTCCCAATGGTGCACCAACAAAGAACAATATGATACAAGCAAAACCCAATGCTAATTTTTCATGTAATGAAATGACATGACTGTTATAATTTTTGGTTGCAATTTTGAGATTGATTTTTTGGGATTTTAAAATTTGGGAGGTGCTTTTAACAGAGTTTAAGGCAATTCTTAATAACTGCTCTTTATTTTTTGTTTCAAAAACATCTAAAATAGTACCGGTATATAGGCTGTCTTTTTCTTTTAATCTTGGTTTTTTTAGTGATGAAGTAACGGCACGTTCATAAATTTTATTTGAAAATTCTTTGTAATCCTGTTGGTTTTTGTTGGCCAATGAGTCAATTGTGTAATTCAAATCGCTAATATTAAGCATGTTATATTTATTGTTTATTGATTTATCGTCCATATCACCTTGTGTGTTTAGCATGGATAAATCAATATTGATGGTGTATTTTTCAAATTTGCTTTTGGCAAAAGGCACTTTATTTCTATCGGCTATATTTTTAGGTTTAAGGTCATTGTAATAATTACCATCAAAAAGAACCAATTTTAAAACGTTAGACTTTTCTGAACTTACAAGCTCGCCCGATTTAGATTTTATAGTTGTTGAATTTGTTCTACCATCACTTCCTTTTATATGGATAACAACATCTTTAAGATATTGACCGTGGTCACCGGTTTTATCAGAAAACTTAATATTATAGTTACCAATTTCATTAAACTGACCTTTGGCCAGAACCATGGCGGGTTTAGTTTTGGCAATATTTGTTCTTAGGTTAAAGGAATTATAATCGGCCCACGGAATCACATTATTTGAAAAGAAAAAAGTGCCGATTCCTAAAATAATGATAAATACACTTAATCCAGACATAGCCCTCATGAGTGAGATACCTGTTGATTTCATAGCCGCAAACTCATAGTTTTCTGCAAAATCACCAAAAACCATGATGGAAGCCAATAGGATAGTTAGTGGCAACACCAAAGGAATGAGTTTTGGCATAAAATAAATTAAGAACTTAAAAATAATAATGATATCTAAATCCTTACCGGCAAGTTCACGTATGTATAACCAAATGGTTTGTAATACAAAAATCAGCATGAGAATTAAAAACACGCTGATAAAAGTTTTGAGATATGAAGTTAATATGTATCTATCTAATATTTTCACACGTTAAATTTTATCAATCATTTGTCCAACAAATTAATTATAAAACCTGCCTGCCGGTAGGCAGGTTAAGAACGTGTGAAACCACGGCGTTCTCATATTAAAAACCTTTAAAAAGATATGAAAAGAATTTTTAAAATTTGATAATATTTCTTTCAAGAGCCAACTAATCTAATTTGTTGATATAGTAATCTTTGTATTTATTAGTGTCAAAGTTAAATAAGGATTTTGATAATGGCTCATTTGTTTTGAATGAATTTACTGTCAAGGTAGTTTTTGTGCCATTTTTACCAATTTGTATCAAATTGTAAATATGCTTTGTTTGTGAATCTATCCCAAGCAAAATGTATTTAATATCAGAATTTGAATCAATAGGAATTAATTTTACATATTGAATCTTTCTTCCTTTTACATCTTGTAAAATATCCATGGTACTGGTATAACCATTTTCATAAAAAGACAACATTTTACTTGGTGCAATAAGGTCTTCGTCATCATCTTTTTTAGTGGATATCGTGACTTCTTCGTCTTCAGGGCTAATATTATAAAGTGTTTTGCCATCAAATAACCGAGTTACACCAAGAATATTTAACTTGTATTTGTCACCTTGTAAAACAACATCACCTCTGGTTTCCTGCTTTATGTTTTCTGAAGTATTTTCAAGCACATATTTAAAGTCAATGGAAATATTTTCATAACCATTAACTTTATCAGAGACTTCTTTCAATAATTTTTTCCCACTATGCTGTGCAAAACTGTTCAAGTTAAATACTGCAATAAATACTAATATTAAATGTTTCATTTTAAAATGTTAATTATAAATTTTCGTTTTCTAAAAGTCTATCTAAAGATGTTAAATCAGTCACTAAAACCTGTCGGGCTTTACTTCCTTCAAAAGGGCCAACAATACCAGCGGCTTCCAATTGGTCAATTAATCTGCCAGCTCTGTTATATCCCAACTTAAGTTTTCGTTGTAATAGTGATGCCGATCCTTGCTGTGCTGTAACAATGACTTCGGCAGCTTCCCTAAACAGCTTATCTCTGTCTGCGATATCAATATCAATACTTGTGCCGCTTTCTTCACCTAAATATTCCGGCAATAAAAATGCATCGGGATATGCTTTTTGAGAACCGATAAATTCGGTAATTCTTTCAATTTCAGGAGTGTCAACAAAGGCACATTGAACACGTATTAAATCATTGCCTTGGGTAAATAGCATATCACCACGACCAATAAGTTGATCTGCTCCGGAACCATCAAGAATAGTGCGAGAATCTATTTTTGAGGTTACCCTAAAAGCAATTCTGGCAGGAAAATTAGCTTTAATAATACCGGTGATAACATTTACTGATGGTCTTTGGGTTGCTATGATTAAATGAATTCCAATGGCTCTGGCAAGTTGCGCTAAACGGGCAATGGGCGTTTCAACTTCTTTGCCGGCTGTCATTATCAAATCTGCAAATTCATCAATGACCAATACAATATATGGTAAATATTGGTGCCCATCGTTAGGGTTTAATTTTCGTGCTTTAAATTTTACATTATACTCCGCTATATTTCGGCATAAAGCGTTTTTAAGCAATTCATAACGATTGTCCATTTCAATACATAATGAATTTAATGTATTGATAACTTTGGTATTATCTGTAATGATGGCGTCTTCACTATCTGGAAGTTTTGCTAAATAATGACGTTCAATTTTATTAAAAAGTGTCAGCTCCACCTTTTTAGGGTCAACTAAAACAAATTTAACTTCTGCCGGATGTTTTTTATAAAGCAAGGAAGTTAGTACCGCATTTAACCCAACAGATTTTCCTTGTCCTGTGGCACCGGCCATAAGCAAATGGGGCATTTTTACAAGATCAACCACAAAAGTTTCATTGCTAATGGTTTTTCCTAAAGCAATGGGAAGTTGCATGTCTGAACTTTGAAACTTTTTTGAGGCAATTACAGAACGCATAGATACAATGGTTGCATTCTTATTTGGTACTTCAATACCAATGGTTCCTTTTCCTGGGATAGGCGCAATAATACGAATACCTAAGGCTGAAAGCGATAAGGCAATATCATCTTCTAAATTTTTAATTTTTGAAATTCTTACTCCGGCGTTGGGAACAATTTCATATAAAGTAACGGTTGGACCAATAGTTGCCTTTATGCTGGCAATGCCTATATTATAGTTATTTAAGGTTTCAACAATTTTATTTTTGTTGACTTCTAATTCTTCCTTGTCAATGGTAATACCTTCAGAATCATATCTTTTTAAAAGATCTAAATGGGGGAATTGGTATTTCCCTAATTCAAGTGTAGGGTCAAACAGACCAAAATCTTCTACCAGTTTGTTGGATAAATTATCAGTTTCTGAAAGTTCTTCGGCAATTTTCTGAACCACCATTTCTATTTCAGGCTCCGTGTCACCACTCTTAAAATCAAGGTTTAAATCTGGCTCCTGCTTAGTTGCTTTTTTTGGATTGGACTGATTGTTTCCTGATGGAATATCTAAAGCTGATTTTATGGCTTCTGCTTCAAGAGATAAATTATTATCTAAAGGAATGCTAAAATCATCTTCAGAATTATTAAGATCATTTTGTAGATTTTTTTTAGCTGAATGAAATGGTTTGATAAAACTTTGAGCACTGACTTTAAACCGGGTAGCAAGAAAAACAACTAAAACAAAAAGCAATAAAAAAACAGTTCCAATTTTCCCTAAATAATCTTGTAAAAAACTATTGATTTCAAATCCAACAGTGCCACCAAGGGCATCATTTATATGAGTGAAAAAACCAAAAAACACAGAAACCCAAATTATGGTGATAATTCCCCAAAACCAATGGCCTCTTAGTTTTGTTTTATTGGTATCAAGGAGAACATATAGGCCTGAAAGGAAAAGTAAAACTGAAAAGATAAAAGAAGAAACACCAAAACCACGTAAAATAAATAATTCACTTACCCAAGCGCCAGATTTGTTTAACCAATTATCTGCTTTTATTTGGCGTGATGAAAAATTTAAATTAACGCTTTGGTCTGCATCTCCAGTAAAGAAAAAGGAAATAAATGCAACACCCATTAAAATGCCAATAATAACCAAAAAGCTTCCTAAAATAAGCTTTTGTTGACTTGACAACTTAAAGCTTAACTTTTTATTTTTTTCTTTTGAAGTTTTATTGGATTTGGTTTTATTCTTCGCCATTAACGCGCTGTTATTTTAAACAAAAATACAAATTACTACCATTAACGAAACTTTAATTTAAAAAATTGCAAAACTATGTTTTTCAACGCCTCTAAAATAGAGTAAATAAAAAACATGAACGTCAAAATTAAGACACCATACCTTCTTTAAAAGCCTTGAAAAATTCTAGGAATATAAATGATCAAACCAATCATTAGAGCAAAAATTGAGGCAATAAAAACGGCACCTGCAGCAATGTCTTTTATTAAGCCAATTTTATTATGATTTTCAGGGTGAATAAAATCTGACATGGCTTCAATGGCGGTATTTAAGCCTTCAATACCCATTACAATTCCAACGGCCAGTAATTGGAACATCCATTCCGTTCTGGAAATGTTGAAATAAAACCCTAAGGCAGTGATTAAAATTGTCAAAGCAAATTGAACTTGAATACTAGCTTCTGTTTTTAAAAGATATAAAGCACCTTTTAAAGCAAATCCTATACTTTCTAATCTATTGAAAAAAAAGGATTCCTTTTTTTTCATTTAATTTATATGGTATTAATGTGCTTATTTTAAAGTTTTTAAAGCAGCAACATACAATGATTCTTTTACTATTTCTTGTGTCTTTTCAAAATATAAAACGTCACTGTTTCACTTGAACAATAATAGATTTAGTTCAAAATCCATTTTATGAAACAGTTGTTTAAATTTTTTCAAATATTTGAGCAAAAGTATGAATAAATACGATGATTTCTATTTCTGTTTTAGGAATTTGAAAAGGCTATTATATGGAATAATTTTATATGTGGCACGGTATCACCAAAAGGGCAAAGGGTTAATTCATAAATACTATGATAATTCAATTTTCAATAAATTTTCTCGATTTTAATATCATTTATTAAAATATAGTTATGCTTTTTTTTTGGCCTAGAATTATTAACTTTATAGCTAATAAGAATTTCATAAAAAACTTTAATAATGGAAAATAATAAGCATATGAACAGTGAAAGCAAATGCCCGTATTCAAGTGGAGTTGTAAAACAAAGCGCAGGTGGAGGAACATCTAATAGGAACTGGTGGCCAAATATGTTGAATTTGAATATTCTTCGTCAACATTCTTCACGTTCCAATCCAATGGATCCTGATTTTAACTATGCTAATGAATTTAAAAAACTAGATCTAAAGGCTGTAAAAAAAGACCTTTTTGATTTAATGACTAATTCTCAAGATTGGTGGCCGGCAGATTATGGTCATTATGGACCGTTTTTTATCAGAATGGCATGGCATAGTGCTGGTACTTATCGTATCGCTGATGGTAGAGGTGGAGCCGGTTCTGGGTCACAACGTTTTGCACCTCTGAATAGTTGGCCAGATAATGGAAATTTAGATAAAGCACGGTTATTATTATGGCCAATCAAAAAGAAATATGGTAAGAAAATTTCTTGGGCAGACCTTATGATTCTTGCTGGTAATTGTGCCATTGAATCTATGGGTTTAAAAACTTTTGGATTTGGAGGTGGACGTGAAGATGTTTGGCAACCAGAAGAAGATATATATTGGGGGAATGAAACCGAGTGGCTGGGTGATAAACGTTATACAGGTGATAGAGAACTTGAAAATCCGCTTGGAGCTGTTCAAATGGGATTGATTTATGTGAATCCTGAAGGGCCCAATGGAAATCCGGATCCTTTAAAATCTGCAGTAGATATCCGTGAAACATTTGCTCGTATGGCCATGAATGATGAAGAAACCGTGGCACTTGTTGCAGGTGGACATACGTTTGGAAAAGCACATGGAGCTGCAGATCCTAATAAATATGTAGGAAGAGAACCCGCCGGAGCGCCAATTGAAGAACAAGGTTTAGGATGGAAAAACTCTTTTGGAACTGGTCATGGTGATGATGCCATTACAAGTGGTTTAGAAGGCGCATGGACGCCCAATCCAACAAAATGGGATAATGATTATTTTAATGTGTTGTTAGGTTATGAATGGGAATTGACAAAAAGTCCTGCCGGAGCGCACCAATGGACACCAACAGCAGCATCGCACGCAAAAAGAGCCCCAGCAGCTGGCGACCCTTCAAAAACTCAAGCCCTCATGATGACCACAGCAGATATGGCACTTAAATTGGATCCAATATATGCACCTATTTCAAAACGTTTTCATGAAAACCCAAAGGAATTAGCGGATGTATTTGCTCGTGCCTGGTATAAATTAACACATCGTGATATGGGACCAATTTCACGTTATCTTGGGTCAGAAGTGCCAAAAGAAGAATTAATTTGGCAAGACCCTATTCCTGCTGTAACATATGAATTAGTTAATAATAAAGATATTTCCGACTTAAAGAATAAAATTTTAAACTCTGGACTATCGGTTTCACAACTAGTATCAACTGCCTGGGCATCTGCATCCACATTTAGAGGTTCAGATATGCGTGGGGGTGCTAATGGTGCACGTTTAAGACTTGCTCCTCAAAAAGACTGGGAAGTTAATAACCCTACGCAATTGGCAAAAGTATTGAACACTTTAGTAAGTATTCAAAAGGAATTCAATAGTTCTCAATCTGGGAATAAGAAAGTTTCAATAGCAGATTTAATTGTATTGGGGGGAAATGTTGGTATTGAAAAAGCAGCAAAAAATGCGGGTCATCATGTAGCAGTCCCTTTTACTCCTGGAAGAACAGACGCATCACAAGAACAAACAGATGTAGAATCATTTGCGGCATTAAAGCCAAGAGCAGATGGCTTTAGAAATTATATCAATGCTAATCATATATCATCAGCAGAAGAAATGCTGGTAGATAAAGCACAATTATTAACCCTAACACCACCAGAAATGACGGTGCTTGTTGGTGGTATGCGAGTTCTAAGAACTAATTTTGATAACTCTAAACATGGTGTATTTACAAAACAAAAAGATACGTTAACAAATGATTTCTTTCTTAATTTACTTGATTTAAGCACGACTTGGAAAGCAACCTCAGAATCTAAAAATATATTTGTAGGTAGCAATCGGAAAACGGGTGAAATTAAATGGACCGGAACACGCGCTGATCTGATTTTTGGCTCAAATTCAGAGCTTAGAGCATTAGCTGAAGTTTATGGAAGTAATGATTCACAAGAAAAGTTTATTAAAGATTTTGTGGCCACTTGGGTAAAAGTGATGAATTTGGATCGCTTTGATTTAAAATAAATTCCAGTTAAAATATTAAAACGAAGCCACCTTTAAAACGGTGGCTTTTTTAATTGGTTTAGTTACATTTGCGTTATGAAATTAGAATTCTCTTTTATCATTCCGGTTTATAATCGTCCAGACGAAATTCATGAGCTTCTGCAAAGTTTTAAGGCGTTGAAAACTACTGATTCCTATGAAATTGTAATTGTTGAAGACGGTTCAACCATGCCTTCAAAAGATATTATTGAAAAATTTAAGTCAGATCTTGATATATCCTATTTTGTTAAAAACAATTCAGGTCCCGGAGATTCCAGAAATTTCGGAATGAAACACGCCAAAGGCAATTATTTTATCATTTTAGATTCAGATTGTATTTTACCTAACAATTATTTTAATGAAGTAAAACAAAGTTTGAACATGAATTATGTTGATTATTTTGGAGGACCTGATGCAGCACATAAGTCATTTTCAAATCTTCAGAAAGCAATTAATTTTGCAATGACTTCGTTTATTACTACAGGAGGAATTAGAGGTCATAAAAAAAGTGTAGATGAATTTCAACCGCGCAGTTTTAATATGGGGATTTCTAAAAGGGCATTTGAAGCATCAAATGGTTTTGGTTCCATTCATCCAGGTGAAGACCCTGATTTATCAATACGTATAAAATCGCTCGGGTTTCAGTCTAAATTAATTCCAACGGCTTTTGTTTTTCATAAAAGGCGTATTTCATGGCTTAAATTTTATAAACAAGTTTATAAATTTGGTATGGTCCGGCCTATTTTGAATCAATGGCATCCTAAATCTAAAAATATCACCTATTGGTTTCCTTCGCTTTTTTGTTTAGGACTAATAGTTTCGGTTGTTTTGTTTTTTCTAAACATTTCATGGGGATTAGTAACTTATATATTGTATTTTATATTGGCTTTTTTACTGGCATTATTTTCAACAAAAAGCGTTGTTGTTTCTGTGCTTTCTTTAGGGGCCATTATGGTTCAGTTTTTTGGTTATGGCTATGGGTTTTTAAAATCAAATATAGTAATGCTATTAAGTAAAAAGGATCCACAACTGCTATTTCCAGAGTTATTTTTTAAATTAAATGATTAAAAAATTAAAATTAAATATTACTGCAGGCTTTAAGAATAGAAAAATAAATGTATTTTTTTTGTTCTTGATACTGTCCATTATTATTTTAATATTTTCAAAACTATCAAAAGTATATACCAACACAGTTGTTTTTAATATTAATAAAGTCAACGTTCCTAAAGAATATGTTATTTTAAATGATTCAAGCAAAAAACTAAATATTACTTTGAAAACACACGGATTTAATTGGCTTAAATACTATTTTTCAAAACCAAAAATCGCTATTGATTTTGAACGTGATGTGGTTAAAAAGAATGCTTTATATGTTTGGGATAAGTTTGAAGCCTATATAAATATTGAAAAACAATTTGGAAATCAAGTAGAGTTACTTAATATTAGTCCTGATAAAATTTATTTTAAGTATGATGTAAATTTAATAAAGAAGGTGCCAGTGATTCTTAATGCAGATATTAATTTTAGTACGGGTTATGATATTTTCAATGCATTTGTTATAAAACCTGACTCCATTGTAGTCATTGGGCCAAATGCAATTGTTGAAAAAATTAATAGTGTTAAAACTAAAAAAATAGTTTTGGATAATGTAAAATCCAACATTTTAACGCCCGTAAAATTAAACTTACCAAAAAATAATAATGATATAATTTATTCAGATAAGCAGGTTTCCTTAATGGCAACTGTCGAGAAATTTACTGAAGGCACTTTGAAAGTCCCCATTAATGTTATTAATATTCCTGAAAATTTAAGCATAAAATATTTCCCAAAGTTTATTAATGTCATCTATTATACAAGCCTGAATAATTTTAATAGCATTACCGCTAAAGATTTTCAAGTTATTTGTGATTTTAAAAAAGTTGATGATAACCAAACTTTTTTATTGCCTGAATTAATTAAAATAACTGATAAAGTTAAAACAGCAAGAATTAGGAAGTCACGTATTGAATTTATCATAGAAAAATGATTATAGTTGGACTTACAGGTGGCATAGGAAGTGGGAAAACTACAGTGGCAAAGATGTTTCAATCTTTAGGGATTCCTGTTTATATAGCTGATGAAGAAGCAAAAAAAATAATGAATTCTTCAAAAATAATCAAAAGAAAACTCATTGAGTTATTTGGGGAAAACGCATATTTAAAAGGTCAGTTAAACAAACCCTTTATTGCAAGTTCCATTTTTAACAACAAACTTTTGCTAGAAAAAATGAACGCTATCATTCACCCTAAGGTTGCAAGTCATTTTAAAAAATGGGCACAAAAACAAGATGCACCTTATGTTATAAATGAGACTGCTATTTTATTTGAAAACAATAGTTATAAAAATCATGATTTGATTATCACGGTTACGGCTTCAAAAGAATTAAAGATAAAACGTTTGTTAAATCGTGATGACACTACCTTAGAAAATATTGAAGCTATTATGAATAATCAGTGGAGTGATGAAGAAAAAATAAAGCTATCACAATTTGTCATTGTTAATTATGAACTTAAAAACACAGAAAAGCAGGTTATTGAGATACATCAGCAAATTCTTAATAAAACACATTGAATCATAAATTTTAACATTTTTGTTAATGTAAGGTTAAAAGGCAAGACGGCTAAATGTTAAAATGTTAATTTTGAATAATGGGCAAAAGATTATTTGTATTGTTAGTTCTATTAATGAGTTTGTCTCTTATTGGAATTATATTTGTTCAGGCTTATTACATTAAAGATTCTGTTAAAAACGAAAAGGATCGGTTTACATTTAATGTTAAAAAAGCATTGAGTTATGTTTCAAATGCAATTGAAGACAGAGAATTAGACACCTATTTTAAAAAGTATCAAAAATTAATTAATCAAAATAAAGAAATTGATTCTGTTGCCGTATCGCAATTATTTATTTATCAGCAGAATAATAACACAAAAGAAACACTTATTTATAAAAGTGGAGTTTTAGAAGAGAACTATAAATTGTCTTCCTCGCTCTTTGACATTGGTTTAGATAGTATTAATATCAAAAACATTATTGGGAATTCAAAAATAGAAATCATTAACAATATGGATATTTCTGACAAAGATGTCAGTAGTTCACCTATTGTTGATATTATGCATGGTTATTTAACAGAAGCACAGCAAAATAGTTTTGAAAAAAGTTTTAAAGCACTTTCAAAAAGAATCCCAGTATATAAGCGGGTTTCAAAAGAGCAAATCTCAAATTTACTTACAAAGAAACTTAAGGAAGACAATATTAATATAAATTATGAATTTGCAATTTATAGCAATGATTTGGCAACAAAGGTTCACAGTGATAATTTTGAAATAGATTTGGCATCTACATTTAGTGTGCCAATTTTTTATGATGAAAATAATCAAAGCAATTATAAACTTTTAGTAAACTTTCCTGATGACAATAAATTCATTTTATCATCAATTATGGGAATGGTATTATTGTCAATAATTTTCACTTCTATCATTATAATAGCTTATTCAAGTGCTTTGTACCAGTTGGTAAAACAGCGTAAAATTTCTCAAATTAAGACAGATTTTATCAATAACATGACACATGAATTTAAAACCCCAATAGCTACCATTAATTTAGCTTTGGACGCCATAAAAAACCCAAAAATTATTGATGATAAAGAGAAAGTGATTCGTTATTTGAATATGATAAAAGAAGAAAATAAGCGAATGCATGCTCAGGTTGAAAATGTTTTAAGAATATCTAAGCTTGAAAAAAATGAGATGAACATAAGTAAGGATAGGGTTGATTTGCACGACTTAATTGAAGATGCCATTACGCATGTACAATTGATTGTTGAAGATAGAAATGGGTTTATTAAAACCTTTTTTGAAGCGAAAAAATCTTCAATTTTAGCGAACGAAACTCATTTTGCAAATGTAATTGTTAACATTCTGGATAATGCTATAAAATATTCTCCAGAGGCTCCTAAAATAGAGGTGTATACAGAAAATGTTGGGAATAACATTTATTTAAAAATAAAAGATCGAGGTAGCGGAATGAGTAAAGCTGCTCAAAAAAGGGTGTTCGAAAAATTCTATAGAGAACAAACTGGAAACATACATAACGTTAAAGGACATGGTCTTGGTTTGGCGTATGTGAAACAAATAGTAGATGACCATCAAGGTCATATAATGGTTGAAAGTGAAAAAGATAAAGGAAGCACATTTACAATTAAGCTTCCCCTAATAACATAATTATGGAAGAACAAAACAAGAAAATTTTATTAGTAGAAGACGATCCGAATTTTGGAACTGTTCTTAAAGATTATTTAATGATGAATGATTATGATGTTGTACATGCCAAAAATGGTATGGAAGGCTTTGAAAAGTTCAAAAAAGATGATTATGATTTGTGCATTTTAGATGTGATGATGCCATATAAAGACGGTTTTACGTTAGCGAAAGAAATCCGCGAAAAAAATAAAGATATCCCAATAGTTTTTTTAACAGCTAAAACTATGAAAGAAGATGTTCTTAAAGGGTATAAAGTTGGTGCAGATGATTATTTAAATAAACCTTTTGATAGTGAAGTATTGCTTATGAAAATAAAAGCAATCATGCAACGTAAGGCTACAGAAACTGTGTCAGATACCAAGCAGTTTGAATTTAAAATTGGAGGATTTGACTTAAATTCTAAGTTACGGTTTTTACGTTTTAAAGATGGTGATCCAATAAAACTTTCACCAAAAGAAAACGAGTTATTACGCTTATTGGCTTTGCATGAAAATGATTTAATGCCAAGAGCTTTGGCACTTACAAAAATTTGGAGAGATGATAATTATTTTACTTCCAGAAGTATGGACGTTTACATTGCTAAATTACGAAAGTATTTAAAAGCCGATGAGAAAGTAGAAATACTTAACATTCATGGTGAAGGGTTTAGATTGGTAGTAAACTAATTAAAAGTATATATCTTACATATTTAAAAATCCAGCAACTAGCTGGATTTTTTTTATTCAATACGTTTTATAAGCCAATTTTTAAGTTCATAAAAATTTTGAGGCGCAACCCCATGCCCTACGGGAAATTCTGAGTATTGGTATTTAACATGTAAACTTTTTAAAAACGGTGCTGTTTGTCGTGCCCAAGCCACTGGTATTACCTGGTCCACACTGCCATGAGAACAATAAAAATCTAAATGAGAATAATCTTTTTTGTCGATATCTTTGGGTAAAATATCTTTGTTTATATAACCGCTTAACGCGATAATGTTTTTAACTTTTTCCGGATAGGTCAATGCAACAGCGTAACATAAAATAGTTCCTTGGCTGAAGCCTAAAAGTGTTACATTATTTTTATTTACTGGATAAGCCGTTGTTGCTTCATCAATAAATTTTGAAATTAAATCACGTGATTGTGCAGCTTGTTTATTATCACTCCATTTTCCTTGTACATCATCAAAATTTATAGCATACCAAGCATTACCATACGGTTGCATGGTATATGGTGCCCTTACTGAAATAATGAAAAGTTCCTCAGGTAGTTCGCTAGCAAATGAAAATAAATCGTTTTCATCACTGCCGTAACCATGAAACATAATTAACAACGGGGCATTTTCAGATAAGCTGGATTCCCGAATAATGTGTTTTAAAGAAAGGGAGCCCTGAATCATTTATTACCTAAACTACTAAATAATTTTTGAAATAAATCACCTAAAATAGGTACAGATTGTGGTTTTCCAGCTAAGGCATTAATAAAGCCATATATAAAAAGCACGCCGAAAAATAACCAAAAACCAAAGGTTATAAACCAGTTGTCAAATGCACTAATAACATATCCCAACACAAAAAAAGTAAGCCATAAACCTAAAGCTTGCCTTATATGAAAAAATGCAAATTCATTTTTTTTATCGTTATTCAAAAAAAACGCAATAATAGTTCCAAAAATGGTTAAGTAACTAATGATTGCTGTACTCTTACCTTCCTCTATAGTTTGCTCATTCATAATATTAATTTAATGAAATTTGGTTGTTTGCAATAATACCATAAACCTTTCCTTCTAAAGGCTGATTTTCAAAAATAGCGTTTTTTGATTTAGACAATATGTTTTTTGTTGAAAAAACATACTTAGTTTCAGGATTAAAAAGAGTAATATTCAATTTGTTACCAATATTTATAGGAGTTCCTTCTTCACCAAATCTTTGCTTTCCTCTTGTTAAAATTTCAATGGTTTTTTTCATGGTAAAAAGTGTTTGTAAAGCGCCAAAGGCACTTTCCAGTCCAATAGTTCCATAGGCGGCATGATCAAATTCAACCTTTTTTTGTTCAACATCCATTGGGTTATGGTCGCTGGTTACCATATCAATAGTGCCATCTTTTAACCCTTCAATTAAAGCGTCAACATCATGTTGTGTTCTGAGCGGGGGTAATACTTTATACAATGTATTAAAATCCTTCAAAACCTCATCTGTAAAAAACAAATTGTGAATGGCTACACTACAGGTGACATTCAATTTTTTCTTTTTTGCTTCTCTTATTAAGGAAACAGAGCCTGCCGTTGAAATGGTAGGAATATGCAGTTTTCCGTTGGTATATTCCAGCAAAAATAAATCTCTGGATACTTGCAATTCTTCTGCTAGATTTGGATTTCCTTTTAAGCCAAGTGATGTACTTGTTATTTGTTCATTCATAACTCCCAGACCAGTGATTTTGTTATCTTGAGGAAATGAGATAACCAATCCATCAAAATTACTGGCATATTGTAATGCTAATTTCATGAGATTAGGATTGACAATGGATTTTTTATAATCATAATAAGCCACAGCACCGGCGCTTTTCATGTCAAATAATTCGGCTAAATCTTCACCGTTACCATCTTTTGTTAATGCACCAACTGCTAAAAGCTTAACCGCATGATGTTGTGCTTTTGAATACACAAAAGTAACATCGGAATTTGAATCAATAACCGGATGTGTGTTGGCGTTCATAGCAACGGTTGTAAAACCAGAGGCTGCTGCAGTTTTTAGTCCGTTTTTAATAGTTTCCCGTTCTTCAAAACCAGGTTCCCCAAAACAAACACTGCTGTCAAACCAACCTTGAGAAATATGCAGGTTTTCAAAAGAAATTTCTTGATACTTTTTTGGATTTTTTAACTGGTTTCCAATTTGTGAAATGATGCCTTTTTCAATTAATAAATCTTGAGTGGTGTTATGAAACTCGCTTTTAGGATCTATAATTTTAGCTGATTTAATAAGTATGTTCATTTAAAATATTTTAATATGAGCATTTCAATAATCAAGAAAGCCAGTGCAAAAATAACAAACCATTTCCATAGGTTATTAACTTTTGTGTCACTTTTTAAGATATTGAAAATATCTGTAACAGAATTATTTAAAGTTATGTTTTTTAATTTTGAAAGATCTTGATAGATTAATTGACTTTCATTTCTATTATAATTATAGCTCACATTTTGCAAATTCATATTTTTATTGTTAACTGAATACGTATTTGATACGGATGGTTCATCTGTTGTTGTAATGGTCACCTTATTATTATAATATTGTTGCTTCGGAATCATATTAACATCATTACTTACAAGTGATAAAATATCATCTTGACTTAAATTGACTGAAACATCAAACGTGTTATTATCTCCAATAATGAAATATAAATTTGGATTATTTAAACTAAACTTGCCTATATTATACAGTGTAGGAACTATTAAGGGAGAATTTTTGAAGTTAGAGTTTGAAGAATTTAGTGCTGCTGTAAATATATAAGCGTGTTTATTTTCATATAAAAACACCCTATTATCTTCATATAGAAGTATTTCCAATCCTTTATTATTAGAAGTGCTGTAAAAACTATCCACCTTTGGATATTGAAAATTAGTTACCCTTTTTTCAAAAACACCGTTGGCATATATGGGATGTGAATAGTTTATTGTAGTTATTCTTTTTTCTCCAGTCACAAAATTTGTAAATGACGTATTGAAATTCAATAAAAAGGTATCATAGGTCTCCATGTCAATATTATTGGAAGGGATAATCAGTACAAAACCACCTTGTAAAGTAAACGATTTCAGAATGTTAATCAAACTATTTGGGAGGCTATTAAGTTCATTTAAAATAATCAGATGTTGTTCATTTATAATATTATAATTGACTTGATTTAAAACGCTTGATGTAAAGCTAAACTCATCATTTGTATAAATACGTTTTAAAAAGGTGTCATCTGAATTGTTTATGGTTAAAACTTTAATTTTTGAAAGTTTATTGATATTGAAAAACAGACTATTGTCATATTGTAAACCCGTATCTTTTATGATTATTTTTCCATTAATAATGTTATTTACGGGCATTAGAAAAGAGGCTACTGTATCTTTATTTATTGCTACTGAAGTTTTAGCAATCAAGGTGTCATTATTAAATAATGAAACTGGTAAATTGCCAATAAAGGCACCATTATTTCTTATAACAACTTTTAACTCCATCGCATTTGCAGTCGTGTTAGAAATGTAAGCCGAGTCAATGGAAACATTGTTATTGTTAACAGGCATTAATTTTACGGCGTGAATATTATATAAGGAATCGTATTCAGGGTTAAAATTGTTTTGCTGTTCTTGAAAATCAGAAACAAATATTATATTTTTTACAGGAGTAGATGGTTTGAAGAGTTTTTTGCATTTCAGTAATGCTGCATCATAAGACCATGTTTTTGAAGAATAATTAAGTGCTAATAATTCGTTTTTAATGGCGTTAATGGAGGTATTCCTATAGATGTTTTCATTTGTTATTAATGAGATGTTTTCTTCTTCGGGAACATTACTGATTATATCCTGAACGGCACGTTTTAAAAGCTCACCTTGATTCCCTTTGGCTTGCATGCTAAAAGAATTGTCAATGTAAATAACCGTTTCAGATTTTAAATTTAAAGCACTTTTTTTTGCTGAATAAGGCTGAGCGAATGCAAATATGATGGCCGTAAGAAACAATAATCTGGTGAGCAGCGTTAACCACTTTTTTAATTGTGAACTTTTACGAGTTTGTAAGTTGATTTCTTTTAAGAAAGCAACATTTGTAAAAGCTACTTTTTGAAATTTTCTAAACTGAAATAAATGGACAATAATAGGGATTAGTAGTAAAAATAATGCGTAAAGGAGTTCTGGATGTTTAAATTGCATTTCTTTTTAGATTATTCAAACCTACATAATTTTTTTGATATAGATTAAAATGAAATATGATAAGATTAGGTTACTCAGTTTTTTTAATAAATTATAAGTGAAATATAGAAGTATAAGCAACAACTTCAAAATAGATTAGCAAAAGAAATAATAGTCAGTCATAGCATACATTTTCTGGGTTTTAAAATAAGATTTGATTGTTTTTTGTGCCATTGGGTTTGCAACCGTTATAATACTTTGTGGTTGTTTAAGATTTTCTAAATAAGAAAACGGTTTAAGTTGCTGATTGAAAATGTATTTGCCTATTTTTTTTGGATTATTACAAACCCACTCAAAATTAATTTTCTTTTCAATAAGTTTTTTTGCAATTGTTTTCCCTTTTAATCCAGCTCCCCAAATTACTAATGGCCGATTAGAATTATAATCTAATTTTAAAAAATAGCGCATTTTAATATCCAAAAAAGTATTTTGTGCATAATTTACATGCGTACGTGAAGTTCGTGTTTCATAATCGCGCCAATAATGAAGAATATCTTTACATGGAATAATTTTAAATTGGTGCATATAAAACCTAAATGTTAAATCATAATCTTCAGGATATATGGTTGGATTAAAAGCCTCAGCACATATTAAATCCTCGCGATGAATCATCCAACATGGTGAGGGAATGGTACATTCTTTATAAATTTCAGAATAGTTATTGCCTGTTTTTATTAAGTTATTTAACCATTGCTCATATTTTTTATACCCATCACTAATACCTTGCTTAGAAAAATAAGATACTAAACCAGTTGCAACATGTTTTTTTCCAGAGATATGTAAGTTGTTTATCAGTACTTCAAGTTTATTCTCAGACATTATATCATCGCCATCCATCCGGGTTATATAATCACCATTACTTTCTTTAAAAGCTATTCTTAATGCATCAATAATGCCATGACCAGTATTTTTAAAAAGTTTAATTCTGTTGTCATTCGCAGCAAATTTTTGAACTATTTTATAGCTGTCATCTGTAGAAGAATCATCAACAATCAATAATTCCCAATTTGTATATGTTTGATTTAAAATTGAGTCAATACAGTCTATTATATAATCTTCGGTATTTTTAAATGGGGTTAATATGCTTATTAAAGAACTTTGCATTTAACGAATATACATAATTCCCCTTTTTAACAGAATCTTAAGAGCTATAATAGTAACATAATGATACTTTTGATATCATATTTAAGAATTTAAAAAGAAAAATCCACGATAATATTAAACGTATGAAAATTAGATTTTTATCCGCATTTTTTATGGCTATTTTACTTGTTAGCTGTAGTTCAACAAAAAATCCAGGGAATGATTTGGCAACTGCTGTGCCTATTGCTACGCAAATAGATTTAACAAAAGTACTCAATGATAAAGTGCCTGTAACCATTAATCCTGGTCGATTTACATCAGATTCTGTAACCTTTCATTTACCTAAGGTTGTTCAAGGAACGTATGCAATCAGTGATTTCGGAAAATATATTGATGATTTTAAAGCTATTGATTATAGCGGAAATGTAATGCCTTTCAATAAAACAGACACCAATACATGGACTATTGGTGATGCGAAGAAATTAGATTACATTACCTATTACGTAAATGACACGTTTGATATTGAAGTTACAGGAGGCATTGGTGGTGATACGCCTTTTTCGCCAGCAGGGACAAATATTGAACCAGATGATTATCTTTTGAATTTACACGGTTTTATTGGGTATTTTGATTCTTTAAAAAATAATCAATATAAATTGGATATCACTGCTCCGGCTGATTTTGTCCGGTCTTCAGCATTAAAATCCACTGGTTCAAAAACAAGTGCTGACGGTAAAAATATTACCACAAATTATTTGGCTACCAGATATTTTGATATTACTGATAATCCAATGATGTACGGGAAGTTCAGCGTAGAAGAGTTTACGGTAGGCGATATTAAAATTGTATTAAGTGTATATTCTCCAACTAAACAACATTCTGCAGAATCATTAAAAGATGCAATGTTTAAAATGATGCAAGCCCAAAAAGCTTTTTTAGGTGACATCAATACAACACCGCGATATGACATATTTTTATATTTATCAAAAGGTGAGTATGATTCGCCTAAAGGATTTGGTGCTTTAGAGCATAACACATCCACGGTTGTAGTAATGCCAGAAGAAATGTCAAAAGAAGAGTTAGAGGAAAGCCTGATTGAAACCGTATCCCATGAGTTTTTTCATATTGTAAGTCCATTATCAGTTCATTCTGAAGATGTACATTATTTTGATTATAACAATCCAACATTTTCAAAACACTTATGGATGTATGAAGGTGTCACTGAGTATTTTGCTAATTTATTTCAAGTAAACCAAGGACTGATTTCTGAAGATGAATTTTACAGCAAAATGATGGCGAAAATTCAAGCTTCATTACTAATGAATGATAGTATGAGTTTTACTGAAATGAGCGAAAATGTGTTAAAGGACCCATATGCCAAACAATATTACAATGTGTATCAAAAAGGAGCACTTATTGGTATGTGCGTTGACATTTTATTGCGTGAAGAGAGCCATGGGCAACGGGGTATTTTATCACTAATGAAAGAATTATCCAACAAATATGGTAAAAATAGGCCGTTTGAAGATGATAAATTAATTGATGAAATTGTGGAGATGACCTATCCTTCATTAAGAACATTTTTTGATGATCACGTTATAGGCACTAAACCAATTGATTACAGTGAATTTTTTGATAAAGTTGGTTTAGAAATAGCTGAAAGTCAAGTAGAAACAAATTATCTATTGAATAATGAAACGTATATTATTAATTCTTATCCTGAATATGGTATTGTCTTTTTCAATGAAGAAGTGTTAAATAATAGTTTTTGGAAAGATCAAGGCGTGCAGCCCAATGATATTATTAAGGTTATAAATGGCACTAAAGTAACTTTACAAAATGCCAATGAAGTGTTTCAAGATGTATTTATGTGGCCACTTGGTAAAGACATAGAAGTGACTTTAGTAAGAAAAGCAAAAGAGTTTAGCATTAAAACCAAAACAACGCAGTCCTATACCAAGGGTGAAGGTCTCATGCCAAACCCCAAAGCTACTGACGCTGAGGTAAAATTGCGCGAAGCATGGTTAAAAGGATGATTTAATAAAAATGGAAATAATATAAGAGGCTATCTAAAAAGTCGTCATTGCGAGAAATTTTTATTTCGAAGTAATCTGTAAATCAACAACTTACAATTTACAGATTGCTTCTCCCGATAGCTATCGGGACTCGCAATGACGACTTTCTGGACAGCCTCTTTTTATTCAGTATTTTGCCGATTTTCCTTGAGATGCGGAATTTAAGATGAATGTCCGTAAATCATTCGTAGCAGAACTTAAATCTTCTTGCCTCAAATACATCATATGCCCACTTCTATAACCTTTAAAGTTAAAGCGGTCTTTCATTTTTCCGCTCGGATCTATTTGCCACATCGTGTATTTAGCTCCAAAATAGGTGGTTGCACCATCATAGTAACCAGATTGAACCAATACCTTCAAAAAAGGGTTTTGTGCCATGGCTTGTCTTAAGCCATCACGGGTATTGTCATTTCTATTGTCCCACGGATGAACATCTCCAAACATATCATATTTCAAATCTGTTTTAAAGTTTAACTGTTCTCTAATATAAAAGTTTATTGCTGGTGTAAATGAATGTAACCATGATGTTAATTCCGCGCTATAATCTGGAGAATCGCCAGACTCCGTTTTATCTATTCCTAAATATCTTGAATCTAATCTCCCAATAGTTTGCCCTGTTTTATCACGTAATAAATCTTTCCAGAAAAAACGGGTTGATACATTTAAATTATTTTGTAAAATGGATTTTTCACTCAATCCGGAATAATAAGCGATTTTTTTAGCAACCATTTGCTTTTCATTATCTGAAATAAAACCGCCCTTAGCTAGTGCGGGCATGAGTTTATTTATAGCATAGTCTTCTACCTCTGGTAAAATATCGAATAAATCTTTACTTTGTAGATCAGCTGGCAATGTTTTATGATACCATGATGCTGCTGTGAAGTAGGGTAAATTTAATGCTGAATAAACAGGTTGATCGGTGCTGTAAAGTTTATAATCAGCAGGAGAAACCATAATCACGCCATTTAAATAAATCCATTGCTTATTTTGTAATTCATTGGCTAATCCCATAACACGGGTTCCACCATAGCTTTCTCCAATAATATATTTAGGAGATTCCCAACGGTTTACCCTTGAAAGAAAGGTATTCATCCATTCAGCCAAATATTTGATATCAGCATTTATCCCGAAAAACTGGGTTCTATCAGGTAGTTTGCCGTCTTTATCAGCAATCATTCTTGAATAGCCTGTATTAACTGGGTCAATAAAAACAATATCGGCAATATCAAGTATTGAATTAGGATTGTCTTTAATACCATATGGTTGAACGGGATAGCCTTCAGGATCCATATTTAAAACTTTAGGTCCTGTGTAAGCAATATGCATCCAAGCAGAAGCAGAACCTGGGCCTCCATTAAATGAAAAAATAAGAGGTCTGTTTTTTCTGTCTGTTTTATCACGTTCATAATAGGTATAAAAAAGCGTAGCAATGGGTTCTCCTTCTTCATTCCATACCGGTTGTGTTCCTGCGGTAGCTTTATATGAAATAATTTGATTTTTTGTAACTAAAGTATGCGAGGTTATTACAGTTGTATCCGCCGGAATTTTTAAATTTTGTGAAAATGAGGAATAAGTTATCAAGGTCAGTACTAAGGTTAAGAAATTTTTCATTTATTTTTCATTTAGATTTTTAAATATACGGAAAACTAATGTTAAAACCCTTCAAAAACACCTAATCCAAATAAAGCAAAATCATATTTCACCGGGTCTTTTGAATCAAGGTTTCTTAAAGCGGTGTCCAATTCCTGTAATGCTTTTCCATCATTTTGATTTCGGGTTAAAATCCCTAATTTCCGAGCTACATTTCCAGAATGGACATCCAAAGGACAAGAGAGTTGGCTAGGTGAGAGGTTTTTCCAAATACCAAAATCTACACCGGTAGTGTCGTTTCTAACCATCCAGCGTAAAAACATATTGATTCGTTTTGCAGCTGAATTCTTTAAAGGATTACTAATATGTTTTTGCGTTCTTGGTAAATGATCTATCTCAAAAAAGGAAGTTTTGAATTTTGAAATGGAATTTTGAAGCGACTCTTTTTCAGAATGCTTTGCAAATGCAGATTCTAAACCGTTATGGTTTTTATAAATGTGCTGTAATGATTTAATAAATTGAATAAAATCGTCACCATTAAAAGTTCTATGAACAAAATGTTGTAAATTTTCTAAATCAGATTCAGTATGGTTTAATACAAAATCAAAAGGCGAATCATCTAGTAATTCCATCATCCGTTTGGCATTATTAATTATACTTTTTCTGTTTCCCCAAGAAATGGTAGCCGTTAAAAACCCGGCAATTTCAATATCTTCCTTAAGTGAAAATTGATGTGGGATTTGAATGGGGTCACTTTCAATAAACTTTGGGTTGTTGTATTGAATCACTTTGGCGTCAAGAAAATCTTTAAGTTCAGATTGCTTCAATGTTGAATATAGATAGTTAGTAAGTGTAAAAATAGTATTGTTTCTGAATGGGTTAGTTATTTGTGAATTATTTTCTTGATATATAATTATAACACAAAAAAACATCGACAAACGGTAAAAAACAACTTTAAACGACAAAAAATAGATTTTATAAACAGATAAAAATAAAATTTATTACGTTATTTAACCAATAAATTATGTATTATGAAAAAAATTATAGCCCCAATTCTTGCACTTCTTTTCATGGGTTGTCAAGTAAATGATTTAAAACCAAATGTAGACACCGCATTTGCAATTGAAGCTTTAACTGAGTATGTTACAGTGAGTAAAGTTTTTCAGGACGTAGGTAATAATAGTGGAGACGCTGTTTTAACTGCTGAAAATTTAGCTCCTACCACAAAATCAAACAACACTAAAATTGAAGGACCCATAATAACAGTTGAACCACTGGATTTTACCACATTCCCTAAAACCACAACTATTGATTATCAATCAGGTGTATTGTGTAAAGATGGTATAACCCGTAAGGGAATTGTAACCATAGTTTCAACCGATTGGTATGGAAAAGAAGGTAGCGAACACACCACAACCTTTAACAACTACTATCATGAAGATTTTAAAGTTGAAGGAACCCATGTTGTGAAAAATTTAGGTAAAAATTTAGATAATAATTTGCAGTATAGTGTAACCATTGAAAACGGAAAAATAACTACAAATACTGGTAAGACTATCAATTATAAAGAGAATTCTACCAGAACATGGGTGGCAGGTTTCAGCACACCATTAAACATATGGGATGATGAATATATGCTGGATGGCACTCAATCGGGAATAAGCTCAAAAGATATTCCATATTCATTAACAATTGAAGAATCACTTTATTTTGTATTACTACCAAGAAGTATAAAATCTGGTATTCTTGATCTTGACATTGGTAATTTAAAAGATATTAAATTCAATTACACTAATTCTACAATTACAATATTGGGTCAAACTTTTCCTTTTGATTATTAATTGTTAATTAGCGTATATCAATAATTTTGAAAATGAAGGGTTTATTGGTTCAACAGATTTGGATTCAATAAACCCTTTTAGTTTGTTTTAAATAAACAATGACTGTTCCTGTTAATTATTGATTATTTTCCCATCTACCATTACCAATTTTCTATCGGCTAAATTGGCGAGTTCTTCATTATGGGTTACAATTACAAATGTTTGCCCAAATTGATCGCGTAGTTTGAAGAATAAATTATGCAAATTTTCCGCAGACTCACTGTCTAAATTCCCTGAAGGTTCATCAGCAAAAATTAAATCCGGGTTATTTACCAGAGCCCGCGCAACTGCCACACGTTGTTGTTCTCCTCCAGACAATTCATTGGGTTTATGATGCATACGGTGTGATAATCCTAAAAAATCCAAGAGTTCTTTTGCCCGTTGTTCAGCCTGTGATTTTTTTGTTCCCTTTATAAATGCCGGAATACATACATTCTCCAATGCAGTAAACTCAGGAAGTAATTGATGAAACTGAAAAATAAACCCTATATGCTCATTTCTAAACTTGGCCAATCCTTTTTCGCTAAGCGAATTGATATTAATATTATTTATTGTTAGTTCAAAATCATCTTTATTTGAAGCTGTATCAAGTGTTCCAAGTATTTGTAATAACGTGGTTTTTCCGGCCCCTGAAGCGCCAACAATGGAGACTATTTCACTTTTCTTTACATGAATATCAACACCTTTTAGAACGTGTAAATCCTTATAATATTTATGAATATTTTTTGCTTGAATCATAGGAAATATTTAATAGCCGTGAATTTACTACTTTAAGATGTTATGTACAATTAAGAATTGTTTTTATTGTTAAATCTAATTTTAACCCTATATTTAAAAGGAGAATTATTTATAAAAAATAAAAATGCCATATAAGAACTTTGAAGAATACAATATGCAGGTTACTGATGATGTTAAAAACAGATATAAAAACATCATTGAAGATTTGGGTGAAGACATTGGTAGGGATGGGTTGTTGAAAACACCAGAACGTGCTGCCAAAGCCATGCAATTTTTAACGCAAGGGTATCATCAAGATCCTGTTGAAATTCTTAAAAGCGCGATGTTTAAAGAGTCTTATAATGAAATGGTGTTAGTGAAGGATATTGAATTGTATTCGCTTTGCGAACATCATATTTTACCTTTTTTTGGAAAAGCACATATAGCATATATACCCAATGGACATATTGTTGGATTGAGTAAATTACCAAGAATTGTTGATGTTTTTGCAAGAAGATTACAAGTTCAAGAACGATTAACTGAACAAATTTTAGATTGTATTAATGATACCTTAAAACCACAAGGGGTCGCAGTTGTTATTGAAGCTTCTCATTTATGTATGATGATGCGAGGCGTACAAAAGCAAAACTCTATAACTACCACATCTGGGTTTAGAGGTCAGTTTGAAAAAATTGAAACCAGAAATGAATTTTTAAAACTCATAGGAAAATAGATTTGGTATGTTTCTTGTGTTATAGTTGTAAAAATTTGAGGCATGAATAAATACAAAAAATTAGCTTTGGGAATTGTATTGGATGCTTTAGGGTATGCATCGTTTATTATTCCCGGAATAGGCGAGTTTTCAGATATTGTCTGGGCACCTCTTTCGTCTTGGTTTATGACTAAACTTTATAAGGGAAAACCAGGTAAAGTCGCAGCCGTTATAAACTTTATTGAAGAAGCATTGCCCGGGATTGATGTGATACCAACCTTTACATTAATGTGGTTTTATACGCATGTTTTCTTTACTAAAAAAACAAATTAAAATAGTCAATTAAAAAAAATGAGGCTGTCTGGAAAGTCGTCATTGCGAATGAAATGAAGCAATCTGCAAATTACAAGTTATTGTTTTACAGATTACTTCGAAATAAAAATTTCTCGTAATGACGGTTAATACATACTTTTCAAACAGCCTCATTTTTTATGTTAGAACGTATAGGTCATTCCAAAACTGAAATTCCGTCCCATATTATAAATGCCATCTGGTTTTAACCGCGATAAATGGCTGATGTATTGCTTATCGGTTAAATTGGTTCCCGATACAGATACGCCCAATGCCTTATTAAATACTTTAATGGTGCCACTAAAGCCAGCGCTTAAAAGATTATAGCCATTGGTATTTGTTTCAAAAGCGCCCACTTTATCTTGTTTAAATGTGCTGCTATATTTTGTAAATGCATATCCTTTTGAAAGCCATTTAGTTTCAAATTCAGCCCGAAGCGTGTTATTTATTGAATTGGCAGGGATTAAAGGTAAATAGGTGTTGTTGTTCTTTTTTCCGGTAACGGTTTCAAAACTCGATTCAAAATGGAGCCAATCCAATGGATGGGGATGAATGTGTAACCCTGCTTCACCACCATAAAGCTTAGCATCGTTTTGAATATAATCATAAGCAGGGTTGTTGTCAATGGTATTGCCATTGGGCGAAATGAATATATAATTGTTCACAAGGTTATAAAACCCATTCACAAATAATTCGAAGTGGTCATTTTTATATTCTAAAGCCAGATCCAGCTGAATGTTCTGTTCGTTTTTTAAATTGGCATTTCCAAGTTCATATCGGTTAACACCTTCATGGACACCGTCTGAGGTTAGTTCCGCTAAATTCGGTGCCCTAAAACCCGAGGCCAAATTGAGTCTTGCTGTAAGGTTCTCAAACAGGTTGGTCTTTACACCAATGGCACCATTAAAACTATTGAAATCCCTGTTGATCCCTTTCAAGACTTGAATGGTTCTGTTATCAAAACGAACACCAAATTGAACATTGGCTTTTTCAAAATCAATGTGCGACACCGCTAAAAAACCGATATCATTCGTTGTGGCATCCGGAATTAATTCCTCTGTCCCATAATTGGAGTTGGTCTGGGTCATGCCTTGTGTGCCAACAATGGTTTCCAGCATACCAAGTTTAGGGAGGTTATATTTTACATCAAAATTAAAGGTTTTGAGCTTAAACTGCAATCCAGCTTCTAAATTTTCGCCAGCCAAAGCCTCTTCTGAAAATTCTTTTCTACTGTTATATATAAAGCCCAAATTAATATCTAAACTGGAGTTGTTAAAAAATACAGTTGTTTTTGAACTTAACACCTGATTAGTGATTTCCTGAAAAGGGATCAATGGTGTTTTATTGTTAGATTGTTCGCCCAACAGTTCTGGAATGCCTATTTTGGAATAATTGACGTTGTATCTGAATTCAGTTTTAAATGTTGACTCTTGATAGCCAATACCTGCCTTAAAATCCTGTTCCCTAAAACGTGTATTGGTTACCCTGTAGTCTTTTGTTTTATAATCAGAATGTTCTGCGAGGCTTCCCCTGAACAAAAATTTATAGTTGTCACCAGATTGTTTAAAACCTGTATTGGTATTATAGCCTTGTGTGTTTGAATAATAATTTCCACTTATGTCGCCCGTTGCGGTATTATTATTCGCAAATTTTTCAGGATTGAAATACAGTACACCCCCAAGGGCATCACTGCCATAAAGTAATGAGGCAGGGCCTTTTATGACTTCAACGCTTTCCATACCGGCATCATTAATCCCAAGGCCATGTTCATCACCAAATTGTTGGTTTTCAAGACGAACTCCTTGTGTATACACCAAAACCCGATTAGAACTCAAGCCTCTTATAACGGGTTTCCCTATGCTTAACCCTGTAGTTATGGTTTCTACACCAGCCATGTTTGATAAGCCGTCGGTTAATGTAACAGCACCATTTGATTTTAAATTGGACATTTTTTGTAATTCAACCTTCATTACGTTTTCACTTTGAAGCTTGTGAAAAGGCGTTGAAATAATGATATCTTCCATTTCTATGGCAGACGATGTCATTACAATGGTTAGAGGTTCTTTGATTGGGATGGTTATGTTTATAGATTGGGTTTCATAACCTAACATTGAAAATAAAATTTTATAATTGCCAGAGGGTAAACCAGTAATTTTAAAGGCACCATTTTCATCGGTAATGCTTCCTTTTTCCAAGGTTGGAACATAAGCATTTACAAGGGTCATTCCTTGTTTGGTGTCGTTATCAATAACAGTTCCTTCTACGGTGTTTTGAGAATATAAAAATACCGTTGCCAATAAAAACAATAGATTTATTAATTTTTTCATTTATTTTTTATGTTATAACCCACTGCTAAAAATTGTATAAAATTTTTAGTGTGACAGAAGGCACTTTTTTTGATTTCAAATTTAAAACTAAAGTATTCTGAAATTATTTTCAGAATTACAAAATGATCTTAAATTAATGATGGTGGTGCACGAAGTGAGAAGTGAAGTTTTTGGTTATTACTTAAAAAATTGTATTGTGAAGCAACCACAATTTGTCTTTTATCAGAGGTAAAAATGGTAAAATTAAAAAGGGTTATAACGAAGTTTGGGGTTATTTTGAAATTGTAAAACTTACAATCTAAATCTAATTTGTGAAGGTGTGTGGTAGTTTTTCCTAAACAAATTTCATGTTTAGAATGGTTAAATATGTGTGTGAATTTTACAGCACTTGGCAATAGTAGGGCAAACACCAAGGTGTACACAATAATATTGAAAAAAACACGATGTTTTTTAAATACCATTAATCATCAAAACGTTTAAAACCCATTCTACGAAGTGTCTTCTTTTCAAAATCCCAGAAAAATTTAAATTGCCCAAAAACCCAACCAATACAAACTAAAAGAATTTGATAGAAAATTATGGCAATAATAATGAATAAAGTCCAATAGAAAACAGGACTTAAGTTTTCTTTAGTAATTCCAATTAATTTGATAATGGGTCTGCCAACAAATATACTCAAACTTCCAGTCACAGAAAAAACGATAAAAACTCTTATCATTTCCCATTTGTAAGTTAAAATCCATTTTTTTTCAAGTTTTTTAAAAAGAAACAAAACAAATTTCAACAATAAATAAGCGAAGGTGATTGTTAATATAGGGCTCCAATAAACATGGAAATCTTTAAAAATAATTAAGGATAATTTATAGGACACATAAAACAAACCAATCAAACCTAAAACCGGAAAAATAAGTTGCCAATTTTGTTGTATTTCCCAATGTTTTTTAAATTTCTTCACACGTAGAATTTAATTCCAAAAATAGATAAATTAATTTAAATTCTTGGTGGGAACGCACCTAATCGTTGTTTGTATTTTAATTGAAAGTATACAAAATAATTATAAAGTTTGTAATTAACCTCATAACCGTAATCAATACCCTGCTGATAATCTATCTGTAATTCGTATAAATTTGGGTCAAAGCGTTGTGGTTGCAAGACCCTATTGTTCCATTCAATAACATAAAACAGGTTGCGGTTTTCCAAAAAACTTTGTGAGTAATACCCTTCTGGCTTTGCTATGCTTGCCAACCAAAAATTAAACCCATTGTCGATGATGATAATTTCGTATTCCAATTCATCATTTGCGATTCTTACTGTATCATTTGAAAAGGAGGGATCTACTTTTTGATTGCTTTTTAAGGTAGAAATTCTAGAGGAATTACAACCAATAAGAAAACCACAAGCCAATATCAAGCAGATAAGCGTTTTCATGAGGATTGTTTTTAATACCTAAATTTACAAAAAGAATTTCGAAACCGCTTATTTTGAATGATTTTTTAAAAAGTGAAGGTCTAAAAAGCATATATTAACCATCATTACGAGAGATTTTTATTGGTCTCAAATTTAGATAAAACTATGTTCCCGATAGCTATCGGGATTGGTGCATTTCGCTTTAGCTTCAAAAAACTTTTTAGCCACGATCCCGATAGCTATCGGAACACGAATGTTGGTTAATCAATTTGTGTAAATTTGCTCAATCATGGTTAAAACAACCGAGTTTTTAGCGAAGCAGGCTTTCAGTCTGCCAAACCAAACTATGGACTGGAAGTCCATAGTTTGGTTTGAATTAATCTGTAAATCAATAACTTGCAATTTACAGATTGCTTCTCCCGATAGCTATCGGGACTCGCGATGACGACTTTTTAGAATTTAGCATCTGTTAATAACTCAATAAATTGATTAAGATTGCTGAATTTGATAATTGCAGGCACAAAAAAAGTCCCAACTATAAGTTAAGACTCCTTAAATACACTTACGCCACAATTATTTATCCAGCTGTTTTTAAGATATTTATAATTTGTTCAGCTAATTCGGCACCAATTCTATCTTGCGCTTCATTAGTAGCTGCACCTGTATGTGGTGTTAACGATAATCCTGAATTCATTAACAGTTGGATTTCTGGTTTTGGCTCGTTTTCAAAAACATCCAAAGCAGCACCAGCCACCTTTCCGCTTTCAATCGCGCTAACTAAAGCCGCTTCATCAATGACACCACCACGTGCTGCATTTGCAATAAACACACCTCTTTTCATAATATCCAATTCTGGTGCGCCAATAATATATTCTTTTTGGGCAGGAACGTGTAAGGTTATAAAATCAGATTGTTTTAAAACGGCTTCTTTTGAAATGGTCTTTATTTCAAAACTTACTTTTTGTCCATCAAAAAAATCTAATTCTAAGTTCGCTTTTTCTATAAATGGATCGAAAGCAATGACTTTCATGCCAGCACCTAAGGCTACTTTTGCTGTGGCTTGACCAATTCTGCCTAAACCTAAAACACCTAAAGTCTTTCCTTTTAATTCAACTCCTTTAGCATATGCTTTTTTCAATTTGCCAAAATTTGCATCACCTTCTAAAGGCATGTCCCTGTTTGAGTTATGTAAAAAACGTGCCAACCCATAAAAATGTGCAAAAACCAATTCAGCAACAGAATGTGATGAAGAGGCCGGTGTGTTAATAACATGAAGACCTTTGCTTTTTGCATAATCAACATCAATATTATCCATACCAACACCACCACGTCCAATAATTTTAATGCTTGGGCAAGCATCAATTAAATCTTTACGCACTGTTGTGGCACTACGTACCAATAAAACACCAATGTTATTTGCATTGATATAATTTTCCAATTGTTCTTGGGCAACTGTGGTTGTAATAACTTCAAAACCACCTTTTTCAAGGGCATCTTTTCCACTTTGTGAAATACCATCGTTTGCTAATACTTTCATTAATTTAAGTTAAAAGTTAAAAGTTAAAAGTTAAAAGTTAAAAGTTAAAAGTTTCAAGAACGATTATACTTTTTACTTCAGATTAATTTTATTTGTTTGTCATTGCGAAACTTTTCAAAAAAGTTGTGGCAATCTGTTTCTTAATATTGAGATTACTTCTTCCGATAGTCATCAGGAGTTTCTCTCCTCATAATGACGTTTTTTTTTTACGATTTTGAGTAAGCACTGAAAACTGTCACTGCTTACTGCAAACTTTTTTATGCTTTACTTTCCAATTCACTCATGACTTCAACAAGTGCTTTTACGCTGTCAATAGGTAATGCATTATACATAGAAGCCCTATAGCCACCAACACTTCTGTGTCCGTTCAGTCCGCTAATACCAGCTTCTTTCAGCATGGTTTCGAACGTTTCTTTTAAATTTTCGTTTTGTAATGTAAAGGTAGCATTCATAAAAGACCGATCTTCCTTAATTGAATACCCCTTAAATAATGGGTTTAAGTCAATTTCAGAATACATAAGTCGTGCTTTATTCTCATTCAATTCTTCTATTTTTGAAATACCTCCAAGTTCTTTAATCCATTCCAGAGTAAGCATAGAAGTATACACTGCAAAAACGGGTGGTGTATTATACATACTGCCATTGGCGATATGTAATTTGTAGTCCATTATAGAAGGGATTTTACGAGAGACTTTTCCTAAAATGTCTTCCTTAACAACAACAAGAGTTGTTCCTGCGGGTCCCATATTTTTTTGGGCCCCAGCGTATATTAAATCAAATTGGGTAAAATCTAACTTCCGAGAAAAAATATCGCTACTCATGTCACACACCATAGGGATGTTACATTTTGGAAATGATTTCATTTGTGTTCCAAAAATGGTGTTGTTTGAAGTACAATGAAAATAATCATAATTTTCAGGGATTTCATAACCTTTTGGAATATAGTTAAAATTAGCTGCTTTAGAAGATGCTACTTCATAAATGTCATCATAAATTTTAGCTTCTTTTATGGCTTTTTCGCTCCAGGTACCTGTATTTAAATAACCGGCTCTTTTTTCCAGAAGATTTAAAGCTACCATTAAAAATTGCGTACTGGCACCACCTTGTAAAAACAAGGCTTTGTAACCTTTGTCTTCTAATCCCATAAGTTCCAAAACCAAAGATCTGGCTTTCTCCATAACATCAACAAAAGGTTTGCTTCTGTGAGATATTTCCAGTAAGGATAATCCTTCATTGTTGAAATCCATTACGGCACTTGATGCTTTTAATAAAACTTCTTGTGGTAAAATACTTGGTCCTGCGCTAAAGTTGTGTTTTTTCATTTTTCCTATCCCTAACCCTTTCCAAAGGAAAGAGAATTTGTGGGGGTAAATTTAATTAATATTCCGTTTTTATTTAAGTTACCTTTAATTTAACAAAGGTTGAAAATGATATAAAATTTAAGTTGCAAAGTTCCTAATTTATTGGGTATTATATGTTATAAATTCCATAATTTTTTGGTCATATTGCTAACAAAAACTCAATGGAATTAACATCATCTGCATAATTCCAAAGTTTTGGTTTTTGAGTCTCACCAAACAGAATTTCATTTTCAATAAATCCTTTTGAAACAATGCATTGAATCTTGTTTTTTTCGGAGATTAATTTTTCTTTTAATTGGTTTTCTGAATTATAAAATTCATAAAATACCGTTGCAATAGGAGAGGAGAAGCTTTCATCTTCCTTAATCATTAAAAATCCGTTTTCCAACATATCAAATTCACTCATTAAATACACTGCTTTGTTATAGTCATAATTGTTGGCATATTTGGCTTTATTAATAATAGGATGCCAATGATAAATAGACTCAAAAAAAGTGTCAAACTTATAATTTTGTGGTACAAATAATTTAGACACATTCCTGCAACCCAATCCATAATACCTAAAAATATCTTCTGAAAGTGCTTGCAGTTCTTCCAAGGATTCTTGTCCGTTTAAAACAGCTACTGAGTTTCTGTTGTTTCTAATAATAGACGGTTTGCCTTTAAAATAATATTCAAAATACCGTGCTGTATTGTCACTTCCTGTAGCAATAACGGCATCAAAATTTTCCAGTTTATCTTCTGTAAATGTGATGGTTCCTTTAAAACGGGGTTCTACATATTCCAAGTATTTAGCTAAATATGGAAGCAGGTATTTATCATTTGATGATTGCTTAACCAATGCATAATGACCGGTAATTAATGCGGAAAGAAAATCATGAAAGCCAACTAACGGAATATTTCCTGCCATAATGATAGCAACGTTCTTGGGTGTTTTTATGTTTATTTTATAAGGCTCCAGCCAATGGTTTAAATTTTCAATGGTTAAGTTTTCTGACCAACCTTTAAAAGCAAAAGCCATATTTTCTTTGGTAAACCAGCCATTATGCTCTTCAGCCAATTTTAACTGATGTTTAAAGCCATCAAAAAACAGATCATTGCATTCAATAGAATCCTTTTTTTGAATGGTTTCGTTGGAAAATTGACTTAAAAATTCCCCTAATTTTACAAAAGCCTTAATTCTTTGTTGTAAATTCATTCTGTATTTGGTTATGAATGGTTTTGGCGTTATTTTTGCGACTGCAAAGTTAGAAAAAGAAAATGCTATGGCAATTATAATAACAGACGAATGTATAAATTGTGGTGCTTGTGAACCGGAATGCCCAAATACTGCCATTTATGAAGCCGCTGATGACTGGCGTTATACCGATGGAACCAGTTTAAAAGGTAAGGTTGTTTTAACAAATGGGAAAGAGGTTGATGCTGATGAAGCTCAGGAACCTGTGAGTGATGAAGTGTATTATATAGTACCAGACAAATGTACGGAATGTAAAGGATTTCATGACGAGCCACAATGTGCTGCGGTTTGTCCTGTAGATTGTTGCGTGCCCGATGAAAATCATGTGGAAACCGAGGAAGAACTTTTAGCAAAACAACGTTTTATGCATCCTGAAGGATAAATCAATTAACAATTGATAATTAACAATTGATAATGAATCCTGAGCTTTTGCTTGGGATTTTTTCTTAGTGAAACTCCTCCTTTATTTATTGTTTACTCTTAAACTCCTTCATTTCCTGTAACGGCTCTAAGGTCTGTTCAGTACCCCAAACCGAAGCGTCATATTTATTTAACTTCATAAAAGGAACTGTTTTTTCTTCAGCTTGTTTTTTAAATTGATCTATGGTTATTTTAGTATTTGAAGTGACTAATAATTCTTGTTTGGTCATGATATTACCTTCAATAGTAAAATCAAAACTGGTTTTATTTTTTTCTGGACTGTTTTCAATAAATTTTAAAGGACGGCTTACATAAAAATAGCGTCCTTCTTCAAATTTAATGTATTGCGGTTGGTATTTGTTTTGATAGTTTTTGTGATAAATAATACTTCCTTTTCTTATGTTTTCAACATATTTTACGCCTAATAGAAGTTTTAAATTTAGTTTTTCACCACGTTTTCCATCTGCAAATTCAAAATCAACCTTGGTGATAGCAAATGTTTCATCATTAATATAAAGTGTCCCTGTATATTTTGATTTTGACTTTTTGGGTTTATAGTTAATTATATAAATGAGATTATCATTAAAAAAGGTGATATTTTTAAAGGTATATTCATACAAATTAGAATCCAAAATTTTTGAAAGCATGCTGTTTTCATAAAATTGAGACCGGTTAAGTAAGGTGTTTGTACCTTGTTTTAAATCATTAAGGTCATCTTCATCTTTTTGTTTGTCTGAATGTTCGCTTTCCTTCAATGATAAGGAATCATCAATTTTAAATAAGCCCGTTTTAAGTTTATAGGTTAAGGTAGTATCTAAATATTTAAGAATGATATTTTGAGTTTTATGCTGCACGTCATCAATGGAAAGATTATTTTTTTGATCAATTAATTCAGTAGCTTTATCAACTGTTAATTTGGTTTTTGTTGAATCGCCCCTAAGTAAATTTCCTTTAAAGTCTTTAAAATGAATGGTTTTGCTATTTATAATTGCGGTTGATAAGGAGTCCAGACTTTTATTTACCAAAACAAGATTGTTCTTTTTGACATGGGATGCCTTTTCAATTTTAAAATCTAATTTTTCAAAGTTGATATATGCAGTTTCTCTTGAAAAAATACGGTATGTGTAAAGCTTGGTTTCATAATTTTCATCAAGATGTTGTCTCACTTTTGAAATGATGTCATCAGCATTTGGTTTTTTATTACTTAAATAAACAGTGTTCAATTTGTTAACAGATTCTTCAAGAAGAATGACAAAACCCATAGATGTTATATCTTGAATGCGTACTATTTTTGTTTCATAACCAAGACAGGAAATAGTGATAGAATCATTTTGCTTGGGTTTCTCAAGTATTGTAAAATACCCTTCTTCATTTGAGATGACACCGCTAAATTCCCCTGTTTTTATAGTTGCAAATGCAATAGGACTCTTGCTGTTCCTATCCTCTATTTTGGCGGTAATGTTTTGTGAAAAAGCTAAAATATTGTTTAGGCTCAACAAAATGAACAAAAATGTTTTTTTCATTCTTAATGATTTCTATGAGACTGACGATTACATTATAAAATTGTTACATCACAAACAAAAAAAACGAACAATTTAATACGGTCTCTTTTTTATTTCATTTAGTGAATAACCGTTAATTATCTATATTTAACTGTATTTTAATGGAAAAATTTAGCATGAAAAAAATAATTATTCAAGGAATTAAGTTTGACGAAAAATCATCGTATCAAAAAGGCCCGAGTTTAGCACCAGCATTAATAAGAGAAGCACTGCATTGTGGCTCTTTCAACTTATTTGCTGAAAATGGTAAGTCTATTGAAAACTCAAATATTGTTGATAATGGTGATTTTCAAATTTCTGAATATTTTGATATTGAAACCATAACTAAAAAACACCTTGGTTTAGGGTGCAAAATTCTTACGCTTGGTGGGGATCACTCTATTACATATCCTATAATAAAAGCACATCACAAAAAACACCCTAACTTGAATATCTTACATATTGATGCGCATTGTGATTTATATGATAATTATGAAGGCGATAAACACTCACATGCATGTCCTTTTGCAAGAATCATGGAAAATAATTATGCCATTAAACTGGTTCAGGTAGGAATTAGAACTTTAAATGAACACCAAGCACAACAAGCTAAAAAATTTAATGTAGAAATTCATGAAATGAAAAATTTAGATTTGTCAGCCATATCAAAGTTTAACGGGCCATTATATATTTCTCTTGATTTGGATGCTTTTGATCCTGCGTTTGCCCCTGGAGTATCACATCATGAACCTGGAGGCTTATCATCAAGACAGGTAATTAATTTAATTCATAGGATTGATGCTGAGGTTATTGGAGCCGACATTGTTGAATATAATCCAAATAGGGATTTTCAAAATATGACGGCATTTTTAGCCGCTAAAATGATGAAAGAAATATTGGGGAAAATGGTTTAAAGTATTGGTTGAAATAAAACTTATTTAAAACAAAAGAGGCTGTCTAAAAAGTATATATTAACCGTCATTACGAGAAATTTTTATTTCGAAGTAATCTGTTAATCAACAACTTGCAATTTACAGATTGCTTCTCCCGATAGCTATTGGGAGAAGCAATGACGACTTTTTAGACAGCCTCTTTTGTTTGCTGACATTAATTTTAAAAATTATAATTAAGTTTAGCATAATAATAAGCGCCACCAAATCCCATTTGAACAGAATCCCAGTATCCACCGGCTTCTGTCCAGTCATCTTGTTGGTCTGGATAAATGTTAAAAAGGTTATTGCTACCAACATTCAGTTTCAGGTTTTCAGATAATTTAAAACCAAGATTTAAATCGGTAACCGTTTTTGCCCCATATCTATCGGTTGCAGCTGCTATTTGTTGAGCGAATCCGCCGAAGCCTGCTGGATCTTCAAACATTTGAAAGTCCAATAAATCTATTTTGCTAAAATGCATGAAAGTAAGTGCTACATCAAACCAATTTTTGCTATAAACTAGATTTAAACTCGTTTTACTTTTTGGTGCGGATGCTAATAAAAATGCTTTGTCACGTTCGCCAAAAAAAGTTTGCTCATCTAAGCTGCCATTTTTCACTTTATCAATTTTCATATCATTAAAGTTTCCTAAAAAGGTTGCTTCAAATGAACTGTCGCTACCTAAATTGGTTTTATATGCTAAAATAATATCTAAACCAGTTGTTTTTGTATCTGCACCGTTTGCGAAAAATTGAGCAGCTTCTACATTGTTTATTTGCGGTGCGTCAAAGTTTCCTGTTAATACAATTCTGTCTTTTACTTTAATATAATAGCCATCAATAGTTGCCGTGAAATCACCAAATTTAGAAGTGAATCCTAAAGCGGCATTTAAAGCTTTCTCTTCTTTTAATGGACCAATACCAAAAGATGCTGTAACTGGACTATTGTTTGGCGATAACAGGGATTCTAAGGCAACACCGCCTACAAAATTGGTGAATTTAAGGTTGTAATATATCTGGGCTAATGATGGCGCCCTGAATCCGGTGCTTAAAGATGCTCGAATATTTATATTATCTGACGCTTTTAGGCGGGCTGCTAATTTACCGTTAAAAGTACTTCCAAAATCACTGAAATTTTCAAATCGCGCTGCCGCACTTAATAAGAATGCTTCAGATAAATCAAATTCAGCATCAGCATATAATGATAAATTGCTACGGCTTCTGTTTACTTGATTGGCAGGGCCATAGCCTGGGAATCCTTGAGAACCTCCAGGACGTTTATTACCTTCATCATCTTCAGCTTGGGTTTGGTTTGCTGGGTCGGTAATTAAAATGCCGTTTTCTGTGTAAGTTCCATAAGAGCCTTCTTCACCAGCGAAAATTTTGAAATTTTCTGTTCTGTACTCGGCTCCAAAGGCTAAGTTCATTCCGCTTAAAACATCATCATAATATTTGGAAAAATCAAAATTAACGGTGTTTTGGCTTAAGCTATGTCCACCAGCATCAAAATCTGTTGGTGATACATCCTCTAAAGAGGCATTTAATGTTCCTTTTATAAAATAATTAAAATAGTTTTTCCCATAGGTATTGCTAATATCAATTTTCCAACCGGTTTCAGTTTCGGTTCTCATTCCAGCAGAAAACGAATTATCTGTAATGATAGACGTGATTCTTGGTGTAAACCCATTGGGGTAAATAGATGTTACCACACGTTCACCACCATTTCTTGTAAATGCATAAGCATCTGTATCTCTGTAGTTTCTGCCTCCAAACGCATAAATCTCTGTTTTGTCCGAAACAGGGATTGCTAAATTTCCAAAGAAATTAAATCCTTCAATGGATGCTTCACCAAAGCCTTTTCTAAAATCGAACGCTGGTCTTAGTGTTTTATTCTTGCTTAAGAATTCGGTAGTAAAGTTTGCATAACCACCTTCGCCAATTTCAAAACCATAGTTGGCAGTTAATTTAACAGATCCACCATCAAAACTCTTATCTTTTCCAATGGCATTTCCGTCTTTTTTTGTGTCCAAGCGGTAACCATCCGTATTCCAAGCGCCATATTCACCAAATGCACTTGTGTCAACATCTGCATTTGTACTGTAAGCACCATAATTCACGCTTCCTGAAAATTCATCTACTGTCATGTCATTTGTAAATTGGCGTTATATTTTGTATTTTTGCTAAAACTC
>CAXBJF010000006.1:0-131146 GCA_963976005.1 uncultured Flavobacteriales bacterium | reverse complement strand
ACTAATTGACTTCCTTATTGCGCTTTTCACTTTATTTGAGCCGATAGAGGGACTCCCTACGACTACGCTCAGGATAAACTTCTCGTCCCGAGTCAATAATTTGATTTCAACAAACTAATTGACTTCCTTATTGCGCTTTTCACTTTATTTGAGCCGATAGAGGGACTCGAACCCACGACCTGCTGATTACAAATCAGCTGCTCTAGCCAGCTGAGCTACATCGGCTTTTTCTTACTTTTTTTCCATAAAAAAAGTCCGCTATTTCTAACGGACTGCAAATGTATTGAATTATTTTTTTAATCAAAACATTTTTTAATAATTTTTATTATAAATGTGCTCTTAATTTTTCTTTTCTCTTTTTTAGTTGTCTTTCAAGTGATGATACTGCCATATCAACCCCTTCTTCAAAGCTCTTGCATTGTTTTTTTACAACCAGACTATCCCCGGGAACGCTTAATCTGGCTTCAAATATTTTGTTTTCTTTATCACTTGTATTTTCTACTTTTAAATAAACATCTGATTTAATAACATGATCATAAAATACCTCCAACTTATCCATTCGTTTTTGAATAAAATCCAACAGTTTTTTGTCAGCAGTAAAATTGACTGATTGCGTGTTTACTTTCATACTCTTATTTATTTTGGTTTGACAATAATTTTCTATTTTTTACTTCTTGGATGTGCGTTAATATGAACTTTTTTTAATTCAGCAATACTATTATGAGTATAAACCTGAGTTGCTGCCAAACTAGAATGTCCTAAAAGTTCTTTAACGGCATTTAAATCGGCACCTTGATTTAACAAATGGGTTGCGAAAGAATGCCTCAAAATATGTGGACTCTTTTTAACTTTGGAAGATGCTATACTAAAATAATCATTTATTATTCTGTAAACAAGTGTTTCATATATTTTAACTCCTTTTTTTGTTAAAAATAAGTTATCATCGTCTAAAATGTTTTCTAGTTCACTTCTTGATTTTATATATTTCGTTAATGTTTCAAGCACAGGCTTTATTAATGGCACAATACGTTCTTTATTTCTTTTGCCCAATACCTTTAATATTTTATTATCAAAATCTACACTTGTAAATTTTAATTGTACAAGTTCAATGCGCCTGATACCTGTTGAATAAAACAATTCAATAATTAATCTATTACGGATGCCTTCAAAATTATTTTCAAAATGCAATTCATCCAAAACCATAGCAATTTCGTTTTCTGAAAATGGTACTTGAATTTTTTTACTTGTTCTTAAGGCTCTGTGTTTTGAAAGTGGATTTAATTGGATATCACCTGTTTTTAAAAGAAACTTATAATAGGTGTTTAATGCTGATACTTTTCTATTAATACTTCTGTTTGAAATATTCTTTTCTACCATGGAAACTATCCAATTTCTTATTTGCGGATAATTTACATTTTGAATAGCGTTTGTATCATATTCCGTTTTAATAAATTCTTTAAAACTTTCTAAATCATTTTCATATGCAACAACTGTAAGTTTTGAATAATTTTTTTCAAGCAATAAATAATCTGTAAATGATTTGAAAAACATGCTTTTTAATATCAGTTATCTGTATAGAGTTAAAAGTACAACGTTTTTTTTGGGATTTAAGTTTAGGGCAAAAAAAAAAATTCCCACTTAAAGCGGGAATTTTATTATTTGAGCTGTAAGTTATTTATATGTCTTCTGCATCTCTTAATCCTTGAATGTATTGCGCTTTTTGAATTTGTGCCCTACGTACAACTGAAGGTTTGTTAAACTGCTTACGTGTTTGTAATTGACGTTTAGTTCCTGTTTTATCAAACTTTCTTTTAAAACGCTTTAGCGCTCTATCTATATTTTCTCCTTCTTTAATTGGTATTATTAACATAGTGTCTTAACCTCCTCTCTTTTAGATTTTCAGTTTGCAAATATAAAAACAATTATTAATTATCAATTATCAAAAGACAATTAATTTATGTAGCTGGCTTATATTCTTTTTTATCAATAATTATTCTCGCTAATATTTCCCTTAATATTTCTGAAGTACCTCCACCAATGGGTCCTAATCTGCTATCCCTTAAAAGCCTAGCCATTGGGTAGTTTTCCATGTACCCATAACCGCCTAAAAACTGTAAGCATTGGTAAATAACCTCATCGGCCATTTTGGTTGATTTTAATTTTGACATGGTTGCTTCTTTAACCATGTATTCATTTTTATTTAACCGATACGCCACTGTGTAATTGAATTCTTTACAGATTTCCATGTCCGTATATAAATCAGCAATCGTGTGACGAAGTGCTTGAAACTTATTTATGGTTTTCCCAAATGCTTCACGTTCAGACATATATTGCAAGGTATATTCTAGCGCGTATTCCGCTCTGGCATGTGCATTAACACCCATGACTAAACGTTCCAATGCAAAATGCTGCATGATATAGCCAAAACCTTTGTTTTCCTCTCCCATTAAGTTGCTTACTGGGATTTTAACATTATCAAACGCAATTTCACCTGTATCTGAGGCTCTCCAACCCAGTTTATCTAACTTGGTAGCTGATAATCCTTTGGTATCTCTATCAACTACAAATATGCTTATCCCTTTATTTCCAAGTTCCGGATTTGTTTTTGCAGCGACTACCAAATAATCACTGTACACGCCATTGGTAATAAAGGTTTTTGAACCATTTATTATATAAAACGCTCCTTCTTTTACGGCAGTGGTTCTCATGCCTGCAACATCACTTCCACCAAAAGGCTCAGTAATGCATAAACAACCAATTTTATCACCAGAAATACTTGGTGCTAAATAACGCTGCTTGATATCATGACTACCTTCTTTATTAAGATGTGTCATGGACAAATAAACATGTGCCCAAATAGCCGCAGCAAAGCCTCCAGAATTAATTTTTTGAAGTTCTTCAAGAAGAATTACGGCATAAAAAAGATCTAGATTTAAACCTCCGTAAGCTTCAGGATATGATATTCCAAAAAAGCCCATATCACCAAATTTCTTCCAAATAAATCGGTCAATAGTGCCTGTTTTTTCCCATTTTTCAATGTGTGGCACCACTTCTTTTTTTAAAAAATTTTGAATGCTTTCCCTAAAAAGATTATGTTCTTCTGTGAAGTACATACTGTTCATATGCTGTATTTTTTGTTTTTTAATCGAGCGACAAATATAATTTAATTATCTCGATTTTATTTACGGGGAAGTCTTTAACTTTTGTTAATTCGCCCAGCGACTTGAAACCTTCCCTAAGCTGTCTTTGTTCAATAATATTATATGCCAGTTCATAATCTATGTGTTGTATGGTCACCAATTCATCAACTGTAGCGGTATTTAAATTGATTTTTTGAATTTGCCTAGGTGTTTTTACTGTGAACTCGTTGGTGATTCTCGCCATTACTTCCGGGGTTAATCCAATAACATCTTGAAGTTGCTCATCTGCAATAAAGCCTCCAATAAATTTACTTCTAAGTTTTATTATTCGCTCTGAGTAATATGCCCCTATGCCATTTATTTTTTGTAATTGTTTTGCAGTTGCGGTATTTAAATCTTGCTTTTGAGCAAAAGTTTTTGGGGTGTTTTGATATTTATAGATTGTATTTGATTTTGGATTATTAACCCATTCTGGAAATTTAAAATACGGCGAAATTTGATTTAATAGTGAATCAGAAACTTTTGTTACTGCTTGAAATTGCTTTACAGAATTAATCCATTCCCCTTGATTTCTGAAAGTTAACAAACGGTTAATTTCTTCATTACTCATCCCTAAAGTATATCCTTTGTAATCTGTAATATAATTAGGGTTGAAAGGGTATATTTTTGGGGAAGTTTTTTCAATCGCAATTTGTTTTAATGAGTCTATTTCCTTTTGATAAATATGGAGTTCATCTGTATTTACAGTTACATCAGAAGAGGAAGAATCCATAAAAAAATAAAGACATTGTAACCCGATAATGAGTAGTATTAATAAAAATATCCCATTTCGTTGTTCTTTAGAAAACATGAACTGGGATATTTTAAAATTAAATTTCAATCTATTTTATCTTTCTACATCATCATTTTCTGAGTATGAATCTGGCTCAGATTTAGGTGGGGTTGTTAATACTAAATAGAAAAAATAGCCCATAAAGGAAATAACGATTCCTTGTGCCCCTATTAACATCAGTAATGCTTCAGTTTTCATAATGTTGCTCTCCCTTCTTTAACTCGTTTATTATAAGCTAAATATACTAAAAATGAAATAAATAAAAATAATGATATCAATAATATTCTAGCCATTGTTATGTAAAACATTTTATCCTCTAAACCCTGGATAATTACCTGGTCTGTTGCGGCAGCTATTTGCTCCTTTAATCCTGATTGTGTAATAGTTTTAATGATGGATGAATTTGCCAGATTCCAACCGTTACCGGAAAAAAGGCTTTTTAAATTACCTGACCAATCATTATTAAGTGGTGAAAATAAGGCCCCTAAAAACACGACTATCAGCATTAATGGGGTTATAAATTTTATTATAAACTTATAAATATTTGGCACTTTAACATCAGCGCCATCCGTTATCTCTTTCCACCCTTTTTTCATACCAAATATCCATGAAAACAATATGGTCTCCATCATGGCAAATACAACTAAACTAACGGTTCCTGCCCAATAGTCATATTCATCAAAAACTCCTTGTTGATAAAAAAAGACTGTTGGTAATCCCATAATTAAAGCAAGTGCTCCAAATGTCCAGGCCCCCTTATTACTGCTCCAACCAAATTCATCTCTCATAAAGCCTAACCACGGAGTTCCCATAGCCAACGAGCTCGTTATTCCAGCAAAAAACAGCAACCCAAACCACATAAATCCTGCCGCGGCTGATAAAACTGGACCCCATTGTTCAAATAAATATGGCATGGTTTGAAAAGCCATACCAAAACTTGCATTATTTAATACCCAATCCAATCCTAAATAACCAGCGGCAATTGGTATTACAATAGCACTACCAAGTACAACTTCAACGAATTCATTCATAAATCCAGCGGACAGGGCGTTTAATGCTATATCATCTTTGGTTTTTAAATATGCCGCGTAACAATGAATAGTTCCCATACCTACTGACAGCGTGAAGAATATTTGACCCGCAGCAGCCATCCATACTTTTAAATCAAGGAGTGAGCTATATTGAGGTGTCCATAAAAAGTTTAAGCCATCCCAAGCATTGGCATCAGGAAACATACTTGAAGCACCACTTGTACCAAGTGTATAACCCCGTACCGCTAGAATTACTCCAAATAAAATTAATAGTGGCATACCTATTTTTGCGACTTTTTCAATCCCTTTTAATCCTTTTGATAATATATAAACATTTATTATTAAACATAAAATATAAAACCAAACAGCTTCATAAGGAATCCCAGTAGTGCTATGGGCAATATCAATATATGAATCAAAAAATCCGGCCACATCACCTTGAGACATCCCTGTAAATGTCCCTTTCAAAGAATGGTATACATAAGACATAGTCCATGATTCAATGTATGTATAATAGGATACTACAGCTATATTTGTGAAAATACCAAAAACGCCAACATATTTCAAAATTCTACCTTTTACCATAGAATCTAAAATATATGGCGTGCTGTGATTACCGGATTTGCCACCAAATCTACCAGATGACCATTCGATAAATAACAACGGAATACCCATTAATAAAAAACAAACTAAATAAGGAATTATAAAAGCACCTCCCCCATTTTGGACTGCTTGTACTGGAAATCTAAGAAAATTACCTAAACCAACGGCATTTCCTGCCATTGCTAAAATGAGACCAATCCGTGAGCCCCAAGCTTCATTTGATTTTGACATAAATGCTAATTATTGGCTGTAAATAATAAAAGCGAATATCGTAAAAAAATTAACACATTAAATAAATTGGGGTTTTATATTTATGATATTCTAGATTTAATCGCCTTCATATATATATTAAGTTCCTCTTTTACTTTAGGAGCAAGAATAACCAAACCAACCATATTTGGAACCATCATGGCAAAAATCATGGCATCCGAGAACCCAATTACTGACCCTAAACTAGCTGCTGCACCAATAATTACAAATACACAAAATAATAGTTTATATGTGTATTCTGCTTTTTTAGTTCTTCCAAATAAATACGCCCAACCTTGAAAACCGTAGTAAGACCAGGAAATCATGGTGCTAAACGCAAATAAAACAACTGCAACAGTCAGTACATATGGGAACCACGATATAACCGATCCAAAAGCACCAGAGGTTAATAAGATAGCCTGAGCATCATTTAAAGCAGCATTTTCAGCAGTTACATTTCCTGTAATAATTAAAACTAAGGCTGTCATGGTACATACCACAACCGTATCAATAAATGGTTCTAGTAAAGCAACCATACCTTCACTGGCGGGATATTGTGTTTTCACGGCTGAATGTGCTATGGAAGCAGAACCTACACCTGCTTCGTTTGAAAATGCAGCACGTCTGAAACCTTGCACCAAAACACCAATAGCGCCTCCAGCAATACCTTCAGGACTAAATGCACCATCAAATATTTGCATAAACGCAGATCCAATCATATCATAATTTGCAAAAATCACAAATAAGGATGCAGCAACATATATAACGACCATGAATGGCACTATTTTATCAGTAACTTTTGCTATTTTTTTAATTCCACCAATAATTACAATACCAACAAGTATCGCCATGATTAAACCAAACAACCAACCTTTTCCATGTAAAAATGAACTATTTCCGCCTGTAATATTTTCAACTAACTGAAAGGCTTGATTAGCCTGAAACATATTGCCACCTCCAAACGACCCACCAATTACAAAAATGGCAAAAGTTACTGCCAATACTTTACCTAATTTGCTAAGTCCTTTAGATTTAAGTCCTTTAGTTAAATAATACATGGGGCCCCCATAAACGGTTCCATCTTCATCAATATCCCTGTATTTTACTCCAAGTGTACATTCAACAAACTTGGATGCCATTCCTAATAATCCTGCCACAATCATCCAAAAAGTTGCCCCTGCTCCACCAATAGACACTGCTATTGCAACACCAGCAATATTACCTAATCCAACTGTTGCAGAAAGTGCTGCGGTTAATGCCTGGAAATGTGATACTTCACCCTCATGACCTTCAATACGAATGGTGTCTGGGTTATCATCTTCATCAGTGAATTTAGATTTTGAAATTTCTACCTTATGATCTTTTCTTCCTTCTAAATCATCATATTTACCTCTTACAATATTTATTGAGGTCCAAAATCCTGTGAAATTCACAAGTTTAAAATAAAATGTGAAATAGGTAGCTCCTAAAATTAATGGAAATAATACCCAATATACTTTTACATTCTCACCAAATGGAATTTGATAAAAAATAAGATTTACAAACCAACCTGTTGCATTTCCAAATGCCTGATCGATTCTTTGATCAATCCCGACCTCGGTTGCTTCTTGAGCAAATGTTAAAAATGGAATTACTAGCGTTACAATAGAAAGTAGATATTTCTTCATAGAATTAGAATTAATTAATTTTTTGAAAGATTTTTATTAAAAGCCAACAAGATGCTAAAAAAATATGGGCTTTTGAAACATCTCCTGTTAAAAATCCAAATTAATTATTCTATATTGTATTCTGTATTTAATTCTTCAATTTGTTCTGGACGCCCTAAAACAATAATTTTTGAATTTGGCGCCAGGTTTAAATTGGCCTCAGGATTTACAATATATTCTCCATTTTCATCCTTATAACCAATAACCGTACATCCCGTTTTTCTTCTAAGGTCTAAATCTTTTATAGTTTTAGCTTCTTTTGTGTTAAACAATTTTTCAACCGCTATTTCTTCAATATTTATGTTTGATTTGCCAATAATGGAAAGATTATCAATAAACTCCATTAAGCCAGGGACTACTACTAAGGATGCCATATGGTCCCCGCCAATTTTATCAGGTAGTATAACATTATTGGCTCCGGCTAACTTTAATTTTGCATATGACGTTTCATGAGATGCACGACTTATAATATTTATAGATTTATTTATTTGTCTTGCAGAAAGTACCACAAACAAATTATCGGCATCATTAGGCAATGCTGCAATAAAACTGGATGCCCTGTCTACACCTGCTTTTTCAAGAATCAAATCGTCATTAGCATTTCCTATGACATATGGAATATTATCTATTTGTAGCCTTTCTTCCATATCTCTATTTTTTTCGATGACAACAAATGGCTTTTTATACATTTGTAATTTTATTGCGGCCTGTTTTCCGTTTCTACCATAACCACAAATGATAATATGGTTTTTAAAATTATCGATCATTTTTTGCATCTTTTTTTGTTTTAATTCTTCAACATTACTTTTGCTCATAATATATTCTGTAATAATAGATAATGCATAACCCAAAACGATAATACTTGTTAGTATTAAAAATATGGTAAAAATTTTAGAGTGGTCATCAAGAGGTACCACTTCACCAAAACCAACAGTTGTTATGGTAATTACGGTCATGTAAAGCGCATTAACAAATGAATATCCAGATATAAATTTAAATCCTACTATACCAATTGTCAACAAAGCGAATACCAAAAAAACTGCTTTATAAATTTTAACTCTAAATAATCTTATTACGGGGTTCATATGTTATTATAAATCAAAAACCGATGAGCGTTTAGTATGCAATAAATCTTTAATTCGCATAACAAAAACAATAAATAAATACAAAGCAAAGCCAAACCCAAGCGTTACAAAGGTTAAATACATGAATGTTGTTCGTACAACCTTAGCCCTGATGCCCAAACGTTCTGCAATACGTTGGCAAACGTAGTACCCGTGCTTTTGAAAATAAAATAATGTGTTATAAAAAATATTCATTTGTTGGTTGAAATTCTATTTATTTGTCAATTATTACTTGAAATCATATTAAATATTTGTTTTGCTCATTTCATGTGCAATTTATGAATTTATTTAATGATTAACGCATTACCAATGGCACATTGCAAACATTTATTCTTATCACAATATTCCGTTTTTAGCTGAATTAAACTTTGAGATTGTAATGCTGATGAAGAGACTTTTTTTAAAGTATCAAATTTATTTATTATGTTATTCTTTTCTGATGCTATTTGCTGAATAAGGGTTATGATAGCATCATCAATATTTTTTCCTTGATGCTTTGCATAACTGAATTTTATAGGGATTATGGTATTGATTAAAAGTAAATCCATAAAGGCTTTTGAAATTTTTTTATCAGATTTTTTAGACGTTTTATTAAAAGTAAAATGTGTTTGCCAAAATGGGGAAGTTGGCATATTAAACATCTCATAAAAATCATTTAAAACATTGGTTTCTATAATTTTAGAAAATAAATTGTGATGCTTGTGATATATGTTTGCCAATTGTGACAATCTTATTGTTGGAAAATTTGGTGGCCTTAACCTAAAAAATAGAACAGGTGAAACCTGAGTGTTTGAAAGCTTGAATTTTTGTTTTAAAAAGGCATATTGTTTTACCAAATCTATAAAATAAGATTCTTGTATATCCCCTTGCAATAACCCTGCTTGCCCAAATAATAAGGCTTCTAAATTGGTTTGATTTGACTTCGCTTTTCTAATCACCGAAAAATCCAATGAATTTGCCATGCTTAAGAATGCATCACCATTTACCTTTAAACCAAAATTTTTAGCGAGCATTTTAAACAATACGGATTCCCAATCGTTTTTTGAAATTGCCAGTAATTGTTCAATATTAAAAGCCTTTCGTTCCAGACGTTCAAAATATAAACGTTCTAACCAGTTTTGAAGCACGAACTCATCCACTTGAGCAAAATCATTTTCGCAATTAATCCATTTATTATCTTTTAAAAAAAGCTTCTCATAATTTTTAATAAGACCATTATCAATATAACTTTTAATCTCTAAGGTTGGAATAACGGAATTATCCCGTCTAAATATATCAGTATCGTGCTCCCAAACCACATGTAAAATCACATTGTCATAAGCTTTATCCACTTCGTGATTATGGACAAACCAATCAGAAGATCTTAAATGAATTTCTACATTTCCTGCCCATAGCTGATTATCTATATTTAATTGTGAATTAAAAAAATCAGGCCCGGAGTTCTGATTATAATCACCAACTGAAATGATGGAAATGGTTTCCAAATTGGTGGTTTTTATGTTTGAAACATCAAATTTTTTATATCTCCAGATGTAATGTAAAAAATCTTCTTGCATGAAACTAAATTAAGAAAAGTATTGTTAAAAACCCAAATATTATATGGTTCCATTTTTGCTTAAAAGTCAGTAAATGTGTAATTTTATCTAATATTAAAAATTATGCAGACAAACCTTCTTATAATCTATTCATCAGTTGATGGACAGACTTTAAAAATTTGCAATGCCCTTGCAGAACAATTAAAAGAACAGAACCAACCAGTTGAAATTTATTCCATAGATACTTTTAATAAAGATTTAAAACCTTATGATAAAATTGTTATTGGGTCCAGTATTCGATATGGTGTTCATAATAAAAAAATAATTGATTTTATAAATTCACATAAAGAAGAACTTGAAGCAAAAAAATCTGTTTTCTTTTCGGTGAATTTGGTTGCCAGAAAACCAGAAAAAAGCACTCCAACTGAAAACCCGTATGTAGTTAAATTTTTTAAAACTATTGATTGGAAACCTACTTTGGTTGAAGTTTTTGCAGGTAAAATAGACTATAAAAAATATAATTTTTTTGACAGAAAAATGATTCAACTTATTATGTGGATGACCCACGGACCAACAAATAAAGATGCCGAGATTGAATACACTAATTGGGAAAAAGTAAAATCTTTTGGTTTAAAGTTGATTGATTTATAACGAATACCAAACCCTTTTTATGTAATTATGGAGCAATTGACCCTTACCACACCGGCACTTTTATTTTCGGCCATTTCATTAATTATGCTCGCTTATACCAACCGGTTTTTAGCTTATGCTGCTGTTATTAGGGATTTACATGACAGGTATCTAAAAAAGAAAGATAAGGTATTAATTGCTCAAATAAAAAATATCAAACAGCGCCTTTACTTAACAAGGTCTATGCAAATTTTTGGAATTTCAAGCTTATTACTGTGTGTTTTAACCATGTTTTTAATTTATATTCAACAGCAAACCATGGCTGTTTGGGTATTTGGTGCGGCTTTGATTTTATTGATTATGTCGTTGGCTCTGTTAATTATGGAAATTCAAATTTCAGTAAAAGCCTTAGAGCATCATATTAGTGATATTGAAAATAACCAAGATTGACTTTGAAAGAGTTTTTGACTAACTTCGTTAAAGTTATAATAGCGCTACTTCCAATAAAATTACTCGACATAAAAACTATTGGATAAACTCATGATTTGAGTACAAAATTTATTAATGACCCTTAACTTTTTAAATTGATAAATTCAGAAATATTAAAACTGAGGAAGGAACTCCATCAAAATCCAGAATTATCCGGTAAAGAATTCAATACAACACAACGAATAAAGAAATTCATTGAAAAGCATAATCCAACTAATTTCATTGAAAATGTTGGAGGGAATGGCTTCATAGCCGTTTATAAGTTTTCAGAAACAGGAAAGACAATAACCATACGTTGTGAGTTAGACGCTTTACCCATTGAGGAAGAAAATGGCTTTGATTATAAATCAAATACAAAAGGAGTTTCTCATAAATGTGGTCATGATGGTCATATGGCTATTGTTGCTGGTTTAATATTTTGGATAAAAAAACAATCATTTAAATCAGGAAAAATTGTTTTGTTATTTCAGCCTGCAGAAGAAACAGGCCAAGGAGCATTTAACGTTATGAATGATGATAGATTTAGAAACTTAAATTCTGATTATATATTTGCACTTCATAATATACCTGGAGAGTCTCTAAATAACATCTTAACTATGGAAAATGGTTTTTCTGCAGAAGTTCAAAGTTTCGCGCTGTGTGTAAAAGGTAAGGAAGCTCATGCTGCTGAACCAGAGAATGGAATTAATCCAGCATACGGAATATCAAATATTATAAGTGCTCTTTCAGCATTGAATATTACGGAACCCGCTAATGATAGTTTTTCAATACTAACTCCAATCTATATTAAAATGGGAGGAAAATCATATGGTGTTTCGCCTGGAAGTGGAGAAATCCATTATACCATCAGGACTTGGAATGGAGAATCGATGGATAGGCTTAAGAATAGTATAAACGAAATTATTGAAAGAAAATGTCAAAAACATCATTTAAATTTTGAAATTGATTGGTTTGAATATTTTCCTGCAAGTATAAACGATTCCAATTGCAATAAGTACATTGCTGAAGTTGCCCTAACAAATGGTTTTGAATTAATTGAAAAGGAGTTTCCATTTAAATTCGGAGAGGATTTTGGTTGGTTTTCAAAGAAATACAAAACCGCGATGTTTGGTATAGGAGCCGGGATTAATTCTCCTGCATTACATCATGCTGATTATGATTTCCCTGATGAAATAATAGGAACTGGCATCAAAATGTTTACCAGTTTAATTGAGAAAATAATGTAAAAGATCTAGAAACAGGAATAATAAACAATAAATTAACCAAAACAATATTATTTCAATAATAGTTGTGTTAACCTTCCTCCAAAACACCATGACTCTATTTAATTTTAATGCTAAAAGTGATATTTCAAACTGGAATATAGTAGATGACGTGGTTATGGGCGGACGCTCAAATGGTTCATTTAGCTTGAATGATTCTGGGAACGGTATTTTTAAAGGGACCGTTTCATTAGAAAATAATGGTGGTTTCTCCATGGTGCAATATAGGTTTGACACAAAACAAGTTGAGAAATTTACTAAAGTTTGTATCAGGTTAAAAGGTGATGGCAAAGGGTATCAATTCAGAATCAAAACCAATAACAATGATGATTATTCTTATGTTTTTCCATTTCAAACCTCAGGTGATTGGGAAACAATTACAATTCCTTTTGAAAGCATGTATCCAGCCTTTAGAGGCAAAAAAATAAACGCTGAAAATTATCCCGGAAAGCACATGGAGTTCATTGCTTTTTTAATTGGAAATAAAAAAGCAGAATCTTTTCAATTGGAAATTGAGAGTATTGAGTTGAAATAGAAAAAGTCCATATTAATTTTATAAACAGATTGCTTCGTCACTTCACTTCTTACAAAGACGATTTCATTTTTAATCAATATAGCCCATTTTCCGCATCCAGTCATCATTAAACATTTTAGCTACATAACGACTGCCATGATCATGGAATAAAACCACTACCACATCATCTTTAATGAAATGTTCTTTTAACTGTAGAACACCTTTAATAGCTGCTCCTGCCGAATTGCCTAAAAACATACCCTCTTCTCTGGCTAAACGCCGAGTATAAATAGCGGCATCTTTATCAGTTACTTTTGTAAAGCCATCAATAATACTAAAATCAACATTTTCAGGAAGGATATCTTCTCCAATACCTTCAGTAACATAAGGGTAAATTTCGTTCTCATCAAAAATACCTGTTTCATGATATTTTTTAAATACCGAGCCATAGGCATCAATACCCCAAACTTTAATATTAGGATTTTGTTCCTTTAAGTATTTACCAATACCTGAAATGGTGCCTCCGGTACCAACGCCAACAACAAAATGGGTTATTTTACCATCCGTTTGTTTCCAAATTTCCGGACCTGTAGATTCATAATGTGCCACAGTATTGCTTGGATTATCATACTGATTTACGTACCATGAATTTGGCGTTTCTTCAGCTAATCTTTTGGACACGGAATAATAGGATCGCGGATCGGTTGGTTCCACATCATTTGGACAAACCACCACTTTTGCACCAACTGCACGAAGCACATCAATTTTTTCTTTGGATTGTTTATCGCCAATAACAAAAACACACTGATAACCTTTTACAATGGCTGCCAATGCTAAACCCATACCTGTATTACCTGAAGTGCCTTCAATAATAGTACCTCCTGGTTTTAAACGGCCATCCGCTTCAGCATCTTCAATCATTTTAAGAGCCATCCTGTCTTTTGTGGAATTTCCCGGATTAAAGGGTTCGTATTTAGCCAGAACTAAGCACGGTAAATCTGCAGTAAGTTTATTGATTTTTACTAAGGGCGTATTGCCAATGGTTTCAAGTATGTTTTTTGCGTAATCCATATTTTGTTTCAAAGTGCAAAAATAACAAAAAGCAATTTGGTATATGTTAAAAGTATCTAATTCTTGCGTTAGAAATGGAGCACTTCGGCTGCGCTCAGTGCAGGCTTATGTTAAAGCTCTTTGCAAAAAGCGACTTATGACAGTGCGACCAAACCCTTGCTTGGGAACACCCAAAATCTATTCAAACCGAATGGCTTTTACCGGGGAAATTTTTGTGATGATATAGGATGGCACCAAAAGCATAACCAAACACAATATGAGTGTGCAAATGTTTAATACAATAATATATCCAAAATTGATGTAAACCGGTGCTTCACTGACGTAATACACACTGGGATCCAACGGAAATAATTTAAACCATTTTTGAGCCAACAGCAAGCCTAAACCAATGAGGTTACCCCAAAATAACCCAAGAACAATTAGGTAGGTGGCATTGTATAAAAATAATTTACGGATGCTCCAGTTATTGCTGCCTAAGGCTTTTAAAATACCTATCATTTGGGTACGCTCAAGTATTAAAACCAATAATGCAGTTATCATGTTGATGCCTGCCACCAATATCATGACGGCGATGATGCCATAGATGTTTTTATCAAATATTTTTATCCATTCAAAAATAGAAACGTATTTTTCACTTATGGTTTGGGTATTTAAAGTAGATGGTGAGTTTTGGTAAATTTCAATACCTTTTTGCTGAAGTTGACTGTAATCATCAATAAATACTTCAAAACTTCCCACTTGGTCATCTTCCCAATTATTGATACGTTGCAAATGCCGAATATCCCCAATAAGATAGGTTGCATCAAAATCCTGAAAGCCAGAATCATAAATACCTACAATGCTGTAATTAATTATATTAGGTAGTTTATTGGGATCATCTTTGGCAAATATCATTTGAAAAGTATCCCCAACTTTTAATTTTAATCTGTTGGCAATGTATTGGGACATTAAAACCTCTTCATTTCGTTTTTTTGTGAAATCGGGCAAACGTCCTTCAACCAAAAAATCTTTAAAATAATCCCAACTATAATCTGCTCCAACACCTTTTAAAACCAAACCTTCAAAATCAGTCTCTGTTCTAATAACCCCAAATTTTGTAGCTACTGCCTGTATGTGTTTTATACCGTCAACCGATTTGAATTCTGGATAGAAATCTTGTTTAGTAGAAATAGGAACTATACTTTCTTGGGAATTATTACTGTCAAAATTAGAAATTATAACCTCACCATTAAAAGCTACGACTTTATCCCGAATTTTTTGTTGCAATCCAATACCAGTTGCAATGGCAATCATCATGACCACAATACCAATAGCAATTGCCGAAATACCAATTTTTATTATTGGTGCCGAAATACTACTTTTATACGCTTTACTGCCAATAATGCGTTTTGCTATAAAATATTCGTAATTCAATGTTTGTAATGATATTTAATGTTTTCAAAAATACAGTTTTATTCTTTGTTTTAATGATGATTTCCTGTGGAAACTTACCAAAGACCAAAGACCAAAAACCAAAGCCTGAAAATCAACAGCCAGCAACCTACAAACAACAACCAAAAATTATTGTTGGTGCTAACCAAATTGAAAATTATTTACCATTGTTAATGGGGAAGAAAGTTGGTATTGTTGCAAACCAGACCAGTGTGATATTTAAGGATAATAACCAAAATAATAATACTCCAAAGTATACGCATTTAGTGGATTCGCTTATTTCATTAAAGGTAAATGTTGTTAGGGTTTTTGCACCTGAACATGGTTTTAGAGGTACCGCCGATGCCGGAGAATTTATTAAAGATGGTATGGATATAAAAACCGGTGTTCCTATTATTTCCCTTTACAGCGGCAATAAAAAACCTAAACTAGAGCAATTAAAAGAAACAAAAAAATACGAAAGTGATGTGAGTGAAGGTGTCTCCCAAATAGATGTTATGGTATTTGATTTGCAGGATGTTGGCGCCAGATTTTACACTTACATTTCTACTTTACACTATGTTATGGAAGCCTGTGCTGAAGCACATATTCCATTAATTATTTTAGACCGATCTAACCCAAACGGACACTACATTGACGGACCAATTTTGGAAAAAGAATATTCCAGTTTTGTTGGTATGCATCCAATTCCTGTTGTGTATGGAATGACTATTGGTGAATATGCCCAAATGATAAATGGAGAAAAATGGTTAGCCCAAGGCATTCAGTGTAACTTGACTGTAATTCCTGTAAAAAATTATACACATCAAACGAGGTATCATTTACCTATAAAACCTTCACCAAATTTACCTAATGATAAAGCCATAAATTTATATCCGAGTTTATGTTTTTTTGAAGGCACCAATGTAAGTGCAGGCAGAGGAACCGACAAACAATTTCAAATTTTTGGAAGTCCCTTTTTAGATAATACCATTTTTAATTTCACCTTTACCCCACAACCAAATGAAGGCGCCAAACACCCAAAATATCAAAATGTTTTATGCTATGGAACTGATTTAACCCAAACCGAAAATTTAAATGCGCTAAACCTCAATTGGTTAATTAATGCTTATAATAACACTGAAAATAAATCAGAATTTTTCAATGCCTTTTTCATTAAATTGGCAGGGACAAAAAAATTACAACAACAAATTGAAGCTGGTTTATCTGAAGTTGAAATAAAAGAAACATGGCAAGAAGGCTTAGAAATTTTTAAAAGAACACGTTCAAATTATTTAATTTATAAATAATATTTACTGGCAACATTGCATGATATGAAAAAGATTATGGCTTTTATAATGCTAACATTAAGTTCCATTGGTTTTAGTCAAACTGTTGACAAACCAGAACAAATTAAGCCCAAAAACGTCAAAAAATTAGCAAAGAGTTTTTTAAAAAACAATAATATACCTGGTATGGCTATTTCAGTTTCCAAACACGGAAAACTAATCTGGTCCAAAGGATTTGGATATGCCAGTTTAAAACCAAAAGTTAGAGTAAAGCCTAAAAAAACGATATTTAGAATCGCTAGTATTTCCAAATCCATCACTGCACTTGCTTTAGCGAAACTAGCCAATGATTCATTAATTAATTTAGATGAAAGCATCTATTATTATTTACCTAATTTCCCAAAGAAAACATATGATTTTAATGTCCGGCAACTTGGTGGAAACCTAGCAGGCATACGTCATTATAAAAATAATGATGAATATGCCCTCAATAAAAAAATGAGTATAACTGAAGGCTTGACACTTTTTAAGGATGATGATTTGCTATTTGAACCAGGAACTCAGTTTTTATACAGTTCAATGGGTTTTATTTTATTAAGTGAAATCATTCAAAAAGCATCAAATATACCTTTTAGTACATTTGTAAAAGATTCCATTTTTAAACCTTTGGGCATGAATCAAACATCAGCTGACACTTCTGACAATGCAGTTCCTAACAAAACACAATATTACAAAACCACTTCAAAGAACGAAATAGTATTGGCAAAACCCGTTTCAAATGACTATAAAATTGCCAGTGGCGGTTTTTTATCTACATCAGAAGATATTGTGAAATTTGGAAACGAAATTATTTTTCCAAAAATTGTATCTGAAAAGTCGGTTTCTGAAATAATCACGTCACAACTCTTGAAATCTGGAAATAAAACAGGATATGGCATTGGATTTTCTGTAGGACATTCAAAAAAGGGTACACCTAAATATTTCCATACAGGTGGCGGCGTTGGTGCTTCCACCATACTATTAATTTATCCGGAAGAAAAAGTTGTTATAACTGTTTTAACAAATTTAACCAGTATAAATATGATTGAATTTGGCAACCAATTAGAATCCTTCTTTATTGATTAATGACGGTTGGCTTTTTATATTTTTGAAACGGTTGTTTAAGTAAATTGCTTATTTCTCCATTTTCAATGGCATCTGGAAATACATCAACCCCATAAACCAGTTTCTCTCTATCTAAATACATAAATGTACCAAGTAATCTATCCCAAATAGAAAAAATATTACCATAATTAGAATCGGTATAAGGCAACATAAAATGATGATGTATTTTGTGCATATCTGGAGATACCAAGACATAACTTAAAGCAGCATCCACTTTTTTGGGCAACTTAATATTGGCATGTGTAAACTGCGTTGCCACTAAAGACAATGATTGATACAACATGACTATTCCCATGGGCGCACCTATAATAAAAACCCCAAAAAGGGTAAAAGTAAAACGGATAACACTTTCTAAGGGATGGTGCCTGTTTGCTGTAGTTGTATCAACATTGTGATCTGTATGATGAACTAAATGAATCATCCACAAAGGTTTCACTTTATGCTCCACAAAATGAGGCAGATATGCCCCAAAAAAATCCATTAATAAAACACCTAAAATAATATACAACCATAAAGGCAATTCTGGGAACCAATTAAGAATACCAAAATTATGTAACATCACCCAATCAGCAGATCTCAACAAGATAAAAGCCAACAAAAAATTGATAATAATAGTGGTAAGCGTAAAAAATAAATTCGGAATGGCATGTCTCCACTTTTTATAATTGAATTTAAACAACGGAACAGCTCCTTCTAAAAGCCAGAAAAAAGTTAATCCACCAACTAAAATCAAGGTTCTGTGTGATGAAGGAATGGTTTCAAAATAGTTTAAAAGGGTCTCCATGTGAAAAAATTTATTAAATATACTTATTTTATTCTTCGCTTCATTTCCTCAACAATATTAAATGCAGCTGGACAAATGGCAACATTTTTTAAAGTTAAATTTGAGATTTGTTGAAATTTTTTTCGGTCTGTATGCGGAAACTCACTACAGGCTTTAGGCCTCACTTCATATATAGAACAATAATTATCCGCGCCTAAAAACGTACATGGCACACTTTGAAGCACATAATCATTATCTTCATCAATACGTAAATACTGATTAATAAATTGTTGTGGTTTTTGCTTAAAGTGCTTTGAGATGCGTTCAATATCTTTTGCTGTAAATAATGGCCCAGTGGTTTTACAACAATTAGCACATTGTAAGCAATCAGTCTTTTTAAACTCTTGTTCATGTAACTCCTGCATGACATAATCTAAATTTTTTGGTGGTTTCTTTTTTAGTTTAGCAAAGAATTTTTTATTGTCGTTATGCTTATCTTTGGCGAGCTTTGGGAGATTATTTATAAAGTCTTGCATGGTGTAAAAATAATACTTTTAGTCATTGCGAAGGAAAAATGACTGAAGTAATCTTTAAAATTGAAATCTAAAATTGACCGATTATCACGACTTTTGAAAAGTCTCGCAAGAACATTTACAAATTATGAAAGATTTATTTGGGAAGGCCTTATTAGATTATCAAAATCATCAGTTTTCAGAGGACATCATAACTTCCAGCAATATATCTGATGAGGATGTTTTACCAATTTCTTACCTCTTTAGAAGTTATAAAGACATGCCAAAACTTGAGCAAAAAGCTTTAAAACTAGCCAAAGGAAGCATTTTAGATATTGGTTGCGGTGCAGGAAGTCATAGTTTGTATCTACAAGAAAAAGGGTTTCAAGTTAAAGCCATTGATATTTCAAAAGGAGCCATTGATGTATGTAAACTTAGAGGGGTAAAACATGCTGAAGTAAAAAATATTTTAGATGAAACCGGCACTTTTGATACCATTTTACTCCTTATGAATGGAACAGGGATTTTTCAGGAATTATTTCAAGTTTCAAAGTTCTTAACACATTTGAAATCTTTATTAAAATCAAACGGACACATATTAATTGATTCATCTGATATTAAATACATGTACGAAGATGAAGACGGCGGTTTTTGGATAGATGCGCATGCCAATTACTACGGTGAGCTTGATTATTACTTAAGTTATAAAGGTAAAAAAGAAAAACCCATGAAGTGGTTATATTTAGATTTTGACAGGTTAAAATTAGCGTGCGAAAATATAGGCTTAACCTGTATTAAAGTTATGGAAGGCAATCATTATGATTATTTAGCTAAACTTTATTAATTCAGAAGTGGCTCTCCATTTATAAAAGTTTGAATGACTTTTGTATTTGGCACTTTGTGAATATCAACGTCCATTATATCTTGGTCCAAAATAACAAAATCGGCAAACTTACCAGCTTCAATACTTCCTTTTTCATTTTCTTCAAAATTAGAATAGGCTGCCCAAATGGTCATTCCTTTTAAGGTTTCTTCTCTTGTTAAAGCATTTTCCGTTTGATAACCGCCTTCTGGATATTGTTTTAAATCTTGTCTTGCCACAGCTGCATAAAAGGTTAAAAACGGATTGACTTGTTCTACAGGAAAATCGGTTCCTAAGGCAATTTTTCCATATGCCTCTAAAAGTTGTTTGTATGCATAAGCACCTTTAATTCGCTCAGGCCCTAATCTGTCTTCTGCCCAATACATATCGCTTGTTGCATGTGTTGGTTGAACAGACGGAATAATCTCATTAAATAATTCAAAATCCTCGGGAGAAATAACTTGTGCGTGTTCTATTCTCCAGCGCCTGTCCTTTTTGCCTTCTAAGGCATTTTTATAGATGTTCAAAACTGCATGATTTGCAGAATCCCCAATAGCATGGGTATTCATTTGGAATTCTGAATTTGCAATACGTGAAGCTCCTGATTCCATTTCTGTTAGTGACATAACTGATATTCCAAAGGTAGTCTGTTTATCAGTATAAGGTTGTCTTAATAAAGCTCCTCGTGAACCTAACGCGCCATCCGCATAAAACTTAAATGATCTCACATTAAGTTTATCGGTTTTGTAAATTCCTTTTTTTAAATAATGATCCAAATTAGTTTTTGTTCCAGGCACCATCATATATAATCTGATTTTCAAATCTCCTGCTTTTTGTAAACTATCAATTAAATTAATAGTCTCTATCCAAGGTGTTGTAAAAATATCTGGACCGGCTTCTGATAACGAAGTAAGACCATTTTTCAAACAAATTTCCTGAGCTTTTAATAAGGCTTGAATAAGCTCTTTTTTGGTTAGTTTCGGCCAATTATCCATAACCAATTGTTCCGCATTATCCATTAAAATTCCAGTTAATTGACCATTTTTAACTTCAATTTCACCCCCTTCAATTTTAGTGTTGACTGTAATATTACCTAAATCTAAAGCCGCCTGATTACAAAAGGATGCGTGACCGTCAATACGTGTAAGCGCAATTGGAGTATTAGGAAATAATTTATCCAGCAATAACTTGGTTGGCATTTCTTTATCGATCCAGTCATTCTGATCCCAGCCCCGTCCTTTAATAAAAGCCATATTATTTTGATTTTGAAACTCTATAACACGATTCATCATGTCATCAAAACTCACGGAGCCTACCAAATTCACTTGCTGCTGTAATTGCCCTAAGGTTAAAAAATGTGCATGTGCATCTATCAATCCCGGCACAATGGTTTGTCCTTTGGCATCTATAATATTTTCAGACTCAAATTTTGCTAGAATATCTTTTGAATTGCCGACTTCAAGAAATTTACCATCTTTTATAGCAAAGGCTTCCGCATTTTCAAAATTAGAATCCACTGTATAAACTTTGGCATTGAAGATAATAGAATCTACATGTGTTTTTTGTTGGCAAGACACTATGGATAGAAGTGCTAAAATTGATAGATACTTTTTCATTGCATAGATTTTGAATTATTAAAAATACAAAGATGCTGTCTGAAAAGTATATATTAAAGTCATTACGAGAAATTTTTATTTCGAAGTAATCTGTAAATCAATAACTTTCAATTTCAGATTGCTTCTCCCGATAGCTATCAGGACTCGCAATAACGACTTTTCAGACAGTCTCCTCGTGAAATTTTAAATATTTGAATGCTAAAAATCAAACTTATAAGTAGCACCTGCTAAAAACTGGATGCTTTGCACCGGGAAATTTTGCCATCTCTGATAGCCTTCATTTGCCAAATTATTAGCTTTTGCAAAAACCGAAAGTTGATCGTTAACATGATACCCCAAATTAACATTGGCATCAAAATAACTATCAAGTGTCACTGTAAACGGTGTAGTCACAATTAATGGGTCATTGAGATAAAACTGATCTTTTCGTTCACCTATATAAAACAAATTAGCACCAGCAAACCAATGCTCGTCTATTTGATAATCTAAAAACAAAGACCCTTTAAAATCTGGCAAATTCCATGGTTCTGCTTGCCTATTTGTAGCGTAACTAAAATATTCGGCCTTTATTCCTAAATTAAAATTTCTGTTTACATCCACATTTATTTCTCCAGCAAAACTCACTGTTTTAACATCATCATATACAATTCCAAAAGAATTACCATAAGAATAATTTTGTATGGTTGCTGTTATTTCATTATTTATAAAAAGGGCTTTATTTCTATCAGAATTAAACCGTCCACTAATGTTATAACTCATATTGCTGGACACTTTACCTTTTAAACCCACATAGGCATTATATAACTGATCTGTTGGCATGATGTTTAATGTTGGAGAAACAAACGGATTTTCAGTAGCAAAACCATAGTATGAATTTTGAATAAGTCCGCCTTCAACTCCGCCATAAGCAATTAAAACATCATTTACCAATCTGTACGAAGCGGTAACATGCGGATATAAATATATGTTACTTCTACTAGCCTCTGTATCTTTTGAATAAAATACCGAAACTCCAAGAATCAGGGTTAAATCATCTTGTTTTAATTCATATTTTGGCGTTATTCCAAATTGAAAGTTGCCATATTTTAGCTCATCAGGTGTTGAATAATTCCTGTTAAAAGACCCATTTAAATAATCGAATTCAATATCTGTTGAAATTTCCACATCATTAATAGGAATATCGACAGTAGATTTAACAACAAATCTATTTTCGCCAGACCCTTGATTATCCCCAAAACGTCTGAATAAAAAACTTCCCGAATTAATATAGGTGTTTTCAAAAGTAACATCACTTCCAAAATGAACATCAAAAAATGAATGTCCACCTTTTACATCATTAGCACTAGCAGCACTCACCATAGCCGCAGGTAAACCATACCAATTATATTGTTGCTGCCCTAAACCAGCTTCCACATTCCAAGACAAATCCTTTAATCTGGTGGCATAGTTTACATTGATTTTTGTGTCTGAAAAATTATCATCAAGCAATAAATCTGGAATACCACCTTGAGACGAATGATGGCTTATATAGCCTCCAACGCTTTCGGTCCTGCTAATGGCATGGTTTAAATAAACTTCACCTACAACCGTGGTATAGGTGCCAACACCTAGCGTGGCATAATTATCGAACAATTTAACAGGTTTTGCTTTTTCAACAACGGCAGCATTGCCTTTTGCCGGTGTAAATGTTGACGCCACTGGAAAGGAGAAAATATTATATTTAATGTCCTTTTTTGTGGCGGTTTCTTTATCATCAATGGAAGGAATTTCTTTTACCTTAAAAGCATCGGAAATAGTAGGCGTATATGGCTTAACTACATTTATGACACCCGTACTAATGGTGTCTTTTTCACGATTTTGAGAAAAAGAATTTGTAATAAAAAACATCACTACAATTCCTAAAATATATGTTATGTGCTTTCGCATAGGTATTTTTTATTTTATTTAATTATTAATTGCCATTTGGAGTTTTTACTGAAGCATTGGTTTTTGATGCTTCCTTTTTTATAATGTTTAATTCTGATTGTGCTTCAGTCACAACATCATTGAATTCTTTGAAGTTTTCAATGACACTTTCTAAAATATAGGTTGCTTGATAAGCATCATTAAGTGCATAATAATTTTTGGCCATAAGCACCAATCCTTTGGCACTGTAATATTTGTAACCCGAATAATCTTTGGCTAATTTTTGTACCGCAACATTTGAAGCTTCAAACTTACTTTCCTTATTTTTAAAATAGGCGTCATAATACAACGCTTCAGCAGCCGTTTCGCCTGTTGCAACGGTTTCTACCTTGGCATAATTTAATTTTGCTTTTGCTTCATCACCTGTTTTCATTGCCGAACGTGCCATTATAATGTGAGCATCGGCAGCAATTCTATTATCAATTTTTGGATTTGACAATACTTTTTCAGCATATTTAACGGCTTCATTATAATTTTCTAACTGATAATAAGCTTTCATTAAATTAGATTGTGCAAACACAACATTCTGCGGAAAATTGGCTTCTTTTTCCAACCTATTTAATAAAGGCATAGCCAGATTATAGTTTTTTTCTTCTAAATAAAACTGCGAAAGACGAAGCAGTGCTTCTTCAGAAAACTCATTTTGTGATGCGTCAACTATATATTTGTAATGTGGTGCCGAATTGGAAGTTAAGTTATTTTTATAATAAAGTTGTGCCAAATAAAAATGAGATTGCAAGGCATGTAACCCATTAGGAAACTTATTGATATAACTATTAAACTGTGTAATGGCTTTTTCAGAATTATTATCTAAATACTGTTTTTCAGCCGCCTCATAAGTTGCATTATCCAAATCTACATCAGATACTTCCACATAATCAAGTGTTCTCACCCAGGATGCATATTCATCAACCCGACCCAAATCAATATAAATTAATCGGGCCGTAGCAACCGCCTGAACAGCTTCAGGTGTATTAGGATAATCTGCTGCAACTTTTTTGAATTTGGTTAAAGCTAAATCGTTTTTGCTCGAATTATAATAAACTAATCCTTGACGTAGCAATGACTTTGGAACAAATGAACTCATTTTATATTCCGTATTCAATCGATTGTACATTTGCATGGCTTTATCGGTTTCATTTGCTTTTACATATGAATTTCCCAATTCATACATGGCATCATCACGAAGTTTAGAGTTTGGGTATTCTGAAATAAATTGTTCCAATTCTGATATCTTTTTAGAGGATTGCCCGATATAACCGGCACTAAGAGCTTTTTGAAAGAATGCATAATCTGAATCTACCTCCCCTAGTTTATTGGCATTATTATATGCTTTAATGGCATTGGCATAATCACTGGTTACAAAATAGGCGTCACCTAATCGCAAAAAGGCATCATTCTCCCGATAGATATCGGGACTGACTTTATCCTCTTTTTTATTATTGGTAAACTGATTAAAATAACGAATAGCTTGCCCATAATTTTTAAGTTTGAAATAAGTATATGCCAAGTTATAATCTATATTCTCATATTCAGGCGTTGATTTGGAGACAGATTGTTGTTCAAATTGCTTAAATCCAATTAAAGCCTCCTCATAATTGGTTAAATTATAATCGGTTTCTGCTTTCCAAAATGTCGCTCTTGACGTATATCTATCATCTCGTGGTTCTTTCAAAGATTGACTAAAAAGCGTTCCAGCTTCAAGATATTGACCTTCATTATAAAGTTCAATTCCTCTGTAAAAAGCCACCTTTTGATAGGCTACTTTGTTTTCAAAACTTTTTTTCCCTTCAAGTAGTTTTAAGGCTTCTTTATAATTTTTTGATGTTATATAGGAATCGATCAAAAGGGTTTCAATTTCATCTTTATAGCTTGATTTTGGATATTTTTCAAGATAACCAGCTAAAACCTGAGGCGCTGATTGGTATGGATTTCCTATTTCATAACTAATCTTAGCGTAATTTAGCCATGCATCTTCTTGAATTTTTAAATCATAATTCATTTCTGATGCATTTCTAAAAGCATTAAGCGCTTCTTGTTTTTTATCAAGATTTATATAACTTTCCCCTAAATGATAGTAGGCATTTTGTGAAGTTGCATCCTTGCCTCCTATTATTTTATTGAATTCTGAAACGGCTTTTTCATAATCCTTTTGTTTGAAGTAGGCATACCCCAATTGATAAAAATCAGTATTATTCCATTTGCCATTTTTTCCTTTATAAGCGTTCAAATATGGAATAGCTTCAGAATATTTTTCCAAATTAAAATAACTCTCCCCTATAATTTTTGAAAGCTCAGACACTTCATTAACATCAGCTGTGGGTAATTTTTCTTTGGCCAATTCAATGGCTTTTTCAAATTTTCCTAATTTAAAATTTAAATCTGCTTGATAATAGGATAATTTTTCTTTGTACCGTTCCTGATCACTCACTTGCTCAAAATACTCATTGGCTTTATTGTAGTCATCACCTTCATAAGCCATAAAACCAATATAATATTTGGCTTGTGAACCATACGCTTTAGAATTTTCAACACGACTTAAGTATTTTTTTGCTACTTTATTTTGCTTTGATGCAAAGGCAGAATATCCATAATTAAAATTGAATTTTTCGGTTTCTTTAGAAGAAAGAGCCTCCTCATTTACTTTATCATACCATTTGATAGCATAGGCATATTTTGAATTTTCAAAATAATAATCGGCTACATCAACAAAAGCGGTATTGCGCTTGGTACTGGTACTGGTTGGATATTTTTTCACAAAATCCTCAACCAATCTATCGGCATTTTGTTGGTTTAGACGCACTGCAGAATTGGCAATATAATAGGCGCAATCAGATTGCAAAACCTCATCCTTTGCTGTTTTTTGAACAGACCCAAATAAGGATTGTGCTGCCAAATATTGTTGATTGTTATAAAGTGATAGGGCTTTTTGGTAGTCAACTAAATCATTAGTATAAACTGCAGAAAGTTGAGCTTGTAAATGGAAGCTAAAACTAATAGCAAACCCAAGGAAGACAATTTTTTTAAACGTCATAAAAAATTTTGGTTATATTTTAAAATCAAAGATAATTTAATCTAAATCTTATAACGTAACAATCATATTATAATTATAAACCGAGTTATTAAAAATTGGAAAAGACGGAAGACCAAAGACGGAAGACGGAAGTTGGAATACCAAAGACAGAAGACCAAAGGCCAAATCAGCAAAATGACACTTTTAACTTTTAACTTTTAACTTTTTAACTTTTTAATAATACATTTACATCTATTAAACATTCTTGAGTTTTATGTCCAATCCCATTTTAGAATTAAATGACGTTTCAATCTATCAAGGTGATAATCTTGTGCTTTCAAATGTTAATGTAGAAATAAATAAAGGAGAATTTGTTTATTTAATAGGAAAAACGGGGTCAGGAAAAAGTAGTTTTATGAAAATTTTGTACGGGGATTTAACACTAACTGAAGGGGAAGGTCATATAGTTGGTTATGATTTAAAAACCTTAAATGATAACGACATTCCTTTTTTAAGACGAAAATTAGGTATTGTTTTTCAAGATTTTAAATTGCTTTCTGATAGAACTATTAACGACAATTTGTTGTTTGTTTTAAAAGCTACCGGTTGGAAAGACATAAATGAAATGAATACGCGAGTGGAAGAAGTTTTGAGTAAAGTTGATATGAAAACCAAGGGCTTTAAATACCCACATGAGCTTTCTGGTGGCGAGCAACAACGTGTTGCCATTGCCAGAGCTTTACTTAACAATCCTGAACTCATTCTTGCCGACGAACCAACTGGTAATTTGGACCCACAAACCAGCATTGAAGTTATGGAAGTGTTACAGGACATTAATAAAAATGGAAACACCATATTAATGGCAACCCATGACTATGCTTTGCTTTTAAAATACCCTAGCAAAACATTGAAATGTGATGAAAACCAGGTTTTTGAAGTAGTGCAGAGAAAAGTTTAATTATGCTTTCAATCTTAATTCCTACATATAATTATAATGTTTATCCACTTGCAAAACAACTTGTACAACAAGCTACTTTATTAAATATTGATTTCGAATTTATTTGCATTGATGACGCTTCTTCATCTCCTTTAAATATGGAAAATGAAAAGATAAATTCATTAAAAAATTCCAAATTTATAGCTCAAAAGCAAAATGCCGGATATCGAGGTAATCGGAATAATTTAGTGAAAAAATCTAAATATGAATACTTATTATTCATTGATGGAGATTCGATAATTAATAATAAAAATTTCTTGTTTAACTATATTTCCAATTTGGATAACTATGTAGATATAATTTACGGCGGTAGAACTCACCCTATAAACATAGATGATGCCAATAAAAAATTACGCTGGAAATACGGAAAACAAATTGAAGATAAAACCGCAATGGTAAGGAATAAAAATATTTATAAATCATTAATGTTTAACAACACTCTTATTAGAAAAGAATGTTTTAATTCCATTAAATTTGACACAAGTGTAACAAAATATGGACATGATGATACTTTATTTGCTTATCAAGTTAGTAAATCAAATCTTAAAGTAAAACACATTGACAATCCAGTAGAACATGGAGATATTGACCTTAATATTGCTTTTATTAAAAAAACTGAAGAAGGGATAATCAATATATTTGACTTATATCAATCTAATAAAATTGACTATAAATTTGTAAAAATATTAAATTTCTATACTAACTTAAAAAAAATTAAGATAAACTATTTTGTATCTTTTCTATTTAAATTTACAAAACCAGTCCTTACAAAACAACTTGAATCATCAAATCCTTCATTGATTTTATTTAATTTTTATAAAATTGGATTACTATGTTCATTAAAAAAGTAATGGGTTTTATTTAATTGATTGAAATAAATTATGCCACAAAATCATTATATAATCAATATTGAAACTTTCTAAACTTTTTCTTGCATTTTCTCCCATTTGTTTTCTTTGCATTGCGTTTTCTATTAAAAGATTAGTTTTTTCAATATAGGTTTTTGTTTCATTCTGTTTTACAAGAAATCCGTTTACACCATCATCAATTAGAGTTTCTGTACCAGAAGTTCCGCCAAAAGCAATTACTGGAATTCCAAATGCCATGGCCTCAATTAAAACCAATCCAAATGATTCAGATACTGAAGTTGTTAAAAGCATACAGGCCTCAGAATAAATTTTTTCTACATCATTTGTTGGATTATTAAACTGAATGTTTTTTTCAATATTTAATTTATTGACTAATTTTTCTAATTGTATGTTTTTATTCCTTTCTCCATAAATTTTTAAACCCCAATCAGGATGTTTTTCAACTACTTTAGCCCAAATAGCTATTAATCTATCGAGTCTTTTTTCAAACGAATGTCTTCCTACAGCAATGGCTATTTTAGAATTGCATTCTTTCTTTTTATGTTTTAAATTTAACCACAACGGATTTGGAATTATTTGAATATCACTTCTATCCCAATCCTGCTTTTCTTTATCATTTAATACAATAAACTCTTTGTATTTGTTGATGCTTCTTTCTAGAATAAAATTGGAAGCCATTAATTTAAACTTCTCTATTAAAGTTTCAATACTGATGTTTTTACCACAATGTCTTTCATAAATTAAAGGCGCTTTAGAATTTATTAAATATGGCAATAAAGAACCTTTTAAGCCATTATCGCAATTAACAATTATGTCCGGTTCAATATTATTAATAAGAACATTTAATTCTTTTTTATATTCAAAGAGATGATTTGTGTTAATAGAAAAAAACTTTATTTGACCGTTAAAATCATAAAAAAAGATATTGTTCTTTTGATTCGAATTGATGACCGAAATATTGTAATCATACTTTTCTATTAAATAATTTAATTTAACCGAAAGTATTCTAGCAACCCCACCAGAATTTTGCAAATTTGTTGTTATATAAAGTAGTTTTTTCAAATAAAATCAATTATAACTCATTAAATCTAACCATTGCCCTCCTATAACACTTAGTGAAAACTTATCAATACTTATTTTAGCATTCATTTTACATCTTGAATATAGAACATCATTAGATAACATAACATTCATTGCCTGAATAAGTTTATCCATATTTTGATCTTCAATTAAAAGACCATTTATTTCCTGTTGAATTATTTCCTTTGGTCCAGTTGGACAATCAAATGCTATAACGGGGGTTTCACAAGCTAAAGCTTCAATAAGAACCATTGGGAATCCTTCAAATTTACTTGTTAACACAAAATATTTTGATTTACTAATATACTTATATGGATTACATACAAATCCTAGAAGATGCACTAAATGATTTATTTTATAATCATTAATAATATTCAATAAAGAGTTTCTTAATTTTCCATCCCCTAAAATAACGAGTGCAATATTTTTTTGTGGTAATTCAGATTTAGCGTAAGCCTTAATTAGTTTATCAAATTGTTTAACATTTGTATCATATTGTCCAACTCCAATTATAAAATCAAAATTTAAATTAATTAGTTCTACTGCTTTAGATTTTATTAAAGTAACATCGACTGCATTATAAATGGTTTTTACATTTTTTAACTGATGTGTTTCTTCAACAAGCTTTTTCATTGTTTTACTAATGCTAACCATGGCATAAGTGTGCCCGTAAATAAACCTTGTTAAACTTGTAGCCCGGGGTAAATAATTATCAATTTTTGAACTATGAATTGTATAAATAGTTTTTGCTTTATAAATGTACTTATTAATAAGAATTTCTTGTATAATATTTATTCGAAAACGAAAATCAATAATAAAATCAAATTCAAATTGTTTCATATACTTATTAAAGTAATAAAACCGCTTAATTTTATTAATAATACTATTCGTTTTAGTTTTAAATTTTCCTAAATTAAATACGGTTCCAGAATAAGCATATCCTAATTCATCATGAAAAATAATAATATGAACTTCAAACCCTTTTTCAAAAAAAAAATTAGATAACGTTGCCATTACACGTTCTGCGCCTCCTTTATTCAATCTATATCCAATTAATGCTATCTTTTTTTTATTATCCATCACTTTAACAATAATAATCAAAAATAAGCGTTTATTTTTTTTATTGTCTTTCTATTTGTCTTAAATTTCTCCTTTGTAAAAAGAATTACATAAGCCAAATTTTAAATCATTCATGATTGCTTTATCTGTTCATCTTATAACCTATAATAACGAAAAACACATTGAGGAAACATTACAATCTATTCTAAAACAAAAAGTAGATTTTAATTATGAAATTGTTGTTGGTGACGATTGCTCCACCGATAATACAATACGTATTATTAACGAATATCAATTAATTCACCCGCATCTTTTTAACATAAAAATAAATGAAAAACAACTAGGTATTTTAGGGAACTTTAAAGCGACACTTGACAGATGTAAAGGTCGTTATGTTTTTGATATTGCAGGTGATGACTTACTTAAACATGAGTACTCACTTCAAAAAATGGTAGATATTTTGAAAAGTGATGCTAGATTAGGTTTTGTTGATAGTGGTTTTGATAAATTCTATGAAAAAGATGGATCTATTAAATATTTTAGCAATAAGATTGAGTTGAAATTGTCTAAAAAATTATATTTAGAACAAGTATTACTTGGAAGATTAACAACTATAGGTGTCTGTTTTAACAAAAAACACTTATATGAATTTGTGAATTTTGATACTTACTTAGAAAATAAAATTACAATTGAAGACTATCCAATACTTGTAGATTTAGTTATGAATTCAAGTTTTAAAACCATAAACGAATCGTTACATATTTATAGAGTCCATGACCATTCATATTCTCATGAAAATAGCTTTGAAAATCATATTTTTTTAAAAACCCAAATGAAAAATTTGTTTGATTTTTTTAATAAAAAATACAAATATGATGCTGGTATTATAGATTCATTTTATAAGGATTACTATAAAGAGTTATTATTTTTAGCAGGGTATTACGAGAAAAAAGAAGTAGGTAGAGAAATTTATAAAAAAATAAAATCAAAAAGTATTAAAGATTATATCCATTACTATGCTAGTCAAAATGCTTTTGTTAGAAAACTTGTTTCAATTATTTAAAAAGCGTTGTATTTAATATACTCATCATAGTCTTCAATATAGTCTTCTTCCATATATACATCAGACGCTACAACCAAACATACAGCACCAGAAGAAAAATTCTCTAATTCACGCCAAATACCTGGTGTTATTAATAAGCCTTTTGAAGGGTCATTAAGTGAAATTCTCATTTGCTCAATTCCATCTTTTACAATAACATCAAAACTTCCACTTAATGCAATTAAGAACTGACTTAGTGTTTTATGAGCATGTCCGCCTCTATTTGATCCACTTGGTATATCAAACAAATAATATACCCTTTTCATTTTAAATGGAATAACATCTTTTTCTATAACCGCAAGATTACCTCTAGGATCCCTAATCTTTGGAATATCAAGAATTTTTAAATCATGAATGTTTGACCTCATCAATAGTGTTATGCTTTTTAAAAATATATTGAACTAAAAATATTATGACTATTAAATATACTACATATCTTAAAAAATGAGCCAATACAATGCCTTCTATTCCCATTTTATCTACAAAATAAACACCAAAGATATATAATAACGCATAAGAGATCATTTCAGTTATAATAAATAATTTCCATGATTTTTGTGCTATAAATTGATAGGCCATTACTGCTGCTATAATTTTAACCAAATCACCTATTAACTGCCATTTAAACAAGCTTTGCATGGGTAAAAACTCTTTGCTATATAATAGTTGTATAATTATTTCTCTAAATACATAAATGCCCATAAACATAAGAGCAAAAATTGGAATTATTATTTTATATATACTAACCAGTTCTTTTTTAAAAACTTTCAAACTAGTCATTTTTGCATATTTTGGTAAAATATATAATGAATAAACTCCTGTCATAAAAGACAAATAATAATTTGAAAGACTTAACATTGAGGTCCAATAACCTGCTTCTTGTATTGACAGTTTTTTAATTATATGATTTCTTAATTGAAGTTCTACTACATTCCCAAGAACAACGGCCGAAAAAGACATGACAATAAATACGAAAAGATTATTCTTATAAAATTTATGGAATTTAATTTTTAAGCCGTAAAACAAATACATTTCACTTCTTGCAAAAATCATTAAGGTTATAATTTGGGCTATGGGTGTTAACACAACAGCCAATAAAGCTCCATTTAAATCACAACAAATAACTAATGCTACGATAAATAAAGTCACTATTGCATACGCTGTAAACGAAATAAGAGTGGCCTTTTTATAATTTGATTTACCGTTAATTATTGCAAAGCATAAATTGTATAATGCTGTAAAAGGCAAAGTAAAAGCCAGAATAACAAACAAGTAATTGTATTCTGGTGTTTTAAATAAGTAATTGCTCCAATAGGTTGCACCAAAAAATAAGACTAAAAAAATAACGATACTCCCAATTATACTATATGCCAAAGAGCTTTCGTATAATTTTTTTAACTCATTCGGTTTATCCTCAAATTCAGATTGGTATTTTAAAACACCTTGGTCTATTCCTATGGTAGATACAAAACCAAATAAATTTAGGGCGTTTCTTAAATTACCTAATAAGGCAATTCCATTCGGACCTAAATAAACGGCTACTATTTTTTGCGAAACAAACCCTAAAACAGACCTTGAAATTACACCAATAGAGTTTACAGAAAATAACTTAACTAAAAAAAGATCTTTATTTTTTTTGAATAAATCCACTAAAACATATTTATTACAGAGACTATATTTGAAATTTGATTTTTAGTTAATGCTGTATTTAGCGGTAAACTCAAAACTTCAATATGAATTTGTTCTGTTAATGGCAATACGCAGTTACTAATGTCTTTATATGCCAATTGTTTATGTATTGGTATAGGATAGTGAATTAATGTTTCTATTCCATTTTTATATAAATAGTCTTTTAATTCATTTCTTCTGTTACTTCTTATAACAAATAAATGAAATACATGCTGATTTAAATCTTGAAACGCAGGTAAAACGATGCTTTTTGAATTAATATGCTCTTGATAATATGTAGCAACGGCCTTTCTTTTCTTATTATCTTTATCGAGATATTTTAATTTTATTCTAAGAAAAGTCGCCTGTAATTCATCTAGCCTACAATTGAAACCTTTTAAATTATTTTCATAGGTAGTAATTCTACCATAGTTTCTAAGTTTAAAAATAACTTCAGATAATTCAAAATCATTTGTTGTAATAGCCCCAGCATCACCTAAAGCACCAAGGTTTTTGGTTGGGTAAAAACTAAAAGCAGATGCATGTGATAAATTTCCAGCTTTTCTACCATCAACAAATTTTGCTCCATGCGCTTGAGCTGCATCTTCAATTAATAATAAATTATGCTGTTTAGAAATTGTTTCCAACGCTTCAACGTTATATAATTGTCCGTATAAATGAACTCCCAAAATAGCTTTGGTTTTAGAAGTTATTGCTTTTAAAACCTCGTTAGGATTAATGTTGAAAGTCTCTATATCAGGTTCAACCAAAACTGGTTTTAAACCTGCATTGCTAATTGCCAACACTGAAGCTATATAGGTATTAGCAGGAACAATTACTTCATCACCTTTTTTAAGAATTCCTAATACTTTATAAGCTTCAAATATTAATTGAAGTGCATCAAGTCCTGAACTTACACCTATGCAATATTTTGTACCACAATAATTTGCAAATTCTTTTTCAAAAAAAGTTACATGCTCTCCTAAAATATATGTCCCAGATCTTAAAAATATTTCAAATTCGTTTTTAAATTCAGTTTCAAAACGGTGGTTGAGTGCTTTTAAATCTAAAAACTTAATCATATCAAAATATTTTTTAAGGCCGGGTAATTCTCAACTTGTATTTCATAAAAATCATGTATGACGGGCGAAGCGCCAAAACTTTGTTTCCAATTAAGCAATCCTAAGTTTATGTTTTTTCCTTCATTTTCATTTGAAATCCCAAAATCAAAATACTCTTTATCCTTATATACTTCATAAATCAATTCATTTATTAGAAAATCTAAAGCCCCTACATTTTTATGTTTTTTGGTTGAAATATATTGTAAGTGAGCAACTTTTTTTGTTTCAAAAACAGTACACCCAGCTAATATTTCACCATTCATATAAACATTATATTGTTTGATTTTATTTGGAAACTTTTCATGCAAATAATTTATTTCTGACAAAGAATGAACTGGTTTTACTCCGTATTTATTGCGTAAATTAGGAATTAAAACTTCGTTCCAAAAGGAAGAAAAATCTTCATCAATAATAATTCGAAGATTACTACTTAATGCCATTTTAATTTTACGTGTACGCAGTTTAGAATAGTTCATGGTATTATTTAATGGTATTGTCATGGATAGATTCTTCCTTACTAATTTCGCTTTAAGAATAAATAGTAAATAATCCATCTCATCAGATGGTCTAAGATGGTATATTTTAGGTAATTGCTTTAGAACAATTGCTTGTATATTGTTTTCAGACAAATACTTTAATAGTGACATCACACTTCCTAAAACAGTTTGAAATGCAACTTTATTAGAAAAAACAAATCCTCCATAGGTAAGACCTTGATGTGAAAATATTTTATTCCTAATTTTATTTGCGGGCAAAACGGCAACAAGTTTTTCTTGATTGAAAATCAAAAGAGAAAAGTCCTCAAAACTATCTTGATGGTACTCCATAAAATCCCTATGAAACAAAAATGTAGCATTTTTAGATTTAGATATAAATTCGTTCCAAATCAATTTAAAATCTGGTTCATATTTAATAATTGTATAAATAATCTGCTCTTTTAAATAAGGTTAAAAAATGCTGCTAATTAAATTAATATCCACAGCTTCTTCTGTAAACTATTAAAAATTATTTTTTCAAATTTGTTTTCTCAATAATATAAAGGGGTCTATCTTGAACATTTCTATTTATACGACTTATATACTCTCCAATAATGCCTATTGAAAATAATTGAATCCCTCCTATGAACATAGAACTGATGATTAGTGACGACCAACCTGTAACTGTATCTTTTAAAACAAAATGAGCAAATAAGGTGTATATGATAACTAAAAAAGAAATGAATGAAATCATGAATCCTAATCTAATTACAAGAGATAAAGGCATGTCTGAAAAACTTGTAATAGCATCTATGGCGAGTCGAAACATTTTCCCATAAGAATAACCTGATTCTCCATGTTTCCGTTCTTGTCTTTCAAACAAAACATAAGTTTGTTCGAAACCTAACCATGCAACTTGCCCCCTTAAATATTTGTTTCTTTCTGGCATTTTATTTAGGGCATTCACAACTTTATTATCTAAAAGCCTAAAATCACCTGTATCCAAAGGAATATTAAACGAGGTTATTTTCTCCAATATTCTATAAAAAAATTTTGAAGTCATTTTTTTAAAAAAGGATTCGCCCGCCCTATTTGCTCGCTTTGCATAAACAACATCAAATCCCCCTTGGTATTTCTTATATAGCTGTACAATAAGCTCTGGCGGATCTTGTAAATCTCCATCTATAATTACTGTGCATTTACCTCTGCAATATTCCAATCCAGCTGATACTGCAACTTGATGCCCAAAATTTCTACTAAAATTAATATAAAAAACTCTACTATCATTTTCACAAAGTTTAAATAATTCAAGAAAAGAATTATCACTACTCCCATCATTAACAAAAATGAGTTCAAACTTATTTGTAAAACTGGAAATGGATGATATTAAACGATCATAAAGCTCTTTAATATTATTCTGTTCATTATAAATGGGTATTACAACAGATATATCATTCAATTCATTCATTGTCATCACTAATTAAAAAGACCATTAATACTATAATTGTTCAAACTTAAATATAAATATAAAATGAACCCTAAAATTTTATTTTTTTATTTGATTTATAAATATTAAAATATTGATTGCTCCATACTAAATAATATTTATTTCTTTTCAAAAATGAATTCATCGCTAAAACCCTTCTGCTATTGTACAAATATGTTTCTTCTTTTGTTTCATCCATATAATCCGTTAAAGGAATTGAAAAAGCACCTATAGTGCTAAATTTTTGTTGAACAACAATTGGTAAAATAGGAATTTCTCTTTCTGCTTTTTCAATCTTTTCTTCAAATGAATTCCCATCATAAACCCAAACCCAAGGATTATACATATAAGGTTTTGTATTTGTTAAAAAGTGAATCATCGGTATACAATCATAAGCCAATAAATAATCATCTGGATTGATATATCTTTGCAAATTACGAAGTAATTCATTAGTAATGGTTGCACGCTCTTTAGTTGTATAAACCGCTCGAGCATATTTACAATTGATAGTATATGTTTTTTCAACCCTACTCCCTTTATCAAAATACGCCTCTTGAGATATACTATATGCTTTTGAGACAAAATAAGACAGGACTATTGTTAACATTAAGTTTTCAACCATGAGTGCTGAAAGATCTCTTGAAATATAATTTCCTTTGGTTTTAATAATAAAGGTTGTATTTTTTATTTCTGACAAAAAATGAATAAAAAAAGGCACCGATAACCATATCCACATATAACCGCTATCATACATACCTCCAGCACTTCCCAATGGTAAAAATAGCATCATTAAGAGCCCTAGCAAAGCCAAGATTTTAGTCGAATGTTTTTCCTGTTTAGAAAACAAAACCCATAGGGTACCTATAAAACCAATTGCATACATAATTTGAATGCCCCCTTTTCGGAACAAAATAAATAATCCTAAAAAAGGGATTAGATATAAAACTCTTTTTAAAAATGTTTTGTTTTTAAAAAGATTCTCAATAATTAAAATCACTAAACTTATCGCAACAAGCCAACTGAATGAAGTAAAAACCTTCTTATAATTAAACCAGTATGTTTTAAATAATGAAATTATATTGTGAGTACTGCCATCTGTTCCGCCTAGATTAATTATTGATAAAGATGCCCTTTCCATAATTCCAAGATGCCCAATAAAATACATTATCACCAAAATAAAAAAAACTCCAGAAACCACACCAAAAGCAAAAACTAGCATTGATTTTAACACTTTCTTTAATTTATCGCTATTCAAAAATCCGGAAAACGGAATTACAAGAAGCCATACTAATAGTGTAACATTTGGTAATCTTGAAAAAATATTAATTCCAATTAACGATCCAGCTAGACCTATTAAAATCAAGTTATTTTTACTTATTCCTCTAATTAAAACAGATGCCGCAAAAACTGCTATCAAGGCACTTAATTGGTTATGATAAAAAGCCAAGAAACCAAAATGGTTTACAAAAAGCACCATAGACAAACCAATCAAAGCATGATTTTTTTTTATGTGATTTTTGAGTAATTTATAGCTCAATATGAAAGTAGAAGAGTTAACTATTATGGCTAATAATCTAAACCATAAAATACCCCCTTCATTATAAAATAGATACCAAATACCTCCAACAAGACCAGAAAGCCAATAAACAAAGTTATATTCAACCGACTCAGGAGCATTAAAAAATTGCTGATAAAATGTTAACGAAAAACCTTCATCACACATATCAAATCCTTGGAAAGCAAGAAAAATTTGAACAGTGAGTACAACTAAAACCATTAAATGAAATTTATTTGTTTTAGATAACATTTATCTCTTAATATCTTATTGGAGCGAATATAAAGAATTAAATTGGTTGATTAAATAATGTAAAAATTTTATCTTCGACACTCAAATGAAAAGAAGTTTTGAAAAACAGTATCACGAAAGTGAAAAAAAACACTTTTGGTTTAAGTCTAGAAGGAATTATATTATTGAATTATTAAAAAATTCTCCAAAAAATTCCAAAATTCTGGATATCGGATGTTCATCTGGAATATTATTATCCGAGCTTGTAGAAATAGGTTTTGATATTACTAATTTATATGGAATTGATATTAGCAATTATGCCATTGACAATTGTAAAAAAAATGGGTTATACAACGTTTTTGTAATGAATGCTCAAAATATTAGTATTGATAATACATTTGATTTCATTATAGCCTCTGACTGCCTTGAACACATCAAGAATGACAAAAATGCAATAAAAAACTGGTATCAATTATTAAACCCAGGAGGCTCCATATTTATCTTTGTACCTGCTTTCAACATGTTATGGAGTGAGCACGATATTGTAAATATGCATTTTAAGAGATACACAAAAAAAGAATTAGTTAAAATTTTAAAAGATAACTCTTTTGAAATAGTTAAATCAAGTTATTGGAATTTCCTACTCTTCGTTCCTGTTTTTCTTTTACGTGCAGCAAATAAACTTTACACTTTCAAGAATAAGAAAAATAAAGGAGATTTAATTGAACCTAAATTATTTAACAACTTATTATTAACAATTATCAATATTGAGAACAAAATGCTTAAGTATATAAACTTCCCATTTGGGATAAGCACTTTTTGTATTGCTAAAAGACCTCTTAAGTTGTTGTGACAAAAATTTTAGTCTCTAGTTTATATTCTTCTCTGTATCCACCCCAAAAAGCGAGCTGCCAAATATTAACAAAACAACAGCATAATACATCAAATAACTAACAAAGTGACCAATAACAGCCCCTTTTACACCATATAATTTGATAAGATAGGTGCTTGTTATATATAACATAATTACCAAAAATGCTTCGGTAATAATATAATGCCAAAACATTTTTTTTGCTAGAAACTGATAGGCAATAACCATGGATAACACTTTTACAAAATCACCTAACAATTGCCATAAAAACAAGTCTTCAACGGGTTGGAATTCATCTGAAAATATCACTTTTACAATAAAGACCCTTAAAAAATATATAAGTATTAATCCTATTCCAAAAATAGGTATAACCGTTTTGTAAAAACTAAACACTTCCTTTCTAAACTCGCCAATGTTATCAATTTCAGAAAACCTCGGTAAAATATATAAGGCCATTAATGAACTTACAAACATTAAATAATATTTAGAAATACGCGTCATGGCTTCCCAAAAACCAGCATCCTTATATCCAATATTATCAATGATATAAGATCTGATAGCCAATAAAACGAGTGGCAAGATAACTGCTGAAAATAAAGCCATAATTGAATATGAACTCATCTTCTTTAAAAAACTGAAACTTATCTGGTTTACCTTAATGAGCGGAACCAAACTTCTACGATTAATAATACCAACTAATGTAATTAAACATATTAATGATTCAGCAATTGCAACAGATATTAAAGCGCCTTCAATCCTATTTTGATAAATTAATAAAAGAGTAATTGATACAACCAGAATTTGCCCGATAATGTTAATGACAATAAGCATTTTATAGTTTGAAAAACCATTCATTATTGAAAATGAAAACATATTCAAAGCATAAAAAGGCAAAACAATGGCAAAAATCTTTATAACAAAAGCATAGCTATTATACGACGGAAAAATAAGGTTATTTATTCCATCAGCATTGAAATAACAAAAAAGAGATACAAGTATTGTTGCTATAAAACCGAAATAAAAAACGGTGGATAGGGCTTGACTCAACCTAACTGCATTATCCTTAAATGCCGCAACATATTTAACCATTCCGTTATAAAATCCAAGAATAGAAACGGTTTGCATGGAGCTTACAAAATTCTGTAAATTACCAATTAATGCCAATCCTTCAGCACCAATAAAAATAGCTATCGCTTTTGAGGTTAAAATTCCTGCAATAATCCTAGTTAATACAGATGTTATTTGCAACGACGCTACTTTAACTAAAACATTTTTATTTATGTAGTCTATTAATTTCTTCAATTAATATTGTTTTTTATCTCAATTAAAATGAATCTTTTATTAATTCAGAATTTAAACCAAAAAGATAAAATTCATTTATATCTCTTTTTTAAAAAAAAGCTGTTCCAAATATACAAAATGAATTAACGACTTATAACCAACTTAGGTCTATGAAGTAGGCATATTCCTAAATATATTCGTTGAAATGAAAAACTAAGATCTTTTTTGAAGCAAATAATATACGTTAACACTAAATATTGCGGCATTTGCAATAATAATAGGCAACCCAATTCTGAATGTTGGCATTAAAAACCCATAGATTACAAACAGTATACAACCTATCATATTAACCACACGAAGCTTGACGACATCTTTCATGGTAAATGAAAGTAAAACCATAAATGATGCTAAATATCCTATATATTCTGTTGCTGTAATTCCAAATAATTCCATCATGTTATTAGACAAAAAAAGGAGGCTGTCTAAAAAGTATATATTAACCGTCTTTACGAGAAATTTTTATTTCGAAGTAATCTGTAAACCAACAATTTGCAATTTACAGATTGCTTCATTTCATTCGCAATGACGACTTTTTAGACAGCCTCCTTTAAAATTAATATTTATAATCTTTTATTAGAATGATTTTTTTCTTTTTCGCTCAACTTCAGTCAAATAAATTTTACGCAAGCGCAAGTGCTTTGGAGTTACCTCAACATATTCATCTTTTTGAATATATTCCAATGCTTCTTCCAAAGAGAATTTAATTGCCGGAACAATTTTAGCTTTTTCATCAGCTCCTGAAGAACGCACGTTACTCTGTTTTTTAGTTTTTGTTACGTTTACAGTCATGTCATCCCCACGAGAATTTTCGCCAATAACTTGACCTTCATAAATATCCTCACCCGGATCCACAAAAAACTTACCTCTATCCTGTAATTTGTCAATTGAATATGGAATGGCTTGCCCTTTTTCCATAGATACTAAACTTCCATTCTGACGTTCAGGAATACCCCCTTTTAATGGTTGGTATTCTTTAAAACGGTGTGCCATAATAGCTTCTCCCGCAGTTGCCGTAAGCAATTGATTTCTTAAGCCTATAATTCCCCTTGAAGGCACCATGAATTTACATATCATACGGTCACCTTTAGCTTCCATGCTTAACATTTCACCTTTACGCATAGATACCATTTCAATAGCTTTTCCAGATACCGTTTCAGGTAAATCAATGGTCATTTCTTCAATAGGCTCACATTTTTTTCCATCAATTTCTCTTATGATAACTTGTGGTTGTCCAATCTGAAGTTCATAACCCTCACGCCGCATGGTTTCAATGAGTACAGATAAATGCAATACACCTCGCCCAAAAACCAAGAATTTATCAGCACTATCGGTTTCTTCAAGTTTAAGCGCTAAATTCTTTTCCAATTCTTTATATAATCTATCTTTAATATGTCTGGATGTTACATATTTACCATCTTTACCAAAGAATGGTGAATCATTTATTGTAAATAACATGCTCATAGTAGGTTCATCAATAGCGATAGTTTTCAAACCTTCAGGGTTTTCAAAATCAGCAATAGTATCGCCAATATCAAAACCTTCTAATCCAACTAAAGCACAAATATCACCAGCCTGAACGCTTTCTACTTTTTTACGGCCGAGTCCTTCAAAAATATGTAGTTCTTTAATTTTAGACTTAACAATGCTGCCATCTCTTTTCACTAAAGAAATATTCATACCAGATTTTAACTCACCACGTTGTAATCTACCAATAGCAATTCGGCCTGTAAATGATGAGTAATCCAATGACGTAATTAGCATTTGAGTAGTACCTTCTTCTATTTTTGGAGCAGGAATATGTGCAATAACCATATCCAATAATGGCTCAATATTAGTGGTTGGATGCTTCCAATCATCACTCATCCAGTTATGTTTGGCAGAACCATAAACTGTTGGAAAATCCAATTGCCATTCTTCTGCACCCAATTCAAACATTAAATCAAAAACAGCTTCATGTACTTCTTCTGGAGTACAATTTTCTTTATCAACTTTATTGATTACTACACAAGGTTTTAATCCTAAATCAATGGCTTTTTGCAATACAAAACGCGTTTGTGGCATAGGCCCTTCAAAGGCATCAACCAATAACAAAACACCATCAGCCATATTTAGAACACGTTCTACTTCACCTCCAAAATCGGCGTGACCAGGAGTGTCAATGATATTAATTTTTGTGTCTTTATAGATAACAGAAACATTTTTAGATGTTATGGTAATACCTCTTTCGCGCTCTAAATCATTGTTATCAAGAATTAAATCTCCTGTGTTTTCATTGTCACGAAATAAATGACAATGATACATGATTTTATCAACCAAGGTTGTTTTACCGTGGTCAACGTGTGCGATAATTGCAATATTTTTTATATTAGCCATAATTATGCCTTATTTTAAGCGCGCAAAGGTAACTATAAATAATGGATAAATAATATAATAATATTTTTTTGGGTATTCCTTTTTTTCGAAATAAAAAAAAGTCGCGCTATCCACTATATCTTTTTACATACAACTTGTTGAAGATTCATTATCAACATATTAAAAATTATAAATTCCACAAGTTGCATGTAAAAAGGATGCCGTTTCTATCGCTAATACAATAAAAATTAAGAACTGGGTTTCATGTAACACACATTACATAATAATTAAGTTTTAATAGTATCTTTGCTCCGAAATAAAAGAAACCAGATTGTTTATGAATCTTCAAGATGTACCAAAAATAAAATACAGCCATTCAAACAACTTTTTTTTGCTTTGCGGCCCTTGTGCCATTGAAGGTGAAGACATGGCTTTACGCATTGCTGAAAAAGTAGTTTCTATTACCAACAAGTTGGAAATTCCTTATGTTTTTAAAGGCAGCTTTAAAAAAGCAAACCGTAGCAGGATAGATAGTTTTACCGGTATTGGTGATGAAAAAGCTTTAAAAATATTAAAAAAAGTTTCAGATACTTTTGATATTCCAACGGTAACTGATATACATGAAATTCCTGACGCCAAATTAGCGGCTCAATATGTTGACGTGTTGCAAATCCCTGCCTTTTTAGTGCGCCAAACTGATTTATTGGTTGCCGCTGCTGAAACTGGTAAAGTTGTGAACCTGAAAAAAGGACAATTTATGAGTCCTGAAAGCATGAAACATGCAGTTCAAAAAGTGAAGGACGCCGGTAACAATAATGTTTGGATAACAGATAGGGGCACTATGTTTGGCTACCAAGATATGATTGTTGATTTTAGGGGCATACCAACCATGCGTCATTTTGCCCCTACCATTCTTGATGTAACACATTCCCTTCAACAACCTAACCAAATGAGTGGCGTTACAGGAGGCAGGCCTGATATGATAGAAACCATTGCCAGAGCGGGCATTGTTAATAATGTTGACGGTTTATTTATTGAAACCCATTTTGACCCGGCAAATGCCAAAAGTGATGGCGCCAATATGCTACATCTTGATTATTTAGAAAAACTTTTAACAAATCTTATCATTATAAGAAAAACAATAAACACCCTATAATTTATTTTACAATATCATGAATTTTTTTAACTACAAAACCGTATTAGGCATTACATTCCTATTATTTTCAATTAACATTTTCGCCCAAGATTCTACCCCTGAAAAGTAGACAGCAACTAAAAAAGGAAAATTTTTTATAAGTTGGGGAGGCAACAGAGAGTCTTTTTCTAAATCTGATATTCACTTTAAAGGTGAAAATTATGATTTCACAATACAAGATGCTTTTGCATTAGACAAGCCCAAAGGTTGGCATATTGATTATATAAATCCAACTAGAATAACTATTCCTCAAACCAATGTAAAAGTTGGTTATTACATTTCAGATCATTATGTGATTTCTTTTGGTGTAGACCACATGAAGTATGTCATGCAAGAAAATAGAAATAAAATTATTGATGGCTATATAAATTTACCATCTTCCGAAGCTGGTTCTGTTTATAATGGCACCTATAATAATGAAGAGTTCTTTGTTTCTGAAGATTTTTTAAAATTTGAACACACCAACGGTTTAAATTATGTGTATTTAGAGTTTGCCAGAGTTGATGACATCTCGTCTCTTTTTGAAATCCAAAACACTGATAAATTTCAAATAAACCTTACCGAAGGTATTGGAAGTGGTATTTTGGACCCAAAAACAAATACTACGTTGCTTCAAAAAGACAGATATGATGAATTTCATTTAGCGGGTTATGGTATTTCAATAAATGCTGGACTTAATTTTACTTTTTTCAAGCACTTTTTTATGCAACTAGATTTAAAAGGAGGTTACATTAATATGCCAGATATTAGAACAACCAGTAATACGGCTGAAAGTGCATCACAGCATTTTTTCTATTTACAACGAATTATTTCTGTTGGTGGTGTTTTTAGAATCTAATCAATATGGCCCTGTACTTATTTTGTGGCTACTAAAAATGAAAAGGTTTCATATGATTGGCTATAAAAAATATTTTGTCAGCGCTATTTTGTATCTACTTATTCTTCCCTATTCTTTTCCTGCAGGTTTCTAACAATTTTTGTAGCCATACTTCTGGAAACAAAGCGATGTAAACTTGCCAGAAATTTATTTATAAATCCGGGAATAGCAACTATTTTTCCTTTTTGCATAGCTTTATAGCCATAAAGAGCAACCTCTGACGGACATGCCATATTAAAACTAATCTTGTTATCTGAAGCATTTGCTGAAACCACACCTTGAAAGGCCGTTTTAGTAGGCCCTGGGCATAAAACGGTTACCGTTACACCAGTATCTTTAAGCTCATTAGCTATGGCTTCAGAAAATGATAATAAATATGATTTTGAAGCATAATAAATTGACATGAGTGGACCTGGTTGAAAGGCAGCTAAAGATGATATATTAAGAATTTTACCTGAACCCCGTTGTATCATACCTTCTAATAATAATTTTGTTAAATGTGTACTGGTAATAACATGCACATGAATCATATCCAACTCCCGGTTCCATTCTGTGTTATTAAATGTCCCAAACAACCCAAAACCAGCATTATTAACTAAAACATCAATAGTCACATCATTTATAGCTTCAACTATTTCAATGGCAACATTTGGTTTACTCAAATCTTTTACAAGAACATCAACCTCACATTCATAAGCTTGTTTGATTTTTGCTTCGACCTCATTTAGTTTTTCGGCATCAATATCTACTAAAATCAAATTATAATCATCCTCAGCTAACAACAAAGTTAATTCATAGCCTAAACCTGAAGCCGCTCCAGTTATTAATGCAGTTTTTATCATGTAATTAGTTTAGGTTTAGAAAAATTCAAGCATAAAACTATTCCTTTCCATCCACATAATCTTGTAAATAAGAAAATCTTTCTGTGAGCTTTCCACTCTGAGTCATTTTTGCTCGTTGTAAAATGCCGTCTGCATCATTATTAAAAAATGCTGGAATTACATTCGTTAAAAACTGTTCAGCAAAACCTTCGCTGGCATCTTTTGGTAATTCACAGGGTAAATTATCTACAGCCATTACTGCTATGGCATTGGCATCTTTATAATCAATTTCAGTTTCTGTTTTTGGGTTATAACCGTAAATAGGATCCGCAATAGTAGAGGCTCTTACGGTTGTAGCAATGGGTCCATTTACGTCACAACTAATATCAGCTACTACTTTAATATTAAAATCAGGTGACTTAACATCTTGTTTGGTGTAAAACTTAGGAGCTCCATCACCATAAAAATGGCCAGCAATATAATAATCGGTTACCTTGGCAAAACGCATAAAATCAGACACATATTCTTGTGGGTTATCAAAGAAATCAAACATATCAATAACCTTTCCGTCTTTTCGCTTATTATAATCCAGTACATCAATTTTACAATATACGGGTTCCCTGAAAGTTTGATTTAAATAATCTTCCACCGAAACACTTTTTATATGCATAGCTTCCAGCATTTCCTGAGCTCCATTGGCTACTTTACCACTGCCTGTAAGCAATATTTTTATATTTGGAAGTGAAATGTTATTTAGTTCTTTTATTAAATCGGCCTGGTCAAGCAAGGTTTCTGCTTTTGGTAAATTAAAAGAGTTATACTTTAATCCCCAAGCTCTAAAACCATTAAAGGTGCCAACAATGCCTGCATAGCACCCAAACCCAATTAATCGAAATCCTTTCGAATTGACAATGGTTTCATGGTCGTACAATTCTATGTTTTTTTCTAGAATTGCATTTAGTAATTTTCTGTTGTAAGATTGTTTTTTTATAGTATGTGAAAAGAAAAAATATTTTTTATTGGAAATTAATGCCTCTATCGGCACCTCTTTTACACCTATTAGAACATCACAATCGCTAACATCGCTTGTTACTTCAAATCCTGCTGATTTGTATGCTGCATCTGGAAACACACGAATATCACTCGACTCCACTTTAAAAACAGCACCGGGGAATAATTTTTTAGCTTCTACTAATTTTGAAGGTGATAATACCACACGTCTGTCTGGTGGTGTTTTACGTTCTTTTATAATAGCGAATTTAATATTCATTTGCTTTTTTTATTTATCAGCAAATTTGATGAAAATTACACAAATTGACAACTATTTTAATTTGGTATAAAATTTGCATTAAACTTGTTGATTTGGCAAGGTTATACAAACTTTTTGATACCTTTGCAGCCCGCGTTAGTGATTGAGGCATTTGTTGGAGCTCCTTGAAAAGAGCGACTGCCGAAAGCACGACCTGTAAGGGAACGCCAAAATTAAAAAATATAGTTTTATTAATAAGATTCCTGCCTGTGCAGGAATTTATGGGGTCGACTGGTTTTGACAGCGAGATTAATTGAATTGTAAGCACGTCGTGTAATGACTTTGAAACACGTAAAAGACTAAGTCAAACTTTAAACGGCGAGAATAACTACGCTTTAGCTGCTTAATCTGAATCAAGTAAGATAAGCCTCGTCCTACAAGGTAGGAAAGCTAAATGTCTCTTGAAAGCCTTGGTTAACGGCGTTCTTTTTTGAGGCATCGTAAAAGTTAACATAGATTGGGTAGTGCTTTGATGCCCTTTTGAAACTAAAAAAGATAAGTTGCAGGTAGAGTGTTTTTAATCAGCCTGCAAACGAAAACCATGAAAAAACTAAGCGTGTAGAAAGCCTTTTGGTTACTTGTTTGGACGAGAGTTCGATTCTCTCCGGCTCCACTAATAACTCACCTTTTTTTTATAAATTGGTGAGTTTTTTTTGATTTATTAAGTTTTAACTTAAAATACTAATTTATTTTATTTAATTTTATAAAAAATCGATAGAAATGTTAAAACCAAAACTACTAATTAGCTTCTTATTAATTTTAATTTTAATCTTTTCAGCCAATTCTCAAGAAAAAGAAAAAGATACAACTAAACTTGAATCTGCTCTTTCTGGTTTTAAATTCAGAAGCATAGGGCCCGCATTTATGTCTGGCAGAGTTGCTGATATTGTAATAGACCCAAATAATCAAAATATATGGTATGTTGCTGAAGGTTCAAGCGGTGTATGGAAAACTACTAATTCAGGAACAACCTGGAACTGCTTAACCGATAAAGAATCATTCTTTTCAACCGGATGTATCACCCTAGACCCTAATAATACTAACGTAGTATGGTTGGGCACTGGCGAAAACGTGGGCGGTAGACATGTAGGCGTTGGTCATGGTATTTATGTTAGCTATGACGGTGGGAAACACTGGGAAAATAAAGGTTTGAAAAAATCTGAACACATTTCAAAAATTATCGTAAACCCAAAAAACTCTCAAGAAATATGGGTGGCATCTCAAGGCCCTTTATGGAGTTCTGGCGGAGAAAGGGGCTTATATAAAACGGTTGATGGTGGAAATACCTGGAAACTTGTTTTAAGCAGCAATGAGTGGACTGGAGTTACTGATTTGGTTATGGACCCAAGAAATGAAAAGATCTTATACGCTGCTACATGGCAACGCCACAGAAATATAGCGGCATATATTGGAGGTGGTGAAGGTTCTGCACTTTATAAAAGTATTGATGGTGGTGAAAATTGGACAAAATTAAAAAACGGATTACCAACTACTGATATGGGTAAAATAGGATTGGCAATTTCCCCAATAAACCCAGATGTATTGTATGCCGCCATTGAATTAGACAGAAAAAAAGGAGCCATTTATCGCTCAGATAATCAAGGTGGTGACTGGACAAAAATGTCTGATGTTGTTTCTGGTGGCACCGGCCCTCATTACTACCAAGAATTAGTAGCTTCTCCTTTTATTTTTGATAAAATCTATTTAATGGATGTTCGTGCACAAATATCAAATGATGGCGGAAAAACGTTCTACACTATGAAGGAATCTGACAAACATTCTGATAATCATAGTTTAACTTTTAAATTAAATGATCCCAATTACTTACTTATTGGAACAGATGGCGGTATTTATGAATCATTTGACAATACTGAAAACTGGAAATATGTAAATAATTTACCTACTACACAATTTTACAAACTTGCCGTAGATGATGCTGAACCTTTTTATAACATTTTTGGTGGTACGCAAGATAATAATTCTCAAGGTGGTCCATCAAGAACACTTAGAAATGATGGTATTGCAAACTCAGATTGGTTTGTCTTAATGGGAGGTGATGGACATCAACCTGCTACTGAGCCCGGAAATCCAAATATTGTTTACGCGCAATCACAACAAGGTTATTTGAATAGAATTGATAGAACCACTGGAGAGGCTGTTTTTATTAAACCACAATCTGGTATTGATGAACCTTATGAACGAAATAATTGGGATTCTCCTATTCTTGTTAGTAATCATGACCCAAAACGCCTCTATTTTGGTACGCAGCGCGTGTGGAGATCGGACAACCGAGGTGATAGCTGGAAACCCATATCAGGCGATTTAACAAAAAATGAAGAACGCTTTACACTTCCAATAATGGGCAAACAACAAAGTTGGGATGCCGCTTGGGACGTGTATGCCATGTCAACATACAACACTATAACATCGCTGTCTGAATCTGCCATTGATGAAAATATCATTTTTGCTGGTACTGATGATGGTATCATTCAATATACCAAAAATGGTGGAAATACCTGGACAAAAACACCTGTTAGTAATTTGCCGGGGGTACCATCTACAGCTTTTGTAAACGATATAAAAACAGATTTACATAATAAAGAAACTGTATATATTGCTTTGGACAATCATAAATTTGGAGATTACAAACCTTATTTATTTAAAAGTACAAATGGTGGAAAAACATGGATACCTATCACCAAAGGAATTCAAGATAATGCTTTAGTTTGGAGACTTGTTCAAGATCATGTTAACCCTAATTTATTGTTTTTAGGCACAGAATATGGTCTATATATTTCAATAAATCAAGGTGAAAACTGGCTGAAATTCTCGCAAGGATTACCAACAATTTCTGTTAAAGATTTAGCCATTCAAAAAAGAGAAAATGATTTGGTTGCAGCAACTTTTGGTCGTGGTTTTTATGTATTGGATGATTATAGTGCGCTTAGGGAAATTAATGAAGCCTCTGTTTCAAAAGCACAATTATTTAAGCCTAGAAAAGCTTTACAATATGAACCAATAAGGGGTGGCACCTCCAGTCAAGGTGGAAGTTATTTTACTGCCAACAACCCTGATTTTGGAGCCATCTTTACCTATTATCTTCCTGAAAGTTTTGACAGTAAAAAATCAAAAAGGCAAAAAAACGAAAAAACCTTAAAGAAGGAAAACAAAAATATTCCCTTTCCGGGTTGGGACGCTCTTGATTCTGAAAAGAACGAACAAGAAGCCACTATTATTTTTATTATTAAAGATGCTAATGGTGGATTTGTTGATAAAATAAATAGTGCCTACAAAAAAGGTGTCAATCGTACCGCTTGGAATCTAAAAAAACAAATAATAGCCTCCGTAGATATTGACAAAATAAATAAACCTTCTTCTATAAACACATTTGTAGAACCGGGTATTTACAATGTGACCATGTATGAAGATATCGCTGGTAAGGTAACACAGTTAGGAAGCACCCAGTTTTTTGAGGTAGAACGCATTAGACAAAATATACTTGAAAACCCGAATAAAAACAACATAGATGCTTACATAACAGACTTAACAGCACTCAAGCGAGATGTTAACACGTTAACAAATCAATTTAATAACGCTTCAAAAAAAGCACTTGCATTTAAAAATGCCCTTGCCTATGTAACCAAAGAGCCGGGAAACTTAGAACCAGAAATAAATAAACTTATAGAAACTATGTATAGTTTAAAACAATTGTTAAATGGGTATGCTTCAAAAGATGAAGTTGGCGAAAAAGATATCCCTACTTTAAGTTCTAGAATTTCTGTAGCGCAAACAGGATTATACAGAGGAACTTATGGCCCTACTAAAATGCATATTGAAAGTTATCAAATGGCTAAGGAACTTTATAATAAATTAAAACCTAAAATGGACAATTTTATTACTATCGAAATTCCTAAAGTAGAAAAACTTTTAAAAGATGCTGGTGCACCTCCTATATTTGACTAATTATATTTTAATTAAAACCCAATCCCGTTTTAATCGTTTTTAGGCTCAATTCCCCGACGCTCTGCGTCGAAATAAAAAGAAGATTCCTATTTGATACCTCGTACCCTTGGGTCGAGGTATATCATTAGAACATGAAAGCAAAATATTTCATGAAAGTATTATGTTACTTAATTAAATGAGAGTTCGGTTCTCTCCGACCCCCCACTTTAAATGTCCGTAATATAAATAAGTTATTTATTGCAGACATTTATTAGTTAAAATTTAAAATAAGCGTATTTCTTTTCTAAGGTTTTGATTTTGCTTAAAATGTAATCAGCATTTTTATCCATCCATTTTTTTTGTTCCTCACTTGCATTTTCATACTGGTTTGAATACAAAGAATACGGGTTATTAACTTCATTCACAGTTATTTTAAACTCTTTTGATTTTTTAAGGTCATTTAGTTTGTTTAGAAAAACACTTTGAAATTTAGGCATAACTAAAACGTTTACGTTAACACGTTAATTTAAAGATTTTAAATTGATTATTTCATGACGAAAGTCAGTTGACTTGTAAAAATAAAATCTTTTCTTTGTTTAGTAATATTAAGGTTTCTGTAAAAGTGTTTTGGCCTAATATTATGGAAGAAAAAGGAAATATATAGTCATGTATTTCCTTTTTCTATTTATAGATATTTTAAATATCTACTTATTTCGTTTTAATTAATTTAGTCATTAATCTTCCATGTCACCATCATCATCACTACTATTTAAATACATCATAAGACCTGTAAAATCCCCATAAGCTTGCTGGAATACTATTTTACCATCCGCATCAAAATCAAAGGATTCATAAAGTTTAATATTTCCAGATCTTGCCTCTGTAGAATCAGTTGCAGGTAGTGTAACTTCCCAAGTACTGTAGTGCCTTACCGAACCATCAGCTTTTTTAGTTTGAGGATTCACTCCTGGCAATAAAACCGGTGGGCTGGTTACTAATTTAAAATCATAATGTTCCCAAATTTCTTTATCATTAGCCTTCATTTCGTCTAGACTTAGAGAATCCTTTATTGCTCCAAATCCAGTATCCAGCAAAATCATCTCTTTGGAATACATACTATAATCCATGTTCTCATTTTGCCATCCTTCTAAATTGGCCAATACAGTTTTAGAATTTTTTTCAAATGCATCGTTAGCAGCATTATCCTGTGTTTTTTGGCATCCAATAAAAATAATGGGAAAAAATAAAATTGTGATAATTGATTTCATAATGTTGTTTTTAGTTTGTTAGAACATTAAAGTTAAGAATAAATTAACAAATTAACTTCCTAAAAATCAACAATTTCAAAGATGAGATAACGGATTATAAAAACTAATAACGTTTTTAACTTATTTTAAGTTTTTTAACGTCTTTCTCTAGTTTGTTTTTTTCCAATCTTTCTAATTCTAGCTTAATCTCTTGGCTTCGTTTATTCAGTTGACTCATTTTTTCATCCCTGATCTTTTGATTTAATTTTTTTTCTTGAAGCCTAATTTCTTCTTTTTGAAGCTCTATCTTTTTTGCTCTCTTTTCATGCACTTTTTCTAAAGTAACGGAAGCATAAGCATATCCATACATACATAAAAATAATAAAGCAACAATACCTAAAATGACATAACCATTTTCCATGTGGGAGGGAGGGATTAAATTAATTAAAAACAGTTCTAAAAATTAATTCTTCATAAAAATATGATATACTTTTTAAGAATTTAGAATTATTTAACTAAAGTAAAAAAAATGATTCTTTTTATAACAATTATTAGTTAAATAACTTAAAAAGTAGTTGAATTAAATATTAAACAAAAAAACCTCTCAAAATTGAGAGGTTTTTTTTAGAAACCGTTTAAGTTTTGTTTTTGGAATTAGTTTAGATGGATTAAGTTCTCAGTCAAAGCAAAATAGAAGCGAATAGTATTGCTATTTAAAGAAATTTTGCTGCAGCATGAGGGCTTAATACGCCAAAATAAGCCAAAGTATAAAATTTAAACAGTTTCTTAATTATTCATTTTTATTTCGTTTCCCTTGTGTTTCCATTTTGTGATGCCGCCATCTAAATCATAAATCTTAATAAAACCTGCATCCTTAAGTTTTTTTGAGCAACTGGCACTTCTTCCTCCTGAGGCACAATAAACAAAAATTGGTTTTTCTTTATCCAGTTTATTAATTTCAACGTCAAACGTTGGTGAATAATAATCAATATTTTGTGCATTAGCTATAAAACCCGTTTTGTACTCTTCAGGTGTCCTCACATCAATTAATTGTACATTATCCAGTTCCAAAAAGGTTTCCATTTCTTCAGGAGAAATGACGTTTATTACTGAATTTGTATCCTTTTTACAACTTGTTATTGATAATGAACATATAACACCTAATACAATTAATAGCTTTTTCATTTTAAAAAATTTAAATTATTCAATATCACCTTCCCACTGTAACATACCGCCTAACAGGTTATATGCATTTTCAAACCCTAAATGAATCATGATTTTACATGCCTGCCCACTTCGGTTTCCTGACCTGCAATACACATAATAATTTTTAGTTTTATCAAGTTTTTCAAGTTCATCTACAAAATCCTGCCCTTTATAAATATCGATTTGAATGGAATTTGGTATTTTTCCGTCTGCAACCTCAGTATCTGTTCTAACATCTAAAATAACAGCGTTAGTGTCATTTTCCAACTGTTCTACCCATTCTGCTTGAGTTAATTCTTCCATAATTAAAAAATATATTGAGTTGCAAAAATATAATATCCAAATAACTTATTATAGTAAAATCAAATCTGAATTATTCTTATTTAAAATTACACCTTAATAGAACATCCTATGGCCTTTGTTTCAGTCTGTTTGATTTCTTCACCTTTTAACAACGCATCAACTGCATTTTCAACATATTTGGTTTTTACTGACTTGGCATCTTTATAATTATCATCAATTGTCCCCATATATTTTAACACATTGCCTTGTTCTGTTTTTTGTACAACAAACATATGCGGTGTTTTTGTAGCTCCGTACTTAGGATAAACTTGCTGCCCTTCATCAACCAAATACGGAAATGTAAACCCTTTTTCATTGGCTCTTTTTTGCATTTCTTTATAACTATCACCCGGTTTAACATTTGGATTGTTTGGATTTATAGCAATAACCGGAAATCCTTTTGAGGCGTATTTTTTGTCCAATTCAATAATTCTATCTTCATAAGCCACCGCAAAAGGACACGTATTGCAAGTAAAAGTTATAATAAATCCTTTAGCATTTTTATAGTCGGATAAAGACACAAATTTACCATCAACATTTTTTAATTTAAAATCACTTACTACGTCACCTATTTGATAACCCAAATCTTCGTTTAGTTGAGGTTTTTTAAGATCAGTTAGGAACGATAACATAATAATTGAAAATAATACAATTGTTTTCATGATGTTCTAGTTTAAAAATAGTAAAATTTCTTTTTCCAATTCTTCATACGTAAATGACTTCTCAAAAAATTTGATTGAATCATTTTTATAGATTATAGTTGCTGGTATTGAGCCAGACCAATCTTTATTTATTAACGGAATCCAAGTGTTCATATCCGCATCATTTAGGGCAATAACTTTGGATTTTATTTTATGTTCGGTTATAAATGGCTTTAATTTTGAATCATACAAATGTGGAAAATCTAAACTAACCAACAAAACTTCTACGTTTCTATTTGAGTATTCTGAGTTTAATTTCTCAAAATAAGGCATTTCTTTTACGCAAGGCGCACACCATGTAGCCCAAAAATTAATCACATGAATTTTATCATCCTTTTTATTTAAAAACTTTTTAAAACCGACGTAATCGTAAACTTCAAGATCAAGACTATCTACAGGACTAGCATTTAAATTAACTTGACTTTTTGTTTCAACAGATGTATCAGTTGATTGTTTTTTATTGTCTTTACAAGACAATAAAATAACCGTTAGAAAAAATAACATTTTATACTTCATATGGTTAAAAGTATAAATCATAATTCTTCCCCCTAAATTTTTAACAGAAATTTAGGGTTCATTGAAATTATTGTTTTAAAGTAAAACAGACAATAGGCACATTGGTCCTGTATGAGCAGTAGCGGATTTCAGGGCACTTACTTGTCCGCCGCCACCAAAGTTTATTAAATGTACGAACCTTTGATTTGCTGCAAAACCCGATATTGCTTATAACCTGAGTTCGATTATTATCTATTTGAATATTAATTATTTATTAATGGTTTTTATAGATGATTTGTCATTCCAAACGAAGAACGAGGAGGAATCGAATTTTTATGGGATTTCTCGTCACTCATGCTTCGCTCCGTCGAAATGACAAGTATTTGATATTTAAGTTGATTTATTAGTCCTATGTTATAAATCGAACACAGGTTTATACACAACTATGTTGTGCGTTCGCCCTTAATTTTCAGTCCGTTTGGTAGTGTTCAAAGTTAGTGTTTTTCAGGGAAGGAAAGGCACTCTCTCTTGCAAGTTTTGGTAAAGCGTTGGCTGGTGCGACTTGCAAGAGTGTGTGCCTTTGGGGTCGGATTAACTGGCACAACAACTTAATTTCGATACGTCTTTTCCGAAAGTTATCGCAGCTAATTTGATGCCTTCGCCCAACGTCAGATATGGGTAGAAACTGTCCGCTAAATCTTTCACGGTTATTCCGTATTTGATTACCATACTCAATTGCTGGATAAGTTCTCCACCTTCTGGGGCAATCACTCTTGCACCTATTAATTTATCTGTTTCCGTATTGCGTATTAACTTTATAAACCCTCTGGTATCTTGTGCAGCCAATGCTCTTGGAACGTGAATTAAATCAAGTTTACTGACCTCAAAAGGAATTCCCTTTTTTTCTGCTTCTATTTCATCCATGCCTGCTCCTGCAATTTGAGGGTCTGTAAATACTACCCAAGGTAAAGATGAATAATCAACACTGTTCTTGGATAAAGAAAATGCATTGTTAACCGCTGTATTACCTTCGGTTGCTGCAGTATATACAAATGCCGGTGTATTGGTGACATCTCCAGCTGCATAGATATTAGAAACATTGGTTTCCATTTTCTCATTAACTATAATGTGTCCTCTTTCTGTCAAATTAATACCAATATTTTCAAGTCCTAATTTAGACGTGTTTGGCGTCGTACCCGTAGCGACAACAATATGACCTTTTTCTACAATTTGAGTTGTAGAACCATCAGGACAATTGCAATGAATAATTGTATTGTCTCCATCCTTTTCAAATTTATAGGCTCTGAAATTTGAAAGGATTTCAATCCCTTCACCTTTCATTTGAGCTTCCAACACGTCTGTGATGTCTTTGGTTTGACTGCGTAATGGCCTATCGGTAAATTCAATGATACGCACTTTTACACCCAACCGATTGTATGCCATTGCAATTTCCAGACCAATATAACCCGCTCCCATAATGGTCAAGCTTTTGGGTTTCTCTTCTAAATCGAATAAGGACACATTGGTCAGAAAACCAACCTCATTTAAGCCTTCAATATTTGGGATATTGGTAGTTGCCCCAGTTGCTATAATAATATTGGTTGCTGTGTATGTGTCTTTGCCGTCCACAAGAATGGTTTTATTATCTACAAATTCTGCCCAACCTTTAAGCATGGTCAGGTTTTTAAAATCACTTACCACATCCATATATTTTTGTTGCTGTAAGGTTGCGACCAAGGCTTTCTTGTCCCGTATAATTTGGGCAAAATCAATGTCTGCGCCTTTGGGTTTAATTCCTGAAAAATTAGAATGTGTTGCGTGATAAGCTGTTTCAGCCGCACGGATTAAATTTTTAGACGGTACGCAACCCACATTAACACAGGTGCCGCCAAAATCCAATCTCGCATTTACCATTAGTGTCGTAAGCCCTAATTCTTCTGCTTTTATGGCTGCTGAAAATGCCGCAGAACCACCACCGATAACTATTAAATCGTATTGACTTTTTCTTTTGGAATTTGCAGTATTGAAATTTACAGCGGAAATCTCTTCATCATCGACATTATTTACAACCGAATAATCACCAATGCTGTTGACAGCATTTATTACATTTGCCTTAATCATCTTATCAGCATCAAAAGTAAATTCGGCTTTTCCTGTTTCATGGTTAACTGTGGAACTTAAAACACCTTCAGTTGCGTTCATATCCTTTTCGATATGTGTTGCACAACCTTCACAGGTCATACCCTCGATTTCCAATGTAATGGTTTCTGTGTTTTGAGGCATTTTGGTTTTCTTTTTAAATATATTCTTTAACATTTTATTTATAATTAAGTATGTTTTTATGTGGTGTTTAATAAGTATTGGTTATTATTTTTAACAACATTTTAAGCCAATCTTATTTGATTCAAATAAATCTTCTAAAGTTAATATCTTGCCACTTGGATTTTTGGAAAGCCATTGTTTTGCTGTTTGTTCGCTTGCAAAAAAAGAGACGTGATTGCAAAAGGAACCTCTGATATTGCAAGAGTCCATTTTTTCAACCCAAGAGATAAAAATTGGATACGGGTTAGACGATACCAAATGATCGCATTCAATATTCAGTTCAATTATAGAATTATCAATTGGGTCTAGAGATATAATTTGGGACGAAACATCCAGCCATTCGGTAAACAAGATAGCATCGAGCGCACACCAGGTATACAGCGTTTTATTTTGTACAATAAACTTGTGGTGGGTTGGTGTTAGTGATAATCCTGAAAAGGCAGTAATTTGGTTATTTTCATTGCTTTCTCCTAATATTTCCAACACATCATTAGCTTTTTCTATATGTAAACCTACAAGGGCGTAATATTTAACAATAGGTATTGGGTTTCCTTTTATGAGCTCTTTTTGTATGTTTATTATAAAACCGATGTCTTCAATGCCAATATCCGATAACATTGATTTTAATTGTGTTTCCAATATTTTATTCATGTTTATTTCTTTTTAATTTTTTTGTAAGCAACCCATCCTAAAACAACGAGTACTATTGCTGTAAGAACAAGGGCATATTTAAAATATGGTGTGAAAGCGCTTAAAGTTAATGCCCCAAAAGTGGCTAACAGGATTGGTCCAAAACAACAAAAAGCTATAAGTACAATGCCCGTTATTATTGCATAATTCACATTTTTTGAGTGTCTATTATTACTCTTTTCCATGTTTTTTTTCGTTTAATATTTGCGGACTAAATGCTTTATACTAAAACCTATACGTTGGCGCATTAAATTCAATTAGATTTCAACTATTGCTTCCTTTTTAGTCCATTAGGCCTGATATTAATATGCTATAATGGGATGGAGTATCCCAGTGCAATTAATAATTTACCAATATGACTATTTCCGTGGTTTTTAATTTTAATTTTTTAAAATGGTCCTCTCAATAAGTGAGAGAACCATTTAAATTGCTAATTAATCATTTTCTTAAAAATGGCAAAAGCCATTTATTATCTTCTTCTTTTAGTAAGAATTGTGCGGTAAGACCACAAGCTATTCCGCTAAACACGTGAGCAACAAGCGTGAGCAAAAACAGTTGGGGCCAAGCCCAATTAACACCAAAAGGACCGACCATTTTTGCCATTGGCGGGCCCGTCATCATCCCGATTTCTATTGCAAATAAAAGGATTGCTCCTGCAAGAATAGCCATTTTGTAATTTTTCAATTTTCCAAATAGCAAGGTGTAAATTATTCCAAAATTGATAGCATTTAAAAAATGTACTAAAAGACCCACGATAAAAATTGGTGCAAATGACTGGCTTCCTGTTACCATTTTGCCAAACATCATTGGAACATCCTGTGGCAGCCAACCATTGATAACACCGTTTTGTCGAACCACATCCAAAGCCAATCCTAGCATTAACCCTGCAATAATTCCTACTTTCATCCTTCTAAATAAATCGGGATAATTTTTTTTGCTGTAAATCATAATTCCAACAAACACAATTATAGCTGGAATGTACAAGAATTCAATATATGGAACGGCAAATTCGTGTGCTGTCCGTACCATTTTAGGACCCAGTGTTTCACCTTTAAAGTACTGAGAGTACCAAAAAGAGAGCGTAACCAATTGAATGGGCACAAAACCACCGGTAAATAAAACCAGTAGTGTGAGTATTGATTTTTTATGTAACATTTTGTTTCTCTTTTAAAATTAAAATATAATTAGCCTGCCCATAAATTTTTATGGGCAGACCCTACTTAATTACTTGGTTGCCTCGGCAATAATCTTAGTTACTTTGCCATCCAGTTCTGAAGCAATGGTTTCAGTTCCTTTATAAGATTTTAATACTGTTGAAGGCATAAAATAACGCACCATTACCATACCTTTTTTTTCCATAACAATTATTTTGAAAGGGATTACAATTCCGGCCATTTCATTGGCTTCCATTACTTTTGCCATATAAGACGGATGAAAGAAAAACAATTGTTTCATTCCTCCCGTTTCCTTTCCCGCCATCCGCATCATTTTCTGACCGTCAATTTCGTGAAGGACCATCAAGTTTTGTTGTTCAATTGCCCCTTTTAGTATGTCAACTGTTTCGCTAAAGGAATACTTTGACATTGCCATTTTGGAGCCGTCCATTGGTTTCATTTGGGCAAACATTGCAGTGGTTGCTACAAATGCTAAAATTAGCATCGCATTTTTTGAAATTTGTTTCATTGTTTTCATTTTAATATTAATTGTTTTTTTATTTCATTTTCCACACGAAGAAAATGTTGATTGAGTTAACAAGTCGTGCCCTGTTTTTTGTTTAAACTAAAGGACCTTCAAGTCGAAATAAGTAATGCCAATATCACCAATGTCTTCTATATTAAAAATGATATTGACCAATTCCGTATGGTCATTAAAATGAGTGTCCCTAAGTGGAAATTGATTGCTAAAATTTTCAGTTAAAAGTATGTACTCATTTAAACTAATTTTGTTTTTAAGAAGCCGATGTGCAATTATTAAATCTTTACCAAAAAGTTTACAATAGTCTTTTACCATTACAGAGCCAAGTTGTCCAAAATGAAGCACAAATTTTAGCGAAAGTTCATATAGTTTTTGGCATGACCCACACATACACTTGGACAGTTTAAACTCATCTATTCTCTGATGAAATTTATCGAACATCAATTGGCACTGACGAATAATTTCCATGGAGGAATAGGGAAAATCAAAACTATAAAACAAAATGGCATCTCCTTCAATTTCAGAAATCTTAAAATCCAGTGTATTGTTTTCTAATATAGATTCCAACAATAGTGCAATTTTATCTTGGCTATGATCTATATCACAAGAAGCAATATACTTTGTAAATCCGCTGATGTCCGGAATAAGAATGAGCGCCTGTTTAGTGGTGTGACAAACTTCCATTTTGATGCTATGTTTTAAATTAAGTATTTGGCTTTGGCAGTCCATTTAAATCCTTAACGATTATCATTTTGAGTTTTAAACCCAATCTTCCTTTGAAATTTTACAACTAATTTTTCTTTTGGTTTAAGAAATTCTTTAATGATTTTCTTACAGTCGCTTATAGGCTGCCCAATAAGTTTATCAATTAATTCTTTTGGAGGATTTTGCAATTCGCAATCACCAATCTCAATGCAACAATCTAAATGGTCAGGATTGAAAACTTCTTTTTTTGCGTTTTTCATTGGTAACTATTTAATTAAATACTTAAATACAATATCAAAAAAAATTAAGCCTTCTCTTTTATTACCTCGGCTTTAAATCCTTTCCCTTCTATGATAGTTTTTAATGCCTTTACTGTTGTTTTTGAATCGTCAAACTCAATAACAGCAATATCTCCTGGATATTCAACTGAATGTTCTAAAACACCATCTACTTCTTTTAAAGCATTGTAAATGGCATTGGAACAACCAGCACAGGTAATACCGGTAATTTTAAATTTGACCGTTGTCGCATTTTTACTTGCTACTTCATTTAAAATTTCTGTTTTGCTACTCTGTGCATTTGCTTGAAAAGAAATTAAAAACAACGCTAGAACTGGTACTACCAATAGTTTTTTCATGATTTTTATTTTATAATTATTTCTGTTTTACAACTTTATAGCCAGTAGAGTTAATGGCTTTTACTATGTCTTCTTTTGACGTTTTTGATTTATCAAAAGTGACAGTGGCATTTTCATTCTCATAGCTTGCCGAAACAGAAATAATCCCAGAAAGTTTATTCACTTCGTTTTCAACATGTGCCGCACAGCCACTACAGGTCATGCCTTCAATATCAAAGTTTAGGGTTTCCACATTGGCTTGACTGACCACGACCACTTCCTTGTTATTGTTATTGGGATAAAAGATGTGTGCATAATATGGAAAGCTAATTGAAACTGCTGCAAACAGTGTAATGCCAATTAAAAACCCTTTGGTTTGATACCATTTTGGTTTTTGGTCTATTTCGCAACAATCATCTTCTTTTTTAGGTTTTAAGTAAGCATACCAAGCATAGCCTATGGCAACTATAGCCAAACCAATTAAATAGGGTCTAAAAGGTTCCATCCAGGACAAAGCTGATGCGCTACCTCCTACACCGGCAATTAATGCAATAACAGGTGGTATACAGCAAGATGAAGCTGCTAAAGCAGCAAATAAACCTGTGTATGCTGCATTTTTTGATGTTTTTTCTGTACTCATTATTATAAAATTTATGCTATTTTTCTTTCTAATTTGATTGACTTAAAAATACTTTTCAAAATATCTGTTTCATCCTCGTTCAGAGAATAATAAAGCGTTTGGCCATCACGTCTCGCCGTAATAATCCCTGCATCTTTAATTTTACGAATGTGCTGTGAAATTGCTGGAACACTCATTTTAAGAATGTCGGCTAAATCACAAGGGCAGAGTTCATTTTCCATATTTAATAAGAACAGGATTTTTAAGCGTACCTCATTGCCGGCAATGGATAAAAGTTTAGATGTGTTTTCAAAACTAATGTCCATACTGTTTAATGCGGACATACAATTTAATAATTGCTTGTGATTGGCTTCCGCTCGTGTACAGGTTATTTCTAGTTTCATATTATTTACTTTTGAAGTACAAATATATAATTAATTACGTATTTAAGCAAACACTTAAATAAATTAACTTATAATTAACGCACCATTGGGACATTGGAAATTGGTTTGGGTGATCGGCCTGTAAAGAATCGACGTATTCCATACATGGGTGGCGGTTTCTTAAAAAGACTTGGACAAGTTCCTTGAACCGTGGTTTTCAATATACTTCCAATATGGAATCCCTGGACTGCGCCCGGGGTGACCGTTGCAGTGGAAAACCGGTTTGCAAACCGGTTTTTTTCGCAACCGTTGAAATCCGACGTTGTTTTTCTCTTCCGATAGCTATCGGAACGTGATTTATTGTTTTCCAACTTAAAATCTCAAAAAACCTCCGTTTTTCATTCTGCAATATTTTTCCGCACGTTTTGCCATTCCGTTATTCAGCCCGAACCTTTGGGTTTCCAAATTTTCCTCGTTAAAGACTAAACCTGGGTAAATCCTTTTTTCATAAAGTTCAGCCGTAAAGTTCAGCGGTTCTGCTATTCAGCCCGAACCTTTTCGACTTGCTCAATTTTCGATGTGAAGAACAGGTTTTGGGCAAATCCAAATTCTGCTTTTTTCCGCACGTTTTGTAATTCCGCAACCGTGATTTTTTCAATTCAGATTATCGTTTTAATCCACAAAAAAAAGAACTGACCTTTGTAAAAACTCGAATTTCGCTGTATGCCAAAACTTGTTGGCAACTCCTTTTTATAGCACCATCTTTTAGGCTTAACATAAAAGCACATAATGGGGGAATAATTATGTCCTAAGTTTAATGTTTTACCTGAACATTGAATATTAGGTAAGTTGAAGAAAACAGGGTAATTATAACATATATTTGGGTGGCATCTGGAAACCAAAAGGGAGTGAAAAAGAATTAATACTTGTTTGAAATTGAATAATTTCATTTCCCTCAGAAACAGTACCAATTAAAATAATATACCCTGTAACTCCTTCAATTTAATTTATTGAAATGGTGGTATTTACAGGTGTTTTTGACGCCCAATTTAAAGGATAAATAAGTGAGGGACAATTTTGTGCAAATATCTTAACCCAAAGAATTAAACACAATATTATAACTGCAACCCTCAGCATGAAATTAAAATTTATTAAGTGAAAGATAAAACATTATAAATAATGATTTCAAATATTGAAGGATAAAATACTTTTCAAAAAAACACCATAAACAATTGCATAATTATATTTTCATTTCTATATTTGACCAAATTAAAACAATTTGAACTCAAATTTAAATAATACTTGGTGGTGGAGCTTTCGAAACTTAATTTCGTGAAGTAGTCACTTAGTATATTTAAAACTAAATATCAAAAAGGCTTGTCATTCACGACAAGCCTTTTTTAATTAAAAAAAATGAAGACATTTAATTTATACACGCATTACAAAAAAATTCTAGCAGATACTATTACGCCTGTTAGCATTTATTTAAAAATACGAGATAAATACCCAAACAGCATATTACTGGAAAGTAGCGATTATCACGCCAATGATAATACGTTTTCATACATCTGTTTTAATCCCATTGCTACCATTAAAGTGGAAAACGAAACTATTTTTCAAACGTTTCCTGATGGCAGTGAAACTTTAAATCCAATCAATAAAAGCACCAATGTTTCAGAAGAAATCAATCAATTTACAAAACGGTTTAAAGTAAATTCTGAAGAAGAATTCAAATTTATAAACAATGGTATTTTTGGTTATATCGCTTATGAAGCCGTGAGATATTTTGAAGATGTTGATCTTTCAAAAAAAGAAAACCCATTAAACATTCCAGATATATACTATGCCGTTTATCAAAATATTATTGCCATAAATCATTACAAAAACGAAGCCTATATTTTTGCGCATTGTTTCAATTCATACCCTAATATTGATGAAATTGACCATTTAATTAAAGTTAAAAATTTTGCATCTTATAACTTTTATTCTAATGGAAACATCACGTCCAATTTAACAGATGAAGAATACAAACACCACGTAGAACTAGCTAAAAAGCATTGCGGTCGTGGTGACGTGTTTCAATTGGTACTCTCAAAAAGTTTTGCTCAGGATTTTAAAGGTGATGAGTTTAATGTGTATCGTGCTTTAAGAAGCATCAATCCGTCACCGTATTTATTCTATTTCGATTACGGAAACTTTAAAATTTTTGGAAGCTCACCCGAAGCACAACTTATTGTTAGTGATGGAAAAGCTGAAATCCACCCCATTGCCGGAACTTTTAAGCGTACCGGAAACGACATTCAAGATGCCAAATTAGCAAAAGAACTAGTTGTTGACGACAAAGAAAATGCCGAACATGTCATGTTGGTGGATTTAGCCAGAAACGATTTAAGCAGACATGGAAGCAACGTCACTGTTGACACCTATCGCGAAGTTCAGTTTTTCTCCCACGTTATCCATTTGGTAAGCAAAGTTACGGGGCAAAAGCACAAAGAAACCTCAACCATGCAAATGGTTGCCGATACGTTTCCCGCGGGAACTTTAAGCGGCGCTCCCAAACACAGAGCGATGCAGCTTATTGAAAAATACGAAAAAACGAGTCGTTCTTTTTACGGTGGCGCCATTGGTTTTATGGATTTTGAAGGTAACTTTAACCATGCCATCATGATACGTACGTTTTTGAGCAAAAACCATAAATTACATTGGCAGGCAGGTGCTGGAATTGTATCAAAATCAAGTCCGGAAGACGAATTACAGGAAGTGTACAATAAATTAGGAGCCCTAACAAAAGCTATTGAATTAGCTGAAAAAATTTAAATTATGGCGTTACCACAAGGGTCGGGCTTTCGCAACTCGCTTTTTTTGTTTTGTCACCTTGAGCGCAGTCGAAAGGTCTTTGATAAAACAAAAAAGAGCTCAAACAAATTGCTCAATCCCTAACGCAAACAAGTCCGCAGTGTTCAGTATCTGTTCACAGCTAAACAACAGTCAGGAAAAACATTCGTGTCCAGATAGTTACCGGGATCGTGGCGAACAAAATTAAATTAATTAAAAACAGATTCCTGATTTTACAGGAATAAAAAAGATGATAAAAGTATTAGTAATAGATAATTACGACAGTTTCACATACAATCTCGTACATTATTTAGAAGATTTAAATTGCGATGTCACCGTTGTTAGAAACGATAAATTAACTTTGGAAGATGTGGAGCCTTTTGATAAAATAGTATTATCACCTGGACCAGGTATTCCAGATGAAGCTGGTTTATTAAAATCAATCATTAAACGATACGCTCCAACAAAAAGTATTTTAGGAGTATGCCTAGGTCAGCAAGCTATTTGTGAAGTGTTTGGGGGCTCACTTATAAATTTAGACAACGTGTATCATGGAGTTGCAACAAATGTGACTATTACTGTTGATGATGAACCATTATTTAAAGGCATGGACAAAGAAATTGAAGTGGGTCGTTATCATTCGTGGGTGGTCAATCCCAATTTACCGGATAGTTTAGAAGCCACTTCTTTTGATGCCAACGGACAAGTCATGTCCTTACGTCACAAGGTTTACGATGTAAAAGGCGTTCAATACCACCCAGAATCGGTATTAACGCCTAACGGAAAACAAATATTAAAGAATTGGTTATCGAGTTAGTATTAGGCATTAAGTAAAAAATAGAAAGCCAAGAAAAAACATTCGTGTATTCGTGGCTAAAAAAATAAAATAATGAAAAATATATTAAACAGGCTTATAAACCACGAAAGCATCACAAGTGAAGAAGCAAAACAGGTTTTGGTAAAAATCTCGAAAGGCGATTATAACCAAAGTCAAATTGCGGCGTTTCTAACGGTTTTTATGATGCGAAGCATCACGCTTGACGAGTTACGTGGATTTCGAGATGCGCTTTTAGAATTATGTATTCCCATCAATTTAAAAGATTTTAATGCCATCGATTTATGCGGAACCGGAGGCGATGGAAAAGACACATTCAACATATCAACTTTAGCGTCGTTTGTTACAGCAGGAGCAGGTGTTCGTGTTGCCAAACATGGAAATTACGGAGTGTCTTCAGCGTGTGGATCTTCAAACGTCATGGAATATTTAGGTATTAAATTTTCAAGTGATGAAGATTTTTTAAAACGCTCTATGGATAAAGCTGGCATTTGTGTATTACACGCGCCATTGTTCCATCCTGCCATGAAAAATGTGGCACCAATTCGTCGCGAATTGGGTGTAAAAACCTTTTTCAATATGTTAGGCCCTATGGTAAATCCATCGTTTCCAAAAAACCAAATGGTGGGTGTTTTCAATTTAGAATTACTTCGTTTGTATGGTTATTTATATCAGAATACGGATAAAAATTATTCTATTGTACATGCATTAGATGGTTACGATGAAATATCATTAACAGGACCAACAAAAGTCATTTCAAATCATGCTGAAACTATGTTTTCGCCAGAAGATTTGGGGCTTTCAGAAATAACACAAGAATCCATTTTTGGTGGAAGTACTGTGGAAACATCTGCCAAAATTTTTATGGATGTCATTCAAGGAAAAGGAACAGAGCAACAAAATAATGTGGTTTGTGCCAATGCGGGTTTAGCTATTGCAACTACCAATCAAATGGATCACAAACTAGGATTTGAACTGGCAAAAGAATCTTTGTTAAGTGGCAAAGCAAATGCCAGTTTAGAAAAATTAGTAGATTTAAGTAAATAACGTCATTACGAGGAGAGAAACGACGAAGTAATCTCATAAAAGAAGCAGATTGCTTCAACTTTTATAAAAAGCCTCGCAATGACGAATCAAAATAAAAATGAATATTCTAGATAAAATAGTTGCTGATAAACGCATTGAAGTCGATTTAAGAAAATCGTTAATTCCTATTAAACAATTGGAACAATCGGTTTTGTTTGAAAGAAGTACGATTTCGTTAGTAAATAAATTACGTCAAAGCCAATCAGGAATTATTGCTGAACACAAACGTCGTTCCCCATCAAAATCAGTAATCAATCAAAATCTTAATGTTTTTGATGTTGCCAAAGGTTATGAAGAGGCTGGAGTTTGCGGGATGTCCGTTTTAACCGATGGCAAATACTTTGGTGGTTCGTTAGACGATTTATTAACCGCTCGTGCCAGTTGTAACCTACCGCTTTTACGTAAAGAATTCATCATTGACGAATACCAGTTATTGGAGGCAAAAGCTTATGGTGCTGATGTTATATTATTAATTGCCGCCATTTTAACAATAGAAGAAATTAAACAGTTTTCAGAGTTTGCAAAAAGTTTAAATTTGGATGTATTGTTGGAAGTTCATAATGAAGAAGAATTGTATAAAGCCATCATGCCAAGTTTAGATATGTTAGGTGTAAATAATAGAAACTTAAAAACCTTTGACGTAAGTTTAGATACAAGCAAAAAACTAAGTGCATTGATCCCAAACGATTTTGTAAAAGTATCTGAAAGCGGGATTAGTACAATTGAAGCCATTAAAGAATTACAACCTTTCGGTTACAAAGGGTTTTTAATAGGTGAAAACTTTATGAAAACCAATAATGCAGGGGAAAGTGCAAAACAATTTATTAATGCATTAAATAAATAACGTCATTACGAGGAGAGAAACGACGAAGTAATCTCATTAAAAGAAACAGATTGCTTCACTGCGTTCGCAATGACGAAAAACAAGAAACTATGAAACTAAAAGTCTGCGGCATGAAATATCAAGACAATATAGAACAAGTTGCTGCTTTGCAACCGGACTATCTTGGTTTTATATTTTATGAAAAATCTGCAAGGCATTTTGATTCTGCAATTCCAAAATTGCCAGAATCCATAAAAAAAGTAGGGGTTTTTGTTGATGAAGAAATTGAAACTGTAGTTGATTTAATAAAAACTCACGATTTGCAAGCAGTACAACTTCATGGTGAAGAATCGCCTGAATATTGTTTAAAATTGAAACGTCATTACGAGGAGAGAAACGACGAAGTAATCTCTTCAAAAGAATCAGATTGCCATACTTCGACTGCGCTCAGCACAGGCTCTTTTGAAAAAAAGTCTCGCAATGACGAAAAACAAAAATCTGTCATATCGAGCGAAGTCAAGATAATCAAGGTTTTTTCAATAAAAAACGAATTCGATTTCAATATTTTAAAACCCTATGAAAATGTGTGTGATTATTTTCTTTTCGACACCAAAGGAAAATTACCCGGAGGCAATGGTTACACCTTTGATTGGAGTGTCCTAAACAGCTATCCATCCTCAAAACCATTCTTTTTAAGTGGAGGCATCGGGTTGGACGAAGTAGAAAGTGTTTTGTCATTCCTGCGAAAGCAGGAATCCAAATATTGCTACGCCATTGACGTAAATAGTAAATTTGAAATTGAACCAGGATTAAAAAATATAGATTTATTACAAAAATTTAAAGACACTGTCATTACGATGAATGAGGAACGAATGAAGAAGTAATCTCATAATTTGAAACTAAAAACAAATAGATTGCTTCACTAGGTTCGCAATGACGTAAACATAAAATAACATGAATTACAACATTAACGAAAAAGGCTATTACGGTGAATTTGGTGGTGCCTACATCCCAGAAATGCTCTATCCAAATGTAGAAGAATTGCGCCAGAATTATTTAAAGATAATGGCTGAGCCCGATTTCAAAAAAGAATTTGACCAGCTTTTAAAAGACTATGTTGGGCGTCCTTCCCCACTCTATTTTGCGAAGCGACTTTCAGAAAAATACAACACTAAAATTTATTTAAAGCGTGAAGACTTAAATCATACAGGCGCCCATAAAATAAACAACACCATTGGCCAAATTTTAATGGCGAAGCGTTTAGCTAAACATCGTATCATTGCTGAAACCGGCGCCGGGCAACACGGAGTTGCAACGGCTACGGTTTGTGCTTTAATGGGACTGGAATGCATTGTTTATATGGGCGAAATTGATATTGCACGACAAGCACCAAACGTTGCCCGAATGAAAATGCTAGGAGCCACGGTTGTTCCTGCTTTATCTGGTAGTCGGACACTAAAAGATGCTACCAATGAAGCCATTCGCGATTGGATAAACAATCCCGTTGACACCCATTACATCATCGGTTCTGCTATAGGCCCACACCCCTATCCAGATATGGTAACGCGTTTTCAATCGGTCATTTCCGAAGAAATAAAATGGCAATTAAAAGTGCATGAAGGCAGAGAAAACCCCAATTATTTGGTAGCTTGTATTGGTGGTGGAAGCAATGCCGCGGGTACCTATTATCATTTTTTACACGAAGAAGATGTAAACATTATTGCGGTTGAAGCTGCTGGTTTAGGCGTAGATTCTGGCGAAAGTGCTGCAACTTCGGTATTGGGAAAAGAAGGCATTATTCACGGTTGTAAAACGCTATTAATGCAAACCAAAGATGGACAAATTACAGAACCTTACTCCATTTCGGCTGGATTAGATTATCCGGGCGTTGGACCCATGCATGCGCATTTAGCAAAAACAGGTCGTGCCGAATTTATGTCGATTACTGACGATGAAGCTATGAAAGCCGGTTTAGAATTATGCAAGTTAGAAGGCATCATTCCAGCTATTGAAAGCTCACACGCCTTAGCTATTTTCGAACAGAAAACTTTCAAACCAAACGATGTCGTAGTGGTGAGTTTATCAGGTAGAGGTGATAAGGATTTAGACACATATATCAATTATTTTAAATTATAACGTCATTCCGAACAAAGTGAAGGAATCTCATGATACAGATTGCTTCTCCCGATAGCTATCGGGACTCGCAAAGACGAAAACAATACAATTATGAATCGCATACAAACTAAATTACAAGAAAACAAAAAGTTGCTTTCTATATATTTTACAGCAGGCTATCCAAGTTTGAACGATACCGTTTCAATTATACAAAACTTAGAGAAAAGTGGTGTTGATATGATTGAAATAGGTTTACCATTTAGCGATCCGTTAGCCGATGGACCAACCATTCAAGCAAGTTCTACAAAAGCCTTAAAAAACGGCATGACCACTGAAGTACTTTTTAATCAAATAAAAGACATCAGGAAAACGGTTTCCATTCCATTAATCATCATGGGATATTTTAACCCAATACTACAATATGGTGTAGAGGCTTTTTGTAAAAAATGTCAGGAAATAGGTGTCGATGGATTAATAATTCCCGATTTACCAGTTGATGTATATCATGACAAATACAAAGCAATTTTTGAAAAATACGGCCTCATCAATGTGTTTTTAATTACCCCCCAAACAAGTACAGAACGTATCAAATTTATCGATTCAATATCTAATGGATTTATCTATATGGTAAGTAGCGCGAGTGTTACAGGGTCACAATCAGTGTTTGGTGACAACCAAAAACATTATTTTGAGCGTATATCAAATATGGACTTGAAAAATCCGCAGATTATTGGATTCGGAATCAATAATAACGACACTTTCAATCAAGCAACTCAATATTCAAAAGGAGCCATTATTGGAAGTGCGTTTATAAAATTTCTAACAGATAATTCTGTTACAGAAATACATGATTTTGTTAAAGCCATTCGGTAAATTCTAACGATTAAATTCTTACTTCTATGAACAAAAATCTCAGCGCCATAGTTTTTGGTTTAGCCATTATAGCAGCATCCATTATATTAGGGCATGCTGTAATTAACAGGAATAAGCAAGTTGGAACTATTTCAGTGACGGGTTTAGGACAAACCAATTTTACTTCTGATCTGATTGTTTGGGAAGCTAGATTTTCTCAAATAAATAACGATTTAAAACAAGCCTATGCCGATTTAAAAAAAGACAAAGAAGCCATTTTAGAATATTTTAAATCAAAAGGAATAAGTGATAGCATGCTAGTTTTCAATGCCGTTCAAACAGACAAGAATTTTAAACAAAACTATACTGCTGACGGCAAATATCTAGGACAAGAATTCACTGGCTACACATTAAGTCAAACCGTTCAAATAAATTCTACAAATGTTGAAAAGGTTGAAAAAATTTCAAGAGAAGTTACTGAATTATTAAATAAAGGCATCCAATTATATTCTTTGGCACCAAGGTATTATTATACAAAACTTGAAGATTTAAAAATTGAAATGGTTTCAAGAGCTACAGAAAACGCACGTTTGAGAGCCAAAAGTATTTCAGAAAACTCAGGAGCTACATTAGGAAAACTTTCTACAGCACAAATGGGTATTTTTCAAATAACCGGTCAAAACTCCAATGAAGATTATTCATGGGGCGGAGCATATAATACAGCTTCAAAAGAGAAAACAGCATCTATAACTATGAAACTTACATATCAGGTAAAATAAAAATGTCCTCATCTAGGATACAATATATTATGTATTAAAAACTAATCATATTCTTTTTGTATAACACATTATATTTTAACTAATATTGCAAAATTAAAATTGAAAAGTAACCCTATGAAAAATATTGAAAATATTGAATTAGCATATCTTACTTTGCCAGATTATCACGAACTGCGAAAAGCCATGGTAGCTTCTTATACTACTATGCCAGATTCAATTTGGGGTGAAGAACAAATTAAAACTTTAATTGACAAATTTCCAGAAGGACAAGTCGTCATAAAAATAAATAATCAAATTGCCGGTTGTGCTTTATGCATTATTGTTGACTATGACTCATTTGACGACAACCATACTTATCAAGATATAACAGGCAATTATACCTTTAACACACATACCAATGATGGTGATGTTATTTATGGGATTGACGTATTTATAAAACCAGAATTTAGAGGATTGCGTTTAGGCAGGCGATTGTATGATTACAGAAAAGAATTATGCGAACGTTTAAACCTTAAAGGGCTTGCTTTTGGCGGAAGAATTCCAAACTATCATAAATTTGCCGATAAATTAACACCTAAAGAGTATATAGATAAAGTTAGACGTAAAGAAATTCATGATCCTGTTTTAAATTTTCAAATTTCAAATGACTTTCATCCCGCAAAAATATTAACCAATTATTTAGAAGGGGATGCCTCATCACATGATTATGCCGTACTTCTTGAATGGGATAATATCTATTACGAAAAGAAACGAAAAAAAGCTACTACTATTAAAAAGATCGTTCGGCTTGGATTGGTTCAATGGCAAATGCGACTTTATAAAGATTTAGATGAATTAATGCAACAAGCTGAATTTTTTGTTGATTCCGTTTCAGGATATAGAAGTGATTTTGCATTATTCCCTGAGTTTTTCAATGCCCCATTAATGGCAGAAAACAATCATCTCTCAACACCAGAAGCAATCAGGGAATTGGCTAAACACACATCCGAAATTGTTAACCGTTTTTCAAAATTGGCCATTTCATATAATATAAATATTATAACTGGTAGCATGCCTGAAATGGTAGATGGTAAACTTCATAATGCTGGTTATTTATGTCGCAGAGATGGTAGTATGGAACGATATGAAAAATTACACGTCACACCAGATGAAGCAAAAGTTTGGGGAATGGTTGGTGGCAACCAAATAAAGGCCTTTGATACAGACTGCGGCAAAATAGGTATTTTGATATGTTATGATTGCGAATTTCCTGAATTAAGTAGGATCTTAGCTGATGAAGGTATGGACATTTTATTTGTACCATTTTTAACCGATACTCAAAATGGGTTTTCCCGAGTAAGACATTGTGCCCAGGCACGAGCTATTGAAAATGAATGCTATGTAGCCATTGCAGGAAGTGTTGGTAATTTACCAAAAGTACAAAACATGGATATTCAATTTGCACAGTCCATGGTTTTTACGCCTTGTGATTTTGCTTTCCCAACAAATGGGGTTAAAGCTGAAACAACACAAAATACCGAAATGATTTTAATTGCTGATGTAGATATTGATTTACTTAGGGAGCTTAACCAATTTGGTAGTGTTCGGAACTTAAAAGACAGACGTAATGACCTTTATGAATTAAGAAAATTATAACTTACCATATTAATTAACAAGAATAAATTTCCATGTCCGCATTCAATAACTGGAAACTCATTTTATTGCTTTGCCTCACTTTAGGTTTAGCTCCGTATTTTCCAGAACCGCATATAGTAGGTAAAATACGTTGGATTGTTGGTGGTGCTAATGGTATGAAGCTTCTTGATTGGTTTGATACTGCTCTTCACGGTTTTCCATTTGTTTTATTAATCCGATTAATTGCTATAAAATTATTGAAAAAGAATGGCTCTTAATATTGTTTTAATTGAACCTGAAATCCCAAATAATACAGGTAATATAGGAAGATTGGCACTTGCCACAGGTTCAAAATTACATTTAGTGAGGCCTTTTGGTTTTGAAATTGATGATACCCGATTAAAACGAGCCGGATTGGATTATTGGAAACATCTTGACGTTATTTATTATGAAACTGCCGAAGATTTTTTTAATATAAATAAAGACGCTCACTTCGCTTTTTTATCTAGCCATGGAACTAAAACCCATTGGGAAATCCCTTTTAAGGATGATATGTTTTTAGTGTTTGGCAAGGAATCAGTGGGATTGTCCAAACAGATTATTGAGGCAAATCAACAAGATTTGTACAAAATCCCTTTATATAGTAAGCATGTAAGAAGTCTTAACATAGCAAATGCCGTTGGCATTGTTGTATATGAAGGTTTAAAAGTTTTAAGATAATTTTACATACGCTCAGGCATATGAATACCTAATAACTTAAACCCTTTTTTTATAGTCAAAGCGATCTTTTTTGAAAGTTGAACTCTAAATATCTTTTCATTTAATTCATCTGCACCCAAAATAGAAACATTTTGATAAAACGAGTTGAATTCCTTAACCAAATCATAAGTATAATTAGCTATCAACGCCGGACTATGGGTTTCAGCCGCATTTTGAATAACTTCAGGGAATAATTGTAGCTGTTTGATTAGTTCTTTTTCTTTTTGGTGTAAAGACACTTCGTTTGGGCTCAATATGACGTTATAATCAAAATCTGCTTTGCGAATGATGGACTGAATTCTTGCATAAGTATATTGAATAAACGGACCTGTATTGCCTTGAAAATCAATGGACTCTTTAGGATCAAATAAAATGCGTTTTTTGGGATCTACTTTTAAAATATAATATTTTAAAGCGCCTAAACCAATGGTTTTATAAAGCGCCTGTTTTTCTTCATCAGAATATCCTTCAAGTTTACCAAGTTCTTCAGAAATATCAGCTGCTGTAATGGCCATTTCTTCAATTAAATCATCAGCATCAACTACAGTACCTTCTCTACTTTTCATTTTCCCGGAAGGTAAATCCACCATCCCATAACTTAAATGAAATAAATTTTTTGCCCAATCAAAACCAAGTTTCTTCAATATTAAAAACAAGACCTTAAAATGATAATCTTGCTCATTTCCAACAGTATAAACCATACCACCCACATCAGGGAAATCTTTTATCCGTTGAATGGCCGTTCCAATATCTTGTGTCATATAAACTGCCGTACCATCAGACCGTTGTACAATTTTTTTATCCAATCCATCTTCGGTTAAATCACACCAGATAGAACCATCATCTTCCTTTGTAAAAACTCCAGACTTTAACCCTTCTGCAACAAATTCCTTACCTAATAAATAGGTGTTACTTTCATAATATAGAACATCAAAATCAACACCAAGATTCCTATAAGTAATGGCAAAACCATCATAAACCCATTGGTTCATGGTCTTCCAAAGTGCCACGGTTTCTTCATCACCTGCTTCCCATTTTAAAAGCATATTTTGAGCTTCTAGCATTATAGGTGCCATCGCTTTTGCACTATCTATGGTAAACCCGTCTTTAACAATGATTTCAATTTCCCTTTTATATTCTTGGTCAAACTTAACGTAATAATTCCCAACTAGCTTATCCCCTTTCAATCCTGTGCTTTCCGGTGTTTCTCCATGTCCAAAACGTTTCCAAGCCAACATACTTTTACAAATATGAATGCCCCTGTCATTAATGATCTGGGTTTTGTAAACCTTCTTTCCTGAAGCCTTTAAAATTTCGGCAACACTATACCCTAACAAGTTGTTCCTGACATGTCCTAAATGCAAAGGTTTATTGGTGTTTGGTGAAGAATATTCAACCATGATAGATTTTTCTTCGGACTTTGGAGAAACAAAACCAAAATTTTCTTTAGTGCTTATTTTATTAAAAAATTGAACATAATAGGCGTCTTGAATTTCAATGTTTAAAAATCCTTTCACCACGTTATAAGCACTTACAACTTCAACATTTTTTACTAAATAATTTCCAATGTCGTTACCAATTTGCACCGGATTTCCTTTTATAAAACGAAGCATAGGAAATATAACAACTGTAATATCTCCAACAAATTCTTTGCGAGTTGCCTGAAATTCTATGGTTTCTAAGAATATATTATAGGATGCCTGTAAGGCTAGTTTTACCTGTTTTGATAACGTCTCTTGAAGGTTCATTAATTGAAGTTATTTAAGGGAGCAAAGATAAAACTTTTATTAATGTATGTTTGTAAAAAAAGTTTTATTAAAATGTGGTGAATTTATGAAAATACGTGTTTTACTAAATCTTTTAATCATAAAATATTCTATTCATATAATAATCACAAAAAATGATTCTTAAAAATCTTATCCCAGTGATATATTTACGCCGTTTTTCTATGTTTTCTGCCGTTAGTCTATTCGTCGGTTTTTTCTCAAAAATGTGCATTCCTTTAATCTAATTTATTGGTAGTAAAACGCAGAAATTAGATTTTTAAATCCATTTTTGCAACTTTTGTTAGAGGCATTGCTATTGTCAACAAAAATTTTTGGATGAAAGTTTAAACAAATAAACACAATACAACTAAATTAAGTAATCTTATTTCCCTCAAGCAAGAAACATTTTGTGATTATAATATCAATGGTTGTATTTTAAATATTGTATGAGGAAAAAAATTACTTTGATTCTTTTTTTATTTGTGTTTCTTGGTTATTCCCAAACTAAAGAAATAGATAGCCTGTACATCCAATTAGCCTTTGAGGAATCTGACTCATTAAAAGTTGATACTTCAATTCAACTTATTGAGAAATTATATGAAATTCAAGACTATGGCAAAGCTTTAAAATATATTTTTGAAAGTGAAAAACTTTCCAATGCCATGAATTATACAGCGGGCATAGCAGAAATTACTTATTACAAATCATTAATATACGCTACAAAAAATGACTATATAAATGCGGTAACAGGTTATGCAAAATCAAAATCTTTATTCGAAAAATTAAAGGACACCCTTGGAATAGCAAAAGTTAATAATAGCATTGGTTTAATTGAGATTAAACGAAGGAATTACAGTAAAGGGCTGCAGTATTCATTATCTGCTATTAGAGTGTTTGAAAAACGTAACCTAAAACCAGAACTTTGTTCTGCTTATAATAATTTAGCAAAGGCTTATTATTATATTGGAGCATTTGATAAATCAATTGAATATTATTTAAAAACCCTTCAACTTCAGAAACAACTAAATAGAACAGACGGTATCATTGAATCCAATAGTCGTTTAGCTGAAATGTATTCAAATCAAAAAGAATACAGAAAGTCCATTGAATATTATGAGACAGTCCTTAAGAATTTAGGGCCTAATAACGATTCTATTCGTGGTAATATTTTACCCAAACTTGGTGGCGAATACTTAAAATTCAATGATTATGACAAAGCCTCAGAATATTTAATTCAAGGTCTTATTTTGAATAGAAAATCAAATAATAAAAGAGGTTTAACCATTTCATTAAATAATTTAGGTGAATTAAATTTAAGTCAAAAGAAATTAATTTTAGCCGAACAACAACTTCTTGAAGCCGGAGCCCTTGCAAAATCCACAAATAATAAGCCAGAACTGCTCAGGCATTATAAATTAATGAAGGAATTGGATTCTACCAAAAAACAATTTGATAGAGCTTTTGTCTGGCAACGAAATTATTACGATTTAAAAAACAGCCTTGAAAAAAAGAATTTAGTTCAAGACACACTAACGGATGCTACACTTGAATTAAACCCTGAATTTGATAACGATATATCAAAGTTGGTTTCTGCTGACAATAAAAATGCTGACAATATTAAAAGTGAAGAAAAACTAAATCGCTTTCAATTAATTTTTTATGCGCTACTAGGTGCATTGGCTATTCTTTCAACTTTTTTATTATTAATATATTTAAAGCGAAATAATAATATAAAATATACTCAAGAATTAGAAGAAAAAAATATAAAAATTGAATTACAGAATAAAGCGTTTCAAGAGCAAACTAAACATCTTGAAAACGTAAACAATGTTAAGGATAAATTATTCTCAATCATCTCCCACGATTTAAAAGATTCACTTTCATCTATTAATGGTTTTATTGATTTATTAAAAGATGGCACATTATCAAGAGAAGAATTTGACAACTTGATTCCTGAATTAAGTGAAAATGCTAATAACGCATCATTATTACTTTTTAATTTACTAAACTGGTCTAAATCCCAAATGCATTCACTGGAGCCTAAACCCAGTCTTTTTGACATTCAAGAAGTTTTTGAAGATAAATTAAAATTAATTGAGCAACGATTAGACAACAAAGGCATTGATTTAATTGATCACTCATTACGTGATTTTGCTTATGCAGATAGAAGTATGATTGAAATTGTAATTCAAAATCTACTTGCCAATGCTGTTAAATTCTGTAAAAAAGGGGATTCAATTACAATTTCAAATCATATTAGCAATGGCAGTTGTATTTTAAGCGTAGCTGACACAGGTGTAGGGATTTCAAAAGAGAATATTGACAGACTCTTTAAAAGTAATTCGTTTACAACCATAGGCACAAGTAATGAAAAAGGGACTGGCTTAGGGTTATCTATTTGTAAAGAGTTGGTTGAATTAAACCATGGTAAAATCTGGGTTGAAAGTAATTTAAATATTGGCAGTACGTTTTATGTGCAATTACCCAAAACCAAACCATAAGTAATTAGGCTTTTGGCAAAAAAACTTCAGCCATCATACAGCGTGCACTTCCACCACCACAAGCTTCAATAGTATCCAATGAACTTGATAAAATTCCGGCATTATGTTTTTTAAGCGTGTTTAATTGCGTGTTTGTAAGTGAGTCGAACGCTGCTTGACTCATTACCAAAAACAAGTCACCATTTACCCCTTTAACCTGAAGCATATTACCTGCAAAATTATTTACCTGATCTTCAGAAATATCTATGATTTCTTTCCCATCTTCTTTTAAATGTTGCATCACATTTTTTCGCTCCTTTTTATCATCAATACTTGATAAACAAATCACTGCAAAGGTTTCCCCAAGACACATCATAACATTGGTATGATATATGGCCATTCGCTGACCGTTTACCGTTTGATTCGCAGTAAAAGGCACGGGAGTATATTCAAAATCTTCACAAAATTCTATAAATAAACCTTCATCTGCTCTAGGGGAAAGGGCGCAATATGCTTTTTGATTTTTACGATCTAATAACAAACTACCTGTACCTTCTAAAAAAACAGACTCTTCTTCAGCCTCCGTATAATCAACAATTTCATTAATTACAAACCCTTTGTCTTCCAATATCTGAAGGACATCATCACGCCGTTCTAAACGCCTGTTCTCGGCAAACATTGGATACATGCCTATATTGCCATTTTGATGGAAAGAAATCCAATTATTTGGGAAAATCGAGTCCGGAGTATCACAATCAGTAGTATCATTTACAACAATAACATTTACACCAATATTTTTTAGTTTTTCAACAAAACCATCGAATTCCTGTTGGGCTTTAGTATTAACAGAAGCCGGCAATAAATTATCTAAAACTTTTTGATAATAATTATTTACAGCAGTTTGCTCATTCATCCTAAAATTCACTGGACGAATCATTAAAATGGTGTTTGTTGTTTGTTGCATGATCATAAATTATAGTATGCAAAATTATAACTTTTTAAACTGAAAACACATCGTCTTTATCTAAAAAGGAAAAACAACGATTAATTAATGTATTACAAACCGTTTACTACAAACTGAATAATAATTTGTCAATAGAAAAAACCGTATTGCCATCCTTGTTGTTTAATAATATCAAGCTGATAAAGCTTAAGGTTTTTAAATTAAATAAACGCAATCACCATGAATTTATTAAAATAAATCATTATTCTTTTAAACGGATGTATTTAATTGCTTTTGAAGGTAAATCAACTTTAGTTTTGTAGTATCTTTGTAACATTAAATAGTTTAATTTTATTTAAAACAACATATCATGAAATTATTATTGGTCTTTATTTTTTCCTTAATTACTTTAACATCCTGTAACGATAAAAACAAAAAGCATAAAACTGCCAACAATGATCCAGCCAGTCATCATGTAAAGGTCAAAGAAGTATTACAAACAGACACTTACACTTATCTGTTTGTGAATGAGAATGATGAAGATTACTGGATGGCTACCGGCAAAATGGAACCCAAGGTTAATTCCGATCTTTATTATAAGAATGCTTTTGAAATGATAGATTTTAAAAGCAAAGAATTAAACCGCACATTTGATAAAGTTTTGTTAGTAGATAATATTAGTGACAAACCAATTCTAGCAACATCTTCTTTAGTTAATGACTCCATTCATAAAGGAATTAATAATCAAGTATTAAAAGATGATATCCATGTAGAACGTGCCCCAGGAGGCATTACTATTGCTGAACTTTACAAAAACGGCAACGACTATGCAAATAAAAAAATAGTTGTACGAGGGCAAGTAGTGAAAATTAACAATAGCATAATGGATCGCAATTGGGTACATCTTAAGGATGGAACCAATAATGAAGGAAAATCTGACCTTACCTTTACAACTAAAGACGATGTGAAAATGGGAGATATTGTAACATTTGAAGGAACGGTTTCTTTAAATAAAGATTATGGTGCGGGATACGTTTACCCATTAATTGTTGAGAATGCAACTATTAAATAAAAAAATATTTACCTAAAAAATCAGTCTCTAATTAAAGGCATTGTTGAACAACGCAATAAACCTTCTTGTTTTGCTATTTCTGCATAAGGCACTTCTTCTACAGTAAAACCTTGTTCACGAAGCCAATTATTAAGGCGTGTAAAGCTTCTTTCAGAAATAATAACCGTTTCTGAAATAGAAAATATGTTACTGTTCATGTTGTACATTTCTTCTTTTGTAATTTCAAAAATATTCTCCTTTCCAAAAAAATCAACTAACCACTGATATTCATGCTCAATAAGAAATCCGTTTTTATGCAAAATAGCCTTGTTTTTTCCTATAGGTTGAAAACAGCAATCTAAATGTAAAGCATTTTCTTTTGGATCTGTATTTGACTTTCTTAACTCAAAAGCCTTAACCGTTTTATTTGGAAATAATTCCTGTAAGGCAATAACAGCATCCATATTGGTTCTGGCTGTTATATAATCTGAATAATCCTCACCTGAATAAGTGCCAACAAAAATATAATCATTCCAAGGCATGACATCACCACCTTCAGCATGACATTCTTCAGGTAGAACAATTCTGTTTTTAACATCTACTTGATTCCAAAGATAATTTATAGCCTCAATTTCCTTTTCTCTATTTGGCAATATATTAGCTCTAATTATTTTATCATCAATAACAAAAGCAATGTCTCGAGAGAAAATTTGATTACAATTTTCTATAACATCTGGCCTAAAAACTTGAACATCATATTTTTTAAAAACAGCAGCAACTGCTTCCATCTCAGCAATCATAGCTTCTTCTTTGGGGTAAGTTCCTGCTTTTATATGCTGAATACTTTTAGGATCATAGCAATCTTCAATGTTTGGTATAGGTCCATTGCTTTTTGCTGTTCCTAAAATGACTGCTCTAAGTCTTGACGTTTCGTTTTTTATATTGAGTTGCAACATGGCGTAAATATAAAAAAGCTTCATAAGGTTTAGTTATGAAGCTTCTTTTTTTTTTAATAAAGAATTTTATCTGTTCACTAAAGACACAAAAGGTCTTTCAGTTTCACCTGTATAAATTTGTCTTGGTCTACCAATAGGCTCATTGTTTAAACGCATTTCACGCCATTGTGCTATCCAACCTGGCAAACGTCCTAAAGCAAACATAACGGTAAACATCTCTGTTGGAATACCCATACCTCTATAAATAATACCAGAATAGAAATCTACGTTTGGATATAATTTTCTATCTACAAAATATGGATCTTCTAAAGCTTCCTTTTCAAGCCCTTTAGCAATATCTAAAATAGGATCCTCAATCCCTAAATTACTTAAAACTTCATCAGCTGCTTTTTTTATAATTTTTGCTCGAGGGTCAAAATTTTTGTAAACCCTATGACCAAAGCCCATTAAACGGAAGGGATCTTCTTTATCTTTTGCTTTAACCATATATTTTTTAGTATCTCCATCATCTGCTTTAATAGCTTCCAACATTTCTAACACCGCTTGATTAGCTCCACCATGAAGTGGCCCCCAAAGCGCTGAAATACCTGCTGATAACGATGCGAACAAACCTGCATGAGACGAGCCGACTATTCTAACAGTTGACGTTGAACAATTTTGCTCATGATCCGCATGTAATATTAAAAGTTTATCTAGAGCATCAATTAAAACTCCATTTTGAATATAACATGCATTAGGTTGTCTAAACATCATTTTTAAAATGTTTTCAACATAACCTAAAGAATCATCTCCATAATCTAATGGTAAACCAAGTTTTTTTCGATACGTCCAGGCTACCAAAACAGGAAATTTTCCCATTATTTTAACGATTGCTTTATACATATCTTCCTCTGATTTAACATTTACTGAAGAAGGGTTAAATGCTGTTAGAGCACTAGTCAATGAAGAGATAACCCCCATTGGATGCGCAGTCCTTGGGAATGCTTCTACTATTTTCTTTATATCTTCGTCAACAATAGATTGTGCTTTAATGTCATTATGAAATTTATCATTTTGCTCTTTGGTAGGAAGTTCACCAAAAATTAAAAGATAAGCAACTTCTAAAAAATCTGCTTTTTCGGCTAATTCTTCAATAGAATATCCTCTGTATCTTAATATGCCTTTTTCTCCATCCAAAAAAGTTATGGCACTTTCGCAAGATCCCGTATTTTTATATCCTGGATCTATTGTAATTACTCCATTGGTTGCGTTTCTTAGATTTGAAATATCTATAGCAACTTCATTTTCTGTTCCAACTATTAACGGAAATTCATACTTTTCCCCATTAACTTGTAAAATAGCCGTTTTTGACATGTTTTTTATAAAATTTAATGTATAATTTGATTAACGCTAAGTTACAAATTAACTTACTATAATTATAATTTCTTAATAAGGAATTAACATAAAAGTATTGCTTAAATTCTTAAAAAAAGAAAGCGATTATTAAATAAATTAATAATCGCCTATACCTTAATAAAAAATAATAAGTTTATTTTATTTTAAATGCTTTTTCTTGAGGAAAATAAGCAGTTTCTCCTAGCTCTTCTTCAATGCGTAAAAGTTGATTGTATTTTGCCATTCGGTCACTACGTGATGCTGAACCGGTTTTAATTTGGCCACAATTTAAAGCAACTGCTAAATCTGCAATGGTATTATCTTCAGTTTCGCCAGACCTGTGTGACATAACGGTGGTGTAACCTGCATTTTTAGCCATATTTACAGCCGCAATAGTTTCTGTTAATGAACCAATCTGGTTTACCTTAATTAAAATGGAATTAGCAATGCCATTTTCAATTCCTCTTGATAATCGTTCAACATTAGTTACAAATAAATCATCACCAACCAATTGAACTTTATGACCAATTTTCTCAGTCAATAATTTCCATCCTTCCCAATCATTTTCATCCATTCCATCTTCAATAGAGATAATTGGATACTTAGAAGCAAGTTCAGCTAGATACTCTGCTTGTTCTTTACTGCTTCTTACTTTTCCTGTATCACCTTCAAATTTTGTGTAATCATATTTACCATTTACATAAAATTCAGCTGAAGCACAATCTAAGGCAATTTTTACTTCCTCACCAAATTTGTATCCAGCATTTTTTACAGCTTTCGCTATAGTTTCAATTGCGTCTTCTGTTCCACCAGGTAAATTTGGAGCAAAACCACCTTCATCACCTACTGCTGTAGAAAGATTTCTGTCATGCAAAACTTTTTTAAGATTATGGAAAATCTCAGAGCCCATTTGCATAGCATGTGTAAAGTTTTTGGCTTTTACCGGCATAATCATAAACTCTTGAAACGCGATAGGCGCATCACTATGAGAACCTCCATTGATGATATTCATCATGGGTACTGGAAGCGTATTTGCAGACACACCACCTACGTAGCGATATAAAGGTAAACCCAGCTCAGCAGCAGCAGCTTTAGCCACCGCCAAAGACACCCCTAAAATAGCATTGGCACCTAATTTTGATTTGTTTGGTGTGCCATCTAAATCAATCATCATTTGATCGATTAAGTTTTGTTCAAAAACAGAAACTCCAAGCAGTTCTTGAGCAATTTTAGAATTTACATTATCAACTGCTTTTAAAACACCTTTACCCATATAGGCTTTCCCACCATCTCTCAATTCAACAGCTTCGTGCTCGCCCGTAGAAGCTCCAGATGGTACCGCAGCTCTTCCTAAAATATCATTTTCTGTAACAACATCTACTTCAATAGTAGGGTTTCCTCTAGAATCAAAAATTTGTCTAGCATGGATATTAATTATTATACTCATAAGTACTATTTTTAAAACTTTTTAATATTCAAATTTACGGCTTAATCTTATTTTAATCTGCATGTTTTTAAAGAATTACACAAATTATTATCTATAACGTTTTAGTAACATGAAAGTCTCAAAAAGCAATAAATTTTTGAGGCTTTTAGTTAATTTTTTTTAATGTTTTCAATAAACTTATCAAAAAGATACGTTGAGTCATGTGGACCCGGACTAGCTTCAGGATGATATTGCACGGAAAAACAATTTTTTGATTTCATAGCCAAACCCGCTACAGTATTGTCATTTAAATGCACATGTGTGATTTCCAAATCTGGATGTAATTCAGATTCTTCCCTGTTGACTGCAAAACCATGATTTTGCGATGTTATTTCACCTTTACCTGTTTTTAAATTCTTAACCGGATGATTGATGCCTCTATGCCCATTGTGCATTTTATAAGTAGAAACGCCATTAGCCAATGCAATTACCTGATGACCTAAACAAATCCCAAAAAGAGGTAAGTTCCTTTTAATAATTTCTTTAGCTAACACTTGAGCTTCAACCAAAGGCTCAGGATCTCCCGGTCCATTTGATAAAAAGTAACCATCCGGTTTAAAAGATTCCAATTCCTCAAACGTTGCATTATAAGGAAAAACCTTAATGTACACATCGCGTTTAGCTATATTTCGAAGTATATTCTTTTTGATCCCAATATCCAGCGCTGAAACTTTATAAGTTGCATTTTCATTACCAAAATAATATGGTTCTTTAGTAGAAACTTTTGAAGCCAATTCCAATCCGTTCATACTTGGCACATGTGCTAGCTGGGTTTTTAATGGTTCCAGATTATCTACATCCGTAGTTATTACTGCATTCATAGCGCCATGATCTCTAATATAACTTACTAAGGCTCTTGTATCAACATCTGAAATTGCAAATAAATTATTTGCATTTAAAAAATCTTCAAGTGAACTATCTGCAGCATCCCGTGAGTAATCATAGCTAAAATTTTTACAGATTAATCCAGCTATTTTAATGGAATCTGATTCAACTTCATCAACATGGGTTCCATAATTTCCAATATGTGCATTGGTTGCCACCATTAATTGACCAAAATAAGAAGGATCTGTGAATATTTCTTGATATCCCGTCATCCCGGTATTGAAACAAACTTCACCAAAAGCGGTTCCTTGTTTGTTTCCAACTGATTTACCATAGAAAATGGTTCCATCTGCTAATAAAATAATGGCTGTTTGTTTTTTTTGGTATTTCATGTGTTGGATTATATTGCTTTTAAATTGTCACTTGTTACTCCATATGACTTGGCAAAATTGCAAAAAAAAAAGGATAAACTAAAAAAGTTTATCCTTTAAATATATTAATGTTTTCAACATTTATTCTTCTTCACTTGAAGCCGGTTTTTCAACTACTGGTGTTTCAATCGCCGGTTTTTCAGCAATTGGAGCTACCGGAGTAACTGGAGTTTCAGCTTTGCTTCCACCTCTTCTACTTCTACGTGTTGTTTTCTTTTTGGCTTTATCAGCATTGTAGATTTCATTGTAATCTACAAGTTCTATCATAGCCATATCAGCATTATCACCTAAGCGATTTCCTAGTTTTATTATCCTAGTATATCCTCCTGGTCTATCCGCAATTTTAGGAGCTACATCTCTAAATAATTCAGCTACCGCTTCTTTTTGTCTTAAACGAGCCATAACAAGGCGTCTGTTGTGAGTTGTATCTTCTTTAGATTTAGTAATCATTGGCTCAACAAATTGTTTTAAAGCCTTAGCTTTGGCAACAGTGGTATTAATACGTTTATGCTCAATTAATGAACATGCCATATTTGCCAACATTGATTTTCTGTGAGCTGTTTTTCTGCCTAAATGATTTATTTTTTTTCCGTGTCTCATGACATTTTAAATTTGACATCATCTTGCTGCCTTATCCGATTAGACGGAGAGCAAATTATGAGTCGTTAATAATTGGTTTTTTGAAAAATTATCGAAGTTTTTAAAGTACTACTGAAAATCTTCAATCGTAAATCGTAAATCGTTAATTTTTCTAGTCTTTATCTAATTTATATTTGCTTAAATCCATTCCGAAGTTTAAACCTTTAACAATTACAAGCTCTTCAAGCTCTGTTAATGATTTTTTACCAAAATTACGGAACTTCATTAAATCGTTTTTATTGAAAGATACTAAGTCGCCTAAGGTATCAACTTCAGCTGCTTTCAAACAGTTTAATGCACGTACAGATAAATCCATATCAATTAACTTGGTTTTAAGCAATTGTCTCATATGAAGTGATTCTTCATCATACGTTTCTGTTTGTGCAATTTCATCAGCTTCTAAAGTAATTCTCTCATCTGAGAATAACATAAAGTGATGAATTAAGGTTTTTGCGGCTTCTGTTAAAGCATCTTGTGGAGTAATGGAACCATCAGTAATGATTTCAAAAACCAATTTTTCATAATCCGTCTTTTGCTCAACACGATAGTTTTCAATACTATACTTAACGTTTTTTATAGGCGTATATATAGAGTCTGTAAATATGGTTCCAATTGGTGCCGAAGCTTTAGTGTTTTCTTCAGCAGGAACATATCCCCTACCTTTTTCAATGGTAATCTCCATATTTAAACTTACTTTAGGATCTAAATTACAGATTACTAATTCTGAATTTAATATTTGAAAACCTGAAATAAATTTTTGGAAATCACCAGCTGTTATTTGTTCTTGACCAGAAATTGAAATAGAAATTGATTCATTATCTATATCTTCAATTTGTCTTTTAAAACGTACTTGTTTTAAATTTAATATGATTTCTGTTACGTCTTCAACTACACCTGAAATTGCAGAAAATTCATGGTCTACACCCTCAATTCGTACTGATGTAATTGCAAATCCTTCTAAAGAGGATAATAAAACTCTTCTTAAAGCATTTCCTACTGTTAAACCATAACCGGGTTCTAAAGGTCTAAATTCGAATTTACCTTCAAAATCGGTAGAATCAATCATGATTACTTTGTCAGGCTTTTGAAAATTAAATACTGCCATACTTTTTTCTTCGTTTTGATTGTTATTTAGTTGCGCGGTCTAAAAGTTTGAAGAAATACTTATAAACCCTTTGGCCAAATACCAATATTATTAATTTATTATTTAGAATATAATTCGACGATGAATTGTTCATTAATGTTTTCCGGAATTTGGAGTCTTGAAGGTATAGAAACGTAAGTTCCTTGTTTTGTTTCAGTGTTCCAAGTAATCCATTCATAAACATGACTTGAATTTGATAAAGATCTGTCAATAGCTTCAAGAGATTTAGATTTCTCTCTTACCGCTACCACATCACCTGCATTTAAAGAGTATGATGGAATGTTAACCAATTCTCCATTTACAGTAATATGTCTGTGTGACACTAATTGTCTAGCACCACTTCTAGAAGGAGCTATGCCCATTCTAAAAACAACATTATCCAATCTTGATTCACAAAGTTGTAATAACACTTCACCTGTAATGCCTTGTGCAGCTCTTGCACGTTTAAACATATTTCTGAATTGACGCTCCAACACACCATAGGTGTATTTTGCTTTTTGCTTTTCCATTAACTGGATTGCGTATTCAGATTTTTTTCCACGACGCTTATTTGCACCATGTTGACCAGGAGGATAATTTCTTTTTTCAAAAGATTTATCTTCTCCAAAAATTGCCTCGCCAAATTTACGAGCTATTTTAGTTTTAGGACCAGTATATCTTGCCATTTTAAAAATTTAGTTATGAGAGTGTTTATGAATTAAGGTCTTAATCTTATCCTTCGATAAACGTTGATCTCTCGTTGATACTTGTTAATTAATTATTACTTACTGAAAATTTCAGTTTAAACTTAAACTCTTCTACGTTTTGGAGGTCTACATCCATTATGAGGAAGTGGCGTAACATCAATTATCTCTGTTACTTCAATGCCTGAGTTATGGATGGAACGAATAGCATTTTCCCTACCGTTTCCTGGACCTTTAACATACACTTTTACTTTCTTTAAACCAGCTTCATGAGCTACTTTAGAAGCATCTTCCGCAGCTAATTGTGCTGCGTAAGGCGTGTTTTTCTTAGAACCTCTAAATCCCATTTTACCAGCTGAAGACCATGAAATAACGTCTCCTTTTTTGTTAGTAAGTGAAATGATAATGTTATTGAAAGAAGCGGTAACATGTGCTTCACCAACAGAATCTACAATAACTTTACGTTTTTTAGTACTTGCCTTTGCCATATTTTTTTAGTTTTTAGTTGTTAGTTATTAGTTGTTAGAATCCTAAACATTGCTATTTCAAACAGATTCATCTAACGTCTAAACACTAATGACTATCGTCTATTAATTATTTAGTTGCTTTTTTCTTGTTAGCAACTGTTTTTCTTCTTCCTTTTCTAGTTCTAGAATTGTTTTTAGTACGTTGACCTCTTAAAGGTAACCCCGATCTATGACGAATTCCTCTGTAACACCCAATATCCATTAATCGCTTAATGTGTAATTGAGTTTCAGAACGCAATTCACCTTCAATAGTATAGGTACCTACTGCCTCACGAATATTACTAATCTGATCGTCAGTCCAATCTTGTACTTTAATACTTTCATCAACTTTAGCGTCTGCTAAAATTTCTTTTGCTCTACTTCTACCTACTCCGTAGATATAAGTTAAAGAGATAGCTCCTCTTTTGTTTTTTGGTATGTCTACACCTGCAATTCTTGCCATAATTACCCTTGTCTTTGTTTGAATCTAGGATTCTTTTTGTTAATTACGTAAAGTCTACCTTTTCTACGTACAATTTTACAATCTGCACTTCTCTTTTTAACGGATGCTCTTACTTTCATTTTTAAAATGATTAACGATTAACGATTGTTGATTAACGATTGTTGATTTATACAATTCAAAAATCTAAAATCGTTAATTTGAAATCTAATATCTGTATGTTATTCTAGCCTTAGATAAATCATAAGGACTCATTTCCAATTTTACTTTATCTCCTGGTAATAATTTTATGTAATGCATACGCATCTTACCGGAAATATGCGCAGTCACAATATGACCATTTTCTAATTCAACACGGAACATAGCATTTGATAATGCTTCTATTATGGTGCCGTCTTGCTCTATTGCTGCTTGTTTTGCCATTGTATAATATTAAGCTAATGCTTTTCTATTTTTACCTGATTTCATCAAGCCATCATAATGTCTATTCAACAAATAAGAATTTACTTGTTGCATAGTATCAATAGCAACACCGACTAAAATAATTAGTGAAGTGCCACCAAAAAACAATGCCCATCCTTGTTGTACATTCATAAGTTTAACTATAAAGGCTGGGAACACAGCAATTAATGCTAAAAATATGGATCCTGGTAAGGTTATTTGAGACATTATTCTATCTAGATATTCTGAAGTTTCTGTTCCAGGACGAATCCCGGGAATGAAACCACCACTGCGTTTTAGGTCATCGGCCATTTTATTGGTTGGTACCGTAATTGCCGTATAAAAATATGTAAATATTATAATTAATACTGCAAATACCAGATTATACCAAAATCCAAATATGTCAGAAAATTGTGTTTGCATCCATGCGCCAGTAGCTGAGTCCTTTAAAAAAGACGAACTACCTATAAGTCCCGGAACAAACATTATTGCCTGAGCAAATATAATTGGCATTACACCAGCTGCATTCAATTTCAATGGAATGTACTGTCTGGAACCAGCCATGACATTTTTTTCATAACTTCCAGAAGCTGTGCGTCGTGCATATTGAACGGCTATTTTTCTAACTGCCATTACTAATAAAATTGTAGCCAATATTATTAAAAACCAAACTACAATTTCAAACAATATAAGCATCACATTATTACCCTCTAATCTAGTTGCCGCATTTTGAATAAATGCAGCAGGCATTCTAGCTATAATACCTACCATAATTAATAACGAAATACCATTACCTATTCCTTTATCAGTGATTTTTTCACCCAACCACATAGCAAATATAGTCCCAGTGACCAAAATAGAAATAGATGAGAAATAAAATAAAGGACCAAATCCTAATAAAAAGGCACTTTGTGGTATTCCTAAAGCGGGCAAACTAGCCAAATATGCAGGCGCTTGTAACAAACAGATCCCTATGGTTAGCCAACGTGTAATTTGATTAATTTTCTTTTGCCCACTTGCGCCCTCTTTTTGCAGTTTTTGTAAATAAGGAATTGCAATTCCCATTAATTGAACCACAATAGAAGCAGAAATGTAAGGCATAATACCCAGAGCGAATACCGAAGCATTAGCAAAAGCACCACCAGTAAATGCATTAAGCAAACCTAGTAAACCTGAATCAGTACTATTACTTAAGCCTTCTAATTGTGCTGCATCAATGCCTGGTAAAGTAACTTGGGCACCAAAACGATATACTAAAAGTAAACCTAAAGTAACTATGATTCGGTTTCTTAGTTCCTCTATTTTCCAAACATTCTTTATTGATTCTATAAATTTCATATACTTAACAAGATCTTATAAAGTTACAGCTTCACCACCAGCAGCTTCTATTGCAGCTTTTGCAGTAGCAGTAAACTTATGAGCTGATACTTTTAATTTAGCTTTTAGTTCTCCTCTTCCTAAAATTTTAACAAGATCATTTTTCCCAGTTAATCTATTCAAGAATAATGTATCTAAATCTACAGTACCTTTTATTTTCTTATCGTCAACTAACTCTTGCAGCGTATCTAAGTTAATCCCTTGATATTCTTTGCGGTTTATGTTAGTGAAACCAAATTTAGGAACACGTCTTTGAAGTGGCATTTGACCACCTTCAAATCCAATTTTCTTAGAATATCCAGAACGGGATTTAGCTCCTTTGTGACCTCTTGTTGCAGTGCCACCTTTACCAGAACCTTGTCCTCTACCTATTCTTTTACCTTGATTTTTAACTGAACCTTCTGCAGGTTTTAAATTACTTAAATCCATTTTCAGTATTATTATTTTTTAATTTCTTCAACAGAAACTAAGTGATTTACTTTACTTACCATACCAAGTATACTTGAAGTGGCATCGTGCTCTTTTACTTGACCAATCTTTCTAAGACCAAGAGATTCTAAAATTCTTTTTTGTCTTAAAGGACGATTGATCGCGCTTTTAACTTTGGTTACTTTAATTTTTGCCATCTCTTATGTAATTATGCGTTAAAAACTTTTTCAAGTGAAATCCCTCTATCCTTAGCTATTGTTCTAGCATCTCTTAATTGCAATAACGCATCAAATGTAGCTTTAACCACATTATGGGCGTTTGAAGACCCTTGCGATTTTGACAATACATCATGAACACCAACGGCTTCAAGAACTGTTCTTACAGCTCCACCAGCAATAACTCCTGTACCAGCAGCGGCAGGAATGATATTTACTCTTGCTCCACCATATTTACCTTTTTGTTCATGTGGTAAAGTTCCTTTCTTAATAGGAATTCTTACAAGGTTTTTCTTAGCATCTTCAATAGCTTTTGCAATTGCACTTGCTACATCTTTAGATTTTCCTAACCCTTGTCCTACTACTCCAGCTTCATCTCCAACAACAACTATTGCTGAAAAACCAAATGCTCTACCACCTTTGGTTACTTTTGTAACTCTTTGTACACCAACTAAACGATCTTTAAGATCCAATCCACCTGGTTTTACTAACTCTGCACTTTTGTATTTTCGATACATAATTTTTAAATATTCTAAATTTTTGTTGTCTTTTAATAAGACAAAAATTTCATCATATTCAAGAATTCGTTTTAAAAACTTTATTCAATAATAATTTCTGAATAAAGTTTCTTAAAACTCATTTCTTAGAATTTAAGTCCTGCTTCTCTAGCTCCTTCAGCTAACGATTTTACTCTACCGTGATATAAATATCCACCTCTATCAAATGCGATGGTTTCTACACCTGCTTTTAAAGCTTTTTCAGCAAGGGCCTTTCCTACTAATGTAGCAACCTCTGTTTTATTCGCTTTAGCAGAACTAATAGCTTTATCTCTTGATGAGGCTGCACTGATTGTATTACCAGTAACATCATCAACTATTTGAGCATAAATTTCTTTATTACTTCTAAAAACAGATAATCTTGGTCTAGCTTCTGTACCAGAAACTATTTTACGAATCCTGTTTTTAATTCTTATTCTTCTTTTGTGTTTTGTTAATGCCATTTCGATTTACGATTTTTGATTAACGATTTTTGATTTTTGATTTACTACTTTTTAATTTGTAACTCTGAAATCTACAATCGTAAATTTTGTTAAGCTGATTTACCTGCTTTTCTCCTTAATACCTCACCAACAAACTTAATACCTTTTCCTTTGTAAGGTTCTGGTCTTCTAAATCCACGGATTTTTGCTGCTACTTGTCCTACAAGTTGTTTGTCAAATGAAGTTAATTTAATGATTGGATTTCTTCCTTTCTCATTTACTGTTTCAATTTTAACTTCTGGAGCTAAACTCATGACAATATTATGCGAAAATCCTAAAGCTAATTCAAGATTTTGACCTTGATTACTCGCTCTATACCCTACACCTACTAACTCTAGTTCTTTAGTCCATCCTTTAGAAACACCTTCAATCATATTGCGCATCAAAGATCTGTACAGACCATGTTTTGCTTTTTGATCTTTAGTATCAGAAGAACGGGTTACTAAAACATTACCATCTTCAACTTTTATTTCTACAGTATCAAAATTTTGAGTTAATTCTCCTAATTTTCCTTTTACTGTAACAATACCGTCTTTTATATCAACTGTAACGCCTTCCGGAATTACCACTGGGTTATTACCTATTCTTGACATATCTTATCTTTTTAGTAAACGTAACACAATACTTCACCACCTACATTATCTCTTTTAGCTTGTTTACCTGTCATTACTCCATGAGAAGTAGAAACAATGGCAATTCCAAGACCATTAAGGATTCTAGGAAGTTCATTAGAACTTGCGTATTTACGTAAACCTGGTTTACTTATTCTTTGAATTTTCTTAATTACAGGTTCTTTGGTTTCTTTATTGTACTTAAGAGCAATTTTAATGGTGCCTTGTACTGAAGAATCATCAAACTTGTAGCTTAATATATATCCTTGTTCGAATAATATTTTTGTGATGTCTTTTTTCAGATTAGAAGCAGGTATCTCAACCACTCTGTGGTTAGCTTGCACTGCATTTCTAATTCTTGTCAAATAATCCGCGATTGGATCTGTGTACATAATGAATTGATTTTGCGATTTTGGTTTTCAAACTGTTTTGAACCTTAAACCTGATTATTACTATAATATTACCAACTTGCTTTTCTAACTCCAGGAATAAGACCTGCATTGGCCATTTCCCTGAATGTTACTCTAGAAATTCCAAAATCCCTAATATATCCTTTTGGCCTTCCTGTTAATTTACATCTATTGTGCATACGAATAGGAGACGCATTTTTTGGTAACTTTTGTAATGCCTCATAGTCACCTGCCGCTTTTAAAGCTTTACGTTTCTCAGCATACTTAGCTACTGTTTTAGCTCTTTTTACCTCACGGGCTTTCATTGATTCTTTAGCCATATCTTAGTTCTTTTGAAAAGGTAATCCTAATTCTGTTAATAATGATTTTGCTTCTTTATCTGTATCTGCAGAAGTTACAAATGTAATATCCATACCTGAAATTTTATTAACCTTGTCAATATTAATTTCTGGGAATATAATTTGTTCAGTAACTCCTAAATTGTAATTACCCCTGCCATCAAATCCAGATGCTTTTATCCCGTTAAAATCCCTTACACGAGGTAAGGCCGAAGTTACCAATCGATCTAAAAACTCATACATTTTTTCGCCACGTAACGTTACTTTAACACCAATTGGCATCCCTTTACGCAATTTAAATGACGCCACATCTTTTTTAGATATCGTTGCAATAGCTTTTTGACCTGATATAGTAGTTACTTCTTCTAAAGCATAATCAATTAACTTTTTATCTGCAACCGCTGCACCTACACCCTTAGATATTACTATCTTTTGAAGTTTTGGTACTTGCATCACATTCTTATATCCAAATTCATCTGTAAGAGCAGCAATTACTTTGCTTTTGTACTCTTCCTTAAGTCTAGGTATATATGCCATAACTATATTACTTCTTTAGATTTTATTGAAAATCTTACTTTTTTGTCGCCATCTACTCTATATCCAACTCGTGTTGTTTCACCTTTTGCAGTCAACAATGATAAGTTAGACACATGAATAGGAGCTTCTTTTTCTACGATTCCTCCTTGAGGGTTTTTTGCACTTGGTTTCGTATGTTTCTTAACCATGTTCACACCTTCAACGATTGCTTTATTCTTATCGAATAATACTTTTTGTACTTTACCTTCAGAACCTTTATGGTCTCCGGCAATTACTTTAACCGTATCTCCTGATTTTATTTTAAGCTTTGTCATCTTATAATTCATTAAAGCACTTCAGGTGCCAATGATACAATTTTCATGAATTGTTTATCACGAAGTTCTCTCGCAACAGGACCAAATACTCGCGTTCCTCTCATTTCTCCTTGCGGATTTAAAAGTACACAGGCATTGTCATCGAATCTAATATATGATCCGTCCGGTCTTCTTACCTCTTTTGTTGTACGTACAACAACTGCAGTTGAAACAGCCCCTTTTTTAATGTTTCCATTAGGGGTAGCGTCTTTAACTGAAACAACAATTTTGTCTCCTACAGAAGCGTACCTTCTTTTAGTACCACCTAGAACACGGATGGTTAAAACTTCTTTCGCTCCAGTGTTGTCTGCTACTTTTAATCTTGATTCTTGCTGTAACATAATTATTTAGCTCTTTCAATTATTTCAACTAATCTCCAACATTTAGATTTACTTAAAGGTCTTGTTTCCATGATCTTTACTGTATCTCCAATGTTACAATCGTTTGTTTCGTCGTGTGCAACATATTTTTTTGTTTTTAACACGAACTTTCCATACATAGGGTGTTTCACTTTTTTAACTTCTGCAACAACTATTGATTTTTGCATTTTGTTACTAGTAACAACTCCTATACGTTCTTTTCTTAAATTTCTTGTTTCCATCTTTTAGCAGAATTATTGTAATTCCCTTTTAGTTAATTCTGTCGCAATTCTAGCTACTGTGCGTCTTATTCCACGTAATTGAATTGGATTTTCTAAAGGAGATATTGCATGAGCTAATTTTAGGTCTGAATAACTCTTTTTTGTTTCACTAAGTTTCTCTTGTAACTCAGCTACAGATAATTCTTTAACTTCTGATTGTTTCATCTGTGAATTTTATTTTTTTTACTTTGGTCAGATGGAATTCGCTATTTATAATTTTAGGTAACATTAAAATTGTGAAACAGCTCATTTCATAATATCAAATAAATTATGCTTCGTAATCGCGAGCGATTAAAAACTTAGTTTTAACTGGTAATTTTTGAGCGGCCAAACGTAACGCTTCTTTTGCGATATCTAAAGGCACCCCGCCTACTTCAAAAAGTATTCTTCCTGGTTTTACAACAGCCACCCAATATTCAACCGCACCTTTACCTTTACCCATACGTACTTCAAGAGGTTTCTTTGTTATTGGCTTATCTGGAAATATTTTAATCCAAAGTTGCCCTTCTCTTTTCATGTAACGTGTAGCAGCAATACGTGCAGCTTCAATTTGACGTGATGTTAAAAAATCTGAGTCTAATGATTTTATTCCAAAAGTTCCGTTTGAAAGTTGGTGTCCTCTTTGAGAAAGACCTTTCATACGTCCTTTTTGCTGTTTACGAAATTTTGTTCTTTTAGGCTGTAACATTTTTCTTTACTTTATAAAAAATTACTTTCTACGACGTGGTTTATTAGCACCATTAGCACCACCACGACCCATTGCTCCACTTTTTCCTTGCTTTTTGGACATTCCAACAAGCGGAGAAAGGTCTCTTTTACCATATACTTCCCCTTTCATAATCCATACTTTAACACCTAATCTACCGTAAGTAGTATGTGCCTCAACTAAAGCATAATCAATGTCGGCTCTAAAGGTTGATAAAGGAATACGTCCTTCTTTGTAATGTTCAGATCGCGCCATTTCAGCACCATTTAAACGACCACTAATTTGAACTTTAATCCCTTCAGCATTCATACGCATGGTAGCTGCAATTGCCATTTTAATGGCACGTCTATATGAAATTCTATTTTCAATTTGACGAGCAATACTTGATGCTACTAAAAATGCGTCAAGTTCAGGTCTTTTAATCTCAAAGATGTTAATCTGAACTTCCTTACCAGTAATTTTTTTAAGTTCTTCTTTTAACTTGTCTACCTCTTGACCGCCTTTACCAATAATGATACCTGGACGAGCCGTTGTGATAGTAACGGTTACAAGTTTTAAAGTTCTTTCAATAATTACTCTTGAAACACTAGCTTTAGATAAACGCGCATGCACGTATTTTCTAATTTTATCGTCTTCGGCAAGCTTATCTCCATAATCATTACCTCCATACCAGTTAGATTCCCATCCTCTGATAATACCTAAGCGATTTCCGATTGGATTTGTTTTTTGTCCCATACTTCTATCTTAGCTTTGTGTGTTATTGTTAGCTCCAACTACTATTGTAACGTGGTTAGAACGTTTTCTTATTCTGTGTGCACGACCTTGAGGTGCTGGGCGCAATCTTTTTAACATGGCGCCACCATCAACTCTAATCTCTGTTATAATTAATTCAGCATCTTCAATACTTGCCTCTTCGTTTTTAGATTGCCAGTTAGCAATTGCTGATAACAACAATTTCTCTAATTTACCTGAAGCTTCCTTTTGATTGAATTTCAAAATATTAAGCGCTTTTTCTACGCGTTCACCTCTTACTAAATCGGCTACTATACGCATTTTTCTTGGTGAGGTAGGACAATTATTAAGTTTTGCAAAAGCAATTTGCTTTTTTCCTTCCTTAATAGCGTCTGCCATTTGTTTTTTACGACTTCCCATTGCTTACTATTTTTTACCTTTATTTTTAGCACCTGCATGACCTCTAAACGATCTAGTTGGTGAAAATTCTCCTAATTTATGACCTACCATGTTTTCAGTAACATATACTGGTACAAATTGACGGCCATTATGAACTGCAATGGTTTGTCCAACAAAATCTGGAGTAATCATACTGGCTCTTGACCAGGTTTTAATTACTGTTTTTTTGTTTGCATCAACATTTACAGCTACTTTTTTCTCTAATTTATAATGAACGTAAGGTCCTTTTTTTAATGATCTTGCCATGTCTTATTTCTTTCTACGTTCTACAATATATTTATTACTTGCATTCTTTTTAGAACGAGTTCTATATCCTTTAGCTGGTATTCCATTTCTAGAACGTGGATGACCTCCTGAAGATTTTCCTTCACCACCACCCATTGGATGATCTACTGGGTTCATCACTACTGGTCTTGTACGTGGTCTTCTACCTAACCATCTTGTTCTACCTGCTTTTCCAGATACTAACAACTGATGATCTGAGTTGGAAACGACTCCAATAGTCGCTAAACAATTTGCAAGTATTAATCTGGTTTCCCCTGAAGGTAATTTAATGGTTGCAAATTTTCCGTCTCTTGCCATTAATTGAGCAAAAGCTCCAGCACTACGAGCCATAATAGCTCCCTGTCCTGGTCTTAATTCTACACAAGAAATAATAGTTCCTAATGGAATTTGACCAAGTGGCATGGCATTTCCAATTTCTGGAGCCACATCTTCTTGACCAGATACTACATTTTGACCAACTTGTAAACCATTTTGAGCAATGATGTATCTTTTTTCACCATCTTGATAATTCAATAAGGCTATAAAGGCTGTTCTGTTTGGATCATATTCAATTGATTTCACTTCCGCAGGAATTCCTGGTTTGTTTCTTTTGAAATCAATGATACGATACTTTCTTTTATGACCACCACCAATATAGCGCATGGTCATTTTTCCTTGACTGTTTCTACCACCAGACCTTTTATTCGGAGCTAATAAACTTTTCTCCGGCTTATCAGCAGTAATGGCGTCAAATCCATTTACTACTCTAAAACGCTGTCCTGGTGTGATTGGTTTTAATTTTCTTACTGACATTTTTTCTAATTAAATGTTACTGTATAAATCAATCATTTCACCTTCCGCCAGTTGTACAATTGCTTTTTTAACAGCATTTGTTTTACCATGTTGAATACCTGTTTTTGTATAACGGGTTCTTCTATCTGGACGGACATTTATAGTACGAACTTTTTCAACAGAAACACCATAAGCAGCTTCTACTGCTTTTTTAATTTCTACCTTGTTCGCCTTGGTATTCACCGCGAACGTATAGCAGTTTCTTAACTCGCTATTTGCTGTCGCTTTTTCTGTGATTATAGGTTTAATTAAGATACTCATGGTTTCTATTTACTTAAGTTTGTTTCAATTCCTTCTAAAGAACTCTCTAAAAGCACAATTTGATTTGCATTTAAAATCTTGTAAGTGCTTAATTCTGAATTAGTTATAACTTCAGACCCTTTTAAATTGCGCGATGACAAATATACATTATTATTTGACCCACCCAACACAAAGAGAGATTTTTTGTTTTCTAAGTTTAAAGCCTTTAAAATTGCTGTGAAATTTTTGGTTTTTGGTGAATCAAAATTAAAGTCTTCCAATACAACTATTGATTTTTCACCTGCTTTAATACTTAAGGCCGATTTACGTGCTAAACGCTTTAAGCTTTTATTAAGTTTGAAGCTATAACTTCTTGGCCTTGGTCCAAATATACGACCACCACCTTTAAAAACTCCTGACTTAATACTTCCTGCTCTCGCAGTACCTGTCCCTTTTTGCTTTTTAATCTTACGTGTACTTCCAGAAATCTCAGCTCTTTCTTTCGATTTGTGAGTTCCTTGTCTTTGGTTTGCCAAATATTGTTTAACATCCAAATATACTGCATGATTATTAGGTTCAATAGCAAATACATCACCAGAAAGGTCTGCCTTTCTACCTGTATCTTTTCCGTTTATATCTAAAACTGCTACTTTCATTATTTTCTAATAATTACATAAGCGTTTTTATGTCCAGGCACACACCCTTTCACAACAAGTAAGTTCTTTTCAGCAACCACTTTTAAAACTCTTAAATTTTGAACTTTAACCTTTTCTCCACCCATTCTTCCTGCCATACGCATTCCTTTGAATACTCTTGAAGGATACGAAGATGCTCCTACAGAACCTGGCGCTCTTAAACGGTTATGTTGACCGTGAGTAGCTTGACCTACACCACCAAATCCATGACGTTTTACAACGCCTTGAAAACCCTTTCCTTTTGATGTTCCTGCGATATCAACAAATTCTCCTTCGTTGAAATGTTCTACAGTGATTGCATCACCTAATTTGTACTCCTTATCAAAACCTTTAAATTCAACGATTTTGCGTTTTACAGAAGTTCCTGCTTTTTTAACATGACCTTGGTCAGCTTTAGTAGCACTTTTTTCTGTCGCGTCATCGAAACCTAATTGAACAGCTTTATAACCGTCAATTTCTTCAGTTCTGACTTGGGTAACGATACATGGTCCAGCTTCGATAACTGTACATGGAATGTTTTTTCCATTGCTATCAAAGATGCTGGTCATACCGATTTTTTTTCCAATTAACCCAGACATATTAATTTTTGATTTACGATTGTTGACCCTTCGACTTCGCTCAGGGCAGGTTTTTGATTTCAGAATGATTCCGATTTAAACCTTCAATCAATTGTTATTAATTACTTATTTAAAAAATTTCAGGGTTGAAATACGTTCAACCCTGAATGTATTTTTACCGTTTTTCCTTAACCATCGTTAAGGACATGTTTACTTCCTGCGTAGGCAGGAATCTCTTCCTTTGTGATCCCGAAGCAACACTTCGACAAGCTCAGTGAGACAGTTCGGGATGTAAATCAACGTTTACTTAAACCTTAATTTCCACCTCAACACCACTTGGTAATTCCAGTTTCATCAAAGCATCAATTGTTTTTGATGAAGAGCTATAAATATCAAGTAATCTTTTGTAAGAACTTAATTGAAATTGCTCCCTAGCTTTTTTATTAACGTGTGGAGAACGCAATACAGTGAAAATTTTCTTGTGAGTTGGTAATGGGATTGGACCCGTTACAACAGCACCTGTACTTTTTACTGTTTTTACAATCTTATCTGCAGACTTGTCTACTAAGTTGTGATCGTAAGACTTTAATTTTATTCTGATTTTTTGACTCATTTTCTTAACTTTATAAGATTATACTCCCCTTGCTTCTTTAATTACTTCTTCAGAAATATTAGAAGGCGTTTCGGCATAATGTGAAAATTCCATAGTTGATGTTGCACGACCTGAAGACAATGTTCTTAACGTTGTTACGTAACCAAACATTTCTGATAATGGTACTTCAGCCTTAATAACTTTAGCACCAGCTCTATCTCCCATATCGTTTACTTGACCACGTCGACGGTTTAAATCACCAACAATATCACCCATGTTTTCTTCTGGCGTTATTGCTTCCAATTTCATAATTGGCTCCAATATAACAGCACCAGCTTGTTTTGCTACGGCTTTAAAACCTAATTTAGCAGCAAGCTCAAATGATAAAGCGTCAGAATCCACAGCATGGAATGATCCATCCTTTAGGGTAACTTTCATGCTATCTACTTCAAATCCTGCTAAAGGACCATTAGCCATTGCTTGTCTGAATCCTTTTTCTACAGAAGGAATAAATTCTTTTGGAACGTTCCCACCTTTTACGGCATTAACAAATTCCAGACCTACTTTTCCTGCTTCTGCTGGCTCCAATGTAAATACAATATCCGCAAATTTACCACGTCCACCTGATTGTTTTTTATAAACTTCTCTATGATCTGCAGCGCGCGTAATAGCTTCTTTATATTCAACTTGAGGTTTTCCTTGGTTTACTTCTACCTTGAACTCACGTCTTAATCTATCAACTATAATATCCAAGTGAAGTTCACCCATTCCAGAAATAATGGTTTGTCCAGAAGCTTCATCAGTACGTACTTGAAACGTGGGGTCTTCTTCAGCTAATTTAGCCAATGACATCCCTAATTTATCTACATCCGCTTTTGTTTTTGGCTCTATTGCGATACCAATAACTGGATCAGGAAAGTTCATGCTTTCTAAAATAATTGGATGTTTCTCATCAGAAAGCGTGTCTCCAGTTTTGATACTTTTAAATCCAACAGCTGCTCCAATATCTCCAGCTTCTATATAATCAATGGCATTTTGTTTATTGGCATGCATTTGATAAATACGTGAAATACGTTCTTTGTTACCAGAACGATTATTAAGCACATAAGAACCTGCATCTAAACGACCTGAATAGGCACGGAAAAATGCCAAACGACCAACAAAAGGATCGGTAGCGATTTTAAACGCCAATGCCGCAAAAGGCTCATTTACTGATGGCTTTCTTTTTTCTTCTTTTTCAGTATCAGGATTGATTCCGATAATGGCTTCTTTATCCATTGGAGAAGGCAAATAACGACATACGGCATCCAATAAGAATTGTACCCCTTTATTTTTAAACGCCGAACCACAAATCATTGGAATAATGGCCATGTCCATTACAGCAGCTCTTAATGCAGCATGCACTTCATCTTCTGTAATAGAATCTTCATCTTCCATGAATTTCTCAAGAAGTTTTTCGTCATATCCTGCCACTTCTTCAATCAGCAAAGCTCTGTATTTTTTTGCTTCCTCCTTTAATTCTTCAGGAATGGCAATAACATCAAACGTAGCGCCCTGTGTTTCATCATGCCACACAATCGCTCTGTTTTTTACTAAATCTACAATTCCTTTGAAATCAATTTCATCCCCTATTGGAAGAACAATAGGCACAGCATTTGAACCTAACATTTCTTTAACTTGTTTGTTAACCATCATGAAATCTGCTCCTTGACGGTCCATTTTATTTACAAACCCAATTCTTGGCACTTTATAATTATCCGCTAGCCTCCAGTTAGTTTCTGATTGTGGCTCTACACCATCAACAGCACTAAACAAGAACACTAAACCATCTAATACACGTAATGAACGGTTTACTTCAACCGTAAAATCTACGTGACCAGGAGTATCAATAATATTAAAATGGTAATCATGCGAATCCGCAGTTGGTTCACCATTTTCTCTTGGGAATTTCCATTCACAGGTTGTCGCTGCAGAGGTAATGGTAATACCACGTTCTTGCTCTTGCTCCATCCAGTCCATAGTTGCAGCACCATCATGTACTTCACCTATTTTATGAGAAACCCCTGTGTAATATAGAACACGCTCGGTTGTTGTTGTTTTACCAGCATCAATATGAGCAGCAATCCCTATGTTTCTTGTATATCTTAAATCTCTTGCCATTTCCTATTAAAATCTAAAGTGAGAGAACGCTTTGTTTGCTTCTGCCATTTTATGTGTATCCACTCGTTTTTTAACTGCTGCCCCTTCTTCTTTAGCTGCTGCTAAAATTTCTGAAGCTAAACGTTGTGACATAGATTTTTCGTTTCTTTTTCGTGAATAATTAATCAGCCATTTCATAGCTGTAGAAACTTTACGGTCTGGACGAATTTGCATTGGAATTTGGAAGGTTGCACCACCAACTCTACGGCTACGCACTTCTACGTGAGGCATAACGTTAGATAACGCATCTTTCCAAGTTTCTAAAGCAGTTTTTTCTTCATTTGTTTTTTTTGTATCTACAATGTCCATGGCATCATAAAACACTTTAAAAGCTACAGATTTCTTACCGTCCCACATCATCATGTTCACAAAACGTGTTACTAACTGATCATTAAATCGTGGATCTGGCAAAAGCGGTCTTTTTTTCGCTTGTCTTTTTCTCATGTCTTCTTTTTAAATTTAGTTGCTAGTTGTTGGTTTTTAGTTGTTGGTTTTAATTAAAACTTTTAACTTCTAACTTCTAACTTTTAACTTGTTTTTACTTCTTAGGGCGTTTTGCACCGTACTTAGATCTGCGTTGTGTTCTACCTGCAACACCTGCGGTGTCTAAAGCTCCACGAACGATGTGATATCTAACTCCCGGCAAATCTTTTACCCTTCCACCTCTAACCAATACTATCGAGTGCTCTTGTAAATTGTGTCCTTCTCCTGGAATGTATGCGTTTACTTCATTACCATTAGTTAACCTTACCCTTGCAACTTTACGCATTGCTGAGTTTGGTTTTTTTGGTGTTGTTGTATAAACACGAGTACATACTCCACGTCTTTGAGGACACGAATCCAAAGCAGCCGATTTACTCTTCTTGGTTATTTTGGCTCTTCCTATTCGTACTAATTGTGAAATTGTTGGCATATATTTTATATGTTTTTTTAAATACCTCTTCTAAGAGGGCTGCAAATGTAGAAATAAAAAAGTATTTTTCAAACCCTAATGAATTAATTTTCACAACATAATCCATATTTTTTTAGAGGTGTTATGTAATCGCTAATTTTACACCACTATTTAAGTGACTTATTCCTTATTATATTAAGGTAATAATGGATAAGGAATTTATGTCAGTTAGAGTGCCAAATCTGTGATTTGGTGTATCGAAAACAAGTAAATTCCTTAGCATAAAAGACTTCTCGATACTAAATTCTTTCAGAATTTAACTCGAAGTGACATCATAACACTTAAACATTATTCACGCTATATTAAGGTTTTTGACGCATATTATTTAAGTATAATTTATAGCGATTTCAATAGAATTTAAAAATTACCTTCTTCACTATATTAATAGTGTGGTTTTTCCGTTAGTTTTACAACTTAATTAACCTGGTGTTTTTGTTGTGCATAAATCCATTATTTTATTCATTCTCACCTGTGCTCTCTTTAACACGAAGGCATTATGCCAAAACTTACAGCTTAAAATAAACGGAAATAACGAAATTGAATCCAGAATCATAGATTCCATCGGCTATTCAAAAACCCTTAAAGATTATTTCTCTTTAACTTCTGAAATTGATTCACTTCAACTTAAACTTTATAAAATAGGATTTATAGAAAATCAAAGAACTCCCATCAACAAGGAAAATGACTCTTTATATTCAGTAAAAATCAATTTGAAAAAAAAATATAACACCATATATATATACTATAATAAAAACCAGGTTAATAATTCTATTTTAAATAGGGTCTCAAAACAGGTTTTTCCTACCTATTTTGTATTACCTATTTCTGGAACTGAACAGGCATTACGCTTTATAAATTCCAAAATTTCTGAAAAAGGCTATCCGTTTTCAAAATTACACCTATCAGACATTGAAATTTTAGAGTCAGAAAACTTAAAAGCAGATTTAATCATTGATTCCAAAGAAACAAAAAGAGTTATCAACAACATTGTCATAAAAGGATATGAAAAATTTCCGAAATCCTTTTTAAAACATTACTTAAAAATTAAACCCAACCAGATTTTTGATTTGCAAACCATAGAAAACAAAACTGAAAAACTTAATGACCTCAAGTTTGCCAATCAAATAAAAGCTCCCGAAGTATTATTTACAAAAGATTCCACTACCTTATATATGTATATTGAAAAATCAAAAAGCAATACCTTTGATGGTTTTTTGGGCTTTGGCACCAATGAGCAAACCAATAAATTAGACTTTTACGGATATTTAAATTTAAATCTCACTAATAATTTAAATTATGGTGAGTCCTTTGCCCTACAATATAAAAACAATCAAAACGATCAAAAATGGTTTCAAACAGATTTAAGCATGCCTTATTTTTTAAAAACACCCATTGGTATTGATTTGCAATTGCATATCCTTAAACAGGATTCTACATTTACAACCGTTAACCAATCCGCTAAACTCAATTATCAAATTAATTCAAAACACAAAGTTTATGCGGGCATAAAAGCTACAGAATCCAATAACCTTTTAACAGAAAGCACAAACCTTTCTATACCCAATTATCGTTCAAACTACCTCACTTTTGCACATCAATTTATAAAGAGCCAACGTTATAATTTGCTTTTTCCGGTTAAAGCATCCACATTTTTTGAAACAGGTTTTGGTAAACGAAATATTTCAGGAAGTTCAGAAAGACAAACTCAACTCAATCTTGACGCCTTTAAAATTTTTAATCTAAATCAAAAAAACAGCATCTATATAAGGGTTAATGGCGAACATTTAATATCCGATTCCTATTTTGAAAATGAACTGTTTCGTTTTGGTGGCATTAATTCCATCAGGGGTTTTGAAGAAAATAGTTTGTTGGCAACGTCTTACGGGTTTTTTAATACAGAATACAGGCTACAAATAAGTAAGAACATATACATTCACTCCATAATAGATATGGCCTATCTGGAAAACAAAATCATAAATGCCATTGAAAAACTATATGGTTATGGATTTGGGTTTGCCATTTTATCAAAAGCAGGCCTGTTTAAGTTAAATTATGCCAATGGCACAAGCAATAATCAAAAATTTAAATTCGCGAATTCTAAGATTCATTTGAGTTTAATTGCTGATTTCTAGACTTAATTACGGTATTCTCATAAATTTTAGTGTTAAAAATGAAATTTTAACCATTTTTTATTGTTTTATTAACTTTTTATTGTGATTTTTGGCTTGACTAATTCAAATAATTTAAAAACATGAAAACAAAGTTTAGTGGAATTCTAACGCTATTTCTAGCGTTTGTTGTGCAAATAACGTTTGCACAGGAAAAAACAATTTCAGGTACGGTATCAGACCAATCTGGATTACCGCTCCCTGGAGCTACTGTTTTAGTAAAAGGTACCTCATCGGGTACTTCAACAGATTTTGATGGTAAATACTCAATCAAAGCGAATCAAGGGGCAACTCTTGTAATTAGTTTTGTTGGCTATACTACTCAAGAAGTCAAGGTTGGAGCCTCTAGTACCATTAATTTACAACTTACTGAAAGTGCAGAGGCATTGGAAGAAGTGATTGTTACTGCCTTAGGTTTGAAAAAGAAAAAGGATGAAGACCTAAGTTCTTCTACCACTGTTAACACCGAAAGCATACTAAGATCGGGTGAATCTGGTGTTGTTCAAGGATTGGCAGGTAAAACTTCCGGTTTAAGAATTACCAAAAACAGTGGTGACCCAGGCGCTGGAGCTTATATCCAAATCCGTGGTCAAAATACCATTAATGGTAGTTCTCAACCTTTAATCATTCTAGATGGTGTCCCCGTCTCCAATAATAGTATTGGTGGTGCCACCGATGGTGTCACACAACAGTCACGTTTAAATGATATCAGTTCTGAAGATATTGAGAGTGTAACCGTATTAAAAGGTGCTGCAGCAGCAGCCGTTTGGGGTACAGGTGCAGCCAATGGGGTTTTGGTAATTAATACCAAATCCGGCGGAAGAGTAGGTGGTAGAAAAGTAAGCGTAAATGTTAGAAGTTCTATCATTATTGATAAAATAAATGTGGAATTTGAAAAACAAGACAAATTTGGACAGGGTTATCCAACAAGTTGGTATGGTGATTTAGGTTACTCTACCGATCAGTTTGGTTCTTACTATCCTGATAATGGTTTCTCTTGGGGTGATATCATAGCAAACAGGGCCGGTGGTGCAGATGATGTAACTGTTGGCAACACACGTTTTGAATCTGAAACTGGGAATATCATATACCCTTTAGTTACAAAAAACTCGACCGATGTATTTAACAAATCAAACAGGGACCAAGTTTTTGGCGATGGTTTTACTTGGGATAAATCACTGAGTATTAATTTTTCCGGTGATAACTCAAGTACTTACTTAAGTTTTACAGACTGGGACCAAAAAGGGATTATTAAAGGACGATCTGCCTATAGAAGACAAACCGTTAGATTAAATCACACGGCAAATTTAACAGATAAAATTGATGTTAGATTCAATACGTCTTATTCAAAAGTAAATTCCGACAGAATTCAACAAGGGTCTAACCTTTCTGGTTTATATCTAGGGTATTTAAGAACTTCGCCCGACTTTGATGATACGGATTACAAAGGGACTTATTTCAACAGTGCTGGAGTACCTACTTTAAATTCCCAAAGAAGTTATAGAAAATATTTAGGGGATGCTCCACCAGCTTATAATAACCCCTTATGGACTATTAACGAACAAGACAACCCTAATACCGTTGAGCGTTTTACCATAGCACCTGAACTTAATTGGAAATTAAAAGACAACATCTCTTTAGTGGCGCGTTACGGTTTGGATTATTATACCGATAATAGAGGTACGTTCTTCCCTGTTAATTCATCTGGTGCCAACGGGCCTGGGTTATACTCAGAAGATAGGATATCAGAAAAAACAGAAAATGTTAATATTTTTCTTCAGGGTGCCCATGAAGTTAATACTAATTTTAAATTAAATTGGATTTTAGGAACAACTTTAGATAGAGTACAATATAGTAGATTATCTGGGTCATCTTCACAATTTACAAATCCTATTGTTGACGATTTAAGAATTTTTGGAAATGCTGAAGCTGCAAATGAAACACCTTCCAGTTTTAAACAGGAAACACGAAAATCTGGGGCTTATACCGTAATAAACGCTGAATTTTTTGACCAAGTATTACTTGAATTATCAGGACGTTATGAAAGACCCTCAACATTGGAAAAAAACGTGTTCTACCCCAGTGCTTCTTTAGGTTGGGATTTTTCAAAAAATATAGAAGCCAATGATGTTTTTAGTTTTGGTAAAATTAGAATGTCTTATGGTGAAATAGGTATTGAACCAAGTCCATATGCTAAAAAAACCACTTTCAGCCCAGGAGGGGTTATTGCTTCTTGGGAGGATGAATTACTGGCTGCTACTTATGGCAATCCATTTACGCGTTCCGATGTTTTGGGAAATCCAGATATCAAAGAAGAACGCGTTAAAGAACTTGAATTTGGTGCTGATTTAAGATTTTTCAAAAATTCAATCTCTTTAGGTTTCACATATTATGACAGAAAAACCGAAGATGCCATTTTATTAATTGACGTTCCAACCTCTACAGGATATGCCGCAAAACAAGCAAATGCCGCTACTATTACCAATAAAGGTTTAGAGGTTGATTTAGGCTTAAAATTATTGACACAAGGCGACTTTAAATGGACTTTAAACGCCAATTACTCATTCAACGATAACTTAGTTACAGATTTAAGCGGTGTTGAATCCGTATTTTTAGCCGGTTTTACGGGCACGTCTTCAAGAGCAGTTGAAGGTGAAGCCATTGGAGCTCTTTGGGGTGGTAGATTTGCCAGGGATGCCGGTGGAAATTACGTATTGGATGCCAATGGTTTTCCTACACTGGATCCTACTGAAGGTGTGTTAGGTGACCCTAACCCTGATTGGATTGGTGGTTTAGGCAGCGTGCTATCATACAAAGGGCTAAGTTTATCGGTTCAATTTGAAACGTCACAGGGCAATGAAATGTGGACCGGTACAGAAGGGGTGCTAAAATATTTTGGTATTGATCCAGAAACCGCAAACATAAGCGTTGCACCACAAGACTTACAAACCTATGCGGGAGAAACCATTCCTGCCGGAACTGAATTTAGAGGTAATATTGGTAATTTTGGCGGTGGTGACGTTGCCTTGGATGCCGACTGGTACACTGCTGAAGGTGGTGGTTTTGGAGTACAAAGTGAAACCTTTATACAAGATGCGTCTTGGACCAGGCTTCGTGAACTTACTTTAGCATATCAGTTACCTTCAAAAATTCTTAAGAATTCAGGTTTCACAAGTGCCGAAATTAGTTTGACAGGTAGAAATTTATTCTTGTGGACTCCTATTGAAGGTTTTGACCCTGACCTAAATTTAACAGGAGCAACCCTTGGTCGTGGTTTAGACTATTTTACTAACCCATCAACTAAATCTTATCTATTTACAGTAAAAATAGGATTTTAACATTTAAATTTTTATAAAATGAAAAAAACAATTCAAAATATTTTTCTTGTATTATTAACTATAAGTTTTGTTGCTTGTAGTAATTATACAGATGGGATTAATGACGATCCAAATAACTTTACATCAGCACCGGGAGAGTTGCTGATTGGACAAGCTGAATTAGCAACTGTCAAATTATCCAGTAGTCAAGCCTCTAGGCTTGCTGGTATGTGGACGGATCAATTTACGGGTTCAGATAGACAATTTATCACTTTAAATAGTTACAATACAAGTTCTGCTGATTTTAATGATGATTGGGATGACTTATATATTTGGGGCTTACAACAAGCCGATTTGACCATTACAGATGCTACTGCTACAGGTAATACCATCTTGTTGGGGATTGCCCAAATAATAAAAGGTCATTTATTGGCAGAAGCGGCAGCCTTATGGGGTGATGTGCCCTATACCGAAGCTTTAGACTATTTAAATTTTCCAAACCCTAACTATGACAGCCAACAATCTGTGTTGGATGCTGCACAAGGCTTATTAAGTGATGGCATTTCAAATGTAGGGAATGCAGGCATTGCCAGTCCAATTTCTACTAAGATTTTTGTTGCAAATGATGCCACTTGGGCTGAGATTGCTCATTCTTTAAAAGCGCGCTATTACCTAGTGGCTAAAAATTATCCACAAGCTTTAATTGAAGCTAGGTTAGGAATTTCGAGCTCTTCTGGCGACTTATTATCAGTACATGGTACGGAAACCGGTTCTAAAAACATGTATTACCAATTTACAGTTGAACAAAGAGAAGGCTATTTAGATGCCAATGGCTCACATTTAAATAATCTAGTTACAGGTGTTACACCAAGACTTTTAGCAACACCTGGTGATGCCCAACGCGCTGCCGTTTATTTTGACGGTAATGACTTAAATACATCAACTGGTGGCTTTTTTGCTATAGATGCTTCTTTCCCTATTGTTTCATATATTGAAACGAAATTAATTGAAGCAGAAGCTGAATATAGAACCAGCGGTGACGCAGCGACACCATTTAATGCTGTTCGTGATGAGTTAGCAACTATTTATGGTTCTGGCTTCCCACAAACCACCTCAACTGGTAATGCCCTTTTATTGGAAATTTTGGAAGAGAAATACATTTCTTTAATAGGATCCCTTCAAGTATTCCATGATGTTCGCAGAACTGAAAATGCTATTGGTGTTCCAATTAAAAATTCAACCGCTACAAAAATCCCACAAAGATTTTTGTACCCACAAGGAGAAGTGAGCAACAATGCTAATTTCCCTGGTGTTGTAGGTTTATTTACTGAAACACCTGTAAATCAATAATTATATTTATAATCATATTTTTAAACGAAAAACCGTCGCTAAATAGTGGCGGTTTTTTTATTGTCACAAAACTGTGAGGTTTTTTTATACCTTTGCCCCATGCAAGATCAAACACAAATTTTTGGCATACGGGCCGTTATTGAAGCCATAAATGCTGGTCAAACTATTGATAAGGTATTTCTTCAAAAAGGCTTGAAAGGTGAACTGTTCACAGAGCTTGAAACCCTGTTGAGAAAACAATCCATTAATTCATCATACGTTCCTGTTGAAAAACTAAACAGACTAACAAAAAATAATCATCAAGGTGTGGTGGCTCAAATTTCACCTATTGAATTTCATGACTTGGAAACGCTTGTTATGGCTGTTGTGGAATCTGGCAAAACCCCTTTATTTTTATTATTGGATCAATTAAGTGATGTGCGTAATTTTGGCGCTATTATTAGAACTGCAGAATGTACTGGTGTTGATGGAATCATTATTCAAAAAAAAGGTGGAGCACCTGTAAATGGGGACACCATTAAAACAAGTGCTGGTGCTGTATTTAAAGTCCCTATTTGTAAAGTTGATCATATTAAAGATGCCGTTTTTTATATGCAAGCTTCCGGTATTAAAGTAATTGCTGCCACTGAAAAAACAGATAATACGTTGTATGATGTCTCCTTTAAGGAGCCTTGTGCCATCATCATGGGATCTGAAGATAGAGGCATTAACCCTTCCATATTAAAAATAGTTGATGATAGAGCTAAACTCCCTCTACTGGGTGACATTGAATCTTTAAATGTTTCTGTGGCTTGTGGTGCCTTTTTATATGAAGTGGTTAGGCAAAGACGCTCGATTGACGATTTTTGATTGACGAATTACAAATTTTCTAATGAATTATGAATTTTCAAATCCCCATGGCGTTTCTGCGAAAATCTGCGAATTCTGAGGGAGAAAAAACGATTGACGATTGAGGATTGATGATTAACGATTTTGGAACTTGGAACTTGGAACTTTTAACTTTTAACTTTAAAAACTAACTTTCATCTTCCAGGTTTTCTTTATAGGTATAATTTATGGTTGGTGGCTCCTGCTCTATTTCTGTTTTATCAATTTCAATAAAATTTCCATTTTCATCAAAATGTTTTAAAAATGGGTCATTATCTGCGTTGTAATCTTCTTGTTCCCAAACGTACTTTTTTGGTTTTGCTATTTCCTTTTTGAAAAATAAAGCAAATAATAAACCCGTTATCAGGCCAGATAAATGGCCTTCCCAGGATACGTTTACATCAGTAGGAAACACATACCAAATCATACTTCCATACAGAAAAATAACCAGCAGCGATAAGGCTACAAGCCGGTAATGTTTAGCTAAAATACCTTTGAAAAATATAAAACTGAACAGCACATATATTAATCCGCTGGCACCGATATGATAGGATGGCCTACCGATACTCCAGGTTAAAAACCCTGAAAACAAAATTCCAAAAAAAATAACTTTCCAGGCTATCGGCCTGTAAAAATAAAATAACGCCATACTAAGGACAAATAATGGCACGGTGTTATGGTATAAATGATCAATATTACTATGAATAAATGGACTGAATATAATACCTCTTAATCCTTTTAACTGCAAGGGATAAATTCCGAATTTTGTAAAATTAAACCCAAAGCTAACTTCAACCCAAAACACGTACCAAATTATGAGTATGATGGCCATAGGATACCCCAAAACTCCAGATGTAAAATTAAACCCTTCTTGTTTTTTCATGTTAGTTAAATATATCAAATTATTCTCCAAAATTGATATTTATGATAAATTGTCAGAGGCGTTGACATAAGTAATTAAAATGACATTCTTTTTTTAGGAGTAAAATAAAACTTAATAGAAAATTCAGCTCAAATTTACTTTGAGGACAAACCTAAAAAAATTAAACATTATAGTATAGAGATTCCTTTTTGCAAAGGAATTGTTTTAATTTTACGCAATGAATGAACCATTAGCTGAAAGATTAAGGCCCAGAACCTTGGAAGACTTTTTGAGTCAAACTCATTTGGTTGGACAGCATGGTGCATTGACACAGCATATTAAACAAGGGCTTATTCCGTCCATGATTTTTTGGGGTCCACCAGGGACGGGGAAAACAACGCTTGCCAATATTATTTCGGAAGAATCTGGTCGGCCATTTTATGCCTTGAGTGCCATTAATTCTGGAGTGAAAGATATTCGGGATGTTATTGATAAAGCCAAACAAAGTGGTGGCTTGTTTACCACTAAAAATCCGATTTTATTTATTGATGAAATTCATAGATTCAGTAAATCACAACAAGATTCTTTGCTTCAAGCGGTTGAAAAAGGTTGGATAACACTTATAGGCGCGACTACAGAAAATCCGAGTTTTGAGGTGATCCCGGCACTTTTATCGCGCTGTCAGGTATATATTTTAAATGCCTTTGAAAAAACCGATTTAGAAACCCTTTTAAAACGCGCGATTAAAAAAGACACCTTATTATCTAAAAAAAATATAAAACTCAAAGAAACCAGTGCGCTTTTAAGACTTTCTGGTGGTGACGCCAGAAAATTATTAAATATTTTTGAACTTATCATCAATTCTGAAGAAGTTGATTCCATCATTATAACTGATGAAATTGTTCAAAAAAAGATTCAAAATAACACGGTACGCTATGATAAAACCGGTGAACAGCATTACGATATTATTTCGGCCTTTATAAAATCCATTCGCGGTAGTGACCCGAATGCCGCTGTTTATTGGTTAGCAAGAATGATTGAAGGTGGAGAAGATGTTAAATTTATTGCCCGACGTTTACTCATTTTAGCGAGTGAAGACATTGGTAACGCCAACCCAACAGCTTTGGTCATTGCCAATAATACTTTTCAGGCAGTTTCCACCATTGGGTATCCTGAATCAAGAATTATTTTAAGTCAATGTGCTACGTATTTAGCATGTTCACCAAAAAGTAATGCTGCTTATATGGCTATTAGTAAAGCACAACAATTAGTTAAAGAAACAGGGGATTTATCGGTTCCTTTAGAATTAAGAAATGCGCCAACCAAATTAATGAAGGAACTTGGTTATGGTGACAACTACAAATATGCCCATAGTTATGAAAACAATTTTGCCAATCAGGAATTTATGCCAGATGACCTTAAAGGCACAACACTTTATGAACCAGGGAATAATGCACGTGAAAAAGCGTATCTTGACTTTTTAAAATTACGCTGGAAAGATAAATATGGGTATTAGTTGTTAGTTGTTAGTTGTTGGTTGTTGGTTGTTGGTTGTTGGTTGTTGGTTGTTGGTTGCTGGTTGTTGGTGGGTGTTAGAATTTAATGTTTAATTCTTCTTGTTTTAAAGTACCATTTAAGTAATATTCCAGAATCCAGTTCTCTCCTTTTTTATGCAAAATAGCACTTTTGTTTTCAACTAAATAAACATTGTTTAAACTTGTTGTTTTAATTTTATACCTAACTTTTGGGGAACTGTCAACTAATTGAAATCCATTTTCAATAGCTTGTGCATATAAAATTCCAGTAGTGTGTTCATTAATTGTGATTTCTTGAGACAACTCTTCTGTTCCCTGAACGTCATCTTCAACAATTTCAACCATTTCTGTAGGAACAACTTCTGTCTGTTTTTCGGTTTTCAATGATTTTATTTCTTCCTTCAGCTGTTGAATTTCTTGAGAAGCCTCATTATTATTTTTTACAGTTATATTTTCTTCAACAATATTATCATCCGGTTTCGGTTCATATTTATAAGGTATCCCTTCAAATGAATTAAATGCATTTCGTAACGCTTCAGTATAAGCTTTGCTATATTCTTTTTCCCTGCTTTCACCAACTTGAGTTGTAAAAACTATCTGATCATTACAATCTTTTAATTGAACAGATAGCTTTGTTTTAAACATTCCTGAATCTTTTATTAAATCAGATTTTAAACCTAAACATCTGTTCCTTATATAATCTTCCGGATAATTCTCTCCTTCCATTAATGCTTGAAAACCATATTTTTCAAATAAAAATTTAGTCAAACCGTTCAACCTATATTGATCTGGTTCCTTTAAAAAATCAAACCTTGTTGGAACAATAATATACTTATAAGCATTTAAATTGGATTGTGAGAATGTCATGGACACAGCAAATAATGCTAAAAGCATGGTATAAAATTTAATTTTCATTTTTTTTAAATATATAGTTAAACCCTAATTGTAAAGATACACTTTGTGCGTTATAAATATTTTGATATTGCAAAAAATTGTCGGCCATAACATAAAAATTGATGTTTCCTACGTTGGCAGAAACCCCTAATCCTAAATTACTGAATGAATATGAATCTATGGTATAGGCAGCTTTTACTTGCATTCCTTTAAATAAACTCCTATAATAGTATGCCGTTAATGCCAATTGTGGCTGTTTTGGCCTTTTGATAGCATATAATTGCATACCTACCCTGTTTTGATAATCGCTTTCTGTCTTGAGGCAGTTACATTCTTTTACCTTTTTTTTACCAAAAGAATAATTCAATGAGGCATTGAACTTAACAGGCCTCCATGTTATATATTTAGTATTCGTAGTATCTACCTGAAATAAATCCTTAAACTCTCCTTTAATATTATTCCAATAATCTTCAGCTGTTTGACCGGTTCCTGTTTCTGGAAAAAGAGGATTTACACCTTCAAATACGTAATTTCCTTTTAGTTTATAATTTTCAACATCTTTACTCTGCTGTATAAACCCAACATCCAATAAACTGGCATCAAGCGACCATTGTTTTGTGAGCTGGTATGTAAACCCAACATCAAAACCCAAACCTAGGTTTGGCCCAAATAAAACACGTTTTTTCAAAGTTTTTATTGTTGAATCCGTATTAGACCCATTGTTTGTTAAACTTGCTAATCCAGCTGTTTTAACTTCCAAGTCTAAATTAAAAATATGGTCATAAAAATTATTAATTCCATTTTGGGTTACAAAATATCCTCGGTTTTTGGTAGCATTAATATTCACTAGACTGGAATAAATTTTACCTCTAACTCCAAAAGTAAAATTTGTATTTACTTTTTCATTATAGCCAACATGGAGTACTGAAATTAATTCTGCACTTGCATTAAAATCACTTGCTCTAAATACTCTATTTATATTATTTTGGTTGCCTTCAAACGCTAATATGGCATAATCTTTAGGGAAATAGGCAATAAAATCCAATTCTTGGTATAAGCCAAAACTCAAATACTTGGTCTTCTCATAACTATTCCCAAAAGCAAAACCTCCGGAAAGTAATTCCAATTGTTCATTAGCACTAAAAAAATCACTTGAATTCATGCTGTAAATTGCCGTTTCCAATTTCATATTAAAGTCTAATCCATCTTTGGCAAACAAATCATAAACAGTGGGTCCAGAAGTTCCTGCATTTACATGAAGATGGGATAAAAAAGGAATTCCAGCGTACCAATCATTTGTTACTTTGCCACCAGGATTGACTAATAAAGCCTGTGGTATATCAGAAAACCCATAAAGCAATTGCTTGTTTTGAGCAAATGAGAAGTATGTGACTCCTATGAAAAGCAGGTATATCATTCTCATAGGGTATTTTCTATACTTAAATAAAATACCGCTTTAGACCTTAAAATAATACTCCCTACCGTAGTATTGTCAATTGGAACACCTGGAAGAATATATAAGGTAAATACAAATTTTGAAGAATTTAATAAGGCCGTTAATGCATTCCCTTCAAATACTTCTATATGCTCATTTTTAACGTCACTATTGGATGGTGAAGCGTCAGTTGTAAACGTAAATGCATGCTGTAGTTGATTATTAGTATCAAACATATCAACTTGAACTTGAAATGCTCTGTTTATGGAGTTAGTGGTTTCAAATAAAAATTCTGCTTTCACCAGGTGATCGGCATTGAATTGATTGTTAAAAAAATCGATATTAACGGAATCTTTAACTATATTAATTTCATTTCCTTTAACTAAAAAGCGACTGGCAGGCTCATTAAGATACACTAGGCTGGATTCAAAAACCGGCGTTATCTTAAAATCATTAACCTGATTGAAATCCACTGCTTTTGTGCATGACATAAAAGCAACTATTAAAACCAAATTAATTATAACATATGTAACTGTTTTTTTTAACATGAATATATAAAACGAAAACAAACCTTAGTTAGTATGAATTCACAAATAATGCTTTAAATGGATTAAGTTATCTATTTGTTTGAATTCACTATCAAATTCCTGTTTATTTGTATTAAACAGAATGGTATCCATTCCTATATTATGGGCGCCTAAAATATCTGCTTCATAATTATCGCCAATCATAATACTTTGCTTTAGGTTTGCGTTTGAAACTTCCAAGGCATAGTTAAATATTTTTGGGTTTGGTTTTTTTACGCCAACTTTTTCTGAATTTGTTACTGTTTTAAAATAGTGATGAATATTTGAATTCGTCATTTTTTTTTGCTGAATTTCCTCAAACCCATTAGTAATGATATGAAGGTTATATTTTAAACTTAAATACTCAAGAATTTCAATGGTATTATCAAAGAGGTGATTAAAAGTTGCCAGATGTATGATATAATCTTCAGAAAGCTTATAAATAATTTCTTTTTTCAAAACAACATCAATTGCTAAAAACGCATCATTTAATCTACTAAAACGCAATGATGCCTTATCTATTTTTTCTTCTCTATAAAGTTTCCAATACTGCAAATTTATAGGTTCATAGAATGATAAAAATTCCGTTATATTGACCGTGATTTTATTTAATTCAAAAATCTTTTCAAAAGTTAAAGCTGAATTTTTATCAAAATCCCAAAGCGTATGATCTAAATCAAAAAAAACATCTGTGATATCGTTAATCTTCATTTGCAGACTCTATTATTAAGTTAAACAAATCTTTAAATCCGTACCATTGTTCATCTTCACTAAATGTGTAATTATGAAAAACAGGGATAAATACACCGTTTACTTTTTTTACTTCATTTATAATTTCGTTTAAAACTTTCTTTTTGTCTAAAAGTGACCTTGTTTTTAACAATGAATAATCCATCAATTGGTATGACCATATTTTTAACGGCGTTTGTACCTCATAATCCAAATCATAAAATAAAAAAGGGGTACAACTTCCGGCGCGGAAACCTATATAATTAACATAGCCCATAGTATAATCTGCCTGAACTTCAAGATCAATAAGGTTTCTATAGGATTCGGGCAGGTTAAGTTTGGAAAATGACTGTCTAGATGCTGTTAAAGTTGTATTGATAATAGATTCCATTCTCAATTTTTCGCTTTTTAATATATCTGGATCATGTATGGCAAAATAGGATGCTTTTAACCCCACTTCACAATAATCAGCCACTTGTTTTATAAGAGAAACAAATTTCTTTTTATTGGGATTAATTCCCTTATCATAAGTAGAATATGCCCCTATTAAGAAAAAAAAAAGAAATTTATGCTTCGTATGCTTTTGACGGTTTATCAGATATTTAAAAGTATCAAATGGATCATGTTGAAAACCAAAAATAACCATGTATCTAATATACAATTGTTTAAATTTCAGTGCACTTAAATCCTTAAGTGTGCCCCCTAAAGTCCTCATTAATCCTTTCAACTTAAAATTATACGCACTGGGTACGTCAATAATGGGTTTTATACTATAGGCTCTTTGTGGGAAATTAAATTCCGGGAATTGGTTTTGTAACCTATCTTTAAATTTATACGCCCAAATATCTACAACCGGTTGATGCAAAAAACCATATTTATAAGCTATGCTTTCAGTGGCGGAAAACCTGCCATATTCATCATTTAAATGAGGTAAATATTCTTCATAGCGGGATAATAAATAAAACGATGCTGCAAATATGTCAAACGGAATTGAACTTTTATCACCATTATAAAAGAAACACTTGGTGTTTTCCCAATCATGTACATTAATTTCAATATCTGATAATCCTTGCTCAAACAAAATCTCATTACTTTTTACAAAAAACTCATTTCCAAGTTGCTGTTTGGTATATGACATTTTTAAACTGTCATGTGCTATAAACTCTTCAATGGTTTTAGTAAATGAAACTTCAACGCCTAAAACCCTGGTACATATATGTTTAAAAACATAGTTTAATCTTGGGGTTATTTTATGTGTATAAATTAAAAGCATTTTTTAGTTAGCGGTTTGCAGTCGCAGTATTCAGTTGCTTTATTGTGCGATAATGTTAAGTCTCAAAAATAAGAAATTCTAAACACCAACACCTTATCATTATAAAGTAATCTTAAAATATTGGCATTTGATTTTAGTGCTTAAATTTTGGGGTTCATAACAGGTTTTCATCTGCAAAACTAAAGTATGCCTTTTCTGTAACAATCAAGTGGTCTAAAACTTTTATATCTAAACTTTCTGAGGCCTGTTTTAATTTATTGGTTATTTGTTTATCAGCTTCACTGGGTTTTAATGTTCCTGACGGATGGTTATGCACCAAAATCAATCCGGTAGCTCCAACTTCTAAAGCATTTTTAAGAACAAGCCGTACATCTACCAAAGTTCCTGTAATGCCACCCTTACTCAACTGCCCTTTTTGAATGACTTTATTGGAATTGTTTACATATATAATCCAAAATTCTTCATGTTGTAATTCGCCAATGATGGGTTGCATCAATTCAAAAACAGAAACACTTGAACTTATTTTTTTCTTTTCTAAAGCATCTTCCCCTCTACGCCTCCTCCCCAATTCCAAAGCTGCTGCAATAGATATGGCTTTTGCTTCACCTATACCCTTAAAATCCATCAATTGCTTTATGGATAGTTTTCCCAATTCACTTAAATTATTATCAACACTTGCTAAAATGCGTTTGCATAATGCCACGGCGCTCTCTTCCCTATTACCTGAACCTATCAAAATAGCAACCAATTCAGCATCACTTAATGCCGCTTTACCTTTATTTAGTAATTTTTCTCGTGGCTGGTCATCTTGAGACCAATTTTTAATGGAAAATGAGGCTGGTTTTTCTTGCATTGGATAAAGATAAATATTGTAATTTTATAAATCAACAATCCTTAATTTAAAATAATTAACATCTTGAATTATCCACCAAAACATCATCAGGACAGCAATAAAAATCACATGATAGAGGTGATTAAAACCTATCCGTTAGCTACTTTAATTTCTGTAAAAAACAATGAGCCATACATTACACATTTACCGTTGGTTTATAGAGAAAATGATGGGAAATTAATTGGACATATAGATAAATTCAATCCACATGCCGATTTGTTGAAGCAAGATAATGACCTGAAAATTATTTTTTCCGGACCACAATGTTATATTTCACCAGGCATATACACCACAACCCAATTACCAACCTGGAACTACATAAAAGTACATTTAAAAGGTAAGGTAAAAGCCATTGAAAGTAAAGAAGCGCTAAAGGAATCGCTTATTATAATGACTGCTTTTTTAGAACAACCTGAACATAAATATGTTTTAGAACCCGATAATCCCAAAATGGAAGGCGCTTTAGTTTATATAAAAATGTTTGAAATTACCATAACCCAATGGGAAGGGAAATTTAAGCTCTCACAAGACAAAAAACCGCAGGATATTGTTAACGCCAGAGAAGAACTTAAAAGAGCAAATCAGGAAAGTATCGCTAGGTTTTTAGATATTGTGTTTTAGCTTGATTTGGCACTAAAAAAGCTAACTTGTATACTTACGGGGATGTTAAATTAAAAATTAGTTCATATAACAACTCTTAAAAAAATATAAAAATGAAGCAATTAAGTAAACTCATTGTTATTGTTTTTTCTATTCTTCTGTTTATTCCATTTAAGAATTTTAGTCAAAATACAGAACATAAAATTGTCTCAAATGAAAAGTTAATTGAAGCGGCAAGAGACATCATTGCATCAGCAACTACATGCGCACTAATCACTTTAGATGATGATCGTCCTATGGTTCGAGTCATGGATCCTTTTCCGCCTGAGAGCGATTTCATTGTTTGGTTTGGTACGAACCCAAAAAGCAGGAAAGTAAGCCAAATTAAAAAAAATCCAAACGTAACTTTATATTATTTAGAGAAAGACGCATCAGGATATGTTGTAATTCATGGAATAGCTCAATTAGTAAATGATCAAAAGGAGAAAGAAAAGAGATGGAAAAATGAATGGGATGCTTTTTATCCTAACAAATCTGAAAGTTATCTTTTAATAAAAGTTTCACCCATCTCGATGGAAGTTATAAGCTATAAACATGGTATTGTTGGAGATTCTTTAACCTGGCAACCACCTTTTGTTGTATTTGATTCAAAAAATTAAAACGTTTTAATTTTTTGGGGAAATACAAATATCCCTCAAGTAATAATCCATTCAAAACACCAATATATGGACTAAAAAAAGCAAATTATCTGCCTTTTTTCAACATGTTTAAATACATGTTCTCCACTTTGGCCCTTGCCCAAGGTGTTTTACGCAAAAATGTTAAACTGGATTTCACCGAAGGATTTTCTGTAAAACACTTTATTTTAATGGTATAGCCCATATATTCCCAACCATAGTGAGTGACCAAATCATTTATGATTTTTTCTAAGGTAACTCCATGTAGCGGGTTATTTGGTTGTGTTTCCATGCACTATTAGTGTCTTCTATTATCCGTTCGTCTTTCAGTATTCCGTTTGGGTCTTCGTGATTGACTGTTTCTGTTTTCAGAAGGTTTATTTGAATTTCTTGAGTTTGATTGTCTCCCTCTTTGTTGTTTTTTCTCAGGTTCGGTTGATGCATTTGGATCGGGTTCATAGCCTTCAACTATTTCTACAGGAATTTTCATGGCAAGTAACTTTTCAATATCCCGTAAGAAGGTGGTTTCGTCAGCGCTTACCAATGAAATGGCTTCACCGCTGGCTCCTGCTCTACCCGTTCTGCCAATTCTATGTACATAATCTTCCGAAATATTCGGCAATTCAAAATTGATAACATGTGGTAACAGAGGGATGTCCAAACCACGGGCAGCGATATCGGTCGCCACTAAAACACTTACACTCCCATTTTTAAACCCCCCTAATGCCTTGGTTCTGGCTCCCTGACTTTTATTCCCATGAATGGCTGCCGCTTTAATTCCAGCTTTTGCCATTTTTTCACATAGTTTATTGGCGCCATGTTTAGTACGTGTAAACACTAAAACCTGTTTCCAATTGCCATCTGAAATTAACTTAATAATCAGGCCTGTTTTTAACCCTTTTGCAACACGATATACTTTTTGGGAAATAGCATCAACAGTAGTGTTTTCTGGCGTTGCTGCAACCTGTACCGGATGGTTTAAAATACCATGGGCCAATTTTTTAATATCATGGGAAAAGGTGGCCGAAAACATCAAGTTTTGACGTTTTTCGGGCATCATTTTTATAATACGTTCAATATCGCGTAAAAACCCCATATCAAGCATGCGGTCGGCTTCATCTAAAACAAGTATTTCAACACGTTTTAATGATATATGATTCTGATTAATCAAATCCAATAAACGCCCAGGTGTTGCCACTAAAACATCAATTCCCTGACGCATGGTTGCTACTTGCGGGTTCTGATTCACTCCTCCAAAAATAACAGCACTGCGTAAGTCTAAAAACTCACTGTACTCTCTTACATTGGCATATACTTGTGCTGCAAGTTCTCGGGTTGGCGTTAATATTAAAGCACGAACAGGTTTGTATTTTTCTTTAGGGTTTTCAGAAAGAATATGCAAAAGTGGTAACGTAAATCCAGCTGTTTTTCCGGTTCCCGTTTGTGCACTTGCCAATACATCTTTGCCTTGTAATATAGGTGGAATGGCTTTTTGTTGAATAGGGCTTGGAGTTGTGTATCCTTTTTTGCTAACAGCTTTTAGCAAGGCTTCAGATAAGCCTAATGAGTTAAATGACATATAAATTGTTTGGTAAATGACCAACTAATTTTTAGCGTCATTTTTTATTAAGCGGCAAAGGTACACTTATTTATTTGATACTAACCATAAACTTGAATTTGTGAGAAATAAACGATAACTTCGTTTAACGTCTGATTTAAAACATTGAAATTTTGTATAGCAGTTAAAGCTTTAGGTAATTTGATAAGAAATGAAAAAAGCATATTTAGCAATAAGTTATTCTAACAGGAAATTATTTGACAATGAAGTCAAAAACCTGGTTGAATTATTTAAAAAGAAAAACATTGAATTACTTGTCTTTGTTGACAAATATAATTTTAAGGAAAATGAGGAAAAAGAAATGATGAAAACCGCATTTCTAGAAATTGATAAATGTGATTTTATGATAGCAGAGCTAACAACCAAATCGATAGGTGTAGGAATTGAAATTGGATATGCTTATGCAAAAGAAAAGCCGATAATATATTTACGAAAAAAAGATTCTGAATATTCAACTACAGCATCTGGATGTTCAACTGATATCGTGATTTACAAAAATGAATTCGATTTAATGGAGACAATGGAGACATTTCTAAATTCTGAATTAATTGATTCAAATTAAAAACTACCTACAGCATCTCATGAGATTTTACTGAAATTTAAGATAAATATAAATTGACAAAACATATAAACAAGCGATTTGTTTATATGTAAAAACCAGAGGATTTTCTGTTGCACAAATCTTATAAATAGCGTTAATCGAAACTTCTAAAAAAACTCCTGATACTGCATCACCCTAAAATCAAAGGTTGTAAAGTTAGGGTTGCTGTTTTTAAGATGCTGGTATAATGGCATACTGCCAATGGCTCTGTTGGCGCTTCCTGATGCTGATGTTAAGGACACTGTTCTTATTAATCTTGAGGTTTCGACTGCGCTCAACTGGACAGATAGATTAGATTTGGCAGATTCCCGCGCTTCGCTCGGAATGACAGGTAATTCAAATTGATGAATTCGTGGCACTTCACTAAAAACAACTTCCAGCTTTAAACCAAATTCTTTTAAGTGTTTTCTGAAGAAATATTCCGGTCCGTTTTTACTGTTTCCACCTGTAAATAGAAGCGTATCTATGTTTGGGTATTCATTTAAATAACCAATCAAATTTCTAAGTTTTATGTTTTGCATTCCCAAATCAGATGCATCCTTTTTTTCACGTTCACAACTTTCTACAATATCACATACCCCAATTTTATGATTGACTAAAAATTGTTTTCGCTGTTGAATAGCTTCTACTGAATTATCAAATTTCAACTTTAAATCATGGATTTTATCAATAAATAACCACAACGAATTATAATAACTTCCGTAGCAAAAATCGACATCTTTCTCAAGCAATTCTCCTGTTGAAAAACGTGGTGGTGGCAAGGTGCCCACAATTAATTTTGTGGTATCTTTTTTTATAAATGGCTGATATGGATGTTCGTGTTTAAACATGTTACTCTAGGAATTCATGTAGATTTTTTGTATTTTAATCGTTCAAAACTAAATTATGGGTAAAGGTGATAAAAAGACAAAACGTGGAAAAATAAACCGAGGTACTTTTGGAACCAGAAGACCACGTGTTAAAAAAAGACGCTCTATAGAAAGCAAAATAGATATTAACAAAAAGGCAACTGTTAAATAACTAGCGTATAAAAACTAGATTATTTTCTTTGGACATGGATTCACTAAATCCGTAACCATCAAAATTAAAGCCTTTTATATCATCCATGGTTTTTGCATTTGTATCTAAAATATAACGGGTCATGAGTCCGCGTGCCAATTTTGCAAAAATACCAATGATTTTATATTCCCCTTTGTTAAGGTCTTTAAATTCAATATGAATCACTGGCACTTTTAGTGCTTTTGTATCTATGACCTTAACATATTCACTGCTGGCAAGGTTTAAAAATAACTCATCCTCTTTTAGTTCTTCATTTAAAGCTTGGGTAACTTTCTTTTTCCAGAAATGATATAAATTTTTGTTTTTTCCAATAGGGAATTTAGTTCTCATTTCCAATCGATAAGGTTGCATTAAATCAAATGGTTTTAAAACGCCATATAAACCCGAAAGTATCCGAACTGTATTGTGTAGATTTTCAAATTTTTCTTTGGGAATGGTATATGCATCCAAACCACGGTAAACTTCTCCATTAAAGGCATAAATTGCCTGACGCGCATTATCTGAAGTGAATGGTAATTGCCACTCCTGATTGCGCTGATAATTTAATTGACCCAAAGCCTCAGAAATGCTCATGAGTTTTGATAAACTTTTAGCCGATTTCTTTTTAAGAAGTTTATTAATGCGTTCAGATTCCTTTAAAAATAAAGGTTGCGAATATTGAGTTGTTGGTAATTTAGTTTCAAAATCCAGGGATTTTGCTGGTGATAAAACGAGTTTCATTCAAAATTTTTATTTATCATTTCCGTGCAAACGGAAATCTTACATTTTTATAATTTCAAAGTTACAATTCCTAAACTACATTAAAAATGTAACCTAATAATTATTTATAATAGCTGAATAGATTAAAACAAACGCTGTTGTCTTTGTGATAAAAAAAAGATAATTTAATTTAGCATCTGATATAAAAAATAAAAACCTTGCGTATCAGTTGAAGTTAGGTAACATTTTATTTGATAGTGCTTTAGATCATTTTTCACAAAACATAATAATATCTTACTTATCACATTTAATAAAATAATAATTAATTACAATATGAAATACAATAGATACATCAAAGACTCAGCCCTGGTTTCTGAAATTGGACTTGGTGCATGGCAATTGGGGAATAATTCCGGATGGCAGAGCATGTCAGAAAAGGATGCTTTAGAACTTGTTGAAAAATCATTGGAATACGGAATCAATTTTTTTGATACAGCGCCAAATTATGGATTTGGAACCGGCGAAGAGAGGCTCGGTAAAGCATTAAAGAGTGTTGATAGAAGTAAAATTGTAATCAATACAAAATTCGGACATACTGATACGGGTATCACTAATTTTAATTCAGATTATATTCGGGAATCTTTGGAAGGCAGCTTAAAAAGATTACAAGTTGATTATGTTGATTCGCTTATTATTCATAATCCACCCTTCGAGTATCTGAATGGTAATAAAAACGACCATTATGAAATCCTGGAACGATTAATTGAAGAGGGCAAAATAAAAGCATATGGAGCATCTTTAGATACTTATGAAGATATGAAGCTGTTAATGAATACCACAAATGCTAAAGTAATTGAGGCTTTTTTTAATATACTACATCTGGATGCTTCAAGAGCATTTGATATGGCAACAGAAAAAGAGGTTGGTATCATCGTTAAAATCCCTCTTGATTCAGGTTGGTTGTCAGGAAAATACAATGCAGAAAGCACCTTTCATGACATCAGAAGCCGCTGGTCCAGACAGGATATTCAAACCAGAGCGCATTTGGTTAATAGGGTGAAAGAAATTGTCCATGCAAAAAATGATCTTGCACAAAAAGCAATTTCATTTTGTTTGGCCTATGATGCTGTCTCCACAGTTATACCCGGGAATGTAAATATAGCTCAGTTAACCAGTAATGTGGAAAGCGTAAACAACCCGATTTCAAGGGAACTTGTTGAAAAGTTGGAGGATTTTTATTTAAATGAAGTAAAACAGCTCAATCTTCCGTGGTAAACAATATTTCATCGGACTCCTATAAAATTAAAGGTTGTGAGTATTGAGTAGTTGGTAATTTGCTTTCAAAATCCAGGGATTTTGCTGGTGATAATACTAATTTCATTTACAGAATTTATTTTCCATTCAAAGTTGCAATTACTAAAAGGCATTTAAAAACGTTAACAGATGGAATCTATAAACTCCCTTTGTTAGAAAAAAATGATAAATTCGTTTAGTAATCAAACTGAAAATACATGACCAAAAAAAACATTTTAATTTCATCTGAAGAAATGCAGCATTTGCTTTACAACCTGTTTTTTAAGTATCATTTTTCAGTTGAAAAGGCTAAATTATTGGCGCAAACTTATACCAAAAACACCTTGGATGGCGTAAATTCTCATGGTATTAATCGGGTGCCACTTTTTATAAATTATATAGAAAGAGGACTCGTTCATGTAGATGCTGAAGCTGAAAAAGCAGAATCTTTTGGGAGTATTGAACGTTGGGATGGCAACCTTGGCCCTGGAATAATAAATGCCACAAAGTGTACTAAAAGAGCTATAGAGCTTGCAAAAAGTAACGGCATGGGTTTGGTAGCATTACGAAACACGAACCATTGGATGCGTGGTGGCACTTATGGATGGCAAGCTGCAGAAGCGGGTTGTATTTCTATTTTATTTACTAATACTCTACCAAACATGCCACCTTGGGGAGGTAAAGAGAGCCGTATAGGAAACAACCCTTTTATTGTTTCAATACCCCGAAAAGAAGGGCATATTGTACTGGATATGGCGATTTCTCAATTCTCGTTTGGGAAAATAAATGAGTATAAACTTAAAGGCGAAAAACTGCCTTATTTTGGTGGCTGGGATTCTGACGACGAGCTTTCCAACGATCCCGAAAAAATATTAACAAGAGAACGTGGGTTACCAATTGGATATTGGAAAGGCTCTGCGCTTTCGATGATTTTAGATATGTTAGCAACCTTGCTCACAGCAGGGAATTCTACTTACAAAATTGGATTAAAAGGCCATGAAACCGCTGTGTCACAAATTTTTCTATGTATTTACCCGGAGTTATTTAACGATAAAAATATTCAGGAAACCCTGCTTAATGAAATTATTAACTACACCCACAATGTAGAACCTATGTGCCCTGGCGATAAAACGTACTATCCGGGAGAACGCAGCTTAAAAACCCGTATCAAGAATTTAAAAGAAGGCATGTCAATAAGTGAAGAAATTTGGAATAATGTGCTGGAATTGGCTAAAAAATGAACTACCTCGACGCAGAGCGTACGAGGTATCAAGTTGAATTTTCATTTTTATTTCGACGCAGAGCGTCGGGGAATTGAACCCTAAAAACGATTAAAAATATTGCAGACTTTATTTTGTAAGAAATATTAATAAATTTATTTACAATTGATATAAACAATTAAAAGAGTTTATATCCTGAAATATACAAAAACCACAAAACTACCATAAGTCATTTGAAACTAAAAGATTGTGTTATCTGCGTTAGGGATTGCAATGAAAAGCCCACAGCGAGGTACGAGCGAGGACTTGTAATGTAGAGCCCGACCCTTGTGGTAACGCCCAAATAATATTTAAGAAATTGACTTCAACTGCCCTAAGTTTGACGGAATACCACTTATTCTTCTACGTCCTGATGTTTTGAATAGCCTCTCCATTTTTCAATACACTGCTGCATATCATCTGGAATCTCTGTATTGAATTGCATAAACTTACCCGTTTTCGGGTGTATAAACCCTAAGGTTTTAGCGTGTAGTGCTTGCCGTGGTAATATTTTAAAACAGTTGTCTACAAATTGCTTGTACTTTGTAAAAGTGGTGCCTTTTAATATTTTTTCGCCTCCATAACGTTCATCATTAAACAGCGTATGCCCAATGTGTTTCATATGTACACGAATTTGGTGTGTTCTGCCGGTTTCAAGCTTGCAAGACACCAAAGTCACATAGCCTAAACGCTCTAACACTTTATAATGCGTTATGGCAGGTTTTCCTTTTTCAATATCATCACCAAAAAATACAGTGTTTTGAAGTCTGTTTTTAGGATGCCTTCCAATATGCCCTTCAATAGTTCCTTCTTCTTCTTCAATATGCCCCCAAACCAAAGCAACATACTCACGTTCACTGGTCTTTTCGGCAAACTGCAATGACAAATGTGTCATAGCGCGTTCTGTTTTTGCAATGACTAAAAGTCCGCTAGTATCTTTGTCGATTCTATGTACCAATCCCGGTCTGTCACTGGAATTATTTGGTAAATTATCAAACCGATAAATGAGTGCGTTTATTAAGGTGCCCGAGTAATTCCCATGACCCGGATGCACTACCATGCCAGCTGGTTTGTTCACAACCAAAAGCGTATCATCTTCATAGACAACATCCAGTGGAATGTTTTCACCTACCAATAAATTTTCATATGGCGGATGTGCAAACAGCACCCGTATAACATCCAAAGGTTTTACCTTGTAATTTGATTTTACAGCAACATTATTTACAAAAATACTTCCGTTTTTTGCGGCTGCTTGAATTTTATTTCTTGTGGCATTCTCAATAAAATTCATTAAATATTTATCAATTCGGAGCGGTGACTGCCCTTTATCTACAGTAAATGAATGATGCTCATAAAGGTCATCATTTTCTTCATCTGGTAAATTAGTGGTTTCATTTTTCATCATTAAAATGGTCTGTTTCCATTACCTAGAACCAAATCAATTTTTGATGTTTTTTCCAATTTATCTCCCGGCTGAATTTCTTTTCCTTTATACGTCATTTTTAGCACCATATCTTTTCCAATATTATCTACATATGTAATTTTACCAACATTAAATCCCATGGATTCAAGAGTAGGTTTTGCTTGCCTAAACGTGCGTTCCTTTAAATCTGGCACCCCAATTTTTAAATACCCCGAAGGATTAAGTGTAATATATATTTTTCTATCCTCTTTTACCTTGGCTCCTGCTTTTGGATCTTGTTCAATCACAGAAAACTTAGGATATTTTGGATTGTAATTGGCTGAATCCTGGATTTCTAGTACCAGTTTATTCTGTTCAAGTTCTATTTTTGCAACGTTTATTGACTTTCCCGTTAAATTGGGAACTGTTTCAAATTCGCCATGATTGGTTGAAATATTCAACCATTTTAATAGAATAAAAGATAATACAAACACTGCCGCAACGGCTAACAAAATTTGCTTTAAAAATACTTTGCTGGAAAAAAATTTAATAATGCTCATGAATAGTAAAAATATTTAACAAAACTAAACAAATTTATGTTTCTAAAATTTAATTGCTTTAATTTTCGTTTTATTATATACGGTACACAAATAATAAAAAGATCAAATACGTTGAATTAATTTTTTTCTTGTTGGTATCGTTTGGAATAATTGATATTTTTACAAAACGATAACAACAGGCGTTTATTTGAATTACGAAACTTTATTACCTATGAAAAAAAACATCGCGATTATTATGGGAGGTTATTCCAGCGAATATGAAATCTCCTTAAAAAGTGGAAACGTTGTTTTTGAAACCTTAGACCAAACGAAATATACCCCATATCGCATTCATGTTTTTAAAAATAAATGGGTTTATGTTGATACTAATGGTAAAGAATTTCCTGTTGATAAGAATAATTTCTCTGTTACTGTAAACCATTCAAAAATCACATTTCAATGTGTTTTTAATGCTATTCATGGATCACCCGGTGAAGACGGTTATATGCAAGCTTACTTTAAACTTCTTAATATCCCACAAACCAGTTGTAGCATGTACCAAGCCAGTTTAACATTTAACAAACGTGATTGTTTAAGTGTGCTGAAACCTTATGGTATTAAAACTGCAGCATCCTTTTATATGAATCTTGGTGATGTCGTAAATGAAGATAGTATCATTAAAAAAGTTGGGTTGCCCTGTTTTGTAAAAGCAAATAAAGCGGGTAGTAGTTTCGGTATTACTAAAGTATATAAAAAGGAAGATTTACAAAATGCCATTGATGTTGCCTTTAAAGAAGATGATGAAATTATTATTGAATCATTTTTAGATGGAACCGAAGTTTCAGTGGGCGTGATAAGTTATAAAGGTAAAACCAAAGTATTGCCCATTACTGAGATAGTGTCTAATAACGATTTTTTTGATTATAAAGCTAAATACCTAGGGGAATCTCAAGAAATTACCCCGGCAAGGTTAACCAAAGATCAAGAAAACAAAGTAAATAAAGTTGCCAAACAGGTATATGAAATTTTAAAAATGACAGGATTTTCAAGAAGCGAATATATTTTTAAAGATGGGGAACCTCATTTGCTTGAAGTGAATACCGTACCTGGTTTAACGCGTGAAAGTATCTTACCGCAACAGGCTGCCGCTGCAGGAATTAGCTTAAGTGATTTATTTGATAATGCTATTGAAGAAGCTTTGAAATAAAAATTGTAATTTTAAATTATGAAGAAAGCACTTTTTCCTGGATCCTTTGATCCCTTAACTTTAGGTCACCAAGATATTATTAAACGTGGTGTAGCCTTATTTGATGAAGTTATTGTGGCTATTGGAATTAATTCTGAAAAGAATTATATGTTTTCTTTAGAAGAACGTAAACGATTTATTGAGGAGACATTTAAAAATGAACCTAAAGTGAAAGTTGTTACTTATGAAGGGTTAACGGTTCAGTTTTGTCAAGAAATTAAAGTGCCTTTTATATTAAGAGGTTTGCGAAATCCTGCCGATTTTGAATTTGAAAAAGCCATTGCCCATACCAACAGAATGCTTTCAAAAATAGAAACCGTATTCTTACTTACATCTGCCAGAACATCGTATATAAGTTCAAGCATTGTTCGGGATGTAATAAGAAACCATGGCGATTACACGAAGTTAGTTCCTGATAGTGTAAAGGTTAAATAGCTATTAGGTTTAATTCTTGACACCTAAAAACATTACATCTTATATTCTGACAATCCTTTTGTGAATGCTTCCGGGTTTTCCGCTAAATGGTATCTTGGATCGTCAATATCTTCTTCAATGACTTCGTAAAATTTAGGGTTTGATTTGTAAAGAAGTATTTTACAATCTTCACTTAAGTGTTTTAATTTTATGGATTTTCCTTCAGCTTCATATTTATTAACCAGATTAAAAATGGCTTCAATGGCTGAATGATCACTCACTCTGGATTCAACAAAATCAATTTCTACGTTTTGCGGATCATTTTTCACATCAAATTTATCATTAAACGCAAGGATAGAACCAAAAAACAATGGCCCCCAAATTTCATACACTTTAGTACCATCTTCACGCATACGCTTTCGCGCTCTAATACGTTTGGCATTTTCCCAAGAAAACACCAACGCACTCATAACAACTCCGGCAATCACGGCAATAGCCAAATCGAAAATAACAGTCAGTGCAGATACCGTTACCAAAACAATGACATCACTTAATGGGATTTTATTTATTAATCGTTTAGTCAATTAGTTCTTATAAAATCTCTACGCAGCATATCTG
>CAXBJF010000005.1:0-135982 GCA_963976005.1 uncultured Flavobacteriales bacterium | reverse complement strand
GAGTTTCAGAGTTTCAGAGTTTCAGAGTTTCAGAGTTTCAGAGTTTCAGAGTTTCAGAGTTGCAGAGTTGCAGAGTTGCAAAGTCACAAAGTTGCAGAGATGCAGAGTTACAAAGTCTCGTCAATCTTAAACTTTGAAACTCAGAAACTTTGAAAACTCAGAAACTCTGAAACTCTGAAACTCAAAAACTTTGAAACTTTGAAACTTTGAAACTCTGAAACTCTGAAACTCTGCGACTTTGTAACTCTGCATCTCTGTATCTTTGCATCTCTGCATCTCTGCAACTTTGTGACTCTGCATCTCTGCAACTTTGCATCTCATAATCAGTCTTCTAGTTTTGAAGATAATTCCAACCAACGTTCTTCTTTTGCTTCCATGTCATCAATAATCACCTGCAAGGCTTCAGATAATTTTAAAATTTTATCCTGAGATAATTCTGGGTTATGGAATTTATTTTCGAGTTCTTTTTTATCGAATGTTAAGGATTTAAGTTTGCTTTCAATATTTTTAAGTTCTTTTTCTTCATTATAAGAGAGCTTGTTACTTTCCGTTTTTTTCCAGGTGTTTTTTTCTTTTTTATCGTCTGAAGTATTTGAAATTACGGGTTGACTATCTTCGTAAACTCTATAATCTGTATAATTTCCAGGAAAATCTTCAACAATGCCATCACCTTTAAAAACAAATAAATGATCTACCACTTTATCCATAAAATAACGATCATGCGAAACAACAATCACACAACCCGGAAAGTCCAGTAAAAAATTTTCAAGCACATTAAGTGTCACAATATCCAAATCATTGGTAGGTTCATCAAGAATTAAAAAATTAGGGTTTTGAATTAAAACAGTACATAAATAAAGACGTTTACGTTCCCCACCACTTAATTTTTCAACAAAATCATACTGTTTTTTCCTGCTAAACAGAAAGCGTTCCAATAGTTGCTGGGCGCTTATTTGACGTCCTTTTTTTAACGGAATATAATCGCCAAATTCACGAATAACCTCAATGACTTTTTGTTCAGGTTTAATGGTAATTCCATCTTGTGTATAATATCCAAATTTAATGGTGTCGCCAATAATTACTTTACCAGAATCAGGCAATGCGGTTTGGGTCAACAGATTCAGAAATGTTGTTTTACCTGTTCCGTTTTTTCCAATAATACCCATGCGTTCGCCTTTTTGAAACATGTAGTTAAAACCATCAAGAATTATTTTATCCTTAAAAGATTTTGATACTTTATGAAGTTCAATTATTTTACTTCCAATGCGGTCCATATTCAGTTCCAATTGAACTTCATGGTCATTTCTACGTTGACTTGCCAGATGTTTTATATCCTGAAAATCGTCTATTCTTGATTTAGATTTTGTAGTTCTTGCCTTAGGTTGCCTGCGCATCCATTCCAACTCTTTTTTAAACAGTTGTTTGGCTTTTCCGGTTTCAATGGCTTCGCGTTCTATGCGGGCTTCACGCTTTTCAAGGTAATACGAATAATTTCCTTTATATGTAAATAACTCACCTTCATCCAATTCTATGATTTCATTACAGACTCGTTCTAAAAAATACCGGTCATGAGTGACCATAAACAAGGTGATATTTTCTTTTGCAAAAAAAGCTTCCAGCCACTCAATCATTTCCAAATCCAAATGGTTGGTTGGCTCATCCAGAATCAATAAATCAGGCTTATTAATAAGGGCATTGGCAAGTGATAATCGCTTTTTTTGTCCACCAGAAAGAGTGCTGACTTTTTGATTAAGATTTTCAAGTTTAAGTTTGAATAATATCTGCTTGTATTGTGTTTCAAAATCCCATGCCTGATATTGTTCCATTTGTTCAAAGGCATGTTGATAGTTTTTTTCATCTTCCGGATTTAGAAGGGCTTTTTCATAATCTAAAATCACTTTTAAAATCGGGTTGTCACTGGCAAAAATGGTTTCTTCAACAGTTAAAGAATGATCCAGTTTTGGGTCTTGCGGTAAAAAGGAAACAGCAATGCCTTTTCTATAAGTAATGGTTCCGGAACCAGGTTCATCATCACCTGAAAGGATATTCAGAATGGAAGTTTTACCTGTGCCGTTTTTGGCAACAAAAGCTATTTTTTCATCTTTATGAATGCTAAAGGAAATATTTTCGAAAAGGTTTAACTCCCCGTAAGATTTTGATATGTTTTCAACAGTTAAATAGTTCAAGATTTCTTTTTTGCAAAGAACGTATAAATTTCTAAAATTAACTTGATTAGTTTTTATATTCCTATTGAAAGATTATATTTGTCTTTAAACAAGTCTCCCAGAATGAAACGATTGATCTTATTTATTTGTTTAGCAATCAATATGTTCTTTTTTTCGTGTATTACAAATAAAGATTTAGTGTATTTACAAGATAAAGGCACTGTTTTAAATGATTCTCTTCTAATACGTGAAACCTCAAAACCATATCGTGTTCAAGTCAATGATATATTAAGTATTAAGGTTAAAGCATTGGATGAAGAACTCACAGCCATATTTAATCCTGTTGAAACTACAAATGCTTTAACAACCCAAGGTCAGGCCTCTCTTTATTTTAATGGGTTTACAGTTGATTTACATGGGAATATTAAATTCCCTATTCTTGGAGACATTAATGTGTTAGGTTTTACAGTAGAAGAAATTGAAGATCAGGTAAAAGTAGAATTGCTTAAACAATATTTTAAAGAGACTGCAGACATATTTGTAACGGTAAAATTAGCGGGGTTACGCTATACCGTTACCGGTGAAGTATCAGGTTCTGGAGTTTTTACATTGTATCAGGATAGAGTTAATATTATAGAAGCTTTGGCCAATGCCGGAGATATTAAAAATACGGGTGATAGGGCGGATGTGTTGGTTGTGAGACAATATCCGCAAGGGCAAAAAATTCATCATATAGATTTAACAGATATTGTAGCCATGCAATCTCCGTTTTATTACATTCAACCCAATGACATGATTTTGGTAAAGCCATTAAAACGTAAAGCTTTAGGTGCCGGAGAAACGGCTACACAAACGTTAACGACTATAGCTTCCATATTTTCGGTATTAGTAACCACCTATTTTTTAACCCGAAATCTTTAATTGCTAAACTATGACTGAAGAATTTGAAGTTTCAGAATCCAGCTCAAGTTTTGATATTAAAAAATTTTTATTCAGGGCTTTAAGTTATTGGAAATATTTTTTATTGTTGTTAGCAGTTGGTGTTTTCTATGTGTATCAAAAAAACATCAGGGAGGAATTTTCATATCAACTAGGGACCAAAATTTCCATTGAAGATGATAGTAACCCGTTATTTACATCCAATGCCAGTTTAACATTTAATTGGGGAGGGGTCACTTCAAAGGTCCAGACCATGATTGTCACCTTAAAATCAAGGTCTCACCATGAAAAAGTAGTTGACCGTTTGGAGTTTTATAAAAGTTATTTAAAACAAGGTCGTTTCAGAAAACAGGACATTTACAAGTCGGCACCATTTAACTTTGTTCAAGATTATAATTTTAGCCAACTCATAAATACACCCATACAAATTACGTTTTTGGATGATAATAAATTCGACTTGGAAGTTGAATTTGATAGTAATAATATTAAGACACAAAATTATCTTACCAAGGAAATTTCCAATTTGGATGTTCCTTTAGGAGTTTATAAAAAGCAGTTTAATTTGGGCGAAACGGTTGAACTTCCTTTTCTAAAGGGAGTCATTAATATAGCTGAAAACCGCAAAACAAATTCAGGAGATGTTTATTTTATTCAGTTTAGCGATTTTGATAGTGTTGTTTCAAGTTATCAGAGCAGGACTGCCGTAACAAATACGAATAGCTCTCCAATACTGGATATTTCACTTATTGACAAAAACACTGAGAAAATTGTAGATTATTTAAACGCGGTTGTAACTGTCTTGAGCGAAGATCAGTTAAATAGAAAGAATCAATATGCCACAAATGCCATCGTTTTTATAGATGAGCAAATTTCAAGAGTTAAAAACGAATTATCAACTAATGCCGAAGCACTAAATGACTATCGAAAAAAGACAAAAATTTATAGTCTGGATGATGAAAGCACGTTGTTAAATGAGAAACTCACCAATTTGGATGCTGAAAAAGAAACGATTAACAGACAATTAAATTACTATTCCAATCTTAAAAACTATTTATTAACTAGTAGTTCATTTACTGATATACCCGCACCTTCCATTGCTGGGATTAGTGACGTCAATATTTTAAATAATGTTTCAAAAATCAATGAGCTTTCCGTTCAAAAATCGAAGTTGCAATATTCAGTTCGAAGTGACACCTCTGTTTTTAATGATTTAAACCGACAAATTGAAGGCTTAAAAAATGTGCTGCAAGAAAATATAAGCGCAGCAACCAGTGGTTTAAGAAGAGAATTACAAACGGTTGAAGCTGCTTTAAACAAGGTTGAGTCCCAATTTAGTAAGTTGCCTGAAGATCAGCAAAAACTCATCACCATTGAGAGGCAATATTCATTAAGTGAGCAAACCTATAATGTGTTTTTAGCAAAACGAGGTGAAGCCGAAATTATTAAAGCTTCTAATGTTTCAGATATTTTAATTATTGATCCTGCTAAAAATACAGGCGCCACTATTTTGGGTAGAAATTTAAATATTCGCTATGTATTTGCCTTATTTATTGCTTTGTTAATTCCGTTATTAGTTGCTTTTGTTTTAACATTTTTAGACACTAATATTCATAGCCCTGTGGATGTTGAACAATTGTCCACAATCCCTATTTTAGGTGTTGTTGGCAAAAATAATCTGGATAATAATTTGGTTGTTCATAGAAAACCGAAATCAGCCGTTTCTGAAGCATTCAGAGCCATTCGATCAAGCTTGCATTTTTTTTATAAATCACACGATTTAGAAGGTGTAAAAACAATCATGGTCACATCATCTGTGAGTGGGGAAGGCAAAACATTTTGCTCCATTAATATCGCTAACGTGTTGGCTTTAAGCGAGAAAAAGACGATAATTGTTGGATTGGATTTAAGAAAACCGAAGATTTTCGGTGATTTTAGTATTCAAAATGATATTGGTGTTGTTAATTATTTAATAGGAGAGAAATCTTTGGATGCTATAATTCAACACACTAAAATTGAGCATTTGGATGTTATTACTTCAGGACCTGTACCTCCAAACCCGTCTGAATTATTGATTCATGCAAAACTGAATGAGCTTATTACCAATTTAAAGACTAAATATGATTATATTGTATTGGATACTCCTCCGGTAGGGTTGGTAGCAGATGCATTAGAGTTACTTGAATATGTAGATGCTACTTTGTATGTGGTAAGGCAAGATTATACCAAAAAAGGGATGCTTAATTTTATAAACGAAAAATATAAAACCAAGCAAATTAAAAACATCAGCTTAATTTATAACGGGTATGATCAGAAAGCCAAATATGGCTATGGCTATGGCTACGGTTATGGTTACGGTTATGGCTATGGAAATTATGCCAATGGGTATCATGAAGATGAAAAGCAGAAAATAAGTTTATTAAATAGGATTAAATCATATCTAGGGGTTAATCCTAACTAAATATAAATAAGTAGATTTCATTTAAGATTTATCCTTTTTTAGAAGTGTTTTCATAATTAGATGAAAATAGAATTGTTATAATATTTACCCTTTTTGCTATATTTAGTAATTTCTGTTGTTTTTGTTGACTTTTAGGATAACTATAATTTTAACAGTTTGACGCTATAAGACGCTATAAGACGCTATAAGACGCTTTATCTATGCTTTATCTATGCTTTATCTATGGAGTATCTACATCGTATCTTCCAATAAATTATGTCGATAACACTTCCGAAAAAGGTATCATCGTTTATAACTGAATGCTAAAAGTCAATAAATAAGTTTTTGATAATAAGCATATTGATTATTTAAAATTAAAAAAATGGATTTTCATGTTCTTAATATAACAGTTTTGCGCTAATGTTTTACAGCTTTCAATTGATATCATTAGGCAAACATGATTAAAATATGTTAATTTGTAATTAAAATATTTAAAGCTAAAAAGATTGAATAAATTATCAGAAGATACTGATTGGCTCTATACAATATCTTCAAAGCGGAAACTCATAGATTTCAATTTTAAGGAGGTATGGCGTTACAGAGATTTATTGATGCTTTTCGTAAAGCGAGATATAGTAACGGTTTATAAACAAACTATCTTTGGGCCACTTTGGTACTTGATAGAGCCCTTATTTACATCTTTAATCTTTACTTTAATTTTTAATAATGTAGCTAATATTTCAACAGGGACAGTGCCTCCATTTTTATTCAATTTAGCGGGAATTACTATATGGAATTATTTTAAAGTATGTTTTACATCCACTTCCAATACTTTTTCAGCTAATGCTGGAATTTTCGGAAAGGTTTATTTTCCTCGTATTATAGTACCATTATCTGTCGTTATTTCTAATTTGTTAAGGTTCGGAATTCAATTATTTGTTTTTGCTGGTTTCTATATTTATTATTATAACCAAGGTGCTATAATTTCATTAAATAACCATACATTTTTATTTCCTTTTATTATAATTATTATGGGAATGTTAGGTTTGGGTTTAGGTATGATAATTTCTTCATTAGTTACAAAATATAGAGATTTAAAAATATTAATAGGGTTTGGTTTACAGTTATTAATGTATCTATCTGCAGTTATGTATCCAGTATCTTATTTTGTGGAAAAATTACCAGATTACGCGTGGATTATAAAATATAATCCATTAACTTTTGTAATAGAAAGTGTAAGATATATGTTATTAAATACAGGTAGCTTTAATTTAAACATGTTTATCTATACTCTAGTTGTAACTATTGTTGTTTTTCTTATAGGTATTATTCTTTTTAATAAAACAGAAAAAAGTTTTATAGACACCGTGTAAATAAATTAGGTATTGTAATGAGTAAAGTAATACTAAAAATAGAAAACTTAAGTAAACAATACCGTTTAGGATTGGTTGGTACAGGCACTATAGCTGATGATTTAAAACGGTGGTGGTACAATATTAGAGGAAAGGAAAATCCTTTTCTTAAAATAGGAGATGAAAATAATAGAAGTAAAAAAGGAGATTCCAATTATGTTTGGGCATTAAAAGATATAAATTTTGAAGTCAAGCAAGGCGAAGTACTTGGTATTATAGGTAAGAATGGGGCAGGTAAATCAACATTACTTAAAATACTTTCAAAAATAACGAGTCCTACTACTGGAAGTGTGAAATCTAAGGGTACTGTGGCGTCATTATTAGAAGTTGGCACGGGTTTTCATAGCGAACTTACAGGAAGAGAAAACATTTATTTAAATGGTGCTATTTTGGGCATGACTAAAGTTGAAATTAGTTCAAAAATTGATGAAATTATTGAGTTTTCAGGCTGTGAGCGTTATATTGATACACCAGTAAAAAGGTATTCATCTGGTATGACGGTACGATTGGCATTTGCAGTAGCCGCATTTTTAGAACCAGAAATTTTAGTGATTGATGAGGTATTGGCGGTTGGTGATGCTGAGTTTCAAAAAAAGGCGATTGGTAAAATGCGAGATATAAGTAGAGGCCAAGGGCGAACGGTGTTGTTTGTGAGTCATAATATGGATGCTATTTCTACTTTAACGACAAGAATTATCGTTCTTAAAAATGGGATGATATGTTTTGATGGAGATCCAGATTTAGGAATTAAAGAATATTTAAAAACAGGTGTTAATGATTCTAATTACTCATATAGTGGAGTTGTAGATAAACCTAAAATAATTAATATTTTTATTGAAACTAGTCTCCCTAATAATATTCATGAATTTGGAAAAGAAATTAATTTTAATTTCAGTATAGAGTTACCTAATAATATAGATAACCTTGCTCTATCTTTTCAAATTTTAGACGATTCAGAAATTCCTGTGACACATTTGTGGATAATTGATTCTGAAAAAAATATCAAAAGAGAAAAAGGAACTTATAAATTTAGTTGTCAGATAAAAGAACCCAAATTATATATGGGAAATTATACGTTACGAGTTTATTTGTCAGATTCAAAGTCTAAAGAAAAATTTGAATATTTAGAATCGGTTTGTAATTTTAAAATTCAAATGATAAAAAGTATACGTCAAGATTATAAATGGTATGAAGGAACTTGTAAGTATATAGAAGAAGGTAATTGGAATGTAGTCAAAGAAATATAATAATGATAAGAAAAATCAAAAGAAAAATTTACATAAAGTTTTTTAAAGAGTATCACAAGAATTCATCATCAGTAGCTCCTATTAATTATTCAGATATTGATAGTGACGAAAAAAATGTAATTGATGAAGTTTCAGAATTCACATTAACAAATAGAGAAAGAATAGTTAGTTTAATAAGAGCTGTTAAACACGTTGAAACTTATAATATTGAAGGGGATATAGTTGAATGTGGCGTTTGGAAAGGCGGTAGTATGATGGCTGCATTAAAGTCTTTAAAAAAGTTAAAAAGTTTTAAACGTCATGTATATTTGTATGACACTTTTGAAGGCATGAGCAAGCCAACAGATTTGGATAAATCTATTAGAGGAGAATCAGCAACAGATGCATATTCAAAGAAAGACGAGGTGTGGGATAGGATAGAATGTTTTTCTACTTTAGATGAAGTAAAAAGTAATATTTCGAAAATTAATTATCCCGAAAATAATATCCATTACATAAAAGGGAAGGTAGAGGATACAATTCCAAATGACACGATTCCAAAAAAAATAGCAATTCTTAGATTAGATACAGATTGGTATGAGTCTACATTACATGAAATGGAGTATTTGTTTCCCAAACTAGTTAAAGGAGGAATTATTATAATTGATGATTATGGTCATTGGCAAGGATGTAAGCTAGCTATAGATGAATATGTGCAAAAAAATAAAATAGAGTTGTTTTTACAAAGAATAGATTATACCTGTAGAATGGCAGTAAAAATTTAATAATGCATAGTTTCATAAATATAAAATTAAAAAGAGATAATTTAGATATATACATTATTCGTAAAGCAATTTTGAATGCTTTAAAGAATAATCTTAAAATGTTTTCTGGAAACCTTTTAGACGTAGGTTGTGGTAAAATGCCATATAAAAACTATATAATAAAAAACAGTATGGTAGATGCATATGTTGGTTTAGATATAGAAAATGCTTTAATATATGATGAAGATGTAAAACCAGATTATACATGGAACGGTAAAAGAATGCCTTTTGAAAATAATACTTTTGACTGTGCCTTTGCTACAGAAGTTCTAGAGCATTGTCCAGACCCAGAAATAGTGTTAAAAGAAATTTTTAGAGTTTTAAAGCCTAATGGGATATTCTTTTTCACAGTGCCTTTTTTGTGGAATTTACATGAAGTGCCACATGATGAGTACAGATATACTCCATTTTCTTTAAAACGCCATTTAAAAAATTCAAGATTTAAGGACATAGAGATAAAAGCAACAGGAGGTTGGCATGCTTCTATGGCTCAAATGTTAGGATTGTGGATAAGAAGAAGCCCAATGTCTGAAAGTAAAAGAAAATATTTATCAATAGCCTTAAAGCCTATTATTAGGTTTTTGATAAAAATAGATAAAAATACCAAAGTGAATTTTGTAAATGGTCAAATGATAACAGGTTTGTATGGGATTGCAAAAAAATTAAGTAATTAAATGAACATAGCTATTTTTTCACCAAACCAAAACCCATATTCGGAGACCTTTATTCAGGCACATAAAAATTATCTAAAAGGGCATGTGTTTTATTATTATGGAAGAGGTAGTCACATTCAACTTGAAGGATATTCTAGATTGATGCCACTATTACGCTATAAAATTTTAAGGGTTTTTGCTAAACTTTATAGAAAGCCAAGTCCATATTTATGGCAACAACAGGTTTTTTATAGTTTAAAAGTCAATAATATTGATTCCATTTTAGTAGAGTATGGTACACATGCTTATCATTTAAAACATGTATTAAAGGATTCAGGCTTACCCGTAGTGGTGCATTTTCATGGCTATGACGCTAGTATTAAAAGTATTATCAAATCCTGCAACTACTATAAAGAGGTTTTTGAATATTCAAAAAGAATCGTTGTAGTTTCTAAAGTCATGGAAAAATCATTATTGCTTTTAGGTTGTCCTAAAGACAAATTAGTCTATAATGTTTATGGTCCACAAAAAATATTTCAAAACATTACTCCTACATTCTCAAAAAAACAATTTATAGCCGTAGGGCGTTTTACAAATAAAAAAGCACCTTATTATACTATACTCGCATTTAAATACGTTGTAAAAATCCATCCATACGCACGTTTATTAATGGCGGGTGATGGGGTATTATTGAATACTTGTAAAAACTTGGTTAAACACTTTAAACTTACAGAGCATGTAACCTTTTTAGGCGTTATTACCCCAGAAGCATATGGTGATTTATTAAAAGAATCTTTAGCGTTTGTACAACATTCTATTACTGCTGATGACGGAGATATGGAAGGAACGCCCTTGTCCATACTAGAAGCAAGCGCAGCGGGACTACCTGTAATAACTACCAATCATGCTGGTATACCTGATGTTATTGTGCATAGCGAAACTGGTTTATTGTGCGATGAGCATGAGGTTAATGTTATGGCTAGTTATATGTTGCAATTATTAAATGATACAGACTTAGCAAAACAACTTGGCAAAAAAGGAAAAGAACATATATTAAAAAATTATAATTTAGAAAGGCATATATGTGTATTGCAAGATTTATTAACCCATTAATTGTAAGCTATTGAATCCTCTAGTTTCAATTATAATTCCCACTTTTAACCGGGCTCATTTAATCGGAGAAACACTTGATTCTGTTTTTGAACAAACATATACCAATTGGGAGTGTATTATCGTAGATGATGGCTCCACTGATAATACTCGTAATGTTGTTAATGACTATATTTTAAAAGATTCAAGGTTTAGATATCATTATCGACCAAATGATAGACCAAAAGGAGCAAATACCTGTAGGAATTATGGGTTTGAATTAAGTAAGGGGCGGTATGTTAATTGGTTTGATGATGATGATGTAATGCATTCAAATAAATTAACAATTCAGGTTACAGCATTAGAAAATAACGAATGTAATTTTTCAGTTTGTCAAACCCTGATTTTTGAAAATTCAATAAAAAATATAATTGGATTAAGAAGTGAAAATATCCATTCAAACAATATTTTCTATGATTATTTAACCCAAAAAATATCTTGGTTAACACAAGCTCCACTTTGGAAAAAAAGTTTTTTACAAACTATTGACTATTTATTTGATGAAGAATTACAAGCAGCACAAGAATGGGAATTTCATTGTAGAATTTTGTGCCATTCAGAAAAATATCAGTTTATAAATGAACCATTAATTTATATAAGGCAGCATGCAGCGAGTATATCAAATAACAATTCAATTAACGAGAGGAGGTATAATTATTTTTTAGCTAGATTAAAAATTTATAATAGCAATGAGATTCAATTAAGCAATGAATCAAAAAAATTTCTACAAGAATATTTGATATATAATTTTAAAAACTTTGTGAGATCAAAAAAAATTAAACTCGCGCTAAAAACATTTTATTTATACATTTGGGCAGAAAATAAATTTTCTTTGAAAACTAAAATTACTACATTTTTGGGGATATTTAGTTTTTTCCTATTTGGTAGAGGTTTTATTTTATTAAAAAATTTGAAATACTAACAGTTTGAAATATTTATAAATTCTTTAAAATAATGTCACTACTTTTTTGTAAATAATGGTGATAAAGTTTTATTTAATAGGTTATTATTAGTAATTCAAAAGAGGGAGTTGTAGATTTGAGAGCTATTTTAAGATGTATCAATTAAAACTAAAAGATTAAGAACTTTACATATAGTGTTATTTGAATATGATTTTTAAACACTTTATAATTACTAGATTTAATTTAACCCAAAAGTGTGATAAAGACAGTTTAGGTAGTGGTGTTTTAGATGAAAACTGGCTAAAAAAAAGATTTCAGTTATTTGAAAATTATTGTTTTCCTTCCTTAAAAAGTCAAACCAACAAAAACTTTGAATGGTGGGTTTTTTTTGACACCTCAACACCAGATTTATACAAGAGAAAAATAGAAAAACTTAGTGCTTTATTGCCTAATTTTAAGTCTAAGTTTAAAGGGTCTTATCAAGATTTTCATGATACTTTAGCAAAAGATTTGTTAGAAGAAATAGATGGCGCAAACATAGATATTATTATTACTACAAGGTTAGATAACGATGATATTTTTTCTGACGATGCAGTTGCGGAATTACAAAATAACTTAGTAGATTATAAATGTATATTAGAGATGCCAATAGGCTATAATTTAGAAATAGGAAAGGTTAATAAGTTGCGCAAAATGAATTATCCACTAAATCCTTTTATTAGCCTAATAGAAAGTGTGAAGAATAATCAAACTATCGAAACAGTTTATGCTCATCAACATGGAGAGTGGACACACTTAAAACAAATTAACATAACAAATAAGCCACAGTGGATTCAGGTAATACATGGAAACAATGTGTCGAATCAACTAAAGGGAAAGGAAATATTTGCTTCTGGAGCTCTTAAAGCATTTACCTTTAACAAACCAAAGTTTAGAGTTATAGATGATGTTAAACTTGCAAAGAAACAGATTAAGAAAAAAATAAAGAGTATTTTTAAATAGATTAAACTTCAATAAAAATATAAATATTTCAAAAAATAAAAAAGATAGTAGAGGAGTTTAGACATAGAGGACGTAAAATCTTAAATACAACATTAGAGAGTGGATGGGCAAATTTATATCAAGACAGTATAAGAGGAAGAGCATGGTTACAAGAGCTACATTTAAATGTTGGGAAATGGGCAGATAATTACGCTTTTTTCTATGTCTTGAATAGACTATTAACAGAGTCGAAGCCTAATAAAATACTTGAATTTTGCTTAGGAGAATCTAGTAAATTTATCAATTCAACTTAAAAAAAGAGTTAACAGAAAGCGCATATAAAATTATTGAGGAGAGTAGTGAGTGGAAAAACCATTTTTTAACTAATCATGATTTATCTTCTCATTCTAAAATTGTTATTTGTCCTCTAAAAAAAGAAGAAGTTAAAAGCTTTTCTGTTAATTTTTACGATGGTTTAAATAAGTACACAAAAAATAAGTTTGATTTATATGTAGTCGATGGGCCATTTGGAAGTGCACGTTATTCAAGATATGATATAGTAAAACAAGCCGAACGTTTTGAAGCCACAGATGAATTTATAATTATTTTTGATGATTACAATAGACAAGGAGAACAAGATACGGTTAAAGAATTACTACTTTTGTTTAAAAGATTGAATATTACTATATATAGAGGTATATATGTTGGCTCAAAACGTGTTTTAGTTTTAGGTACCCAAAAATATAAGTTTATAGAATCGTTGTAAAGTAAATTATCTAGTAATAGTTTAAAGCTTTAAATGTTGAAAACAGTTTTATTTAATATTTATAAGATTATTAAAAATGATAGTATATCAAAAAGAGCTAGATATTACTACTTCCGTTTTATAAATAACTATTTCAATCAAGTAACTATAAAACAAAAAAAGAATTATAAATCTATACCTATTATTATAGTAAGTTATAATCAACTTTTTTATTTAAAGAAATTAATTACGTTTCTTTTAAAAAATGAGTACTCAAATATTGTTATTGTAGATAATAACTCAAATTACAAGCCTCTAATAAAATATTTTGATGAACTAAAAGATAAAGTTGTCATACATAGATTGGCAGAGAATTTTGGACATAGAGTGTTTTGGGAACAAAAAAAAATATTTAATAAATATAACAAAGGCTATTATGTACTTACCGATCCAGATATTGTCCCTTTAAACTCTTGTCCAAATGATTTTGTTTTAAAATTCAAACAACTATTAGATAAGAATTGGAAATTATCTAAAGTAGGATTTAGCCTAAAAATAGACGATATTCCAGACACAAATCCCAATAAAGCAAAGATTTTAGAATGGGAAAATAGATTCTGGAAAAATAAAACTAAAAGCGGTGATTATCAGTCTAGCATCGATACAACTTTTGCATTATATCCTCCAAAAAATATATGGTCATTTAGAAAAAATTTTTATAATGCTATTCGAACAAATATTCCATATGTAGCTATACATGGGGGTTGGTATATAGATGTAGATAATTTGACCGAAGAGCAAAAATCCTATTTTAGTACTGCTAATAGTTCTAGTTCCTGGAATATTGATAGTAAAGGAGATTTGGCTAACGACGTTTGCTATTAAATAAAATAAACTTAAAATTGGATACTAACGTTTTAATATCAATCATTATTCCTACTTATAATAGAGCTAGTGTTATAAAAGATACTTTAAATAGTATTATATCTCAAACATATATTTATTGGTATTGTTTAATAGTTGATGATGGTTCTAATGACGATTCAATTAAAATAATTGAAAATTATGCTATAAAGGACAAGCGTTTTAAGCTTTTAGAGAGACCAAAAAGTAAGCCAAAGGGTGCAAATGCCTGTAGGAATTTTGGACTAGAACAGGCAAAAGGTGATTTTGTAGTTTTTTTTGATAGTGATGATTATATGTATCCAGAATATTTAGAATTACAGCTCAAAAATATTCAAGAAATAAAGGCAAATTACAGTATTTGTAAATGTGAATGGGTAACTAAAAATGGAAAAATAATAGATGGATTTCATGGAGGCATATTAGAATCTAATAATCGCATTAACGATTATATTAGTTTTAAAGCTTTTTGGCACATAAACTCTGTAATATATAAATCATTGTTTTTAAAAGAGAATGAATTAATTTTTGATGAAAGTTTACAACAATCGCAAGAATACGACTTTCATGTAAAAGTAATGCAAATAGATTCCAATTATGCTATTTTGCCAAATACATTAGTCAGGGTAATAGCTAGTGAAGATAGTATTTCATTCTCAAAAACTAATGCTTTTGTAAAAGCGTACTCTAGCTTACGGGTGAGATATTCCTTCCTTAAAAATAAAAACCTTAAACTAAACCAAACAACATGTGTTTTTTTACTTCATGATATGCATAGAATATTTATGCAACAGTCTATTGAAAAAAACAGAAAAGTATCATTATTTGCAGCATACTATTATTTAAAAGGACATTTTTGTAGAAAAGAAATTGCTAGTAAGTACTTTTTAAAGCATGTTTTTCCTGTTTTAGGGGCTTTTCTAATGTATAGTATGTTTAATAAAGGATATATTTTTCTTAAAAAAAGTAATACTTTTAATTATTCCTAGAAATTTGAAAAACATGAGTTGTATTTATTTTGTTTGCCCAGATTTAAAAACTGCGGCCGGAGGTATAAAACAGATTTACAGGCAAGTGGATGTTTTAAATGAAGTTGGGTATAAAGCTTATGTATTGCATGAGAGTCCTTTTTTTAAATGTACATGGTTTCATAATAACACAAAAATAGTTCATTCTAAAAAGGTATTTAGTGAAATAAAGCAACAACATAAAAATTATAGAAAGAAATCGTTAAGAAAAATATTAAGCCATTTTATAGTTGAAACCAAAATGTTTTTGAAAAATGTTGGAACTAAAAAGAGTAATGCTCTTTCCCTGAAGTGTAATGATATATTTGTATTTCCTGAAATTTACGCGTTTGCTGCATCTAAGGTTTTCCCTTATAACAAGAAAGTAATTTATAATCAAAATTGTTATTATACATTCAGCAATCTTAGTCTAGATTTAGATTGTAAAACCCAATTTTCATACACAGAGGAAAATACATTAGCTACAATTGTGGCTTCGCAAGATGCAATTGATTATCTAAAATATACGTTTCCAGGAATTAATTTATATCGCGTTCATTATGGTATTGATAATAATTTATTTAAATATCAATTAATTAAAGAGAAGAAAATTGCTTTTATGCCTAGAAAATTAGGCGAAGATGTTATACAGGTTATTAATATTATTAAACAGCGTGAAATATTAAATAACTGGGAGTTTGTTGAAATTGATAATATGAAGGAAAATGAAGTTGCAGAGGTACTTAAGCAGTCAGCAATTTTCTTAAGTTTTAATCATAGAGAAGGTTTTGGGATGCCTCCAGCAGAAGCAATGGCTTGTGGATGTGTTGTTATTGGATATACAGGCTATGGTGGAAAAGAATATTTTAAAGAATCATTTAGTTATCCAATTCCTGACAGAGATGTGCAAACTTTTGCAAAAACACTTGAGCAAATTTTAAGAGAATATGACTTTGATTCTAAACCATTTGTAGAAAAAGGAAAAAAGGCATCTGAGTTTATTTTATCTGAATACACTTTAGAAAGAGAAAAAAATGATATAGTAAATGTGTGGAATAAAATATTAAACTAAGATTTTCAATGGCAAAGGTTTCAATAATACTACCAAGTTACAAACATGAAAAATTTCTTAAAAAACGATTAGACTCCATTTTAAATCAGACATATTCAAATTGGGAACTTATTATAATTGACGATTGTTCAACAGATGGAAGTATTAATGTTTTAAATGAATTTGTAATTCAAAATAATGATAGAGTAACTCAATTTATAATAAACAATTATAATTCAGGAAGTGGTTATAATTCATGGGAAAAAGGAATTGAACTGGCTAAATCAGAATATGTTTGGATAGCAGAAACTGATGATTATTCAAGTCCGGAATTTTTAGAAGAACAAATAAAAATATTGGATAACAACAAAAATGTTAATTTGTCATTTTCAGCAAGTAATTATATTGACGAAAAGGATGATTTTCTCTATAATACAGATAGAAGAACTCATGATTTAAATGTTCAAGAAGGATATTACGGGATTTTTAATTTTTCTCATTTTACAGATAAAATGCCCTTTAATACGTACATTACAAATGGAAGCTGTGTAGTTTTTAGAAAACCAAAAAATAAATTACCAGAAAATATTTTCATTTACAAACAAATGTCAGATCAGTTTTTATGGACTTACTTATTGCAGAATGGAAATTTTGCTTTTTTAAATAAAAAATTAAATTTTTTTAGAAGACACGAAACTTCTACCACACAAAAAAACATTATGGATAATTCTGGGAGTTTATATTTAGAAACCGTTGACTACCTTAATTTTTTCAAGTTTAATTTTAAATACAAAATACTATTAAAACATTACATAAAATATTTTGTATGGTGTAATAAACAGAATTTGTTTAGAACAAAAATAATTCAAAATATAGACGGGGTCAGTAATATTAAATTAAAGTATTATACTGCACTTTTTAAATTTTTAGTAACAAAAATATTTGTAGGAAATGCTAAATAATAATCCATTGGTAAGTGTTGTGATACCTACATATAATAGACCTGATTATTTGGCTATAACACTTAATAGTGTCATTAATCAAACCTATAAAAATATTGAAATTATTGTTATAGATGATGGCACATTGGGAACTGAAAACAAGCAAATATGTAACAAGCTCCCAAATGTTAAGTATATAAAAATTGAAAACAGTGGAGGACCAGCTACCCCAAGAAATATTGGTATTTCAAAATCCAAAGGAAAATATATAGGGTTTGTTGACGATGATGATATATGGTTGTCACACAAAATAGAAACTCAAGTTAACATATTGGAAAAATATGATGATTTTGGTTTAGTTCATGGCTGTTGTAATGTAATGGATGAAAATGGTATAATAACTGGGGAGATAGTAGGAAGACCAGGAAATAATTCTGTAAAACACGGAAATGTTTTAATGCGTATGATTGGAAATTGGACACTAATGATGCCTACTCCATTAATAAGAAAAACAATTATTAATGAGGTTGGTTTGTTTAATGAAAAAATACCCCCAGCTTTGGAAGATGTAGAATATTGGTCTAGATGTGCGTTTCATACTAAATTTTATTATTTAGACCAGCCATTGGTAAATTATAGGCAACATACCAATAATATATCTACTAATAACAAAAAATATATTAATTTGCCTTTATATTTATTTCAAGTTATTAAAGTAAAACAACTTCAAAATATTATTGGTCGTGAAGAATCCAGAAAATTGATATTGAATATATGTTTAATGCAAAGTAAAATGATTAAAAATAATGGATTAAAAACAATTTCCAATCTCTTCATACTTAATCCTTTTTGGGTTTTTAATTATAGAGTTCTTAGAGTGATTTTAAAAAAAATGGTTTCATGAGTTTAACAACATATTTAATTACCGGTGGTGCAGGAAACATAGGTAGTGCACTTACAAATAAGTTGGCTGAAAATGGAAAAAACTTAATTGTAATAATTGATAATTTATTAACAGGAAGTCAATCTAAAATACCGACAAAAGATAATGTGGTTTTTATAAAAGCAGATGTGAATATTTATAATGATGTTGTGCCTGTTTTTGGTCGATTTAATTTTGATTATGTATTTCATTTTGCTGCAGTTGTTGGTGTAAAAAGGACCTTAGAAAACCCCATGATGGTTTTAAATGATATTGATGGCATTAGAAATATTTTGTCTTTATCAAAAAACACATGTGTAAAACGGGTATTCTATTCAAGTTCATCTGAAGTATATGGAGAACCATTTGAAATACCTCAAAATGAATTAACTACTCCATTAAATTCTAGATTACCATATGCAATAGTAAAAAATTTAGGAGAAGCCTTCTTTAGATCTTATTTTCAAGAATACGGATTGGAATATACTATATTTAGATTTTTTAATACTTATGGGCCTAATCAAAGTGAAGATTTTGTAATCCCTAGATTTTTAAATGCAGCTCTAAAAAACGAACCAATCCTAATATATGGTAACGGGCAACAAACAAGATCTTTTTGTTTTGTTGATGATAATATTGATACCTGCATAAAAGCATTAATAAGTTCAGACTATTCCAATGAAGTATTAAATATTGGTAGTGATATAGAAATGACCATTCTTGAGCTTGCAAAAACAATAATTAAAGTATCAGGTTCTAAATCTAATATAGAACATTTACCGGCCTTAAAAGAAGGTGATATGGAAAGACGCTGCCCTGATACTTCAAAAATGAAAGCTTTATTAGGTCGAGAAATGGTGTCGTTAGAAGTTGGTTTAAAAAAATTAATTACCTATTATGAGGATAGGAACTAATCCTGAAAAGCAACAGAACGTATTAGAAATAGACTCTTATCACAGAGTTATAATTCCTGTTTATATACCTAATTTAACTGAGGATTATTTTAAAGATGCATTGATTATTTTTAAGTTGTGTTTTGAATCTTTGCAAAAAACTATTCATCACAAAACCAGAATATCCATTATAAATAATGGCTGTTGTAATGAGGTTTCAAACTATTTTTTAAAGATTTATAAAGAGAACGAAAGTGTCGATCAATTATTGAATTCTAAAACTAATTTAGGAAAAGTGAATGCCTTGTATTCTGCAATTAAAAGTAATTTAGAACCATTAATTACTATTACGGATTCAGATGTAATGTTCTTACCTAAATGGCAACAGAAAGTAGAAAACATTTTGCATGCTTTTCCAGAATCAGGTATGGTTTCGCCAGTACCTAGCAGTATAGCGTACAGATCAGAATTTTTAAATAGCACTGTTTATTATGCGCTTACAAAGGGCAAATTACAGTTTTCAGAAGTAAAACATCCAGAAGGATTAGAGAAATTTCAAAAGAGTATTGGGCGCGAATTGTATAATGATATTCATGAAAAATTATATCTAACAATTAGTAATAATAATGAGAAAGCCGTAATTGGTTGCGGCCATTTTGTAGCTACTTTTAAAGCTGAAGTTTTTAATAGTGCACCAAAAGAGAATTGTAAGCTTAAAATTGTTGGAGGGAGTGAAAACAATTATTTAGATAAACCAAACGATAAAAGCGGATTCCTAAGACTATCCACACATGGTAATTATGCTTATCATTTAGGGAATATATTTGAACCTTGGATGCAAGATGAAATGGATAAAATAAATCAAATTGATAATTCTAATGAAATATTAGAAACTTTGCCAACGGCAATGCCATTGAATAAGTTTCAATATTTTATTGGTAAAGTTTTACATCAAATCTTTTTTAAGAAAATCAAGACATTTTACTTTGGTTTAAAAGGCGTTAAACAACCTTATTAATGCAAAGAGATTTAAATATATTGGTTAGTAATATTGCACTTCCGTCTAAAGTAATTGGTAGTTGGACTACTAGGCTATCATTATTAAATAGTAACCATAATTTATTTGATTTCGTATTATCTCCTTCAAATTTCAGCAATACATATTTATATTGTAAAAAGAGAAATTTTTTTACATGGAGAAAAGAAGTTAGAAATCTTCTTTTAAAATATTGGGTAGGAAAAGATTATATTAAAGCTCTAAGAAAACTTTCAAAAAAAGCATCAAAACTTACTATAGTTGTCATGGATGATGCGCATTTGTTAGAAGCTATAATATTATCCAAATCTAAATTTAGTTGTCCCGTAAAAATTGTATTTTCATTCCATGGTTTTAGACTTCAGCTTGAAGAAAATATTTTAAAGGAAATAGATAAAATATTATTTCTTTCTTATTCTGGATATGAAGTGAGTAAAAAGGACTGCTTCCCAAAAGCAGCAATTGTTGGAAACGGGGTTAATTCGGATATTTTTTATCCTTTGACCAATGATGGATATCAAAAAGTGAGAATAGAAAAAGGGTTTAATTTAGAAGATGAAATATTAATATGGGTAGCAAACGATAGACCTAAAAAGGGATTTAATGTATTTAAAGACGTTGTGCGAAAATTACTAGTAATTAATCCCACTTTAAAAGTGTTAGTTATAGGTACTACAAAACGAATTGAACATGAAAATGTAAGGAATATTGGGCGTATAAGTAATACGGAAGTTTCAAAATATTTGCAAATTAGTAATTATTATATGTTTACCACTTTTTATGAGGAAGGGTTTGGACTGTCTATGATTGAGGCGATGAAGTGCGGCAATTCAATAATAGCTTCAAATCGAGGAGCTATACCAGAAGTTTTAAAGAGTCTAAAATATACTTATTTAGTAAATGATATAGAGCATGTTGAAAATTGGATTGAAGCTTTTAATTTAGCAAGAAAGGAAACCAATTTCGGAAAAAAAAGAAGGCTTAAATCTGAAACTGATAGTATTTGGGATTATAAAGATTGGGAACAAAAATTTATAAATGGTATATTAGAATAATGAACAATATTGTTATAATTCCAGCAAGAGGAAACTCTAAGCGTTTACCAAAAAAGAATGTTTTACTTCTTAAAGGCAAACCATTAATTGCACACAGTATTGAATATGCTAAGCAAAATATTAATTTAGTTAATGATATTTATGTAACTACTGATGATGATGAAATAAAAAGAATTGCTATTGGTTTGGGTGTAAAAGTTATTGACAGGCCTAAAGAAATATCAGGTGATTTGGCTTCAACAGTTTCAGCCTTAAAACATGTTTTGGAAAAGGTTGAAAAATCTTTTGATAATGTAATTTTGTTACAACCTACAAATCCTTTGAGGCCAAAAGCACTTCTAAAGGAAGCTTTTAAAAAGTATACTGAATTGAATTATGATAGTTTAATGACCGTCAGTTTAAATAAAAATAAATTAGGCAAAATTGTAAATGGAAATTTTGAACCTTACAATTACGTTATGGGCCAACGAAGTCAAGATTTGGAACCTTTATATTTTGAAAATGGCATATTATATATTACAAAGGCTGAATTAATTTTGAAGGGCAGAATTTTAGGTGAAAATAATTGCCCGTTTATTACCAACCATCCATATTCAAAAGTGGATATAGATACTGAAAACGATTTTAAATATGCTGAATTTATATTAAAAAATCATCCAAATGAGTAATCCATTTATAGAAATATCAGGAAGAAAAATAGGAATGGATTATCCGCCATTAGTTATTGCCGAAATTGGTATTAACCATGAAGGCTCCTTGAAAGTAGCCAAAGAAATGGTAGATGCGGCAGCAAGGGCAGGAGTTGAGGTAGTAAAGCATCAAACGCACATTGTTGAGGATGAAATGAGTGCTGAGGCTAAAAAAGTAATTCCTGGTAATGCAAATGTTTCCATTTACGAAATTATGGAACGATGCTCATTAAATGAAGAAGATGAATTGGCGTTAAAAGATTATGTTGAATCGAAAGGAATGATTTTTATTTCTACACCATTTTCTAGAGCAGCCGCAGAACGCTTAAAAAAAATGAATGTTCAAGCCTATAAAATAGGCTCTGGTGAATGTAATAATTACCCATTACTGGAACATATAGCTCAATTTGGAAAGCCTGTAATTTTAAGTACAGGAATGAATACTATTGAAAGTGTAAAAAAAGCAGTTAATATTTTTGACAAACACAATGTCCCTTTGGCATTATTACATACCACTAATTTATACCCAACACCAAGTCATCTTGTAAGATTTGGAGCTATGACGGAATTACATAACGCCTTTCCGGATAAAGTTTTTGGTCTTAGTGACCACACCCTTAATAATAATGCATGTTTGGGGGCTGTAGCTTTAGGCGCATCCATATTAGAGCGACATTTTACAGATCATATGTATCGAAAAGGACCAGATATTGTTTGTAGTATGGATGAAAATACTTGTAAAGATCTTATTAGCTGTTGTAAAGAAATAGCTTTAATGCGGGGTGGAACAAAAAAACCAACCAAAGAAGAGCAAGTGACTATAGATTTCGCATTTGCAACCGTTTGTTCAATTTCCAAAATTTCTAAAGGAGATATTTTAACTAAAAACAATATTTGGGTGAAACGCCCTGGAACAGGACAAATTTTAGCAGAACATTTTGGTAGTATTTTAGGAAAAAAAGCCATTCGAGATATTGAAAATGATGAACAATTAACGTGGGATGATGTTGAGTAAAATTTATTGTCACACTGAGCTTGTCGAAGTGTCATTTTTTGTTTTATTTGGAAACTTTATCAGGAGTGGTCTTCGACAGGCTCAGACTGACATCAAGGATAATATTTGGAATGTTGTTTGTCACGCTGAGCTTGTCGAAGCGCAATGAAAAACGACATAATTATTATGAAAACCTATTATGTTTATATTGTTAAATGTAAAGATGATTCTTTTTATACAGGATTTACAAATAATCTTGAAAGGAGATTATTTGAACATAATACTGGGATTGATAAATATTCTTATACTTTTCAACGACGACCAATTGAGTTAGTATGGGTTGAAATATTTTCAGATCCTTCACAGGCGATTACTTTTGAAAAGAAAATAAAAGGATGGAGCAGGAGGAAAAAGCAAGCTTTAATTGATGAAGATTGGGATAGGTTAGTGGCATATTCTAAAAATTATACGCAATTTGGTAAAGATGACGGGACTTCGACAAGCTCAGTCTGACAAAAAATAGAGCATTTCGATCTAACAATGATTAAAGATTTATATTTGTTGGAAGTAAAAAAATATGTATAAAAAAATAGTTTTTATAACAGGTACAAGAGCCGATTTTGGTAAAATAAAATCTCTCATTCAAATACTTGAAAATCACAAAAATTTTAATCCTTTTGTATTTGTGACAGGTATGCATCTTATGGAAACTTATGGCTACACTCTTATTGAAATTGAGCGTTGCAACTTTTCTAATGTTTATACTTTTGAAAACCATACTTCTGAAGCTACAATGGATTTAACTTTGGCAAGAACCATTGATGGGTTTTCATCCTATATTAAAACAATAAAGCCAGATCTAATTGTGGTGCATGGTGATAGGGTAGAAGCAATGGCTGGCGCTATTGTAGGTGCTTTGAATAATATTTTGGTTGCCCACGTTGAAGGAGGAGAACTTTCTGGAACAATTGATGAATTAATCAGGCACTCTATAAGTAAAATGAGTCATATTCATTACGTTTCTAATGAAAAGGCTAAAAAAAGGCTAATCCAAATGGGAGAATTATCAAATTCAATTGAGGTTATTGGATCGCCAGATGTAGATATTATGTTCTCAAATAATCTTCCAAGTATTCAAGAAGTAAAATCCTATTATAATATTTCCTTTGAAAGTTATGCAGTGGTTATGTTTCATCCTGTCACCACAGAGTTTGATAAAATGGATGAGTATGCTAATAATTTTGTAAATGCATTATTAAGAGATAACAAAAATTATGTGGTCATATTTCCGAATAATGATTTAGGATCAGAGATAATTTTACGCAATTATAAGAAGCTTGAATCTAATTCAAGATTTAGAATTTTTCCTTCATTAAGATTTGAATACTTTTTAACGTTACTTAAAAACAGTGATTTAATAATTGGTAATTCAAGTGCAGGAATTAGAGAGGCGCCTTATTATGGTATTCCAACAATTAATATTGGTACCAGACAAGAAAATAGAACACTGCATTCTCATATCTTAAATACATCCTATAAAGAAGAAGATATCTTTAATGCACTTTCTGAAGAATTTAGTGGCGTAAAAAAGGATACTATTTCTTTTGGAAATGGTAATAGTTCTGAGTCATTCTTAAAGTCACTTTTAGATACAACCTTATGGAATATAAATAATCAAAAACAATTTATAGATATTCATTAAAATAATAAGTGATAAGTGAGTAATAAGCGAAAAAAGATCATGTTTGTAGTTCCAGATGGAACGGGTATTCGAAATTATTTATTTTCGGATATTATACCAAACTTGATTAAGCAACATGTTGAACTTATTATATATCATGCACTTTCAAATGAAGCAATTGAAGAAGTAGAGAAAGTACATAATGTACAACTAGCCAAAAGAGAAATCCCAAAATATAAGGAACCAGTTTTACATAAATATTTAAGAGAGACTATTTGTTACGGAAGGCTAATTTATTATTCTAAATTAGAGAGTAATTCAACCGTGCTTAAAAATTGGAAGACCAAAAGAAAAGGACTGGAAAAATGGTTTTATAAGGCTGTAGAATTTTCGGGAAAACAAATAAGTAAAAAATATAATTATATTTTACGTCTTGAAAACTATTATCAAAAACTTTTACTAAAAAACATTTCTTCTGAAAAGGAATATTTATTAAAAGAACAACCAGATATTGTTTTTTGTACGCACCAAAGAGCCATAAACGCTATTCCTATTTTCAAGGCTGCTGAAGTATTAAATATTCGTACAATTGGTGCCATTTATTCCTGGGATAATTTAGTAAAAGCAAGATTGTCAGTACGTACTGAGAAATATATAGTTTGGTCTGATTATATGAAAGGAGATTTATTAAAATATTATCCAGAAATTTTAGCGAAAAATATTTTGGTCACGGGAACCCCACAGTTTGAATTGTATAATGAGTCATTAATAGAACAAAAGGAAAGCTTTTTTAAAAATCATGGTTTAGATATTAATAAATCAACAATATGTTTCTCTGGTGATGATGAATTTACATCACCTTATGACCCACAATATTTAGAAGATTTAGCTCAAGCCATTGCTAATAGCAGATATAAGAATAAAGTGCAAATTCTTTTTAGAAGAACTCCAGTTGATTTGTCAGGGAGATACAAATCAATAATTAAAAAGTATAGTGATTTTTTAATACCAATTGAACCAAAATGGAGCAATACACAAAAAGAGTGGACACAATTATTTCCTTATTATGAGGATGTTAAATTATTAGCAAACATATGTAAGCACAGTAATCTTGTTATTAATATTGGCTCAACTATGGCTCATGATTTTGCCATTTTCAATAATCCCGCAGCATATATAAATTATGATGCGGTAATTGATGAAAATTGGTCGGTTAAAACCATTTATAATTACCAACATTTTAAAAGTATGCCCAATAAAGATGTTGTATATTGGATTAATTCAAAAGATGATTTTATTCAGGTTATAGACCAAGCTTTATTCCATAATAAATCATTAGGTAAAGATTGGTTGAAAATTATTAATCAACCTAATATTAATAGTGCTCAAACTATTACAAATAACTTAGTCAATTAAATTATGCATATTTGTTTTATTACTCATGAATATCCAAAAGAAGGATTTCCCCATGGCGGAATTGGAACTTTTATTCAAACTATAGGGAAGGCTTATGTTAGTGAAGGCATAAAAGTAAGTGTTATTGGGATAAATGTATACGCTAATAAGAATGAAGAAGAACTTGATGAAGGTGTTCATATTTATAGACTAAAGCTGAGGAAAGTTAAGGGTATTACTTGGTTTCTAAATTACAGGTCTATCAACAGGCAAATATTAAAAATACATAAAGCGTCACCAATAAATATTGTAGAAACTCCTGAGCTTGGTTTAGCTTTTCTAAATAAGATAGAATCTATAAAATATATAATTAGACTTCATGGAGGCCATCATTTTTTTTCAGAAGTTGAAGAAAGAAAAATTGATTGGTGGAAAGGATTTCAAGAAAAAAGATCTTTTAAAAAAGCTGACGCATTTATAGCGGTGTCAAACTATGTGAAAGAGCATACTTCAAAGTATTTGAATTATAATAAAAAGAGTATAAGTATTATCAGATGTCCAATAAATCTAGAAGTTTTTAAACCTCGACCAGAAATCATAATTAATGAAGATACTATTTTGTTTGCTGGAACCGTATGCGAAAAAAAAGGAGTTAAGCAATTAATATCTGCAATGAAGAAAGTGAATGCTATATATCCAAATTTAAAACTTGCGATATATGGAAGAGATTGGTTTTTTAAAGATGGTGCATCTTATATTCAATATTTAAAGGAAAAAGTAATTCCAGTTCTCGGTGAATTTTCTCATAATATTATATTTAAAGGAGTAGTTTCTTATAATGAACTTTCTATTGAATATGCTTCTGCTAAAATATGTGTATTCCCATCATTAATGGAAACACAAGGATTAGTGGCTCCTGAGGCTATGGCGATGAAAAAAGTGGTTGTTTTTTCTAAACTTGGTCCTGGACCAGAAACTATAGAGCATAAAAAAACAGGATTGTTATGCAATCCTTATGATAGTAATGATATTGCTGAAAAAATTTTATGGTGCATAGAAAACCCGGAAAAATGTCTTAAAATAGAAGAACAAGCCAGAGATTTTGTTATTCAAACTTTTAACACAGACATTATTGTGAAAAAAAACATTGAGTTTTATAAATCAATTTCATGAATTTTTTAATTATTACACATGTGTTACATAAGCGGCAAAACAAAGAATGGTTTGCTTATGCTCCGTATGTTAATGAGATGAATTTATGGTTAAAACATGTAGATGAGGTTGAAGTAGTAGCACCAATAAATAACAGTAGCTCTACTGCAATTGATGGTGCTTATCAGCATAGAACTATCAAATTTACACAGATTCCATCTATTCAATTTACATCAATTATTAAAGCCATAGTATCATTATTAAAATTTCCAATAATTTTTTTCAGAATTTTCAAAGCTTGTAGAAAAGCAGATCATATTCATTTACGTTGTCCAGGAAATATAGGTTTGTTAGGATGTATGGTTCAGGTTTTTTTTCCAAAGAAAATGAAAACGGCTAAATACGCGGGTAATTGGGATCCAACAGCAAAACAACCCTGGAGTTACAAATTTCAAAAATGGATTTTGAGTAATACATTCTTAACTAAAAACATGCAGGTTTTAGTCTATGGTAAATGGAAGAACCAAACCAAAAATATTAAACCATTTTTTACAGCAACTTATAGAAAATCAGAAATAATAAACCCATTTATTAGAGACTATTCTGGTGATTTAAAATTCATTTTTATAGGGGGTTTGGTTGAAGGGAAACGACCGTTATTAGCAATTCAAATTATTGAAGCCTTACACAAGGAGGGCATTTCTGTGTATTTAGAGGTTTATGGAGATGGCGTTTTGAAAGAAGTCTTACAACAATATATTGCAGATAATAAACTCGAAAAAATAGTTACATTACATGGAAATCAACCAAAGGAAATTGTAAAAGAGACCTTAAAAACGGCTCATTTTTCAATATTGCCATCAAAATCTGAAGGTTGGCCAAAAGCTATTGCAGAACCTATGTTTTTTGGTGTCATTCCAATAGCCACATCTATTTCTTGTGTACCATTTATGTTGGATAATGGTAATAGAGGTATTTTAATTGAAGCTAATTTGATTAAAGATGTCGTCATCATTGAAAATACTTTAAAAAATGTAGATAATTTAGAATCTATGTCTGAAAAAGCTGCCAATTGGTCGCAAAACTATACTTTAGAGGTGTTTGGAACTGAAATCCTTAAACTATTAAAACATTCATGAAAGTTTTACAGCTCATAGATTCTTTAAATGCTGGTGGTGCAGAACGTGTAGCGGTTAATTATGCCAATTCTTTAACATCACGCATTGAAGCATCTTATTTGTGTGCGACCAGAGAAGAAGGATTACTCAAAGAGAGTCTGTCAAAAAACGTTCAATATCTTTTTTTGAATAAAAAAACGTCTTTAGATTTTAATGCAATTAGAAAGCTAAATAAGTATGTGAAAAAGCAAGACATACAAATTATTCACGCACATTCAACCTCGTTTTTTTTAGGGTCGATTATCAAAATATTAAACCCTAAACTCATATTAATTTGGCATGACCACTATGGAAAAAGTGAGTTTTTAAATGAACGCCCGAAATTAGTTTTAAAATGGTGTTCAAAATTATTTAATCATGTGATTACTGTGAATTCTAAACTGGAAAATTGGTCTACAGATGTACTTCATATTAAATCTGTTAGTTATTTGCCAAATTTTGCAGTTGTAAATAATTCAAAACCCGTTACAAAATTAAAAGGAGAAAATAACAAGCGTATCATATGTTTAGCAAATTTACGACCTCAAAAAGACCATATTACTTTGCTAAAAGCATTTAATGAAGTTCAAAAGACGCATTTTGATTGGAGTTTGCATTTGGTAGGGCAATTATATAACGATGATTATTATAATTCAATAATAAATTTTATTGCAGAACATAAGTTAGAAAAGCAAGTCTTTATTTACGGAAGTTGTGCAGATACCAATTATATTTTAAGTCAAAGTACTGTGAGTGTTTTGTCTTCAAAATCTGAAGGCTTACCTTTAGCATTGTTAGAATATGGTTTAGCTGGTTTGCCTGTCATTGCTACTAACGTAGGGGATTGTAATTTAGTTATTTCGAATAAAAAAGAAGGGTTATTAATTGAGCCCGAAAACGAAAAGGTTTTAGTCGATGCCTTATTATTATATATGAATGATGTTAATTTGAGACTAGAAACCTCAAAGAATTTGCATTTAAAAATTTTGTCCTCTTTTTCTGAATCCAGTACCATAGATGCTCTAGTAAAAATCTACAAACAACATGCTATATGAAGTTGTCTTTATATTATAAACTCATTGTTTTTCATATCTTTTTAGCTATTGGTGTTTTTGTATATAGACCATTGGCCACCGTATATTTTATAGGTGTTGCCATTTTTTTTAGTTATAAAATATTAATGGTATCCAAACAGAAAAAAACATTTTACGTATTGTTAGCCAGTGCCTATATTGTGGGTATAGAAGTCTTCTTAAGAATGAATGACGGAACTTTTTTTTATGAAGCTTCTAAATATTTGATAATCTTCTTTATCCTTATCGGTTTGTTTAGTAATAGCTTTAAAAATCAGGCATTAATTTATGTTTTATACCTTTTATTACTCATACCGGGCATATTTGTCGCAATAACCGGAATGGGGTTTGAAACCGACTTAAGGAGGGCCATTGCCTTTAATTTGAGTGGCCCAATTACCTTGGGAATCACGGCTGTTTTTTGCTATAAAAGATCCATAACGTTCAATCAAATTAAAATTGTTTTAGTTGCTTTTTTATTGCCACTAATAAGTATGACAATGTATTTGTTTTTATATGCACCAGATCTGCAATCTGTAGTTACAGGAACTGAATCTAATTTTATGGCTTCCGGTGGTTTTGGCCCCAATCAAGTTGCTACGGTTTTAGGAATTGGAATGTTTGTGTTAACGACTCGATTTTTTTTATCAAAAGAAATATTTATTCACAGGTTAGTTGATTTGATTTTATTGGGGTTGTTGGGGTTTAGGGCCATTGTAACTTTTAGTAGAGGTGGCGTAGTTACCGCTATAATTATGATACTGTTTTTTATTGGATTATATTATGTAAAAGTTAATATTAAAACTAAGTTTAGGATAAAATTTTCATTCCTTGTTTTTGTAATCATGGCAATTTTTATTTGGGTGATCAGTTCTATTCAAACAAGTGGATTTATTGATAAACGGTACGCCAATCAGGATGCTGCAGGACGTGTTAAAGAAGATGTTACTACTGGACGAACCGATTTAGTTGCTTTTGAGTTTAATGAATATATTAATAATCCTTTTTTAGGAATTGGTGTTGGTAAAGTGAAAGAAGAGCGATTAAACGAAACCGGTATTGAAGCTGCTTCGCATAATGAAATGAGCAGAATTGTAGCAGAGCATGGCCTATTAGGTGTTTTCGCTTTTTTGATTTTACTTATTACGCCTTTGGTTTTTCGACTTAAGAATAAATCAAATTTATTTTTTTATTCTTTTTATATCTTTTGGTTGTTAACCATTAATCATTCGGCTATGCGAATTGCAGCACCAGCCTTTATTTATGGACTCTGCTTATTAAATATTACGTATGAAAGTAAAAAGACTAAAGACAAAAATGCTAGTAATATGGTAAGAGAACACATCACAACCTAAAATTACTAAACAATGGAAATGCGCCAATGAATAACCTACTTTACATCGGGAACAAATTAAATCATAATCAAGGAACAGTTACTACCATACATATTCTTGGTGAATTGCTGGAAAAGGATGGTTTTAACGTGGTTTATGCTTCTGAAAAAACAAATAAGGTTATTCGTTTGTTAGATATGTTGTGGACTGTATTTAAGCTACAAAAAAAAACAAATGTTGTATTAATTGATACCTATAGCACATTAAATTTCTATTATGCTTTTATTGTTAGTCAATTATGCAGGGTTTTAAAATTAAAATACATCCCTATTTTACATGGTGGCAATTTGCCAGAAAGATTGCAAAATACCCCAATATTAAGTAAGCTTCTTTTCAACAATGCATATAAAAATGTAGCACCTTCTGTGTATATAAAACAGGAATTTGAGAAAAAAGGCTATTCTAATGTTGTTTTTATTCCAAATTCAATTCAAATCAATCAATACCCCTTCAATTCAAAGTCATTTGAAACTATTAAAATGCTATGGGTGCGTTCCTTTTCAAAAATATATAATCCGTTACTGGCAATAAAAATTTTAAAATCCCTTAAGGTTGACGGATTAAACGCATCACTTTGTATGGTAGGACCTGAAAAGGATGGTTCTTTAATCAAAGCCAAAAACTTTGCAAAATCTTTAAACCTTGATGTTATATTTACGGGTAAATTATCAAAGATAGAATGGATCCAATTATCAACAGATTATAATGTTTTCATTAATACCACTAATTTTGATAACATGCCTGTAAGTGTTATGGAAGCCATGGCACTAGGCTTGCCTGTAATTTCGACAAATATTGGTGGCATGCCTTTTTTAATTCATAATAAACAAGACGGTATTTTAGTGGAACCAAACCAAGTTGATGCATTTGTAAAAGCCATTAAGAGCATTATGACAAAACCTGAAGAGGCTGTACAATTATCAATTAATGCCCGAAAAAAAATGGAATCTTATGATTGGGAAGTGATTAAATATCAATGGATGGCATTATTAGAATAATTATAGCCGCTATAAAAATTAACTTATTATCTTTATAGTCTCTCAAACACTCATTTTATAATGTCCAATAAAAGTATTCATTTCAATATTTCGGAACGAAAGGTCTTGCTGCGTATTTTTGATATATTATTTGCACTTTCATTTTTATATGCATTAAGCAATATTTTTGATTTTGATTACTTTACCATTACTAAATTAAATTGGTCTTGGGTTGTTGTTTTAATAATATACTTATCAATATTTGGAACCATTTTTGAATTGTATGATTTGCAGAAATCAAGCAAAATAGAAAAGGTAATTCAAAATATTGTCTTGACCGTTTCCGTTACGGTTCTATTTTATTTTCTTACACCATTTTTTACACCCGTTTTACCAGAGAACCGGTTACAAATACTCTACTTTTATTTTGCCATTCTTTTTGCACTGTTTATATGGCGTTTTGCTTATATATCATTTATAGCATCACCAAGGTTTTATAAAAACGTTTTAATTGTAGGCGAAACAACCAATATTGAAGCTATAATTAAAGCTTTTAAAGATTCAGATCCTAATTATAAAATTGTTGGGTTTATCAATTGTGAAGCAGACCAATCACGAAAAATTAAAATTCATGGGATACATGAGTACAATCCAAAAGATATTCATAAAATTATTACAGAAAAAAACATTTCTGAAATTGTTGTCGCAAGTTATAATTCAGAAGCCATTACACCTGAGATATATTTGGATTTAATAAGGCTTTTGGAGTCGGGTTTTTCAATTAAAGAATACACTCAAGTTTATGAAGATATGACTCAAAGGATTCCTGTACAATTTGTTGGGAAGGATTTTTATAAATATTTCCCATTCAGTAGGAACAATCAGAATAAAATGTATTTATTTTTCTATCGTTTAGTTGATATTGTTATTGCTGTTATTGGCGTCTTGATGGGTTTGCTTTTTTTGCCTTTCATTGTTTTGGGAAATTTCATTGGAAATAAAGGCTCCCTTTTTTATATTCAAGATCGTGTTGGAAAAAATGGAAAAACATTTAAAATGCTTAAATACAGGACGATGGTTGAAAATGCTGAAAAAAGTGGTGCAGTTTGGGCAATAAAAAATGATATCCGGATTACTGCTTTTGGAAAATTTTTGAGGCATTCCAGAATAGATGAAATACCTCAATTTATTAATATTTTAAAAGGAGATATGAGTTTGATAGGACCAAGACCAGAGCGCCCCTTTTTTGTTAAAGAATTATCAGAAATTTTACCATTTTACGAAACCAGGCATATCATAAAACCAGGACTTACGGGTTGGGCTCAAGTTAAAACACGTTATGGTTCAACAGTTGATGATAGTTTGCTTAAATTACAATATGATTTGTATTATATTAAGCATAGAGGTTTTTTCTTGGATATTAATATTCTTATAAAAACCTTAACGACTATGTTTTTCTTCAGAGGGCAATAATTCAGCGTTCAGTTTGCAGTGGCAGTACTCAGTTGTAATGTTTGGTTTTTGAACTATAAAACCTAATCAAATATACATATCTGATAAAGAGTGCTATTAATAAAGGGATTAATCCAATAGCAAAAACCTGAACACCAATAATCCAATGTAAGGTTAACAAACAAAGCATAATCACTAAAAATTTCAAATATTTAACAAACCAAGGTTTTATGGTTTCTTTTAAAAGCTGCCTTATAACTAAAATATTTATGGCAAAAGCCCATAGCAAATTATAGTTTTGGTGCGTTGCCTTATGGTCTGTGGCAAACCAAAGCAGTAAAATGAGTATGCCAATAATTCCGGTGAAACCAAATAAAACAACATCTATCCATTTTGTTCGCCTGCTTTTCATATAATCTTTGTAGGTTATAAAAAGGATAAAGAATCCAATGATTCCAAAAATAAATAAAGGACTGGAAAAAAAGTTATTCTCATTTGGAGTTTCTTTTTGTTTATAAACGGTTCTGCTGTCTTTTACCAAAGGTTTATTGGTTCCATTTATTGTGGCACTTTCAAAGAATTCATGAATGTATGCTGGCAAAAACATATGCTCTTCAGGGGTTGCTTTTTTGTCAATAACGGCACCTAGTGCTAGGTCAATTCCTAAACTGCCCCAAGAATTTTTATTCAGATTATTTTGAATTAAGGCTCTAAAAGTTTCTTGTTTAAAGTCTTTGGGAATATTAAATACAATACCATAATCTGCAGCACTATTAATTACATCCTTTATTTTAGTGGCACAATTATCAAAAAAGAAATCGTATAGATACGTTCTGTTTTCTGGCCTGTAGTTGTTTATTAAATAATTATAAACCTTTTGTTTTTGGGTTTGAGCCAAATTTAACACTTGTTCTTCAACCGTTCTGTTTTGCCATTTATAAAATTTTAAAAAATCATTATAGTTTGAGGCTCCAATAGAATAATTTAATTTTCCACGTGCAAAATTTAAATAGAAATTTGGAGCTTCAAAATCAAATCGACCATAATCATAAGACACGTTTAAATTATTTACAGGATCCTTTATTCTAATGGCATTATGTCCAAAGGCATCATTTAATGAACTCCCTGGCGCCACCGTTATAACACTTATTTGTGTATCTGGTGATAGTTTATAAGGCTGTGCAAATGAAACAGTAAAAACTAAAAGAAATAGGAGGATGAGTGGTTTTTTGAGCATAAATTAAGAGATATATTATCTAAAGATACTAAAATCAAGTTTTAAAGAAAACACATTGGAATACAACGCAACACTTTGGTCACCAATATCTGTAAAGGCGTAATCTATTTGAATACCATTATATTTAAAACCAACACCAAAGCTTGGTTGAAAACTTAGTTGTTCTGAATTATCAAGTTGTAATTCATTTTGAAAATTTCCAACCCCGGTTCTTAAATAAATCATATCAACATAACCAAATTCAAATCCTAAAGCCGGATTAACACTTGCAAAAGAGGATGAAATCACATCATTATTTTCCTCAAAACGCACATTTAAATTAACTGCTGCTAAAAAGGTATAGTCATAATGAAAAGTCATTATTTTTGAAATCCCAATTTGAAGTTTTGGAATAGTAATCTCTGAAGTTTCTGGTAATTCTTGATTTTGACCTGCTACTGCATTTTGAATGGTAGCAAAGGCTTCTTTATTAATACTCCAAGCATTAAATGTAGTTGTAATATCTCGTGCCATAACACCAAATTTCCAGTTATTATTACTTTCAAATTGGACTCCAACATCAAAACCAAAACCCCAAGAGGATGCAAAATCACCAATAACACGTCTGATAACTTTAGCATTTACTCCATAATTAAGACCCTCAACCGGTAATTTTCTGGCGTATGAAAATGTTAAGCCATAATCAGCGGTCGAAAATAAACTAATTCTATCATAATTAATATTGCCTTGAGCATCAATTAACTGTGTAGTATTCAATATGTTATCAACTCCAAAACGAATTAATGAGATGCCTATGGCACTTTGATTATCCAAAGGTTTTGCAAAAGCAACGTAATCATAATTTGCAATATTGGCAAAATAACTTGAATGCATTAATGCTAACTGGTTGTCTTCTATATGAATTAATCCGGCAGGATTCCAATATCCTGCATTTACATCAGAAGATTGTGCTGTTATGGCGTTACTCATACCCAAAGCAGCCGCATCAACCCCAATATTCATGAACTCGTTGGAGTATTTTCTGGTTGTTTGACCAAATACCGTTAATGTTACAATGAAAAATAAAGTGATTAAGTACCTATCCAATTGTAATTTTTTTACAAATATGCACATAATTTATAAGGTATAAACTTGAAATACTAACAGATATTGTTTGATACTTGTTTAAAGCCAAAATTGTTTGTTATTTTTACAAAAAACAAATCTCAAGATATGAAGAAATATATTCCTAATGCCTTAACGCTTTTAAATTTATTTTGTGGTTGCATTGCGGTTATTTTTGCTGTAAACAACAATTTTGTTGCCGCTTCTATTTTTGTGTTTCTAGGTATATTTTTTGATTTTTTTGATGGGTTTTTTGCCAGGAAATTTAATGTTCAAGGGGCGTTAGGTGTTCAATTGGATTCTTTAGCAGATATGGTAACAAGTGGTGTAGTACCAGGAATTATTATGTTTAAATTATTGTCATTGGCCATTGATAAACCTGAAATATCAACGTTGAGTAATGACTGGAATTCTGTGATACATTTTCAAGGAATAACATTTTCAATAATTCCTTTTTTGGGATTGTTTATTACCTTAGCTTCCGCTTATAGATTGGCAAAGTTTAATATAGATGAAGATCAGCAAAGTTATTTTAAAGGCTTACCAACACCAGCAAACACCTTATTGATCATATCGTTGCCATTAATTATAGAATTTCAAAACAGTGATTTAATGAATGCTATGATTCTTAACAAATGGGTTTTAATTATTTTGACTTTATTGAGTTGTTATCTGTTGAATTCAAATATTAAATTGTTTGCGTTAAAAATTAAAGAATGGGGTTTTAAGGAAAATGCGTCCAGATATGTTTTTATCATGCTATGTATTGTTTTATTAATATTGTTGCAATTTGCCGCCATTCCAATAATTATTCTACTGTATTTAGCGATGTCGCTTTTAGATAGTCTGGCAGCAAAAAACTATAAATCAAACTAAAGCAAAAAAATGGCATCAGGCTTTTTTGCATTATTGGATGACATTGCTACATTGATGGATGACGTGGTGGTAATGAGTAAAATCACGACCAAAAAAACAGCGGGTATTTTAGGGGATGATTTGGCCGTTAATGCTGAAAAGGCGACGGGTTTTGTGTCATCAAGAGAATTGCCGGTTTTATGGGCTATAACCAAAGGATCATTTTTAAATAAAATAATTATTTTACCCTTGGCATTTTTGCTTAGTGCTTTCTTTCCGTGGGTGGTTACTTTAATTTTAGTATTAGGAGGTATTTATTTGGCGTATGAAGGTGTTGAAAAAATAGTGGAGTTTATTTTACCTCACAAACATGAACAACGGGAGGTTAAAACAGAGCATTTTACAGAAAACGAGCTGTTAAATGTTGAAAAATCAAAAATCAAATCGGCTGTTTTTACCGATTTTATCTTATCCATTGAAATTGTCATAATTGCTTTAGGGACCGTTATAGGCAAACCTTTGGCATTTCAAATATTGGTTGTTTCCATTGTGGCCATTTTAGCTACTATTGGGGTTTACGGTATGGTAGCACTTATTGTAAGAATGGATGACTTAGGGTACAATCTTGTTAAAAGAAGTAAAAACGAAAAAGGAATTTCCTTATTTTTTGGTAATTTATTGATTCAGGCGCTTCCAATAGTCATTAAAAGCTTATCTGTAATAGGTACCATTGCACTTATTTTGGTTGCAGGAGGCATATTTACCCATAACATAGCCTTTTTACATCATGTTTTAGAAGTTTTAGAAGAAATACCTGCTATTATTAAAGATGCCATCATGGGTGTTTTAATAGGTTTTATAGCCTTTTTTATTGTTTTGCTTTTTAAGAAGATTTATAAGACGATTAAATCTTAATTAATCTCTAATCTTCTTTTTACGCAGCTCAAAATTCTCTTTTTTGTCATTCCTGCGAAGGCAGGAATCCATTAATTAATTAATTAATTAATTAAAAAAATCCAATCTTTTGACAAATCTTTCCAATTTGGGTTTGCTTTTTCAATTAAGTCTATTTTCCATTGGCGTTTCCATTTCTTCATGTTCTTTTCTCTTTTAATGGCATCATTTACATACTGATAAGTTTCAAAATAAATCAACTTATCTAAACCATATTTTTTAGTAAAGCCTTCTATTAGTTTGTTTTTATGTTCAAATATCCGTCGTTCTAAATTGTTTGTAACGCCAATATATAATGTGCCATTCGTTTTGTTGGTAATGATGTAAAGATAATATTGATGAATGGTTTTATACATGAGTATTTTTTTTAAGCAAGTGGATTCCTGCCTTCGCAGGAATGACAAAACAACCTAATCCCGAATCTTCTTTTTGCGCAATTCAAAATTCTGACCTAAATACACTTTTCTCACCATACTGTCATTTGCAAGTTCTTCGGGAACCCCTGCCTTTAATATGCTTCCTTCAAACATTAAATAGGTTCGGTCTGTAATGGCAAGCGTTTCCTGCACATTATGGTCGGTAATTAAAATACCGATGTTTTTTTTAGTTAATTGGGCCACAATACGTTGAATGTCTTCAACAGCAACAGGATCAACACCGGCAAAAGGTTCATCCAACAGAATAAAACTAGGGTCAGTTGCCAGAGCCCGGGCAATTTCTGTTCGACGGCGTTCACCACCAGATAATAAATCGCCACGGCTTTTTCTAATATGTCCTAAACCAAATTCTTCAATAAGAGATTCCATTTTATCATGTTGTTCTGTCTTGCTAAGTTTAGTAAGTTGTAAAACACTTAAAATGTTGTCTTCTATACTTAATTTTCTAAAAACGGAGGCTTCCTGAGCTAAATATCCAATACCATGTTGTGCTCTTTTATACATGGGGTATTTAGTTATTTCAGCGTTATCAAGAAAAATATTGCCACCATTGGGCTTAATTAATCCAACAATCATATAAAAACAAGTTGTCTTTCCGGCACCATTTGGTCCTAATAAACCAACAATTTCTCCCTGATTTACTTCAAGAGAAACATTTTTTACAACTTTTCGTCCGCTATAGGACTTCATTAAATTTTCAGCTCTTAAAATCATATGTTATATTATGAACGCTAAAAATAGTAAAATCACATAGACTATTATAGCAGCAATGATATTATGTTGGTTATTATTGTTGTTCCAAGGCGTCCCAAAACTCATAGGCTTTACGCAAATGCGGAATAACAATGGTACCACCAACTAAAGTGGCAATACTTAAGGCTTCAACAACCTGGTCTTTAGTTAAACCTAATTTATAGCTTGTTTCCAGATGATATTTTATACAATCATCACAGCGTAATACAGCCGATGCTACTAAACCTAATAACTCTTTCGTTTTTACGTCCAAAACACCTTCGGAATAGGCATTGGTATCTAAATTAAAAATACGCTTTATGACTTTGTTATTATCAGAAAGTATTTTATCATTCATTCTTGAACGATAATCATTAAATTCATTAACTATATCAGACATGTTTTTTTTCTGTTCGTTTTTGATTTCTTATAACTATTCGAGAAATAAAGATGCTTACTTCATATAATATAAGAATTGGAATGGCAACAATAACTTGACTTGTTATGTCTGGTGGTGTAATAATTGCCGATACAATTAATACGATGATTAAAGCATATTTTTTGTATTTTTTTAAGAATTGTGGGGTAACTAATCCGATTTTTGTTAAAAAATAGATGATTATAGGTAATTCAAAAACGAGACCTGACGCTAAGATTGAAACTCTTATTAAATTAATATAATCATCCAAATCAAAATCATTATGAACTAAGCTGCTCACTTGATATGACCCAAGAAAATTGATTGATAAGGGGCATATAATATAATACCCAAAAAGAACACCAATAAAGAACAACAGTGATGACACAATTATAAAACCTCTGGAATGTTTACGTTCATTTTCATGCAATCCGGGACTTATAAACTTCCATAACTGGTATAATACATAGGGAAAGGCAATAATAAATCCTGCAGTGATGGCGGTCCAAATATGAGCAGAAAATTGCCCAGACATGGTTCTGCTTTGAATTTCAAAAGGAAGTTCTGTAAAACAGAAACTTTCCTCCATGCCTATATGTTTTGAGATTTTACATAAAAATTGATACGTCACAAAATCTGCTTTTGCAGGGCCAAAAATTAGGTAATCAAATATAAAACTTTTAGCTAGAAACGCTCCAGTAGCCGCAATCATAATTGCGGATACAGATTTAATTAAATGCCACCTTAATTCCTCAAGATGGTCTAAAAAAGACATCTCGTTTACTGCTTTCTTTGTCATTATATAATGCCTTCTTTTATTAAATCATGTAAATGGACCACACCAGCATAATTTCCGTTTTCTTCTACCAACAGTTGAGAAATACCGTGAGCCTCCATTATATCCATAGCATCAATAGCCATGGCATCTGCCTCAACACGTTTTGGATTAATACTCATGATATCTTTAGCGGTGACTGAAGCAATATTGTCAATCTTACTTAGCATTCTACGTAAATCACCATCTGTAATAATGCCAATGATTTTATTATTTTCGACTACAGCGGCTACACCAAGCATTTTTTCTGATATTTCAACAATGACATCCTTAATTGAAGTATGCAATGAAACTTGTGGTTTTTGATTGATAGATGATAAATCTTGAACCCTTAAATATAATTTCTTTCCTAAAGCACCTCCAGGATGATATTTTGCAAAGTCTTTGCTTGAAAAGCCACGTAACTCTAATAAACAAACTGCAAGGGCATCACCAATAACCAGTTGCGCTGTTGTACTTGTGGTAGGAGCTAAATTATTTGGACAGGCTTCTTTTTCAACAAAAGCGTTTAAAACATAATCGACTGCTTTACCTAAATAGGAGTCTTTATTTCCTGTAATGGCAATCATTTTGTTTTTAGCGCTTTTAATAAATGGGACTAGCACTTTTATTTCTGGCGTATTACCACTTTTTGAAATAAAAATGACCACATCGTCTTCAAGAATCAAACCTAAATCACCATGAATGGCATCAGCGGCATGCATAAATACAGCAGGGGTTCCGGTTGAATTTAGAGTTGCTACAATTTTTGTGGCGATAATAGCACTTTTTCCTATTCCTGTAATAATAACGCGACCTTTTGATTGATGTATCAGATTCACAGCATCAGCAAAATCATTGTTTACTAAATCTGACAAATGTAAAATGGCCTGACTTTGCAATTCAATAGTTTGTTTTGCTGTTTTTATAATAGAATTTTTGCTCTTCAAATTTTATTATTTTTTTAAGTTGATGCTTTTAAAGATTTTACTATCTTTAGTGTTAATCAATTAAAAATTTGTTTTATTTTTAATTTGATTTTCGGTTACAAAACTAACGAAAAAAAAGAGGGTTCTCTAAATTCACATCTAAATAAATTAATTGTATTTAAATGTTTAATGTGTTTTTATTTGTATAAATTAATTTTTAATAAGATTCATTTTAATGGTGAATAGTGATTTGCATTCCGCACTTAAAAAATATTTTGGATTTAATAAATTCATGGGGCTACAAGAAGGTGTTGTAGAAAGTATATTATCAGGAAAACATACATTTGTAATAATGCCAACAGGCGGCGGAAAGTCCCTTTGTTATCAATTACCGGCATTAATGCAGGAAGGTACGGCTATTATAGTATCTCCTTTAATTGCGCTCATGAAAAATCAGGTGGATGCCATTAGGGGTATTTCAAATGAAGAAGGTGTTGCACATGTACTAAATTCCTCCCTAAATAAAACGGAAGTTAAACGTGTTAAAGAAGATATAGTCAATGGGGTTACCAAATTATTGTATGTAGCTCCTGAATCTCTTACCAAAGAGGAAAATGTTGAGTTTTTACGATCCGTGAAAATATCATTTATGGCTGTTGATGAAGCCCATTGTATAAGTGAATGGGGGCATGATTTTAGACCGGAATACCGAAATTTAAAAAATATTATTTCTCGAATTGGAGATAACATTCCAATTATAGGATTAACGGCTACAGCAACACCAAAAGTTCAGGAAGATGTAATTAAAAACTTAGGGATAACTGGTGCAAATACATTCAAGGCTTCATTTAATAGACCAAATTTATATTATGAAGTTAGACCAAAAACCAAAAATGTAGATGCTGATATTATTCGTTTTATAAAACAGCACTCTGGGAAATCTGGTATTGTGTATTGCTTAAGCAGAAAACGTGTAGAAGAATTGGCTCAAGTACTTCAGGTAAATGGTATTAAAGCGGTTCCGTATCATGCAGGTTTAGATCCAAAGACTCGTACCAGCCATCAGGATAAGTTTCTAATGGAAGATGTTGATGTGGTAGTTGCTACCATTGCTTTTGGTATGGGAATAGATAAACCTGATGTGCGTTTTGTAATTCATCATGATATCCCTAAAAGTATAGAAAGTTATTATCAGGAAACAGGTAGAGCTGGACGTGATGGTGGTGAAGGAATTTGTTTGGCCTTTTATGCTTATAAGGATATTGAGAAATTAGAAAAATTTATGTCCGGTAAACCTGTTGCCGAACAAGAAATAGGTCAGGCATTACTACAGGAAGTAGTGGCGTTTGCCGAAACTTCCATTTCCAGAAGGCGGTTTATTTTGCATTATTTTGGTGAAGAATTTGATAATGCCACTGGTGAAGGTGGTGATATGGATGATAATGTACGTTTTCCTAAAAAACAACATGAAGCTCAGGATGATGCAAAATTGCTCATTGAAACTATTGTTGAAACCAACGAAACATATAAGTCAAAAGATTTGGTGAATGTCATTACAGGTAAAGAAAATGCCTTAATAAAATCTCATAAAACAGATGAACACCCATTTTTTGGACGTGGTAAAAACCATGACAATAAATATTGGATGGCGTTACTTAGGCAAGTTTTAGTTGCTGGATATCTAAAAAAGGATATAGAGACTTACGGTGTTATAAAAGTGACTGATTCTGGCCGTGCATTTATAAAAAAACCAATATCCTTTATGATGACCGAAGATCATATTTTTGATGGGGCACAAGAAGATGGTAGTATAATCACAGCTATAAAAGGCGGAGTTGTTTCGGCTGATGAAGTGCTTATGGGGATGCTAAAAGATCTAAGAAAGGTAAATGCGAAAAAAATGGGCGTTCCACCTTTTGTTATTTTTCAAGATCCATCTTTAGAAGATATGGCATTAAAATATCCTATCACGCTGGCTGAACTTGCTAATGTGCATGGTGTTGGTGACGGAAAGGCTAAAAAGTACGGAAAGGATTTTGTGGAATTAATATCAAATTATGTTGAAGAAAATGATATTATTCGTCCAGATGATTTAGTTGTAAAATCTACTGGGAGTAATTCAGCTATCAAATTATATATCATTCAAAATATTGACAGGAAATTACCACTTGATGATATTGCATCGTCCAAAGGGATGTCCATGAATGATTTTATAAAAGAAATGGAAGCTATTGTATATTCAGGAACCAAATTGAATATAAATTACTGGATTGATGAAGTTTTAGATGAAGATCAGCAAGAAGAGATTCACGATTATTTTATGGAATCAAAAACAGATAACATTGATGCTGCCATAAAAGAATTTGATGGAGATTATGACGATGAAGAACTTCGATTATATCGGATAAAATTTATTAGTGAAGTGGCTAACTAAAGTTACATAGTTGCAAAGTTTCTAAGAAACAAAGTAGCAAAGCCTGGAATGATTTCAGATTAACGAATTACGATTTATGGATTTTGTAACTATGACCAAAAACTATTTTTTTATTTTAGGGCAACAAAGTTTCAAAGTTGAAAGTTCACAAATCATTCAACATAAAGCAGAAATATTATAACCAAAATCCCCTCCTTGAGAAGGGTTAGGGAGGTGTAAACATTACATAATTAAAAATCACAATTCGTTAATCTGAAATCATTCCTTATCTTTGCAGCTTCAATTAAATAATAGAACAATGAAAGACGGATTATACGCAAAATTTAACACAACTAAGGGTGAAATTATTGTTGCTTTGGAATACAAAAAAACGCCAGGAACGGTAGGCAATTTTGTGTCTTTAGCCGAGGGGAATTTGGAAAATGAAATAAAACCTCAAGGGACTCCTTATTATAATGGTTTGAAATTTCATAGAGTCATTCCAGATTTTATGATTCAAGGGGGATGCCCAAAAGGAACAGGCTCAGGAGGTCCCGGATATCAATTTGATGATGAATTTCACCCAGATTTAAAACATAATGCTCCAGGTATTTTGTCAATGGCCAATGCTGGACCAGGAACTAACGGAAGCCAATTTTTTATCACTCATATAGCAACACCATGGTTAGATAATAAACATACTGTTTTCGGTAAAGTTATTGAGGGTCAAGATATTGTTGATGCTATTGTACAAAATGATAGTTTAGTAAGTCTTGAAATAATAAGAGTAGGAAAGGAAGCTGAAGCGTTTAATGCCGTTGAAGCATTTAGAACTTTTGAAGGTGCCAGAGAAAAGAAAATAGAAGAAACAAAAAAAGCTGCACAAGCAGAGTTAGATAAGTTAGCAAAAGGTTTTTCTGAAACCAAAAGTGGATTACGTTACCAAATCATTCAAAAAGGTGATGGTAAAAAGGCTGAAAAAGGGAAAATGGTATCTGTTCATTATAAAGGGCAATTGGCTGACGGAACGGTGTTTGATTCAAGCTATAAACGCAATGAACCCATTGATTTTGAAGTAGGCGTAGGGCAAGTTATTTCAGGGTGGGATGAAGGCATCTTATTATTAAAAGTAGGTGACAAAGCCCGTTTTGTTATTCCAAGTCATTTAGGTTATGGTAGTAATGGTGCTGGCGGTGTTATTCCTCCCAATGCAACTTTAATATTTGATGTAGAACTTATGGATGTTCATTAAATGAATGTCTTTTCAATAAAAAAAAGAGGTTGTCTAAAAAGCCGTCATTGCGAGTCCCGATAGCTATCGGGAGAAGCAATCTGTAAATTACAAGTAGTTGATTTACAGATTACTTCGAAATAAAAATTTCTCGTAATGACCGTGAGTATATTTTTTAGACAACCTCTTTTTTTTAAACTAAAATCAGATAATTTTCAGGAAATAATCAAGTTTGTGAAAAAATAATAAACAATCATTTTTTTCAATTGGCTTAATATTATATTTGTTATATGACAGAAGAAGAAATATATCAATTAAAATATCCAATTGGTAAATTTGATATTCCAAGCAATATTTCCAGAGAACAAATTGAAAGCTGGATTTCTATTTTGGAACACTTCCCAGAGCGTTTGGAAAATTTGGTTCAAGACTTATCTGATGAACAACTAGATACAGTTTACAGACCAAATGGCTGGACGGTACGGCAAGTGATACACCATGTTTCAGATAGTCATCATCACAGTTATACCAGATTTAAATGGGCATTAACAGAGGATAATCCTGTTATTAAAGCATATTATGAAGATCGGTGGGGCGAATTAGCGGATTCAAAAACAGGCCCCATTGATATGTCAATTCAGCATTTAAAAGCCATACATTTTAAACTCGTATTTTTGTTGAAAACCGTATCTGAAGCAGACCTTAATAAAGCGTTTATACATCCTGATACAAATGAAGAAGTTTTATTAAAACAAAATATAGGTATTTATGCGTGGCATAGTAACCATCATTATGCGCATATTGAAAATTTGTTAAAACGAAATAAGTGGTTTTAATTTTATTTCTATGATAAGAAACGTTCAAATCAGCGATGCACAACAGATTTTAGATATTTATAACTATTACGTTGTTAATACGGTTATCACTTTTGACATTGAGGCAGTTTCATTAAAAAGTTTCACAGAAAAAATTAAGATAATTTCCTTAGATTACCCATTCATAGTTTATGAAGAACATAATGAAATTTTAGGATATGCTTACGGAAGCAGGTTCAGACCTAAACCAGCGTATAACCATACCGTTGAGTCAACCATTTATATTAAACAGGGACAACACGGAAAGCAGATTGGGACTGAATTATATAAAGAATTATTGCAGTTGCTAAAGCAAGATAATTTCCATATGGTGTTAGGTGTTTTAACATTGCCCAATGAAGCAAGCGTCAAACTTCATGAAAAATTCGGATTCAAACAAGTGGCATATTTAAAGGAAGCTGGCTTTAAATTTGAAAATTGGCAAGATGTTGGATTTTACCAATTAACTTTTTAGTTTTTTACTTCCACTTAATATTACAACCAATACTAGGTTTTTGAGGGTTTAAATTTTCTTTGTTTTCTAACAGACAATCTAAAGCATGTTTTAAATCATGTCCGGTAACCTCTATTCCATTTCCAGGTCTGGAGTCGTCTAATTGACCTCTATAATTTAATTTTAATTCAGCATCAAAAACATAAAAATCTGGCGTACAGGCTGCATTATAAGCTCTGGCAATTTCTTGGGTTTCGTCATATAAATAAGGAAAGGGGTACTTTTCATTTTTAGCATGATGTTTCATATTGTCAGGTCCGTCCTGAGGGTATTTTATCGCATCATTACTTGAAATGGCAATAAAATGAATCCCTTTTTCAGAATATAAATTAGCAATTTTCACCAATTCAGAATTCACATGCATAACGAAAGGACAATGATTACAAATAAACATAATGACAGTGCCTATATTTCCTTTTAAATTATTCAAATTTAATATGTTCCCAGAAACTGTATCTAAAAGTGAAAATTCTGGAGCTTTAGTTCCTAAAGGCAACATATTTGACGAAGTATTTGACATAAATAAAAAGTTTTGTGCTAAGTTCGTGAATATTTGTATTTTTAAAAAATGAGTGAGATAATAACTTTCGAAGATTTTACAAAAGTTGATTTACGGGTTGGAACCATTATTGAAGTTAATGATTTTCCTGAAGCAAGAAATTCGGCCTATCAACTAACTATAGATTTTGGCGAATTAGGTATAAAAAAATCATCAGCACAAATTACTTCCCTGTATTCCAAAGAAGCCTTATTAAACAGACAAATTGTTGCAGTTGTTAATTTCCCAATGAAACAAATTGGTAAATTCATGAGTGAATGCTTGGTGTTGGGTGCTGTCAATGGAAAGGACGTTATTCTTTTAAACCCAGAAAACAAGGTAGTAAATGGTTCAACAGTATCTTAACTATCTATGAAAGAATTAGATAGTATTCAAATTCATTTTGATACCAGCGCACTTTGGGTACTAAACGTGGCACTTGCTATAGTTATGTTTGGTGTGTCTTTAGGAATTTCAACAAATGATTTTAAGCGTTTATTTAAAGAACCAAAATTGATTTTAATAGGTCTTTTATCACAATTTATATTATTGCCTTTTTTTACTTATCTATTGATTGTGATAGTAAATCCGCAGCCAAGTATTGCATTGGGAATGATTATGGTTGCCGCTTGCCCTGGTGGAAATATTTAAAATTTCATGACGCATTTGGCTAAAGGAAACACAGCATTATCAGTAAGTTTAACGGCATTTGCCACTTTTTTAGCCATGTTTATGACACCATTTAATTTTGAGTTTTATGGTAATTTATACGGGCCTTCTTCTGAGATTTTAAAAAATGTGGAAGTAAATCCATTTGAATTAGTAAAACTGGTTTTATTAATATTAGGGACCCCATTAGTTTTGGGCATGTTTTTAAGAAGTAAAAATGAATCGTTTGCCATTAAGCTGTCAAAAATGCTCAAGCCATTTTCAATAGTACTGTTTGTTGCTATTGTTTTAATAGCTTTTGTCAATAATTTAGATGTTTTTAAATACTATGTACACCATGTTATATTGTTAGGAATAAGTCATAATATAATGGCATTGGTTTTAGGGTTCTTGGTGGCGAGGATATTTGGGTTATCATTTAAAAATCAAAAAACGTTGGCTATTGAAACGGGAATTCAAAATTCAGGATTGGGGCTTCTATTGATTTTTACATTTTTTAATGGTTTAAGAGGAATGGCAATAATGGCTGCGTTTTGGGGCATTTGGCATATTATTTCCGGATTAATGCTTGCTTTATATTGGTCTGGAACAAATAAGAAACTTGTGCCATGTTAAAAAAAATATGGCTACATACTGTGAGGGGGTATATTAATTTGGGTTTATTCTTTTATTACAAAAAAATTAATGCCTTCAACTTGGAAAATATTGCTAAAAACACCCCTGTTTTAATTCTTTCAAACCATCAAAATGCGTTATTGGATGCCTTAATTATTGCCGTTAAGTGCAAGCGCTTTCCATATTTTTTAACCCGAGCTTCTGCTTTTAAATCGACATTTTTCGCGGGGATATTAAGTTCTTTAAGAATGCTTCCTGTTTATAGAATGCGGGATGGAATACGCACAATTAAAAAAAACGAGGCTGTTTTTAAGACTTGTTCTCAGTTACTTTTTAATAATGAGGTGGTAGTCATTTTCCCGGAAGGCAATCATCATTTAAACAGAACGGTGAGACCATTAAGTAAGGGTTTTACAAGAGTAGTATTTGATACATTAGCGACATATCCAAATTTGGAATTACAGTTAGTACCTGTTGGTTTTAATTATAAAAACCCTGAACGTTTTGTTGATGAAGTTGGCTTGTATGTTGGAACCCCAATAGATGCTAAGGATTACCAAGTTTTTGAAAAAAATGTTGCGATATCAAAATTGAAAGAAACTGTGCATGAATCAATTTGTAAACTTACCACCCATATTGATAATAACAATTATGAAGAGCTACTACATAAACTGGAAACCTTGCATGTTGATTTTTTAAATCCAGAATCTGTTAATACGTGTATTTTAAATAATTTCCAAGATTGTAACGTACAGGAGACGCAAAAATTTTCTCAAATAAAAGGATTTTTTAAAAGTTTACTTTTTTTGAATTTATGGTTTCCTTTTATCATTTGGAAAAGAGTTATTCGGCCAAAAATAAAAGAGGTTGAATTCGTGTCAACATTTAGGTTTGTTGTTGCTATTACCCTCGTACCCGTCTATTTGTTATTGATGACCGTATTTTTAACGGCATATTTTGGATTATTTTCAGCAATTCTTTATATGTTTGCTGTAATTATATTAGCACTAATTGTTGTGAAGTGGTAACAAAAAAACCGCTACAAATTGAGTAACGGTCTTAAAAATCATTAAAATATTTTATGATTAAATATCATCAAATTCAATATCAGTAAAACTTTCTGTAGATTTGATTTCTACTTCCTTCTCTTCCGAAACAGTATCATATTCCTTCTTGAAATCTTTTTGATGACGTTCACTAATCACTTCATCTCCTTTTTCACCAATAATGTAATCAGTCATCTCAGCTAAAATTTCTTTAAATTCTGTAAAATCTTCTTTGTAAATGTAAATTTTGTGTTTTTTATAGTGAAAAGAACCATCGTCGTTTGTAAATTTTTTGCTTTCTGTGATTGTAAGGTAGTAATCATCTGCTTTTGTAGATCTTACATCAAAGAAATAGGTACGTCTTCCGGCTCTTAATACTTTTGAAAAAATTTCCTCTTTCTCCACCATGTCATTTCTATTCATAATTGTATTAAAATTTATAGGGTTATAATTATGTTTATCAAAAATCTAAAAAAATCTGTTACTAACCAACAATTTATTAAGTTTCTTTTAAAACCTCAATCATTTGATATAGTATTATCAAAAAAGTGCTCATTGTTTTTTAATTTCAAACATTAATCATTTTTTACAGAATTTTCACTTAATTGCTTTAAGTAAAGATGTTTGTAATAGCCATCTTGGTTTAATAGGGTATTATGTGTCCCTTCCTGAACAATTTTACCATGATCCAATACAATAATTTTGTCTGCATTTTTGGCTGAAGACACTCTGTGACCTACAATGATGGTGGTTTTTCCTTTTGAAACTTTATTTAAATTTATTAGTATTTTTTCTTCGGTTTCTGTATCAACTGCAGAAAGGCAATCATCAAGCAGTAATATTTCAGGATCTTTAATTAGTGCTCTGGCAATAGAAATTCTTTGTTTTTGGCCACCAGAAAGGGTAATGCCCCGTTCGCCTAAAATGGTATCATAACCCTTATTGAATTTTAAAATATTTTTATGAACTTGAGCATGTTTTGCGGCTTCAATAACTTCTTCATCAGTGGCTTCTTCTTTGCCAAATTTTATATTGTTTTTAATGGTATCAGAAAACAAAAAAGCATCTTGAGGCACATAACCAATACTACTTCTTAAATCGGTTAAATTATGTTTGCTAATTTCAATGGAATTTACTTTTATAGATCCTGAATCTATATCGTAAAGTCTTCCAATTAAATCTAATATGGTTGATTTCCCTGAACCGGTTTTCCCTAATATAGCAAGGGTTTCACCATGTTTTACGCTAAAACTTATACCTTTTAAAGCATGTATATTAGTGTCATCATAGGTGAAAGAAACCTTATTAAAAGTTATATTTCCATTAACTTCTGTATGTTCTTCAACGGTGTTTTTAATTTCCGGTTCTATTTTTAAAAATTCATTAATTCGTTTTTGTGAAGCTTCCGCTTGCTGCACAATGGAGGTTACCCAACCAACGGTTGCAACGGGCCATGTAAGCATGTTCACGTATATAATAAATTCAGCAATAGTCCCCAAACTGTCTATTTTTCCGTCAATGTATTGCATGCCTCCTAAATAAATGACTATTAAATTACTCACGCCAATGAGCAAAATCATCATGGGAAAAAATAATGCCTGAACTTTTACAAGATTCAATTGCGTTTGTTTACTTGTTGTTGAAAGTGTATCAAAATTTGATGACGTTTGTGCTTCAATACCATAAGCTTTAATGACAGAAATCCCACTAAATGATTCTTGGGTAAAGGCCGATAATTTTGATAAATATTGTTGAACTATGGTACTGCGTTTATGAATTTCTTTGCTTAATTTATATATGGCTATGGATAAGATAGGTAATGGTATAATGGTATAAAGCGTAAGAGTTGGCGCTTCATTATACATGTATATGATAGCAATGACAAAAAGAGTAATGGTATTTATACTGTACATAATGGCTGGACCAACATACATACGAACACGTCCTACATCTTCACTAATTCGGTTCATTAAATCACCGGTTCTGTTCTTTTTATAAAAATTTAAAGATAGTTTTTGGTAGTGAGCATACACTTCATTTTTTAAATCGTATTCAATATAACGAGATACATTAATAATGGTTTGCCTCATTAAAAAACTAAAAATGCCCGCAATAATGGCAGCTCCAATAATATAAAAAATGATCTCAGTTAGTTCAGATTGAATGGTTCGTTCGCCAGTTCCAGTTTTATAAGCTTCTAAAACGGTAAATATTTTTTTTACATATCTAGGTGTAAAAAGCAAAAAAATCCGTGCTATAATGGTAATAATGATACCAACAATTAAATGTGTTTTATATTTTAAAAAATATTTGTTTAAATGCTGTAATTCTTTCATTTACAAGGTTATTATTGTCTTTAAGATTTGTAAATTTCTCGATTAAAAAAAGCAAAGATACTGCAATAAAAACAATAATATGTTTGAAACCACTGGCAGCCTTGTTAAATATAACTTAAACCAAAATTGATTTAATAAAAACAAAATAAGAGTACGATGTTTTTAAAATAATCTTATTTTTGCCACTTAAAAGAAACTATTCTTTTATCTGTAAATTTAAATAAAGTTCTTTGTAAATATGCTAAACAGAAGACATATTCGTGTAAAAGTGATGCAAACCATTTATGCATTTAAAGGAAGTGAAAGTGATGATTTTAGCAAAAATCAAAAATTTTTGCTGTTCAGTATTGATAATATGTACAATCTTTATTTGTTATTAATATCACTTTTTCTTGAAGTTCAAAAAAAAGCTGAAGATCATTTACAAAAAAAGCAAAAAGCACATCTTGCTACTCAAGAGGACAAAAACCCTAATAAGAAGTTTGTTAACAATCAGCTCTTAATGATGCTTCAAGAGAGCATTCCTTTAAAAAATCAACTTGAAATTTATAAGGTAAATAATTGGGAATTGGATACCGAATACGTAGAAATTATATTCAAAGCTATTATTTCCAGTGATCTATATAAAGATTATATGAAAACCCGAGTATCTGATTTTAAAGAAGATAAAGAGTTTTTGGTAGATATTTTTAAAGATGTTATTGCACCCAACGACAAACTTTATGAATATATTGAAGATAAAAACTTAACATGGCTAGATGATTTACCCACTGTAAATACAACTATTTTAAAGTTATTACGGAAAGTAAAAGTTAGTTCCCCCGATACTCATTTTATTCCAAAATTGTATAAAGACCAAGAGGATAAGCAATTTGCTATTGATTTGTTTAAAAAAACCGTTCTCAATCAAACGGTTCTGAACAATGAAATTGAACAAAAAACACAAAATTGGGATTCAGATAGAATAGCAAATGTAGATTTTGTTTTGTTGCAAATGGCTATTTGTGAACTTCATAATTTTCCATCCATACCGGTTAAAGTAACTATTAATGAATATTTGGAAATAGCGAAAGAATATTCAACTCCAAAAAGCAGCATATTCATAAATGGTATTTTAGATAAGTTGGTTAAAGAATATGAGATTGATGGGAAACACAGTAAAATAGGCCGTGGATTGATGTGACTTTCTGTTAAGAAAATAATAAAATGTTTTTAATAGATTAAATTATTGTTAATTTTACAAACCAAATATATTAATCAATTATTATGAAAAAAGTTATTTTAGGATTAGGGGCATTGTGCTTATTAGCCTTTACGTCTTGTAAAGACAATGCTGCTAAAAAAATTAATGAAAACAATGTAGGTATTGCTGCCGAAAGAGATGCAAACGCATTTAAATTTCCAATCATTCAATTTGACAAAACAGTACATGATTTTGGTGAAATTGTGGCTAAAACACAAGTAGAGACCGTTTTTAACTATCAAAATGTTGGAGATGCACCTCTGGTAATTACCGATATTAAGAGCTCTTGTGGTTGTACGGTTCCAAAAGATTGGTCAAGAGCACCGTTGGCTCCAGGAGAATCAGGGCGGTTTACTGTTAAATTCAATGGAAGTGGTACAAACAAGATTACAAAGACAATTACGGTTACGGCTAATACTGAAAAAGGTTCGGAAGTTGTAACAATTACAGCTTTTGTGAAACCCGAACAAAATTCCACGCCATTAATGACAGCACCAAATTCATAAGAAGAACAATAAAATTATAATGGGAGATATAGGAAGTTTTTTACCGTTTATTTTAATGTTTGTAGTCGTTTATTTTTTTATGATTGCACCACAAATGAAACGAGCAAAAAAAGAAAAGAAATTTGCAGCAGAATTAAAAAAAGGTGATAAAATTATTACCAAAAGTGGCTTACACGGAAAAATATTAGAAATTGGTGAAAAGGATAAAACTTGCATTATTGAAACCATGTCCGGTAAAGTAAAGTTTGAGCGTTCAGCTATTTCAATGGAATTGAGTAGCAGCTTAAATGCGCCAGCCAAAACAAGCTAAATAATACATGATTAGATTATAAAAAAAAGCTTCCGAATTGGAAGCTTTTTTATTTAGCAATTTTTGTATTTATCATTGAGTCCAATGCCTTTTAGTATCATTGGTTTAATTTTTTCTAAGCGTGACGCAACTGTTGCTTCTCGTTTGGCTTCACTGATATATTCACAGTATTCCTTTTGTTTGTAATGTGTAATCGAATTATAGCAGGCCTTTAAGTTTGGGTTGTTTTTAAATTCAAGTTTTAAAGCATCTGGAACAACAAGTGCTGTTTTGGTTTTATCAGGTTTAATTTCTTTACCGAGCTTTTGGTTTTCAATAGCTTCCTTAACGTAAGCCAATACAATATTCTTATTGATATCATTAACAGACTCAAACCGCATTTGCCGCAGACCTTTGGTTTTTTCTTGAGCTTGTAAAAGAACTTTATGTGTATCTTTTAAAAAAACTCCGTTAAAAAACCAGATACCAAAATGATTCTTATGAGCTCCCATGCCTAAAACATTTTTCCCGTTATAAGCATATACAGGCGAATTCCATTTTATGCTTTCTTCTAATTCAGTTGAATTAATAATGTCTCTTAAAATGATTAATGCCTCACTAAAATGAGGATAATTTTCAATATATTCTTCTACAGAATTATTTTTTTTCATAAAAGATGGATTTTAGGATTTGCTAAGCATAATGATATAGAATGTTTTATATCAGCAGCGAAATGAAGTCAGATAATTTCTCTTAAAACGTCAAGAAAACTTACTTTTCAAGTGCTGTTATTTCTGCAATTTTACAAATTACTTCTGTTGCTTTTAGCATACTTTCTACAGGCACATATTCATAACGGCCGTGAAAATTATGCCCGCCGGCAAAAATATTTGGACAAGGTAATCCCATATAACTTAATTGAGAACCATCGGTTCCGCCGCGAATGGCTTTTATTAATGGTTTAATGCCTAGTTGTTTCATGGCTTTCTCAGCAATATCAACAATATGTTTGACGGGTTCTATCTTTTCTTTCATATTGAAATACTGATCTTTTATTGAAATCTCAATAACTACCCTGCCATATTGCGTGTTTAATTCAGTAGTTAATTTTTTCATAACTTCTTTACGTGCTTCAAAATGGCGTTTATTATGGTCCCTAATAATATATTTTAAAACGGTCTCTTCTACTTCACCTGTTATAGAGGATAAATGGAAAAAGCCTTCATAACCTTCCGTATGCTCTGGAGTTTCCAGTCTGGGTAATGAGTTTATAAATTCTTGAGCAATGTATATGGAATTAACCATTTTGCCCTTGGCAAAACCCGGATGTACTATTTTTCCCTTCACTTTTACGACAGCTTCAGCGGCATTAAAATTTTCATATTCCAATTCACCTACTTGACTACCATCCATGGTATATGCCCAATCGGCTCCAAATTTCTTAACATCAAATTTATGAGCACCGCGTCCAATTTCCTCATCAGGTGTAAATCCAACACGTATTTTACCATGTTTAATTTCCGGATGTTGGATTAAATATTCCATAGCGGAAACAATTTCGCAAATACCGGCCTTATCATCAGCTCCAAGCAATGTGGTTCCGTCGGTTGTAATTAAGGTTTGTCCTTTATAAAGCAGTAAATCATCAAAATAATCTGGTGATAAAATAATGTTTTGTTCTTTGTTTAAAACAATATCTTTTCCATCATAGTTCTTAACAATTCTTGGTTTTACGTGAGTACCTGTAAAATCTGGAGAGGTATCAAAATGAGAGATAAACCCAATAGTTGGTACACTATGGTTTACATTACTTGGTAAAGTGGCCATAATGTATGCGTTTTTATCAATAGTGACCTCTTGCATTCCTATAGTTTTTAACTCTTCAGCAAGTTTATTGGCTAAATCCCATTGCTTTTTTGTGCTTGGTGTACTCTCTGAATTTGGGTCTGATTGTGTATCTATAGTTATGTAACTAATAAATCTATCAATAATGTGTTGCATGATGTAAATTTTATTCTTTCAAAAATACTACTAATTTTAAAATGGGTATGGGTATTTTTTGAGAAATGAATAGTATTTTTGCACAGCAAAACAAATTTGATGTACAAATCAATTATCCGTCCTATATTATTTTGGTTTGATCCTGAACAAGTGCATCATTTTACCTTTTCAGTTATAAAAATTTTAAATAAAATACCATTTGTTTCTTCAATAATCAGGAATCTTTATGTAGTTGAAGATCCCAGATTGGAACGTGACGTATTTGGTTTAAAGTTCAAAAACCCCGTTGGTTTGGCAGCTGGTTTTGATAAAAATGCTGTGTTGTACAATGAACTGGCTAACTTTGGGTTTGGGTTTATTGAAATTGGTACCATGACTCCGAAAGGACAACCTGGTAACCCTAAAAGGCGTTTGTTCAGATTAAAGGCTGACCAAGGAATTATTAATAGAATGGGCTTTAATAATGAAGGGGTTCAGGCAGCAGTTAACCAACTTAAAAAGAATAAAGGCAAAGTCATTATTGGTGGAAATATTGGAAAAAACACACATACAAAACCTGAAGATTACACGCAAGATTATTTAGAATGTTTTAATGCACTCCATCCTTATGTTGATTATTTTGTTTTAAATGTGAGTTGTCCTAATGTTGATAGTCATGCTAAATTAAATGATAAGGATTATTTGGAAGAGCTGATCCGTGCCGTGCAAAAAGCAAATACCAGGTTTACAAAACAAAAGCCTATTCTTTTAAAGATTGCCCCAGATTTAAACAACAATCAGCTTCATGAGATCATTGAGTTGGTTATCAATACTAAATTAGATGGTGTGATAGCCAGTAATACCTCTGTTGACAGAACAGGACTTAAAGCCTCAAAAACACAATTGGAAGCCATAGGGAACGGCGGTTTAAGTGGTCAGCCTATTAAAGATAAAAGCACACATGTTATAAAATTCCTTTCAGAAAAAAGCCATAAAGCGTTTCATATAATTGGAGTAGGAGGCATTCATTCAGCAAAAGATGCTTTGGAAAAATTAGATGCCGGTGCCGATTTGGTTCAGGTTTATACGGGTTTTATTTATGACGGGCCTCAGCTAATTAAGAAAATTAATAAGGCTTTAATTGAACGCAGTTAAAACTTATTTAATGATTTTTTTCACAACCTTTGAATTCTTGTTTTTTACTGTAACCAAATAGGTTCCTGAAGCTAATTGATCAACTTGAATGGGTTGGTTTGTAAGGGTTCCTGATTTATAAACCTGACCCATAAAATTTGTGATTTCATATTTTAATGGCTCTTCAAAACTGTTAGGTTGCATATATAAAACATCGCCTGAAATTGGGTTTGGAAATATTTTTATATTCAATTTGCCTGATTTTTCGTTACCAACAACATTCTTTAAATTAGAAGTGGTATCCATATTTAAATAGTTTTTAACAGATAAGTAGTAAGCATACATTCTTGATAATTGTTGCTTTGAAAAGTATGAGCGGCACCCCTTCATGGAGTAAGACATAATATTACCAGTATCTGGTGTAAAAGTATCTCCGTTGCAATCTTTTTCATCGCCTACATATCTGCAAAAGTTGTTTTGGTTTTTTGATGTTAATTTGGGGTCAGCCGGCGTATCACAAATTTGATCACCTTCTTCATTACAATTTTTACCATTAACGAATTCTTTTGTTAATTGATCATTATATATGCCATGTGTATGAATTAATGAGAAAAAATGACCTAGTTCATGTGCTAAAGAAGTGCCATTGGTAGCACAGCTATTATTCATGATGATAACGTCATAATTTTCTTCATTATGTGCATAACCACAAATACTTTCATCTGAAGTGTTTTCAATATAATCAGTAAAATAAATATTGACTAATCCAGAAAGATTATTAGTTTCAACAAGTGCTTTTTCTTCATTTGATTTAAAATGGTAAAAGTTGTCATTATCAATGTAATTAATCTCTCCATATAAAATAAATTCCAATGAAGATTCAGAAAATATGCTATTTAGAGTAGCAATAGCAGCCTTAAGTTCCCCATCATTTAAACCATCAGTTCCACCAGAAGTTCTTATAATATGGGCTTTAATAGGAATGGAATATATTGTATGAGCAGATGACTTACTTTGTGACGATTTCATGGTCATAAATTCAGTCTCGTGCTTTTTTAGTAACGGTTTTAAGGTGTTGTATTGCTCAAGTTTATTGAGTGTAGTTACTGTGCCGCAAACAGGTTCTAAATTGTTTTGAGATGTTAGCTGGGAAGTCATCGATACCAGTATCGAGAAGAGAATAACATTAAGCTTAAAATAAAATATTTTCATTGGGGTGAAACATTTAATCAAATGTAGGCCCAAATGAAAAAATGCAATAAATTTAACGTTAAATGGCTATTTTATTCGTTTTAAGTGACTTAAATGCCGGATTGGAATTAATCTTAAAACCATAATATTTAATATGTTGATAGATTTTATGTTTTTTATTTCAATAATAGTATTTTTAACAACCCGTATAAACTCAATAATGTCAAGAAAAATTAAGATAATTGAATGCCCAAGGGATGCCATGCAAGGCATCAAAGACTTTATTCCCACAACCAAAAAAGTACAGTATATCCAATCTTTATTAAGGGTAGGTTTTGACACGATTGATGTGGGTAGTTTTGTGTCACCAAAAGCCATTCCACAAATGTCTGATACGGCCGAAGTTCTTGCTCAACTTGATTTAAGCAATACAACAAGCACCTTACTGGCAATTGTTGCCAATGAACGTGGTGCAGAAGACGCTGCATTACATGATCAAATTGATTATTTAGGGTATCCGTTTTCAATTTCTGAAAATTTCCAAATGAGAAATACGCATAAAACCATTGCACAATCTGTTTTAACTTTAGAAGGTATTTTAAATATAGCAGAAAACTCCAATAAAAAAGTAGTGGTTTACATTTCAATGGGGTTTGGTAACCCTTATGGCGATCCTTGGAATATGGATATAGTAGGGGAGTGGACTGAACGTTTATATAACATGGGGATTAAAATTTTGTCGTTGAGTGATACCGTTGGTACTTCCAATCCTGATAGTATAAATTATTTGTTTTCCAATTTAATTCCCTTATATCCCAAGATTGAGTTTGGGGCTCATTTGCATACCACTCCAACCACTTGGTTTGAAAAAATTGATGCCGCTTATAAAGCAGGTTGTAACCGGTTTGATGGTGCTATACAAGGATTTGGTGGTTGCCCTATGGCCAAGGATGAACTAATAGGTAATATGCCTACCGAAAAGTTATTGTCATATTTTACTTCAAAAAAACTTAATAACCTGGATGCTTTGTGTTTTGAGAGCGCTTATAATGAGGCTACTAAAATATTTAAAGTGTACCATTAAAAAAAGTCTAAAAAGTCTTTATTATTGATTTGTCAGGTTGAGCTTGTCGAAACCTTTTGATCATTATCAATAAGTTGATATATTTCGACAGAGCCTGTGCTGAGCGAGGTGGAAGTACTAAATATGACTTTAAAATTCACTTTTTAGACCTTTTTTTGATGGTACGTTAAGGGTCTAAAAGTTAAATTCCAATCCTGCATAAGCACCAAAAGGAAGTCCAGGTCTTAAACCAGATGGGACTCGGGAAACCGCATAAGTTTTGTCCAATAAATTTATAACGTTGCCGGTTATGCTTAAGTTTTTATTAAGGTGGTATTTTCCCGAGAAATCCAAAATGAAGTTTGAGTCAACACCATTGGCATCGGGAATTTTGCCGCTACCGGCAATAGTCCTGAACGCACCATTGAAGCGTCCGTTTAAATTCAATTCAAATTTGGCATGTTCCAGTGATATAGAGGTGTTGAATTGGTGTTTTGCAATATAGGGCAATTCATCACCGGCCCGAACTTCTCCCCAAATGGCATCTTCACTTCCAAAGCTATTTAAAAACTTGGTGTCCGTAAAGGTGTAACCAAACGATATTGGTAACGCATAAGGCCCATTAGAAGGTAAAAGATTGTAATTGAGCAGTAATTCTATTCCCTTGACTTCTACTTCACCGGCATTGAACTGTTCTAAAGATCCCGTTCCACCGGAAGCCGCCAAATCGCTGCCCAAAAGATTGCTGTAATCATTGAAAAAACCAACCAACTCACCGCGTATTCCAAAAACACTGAACCTAGACCCAAGTTCGTAATTAATGCTTTCTTCTGGTTTTTGCCCTACTTGATTGCTTGGAGGCGAAAATCCTTTGTGCACACCGCCAAAGGCAGAAATGTTTTTATTGAACTTATAGTTGGCACCAATTCCAGGTATAAATACATCTACCTTATTTTCGCGATAGGATAAGTTAATTCCGGTTCTTTCAAAGTCGGTTGAGGCATAATTGGTCCTGCCAAGGGTTATGTTTTCGTACCTAATGCCAGGGGTTAACGTCAACTTGTCATACTTGAATTTATATAGGGCAAATGCAGCAAAAGCTTTGGCGTCGCTAATTCTGTTGGCGTCACTTCCGGGAGTACCTTTTGAACTTAGTTCCATTTGGCCGTTTGTTATATTGTACCCATCAACCCATTGAAAGCGGTCTTCTTCATCATAGTGGTAACGCAGGCCGATTTCGATATCGTGAAACACATTAGCTGTGTTAAAATGGTAATCAAATTTTGTCTGGACTCCTTTTGAAATGTATTTTCTATTGTTGGCTTTCACCAAAAGGGCATTATCACCACCATCAACACTTCCGTTGACGATGGAAAAATAGCTTGGGTAGTTTTCCGGATCTTCCACAATCGAGGATATGCCAACTTTTTGACCTTCAAAAACGACATCGTTCAATTTATACCAATTTCTGGAAAAACCGTTGTAATAGGCATTGGTGGTTATTCTGAAATTAGGATTGAAATCGAGTGTGTGGGTGAGTTGCAATTGAATATGGTCATTGGTCATTTTATCCTTTTGAGAACTGGCATACCGGTTAAAAGGGTTTAATGAGAAATCGGTATCGGTCAAACCTAAATAGGTTTCGTTCGCCACTTCATCAGAATATTGGAATTTTACTTCTAAAGCTTGTTGCAAAGCGGCTTCTGGTTTACTATTGAGCCTGAATTTGGCGACCATATCGTTTTTGTCAAAACCGGTATTGGCGCCATTTGGCAAATTCTTGAAACCATCCGAATTGTAATTCAGGTATTCTACCATGTACCCAAAGGTAGGTTTGTTGTCGCCAATTTTGGCTCGCAATTGACCGCTATTGAAACTGCCATAACTGGCCAAAATGGAACCACTAAGGGTTTCGGGGATTTGGCTAGAAACCATGTTTATGGCGCCACCGGTAGTAAATGGCCCGTATTGTACTTGACTGCTTCCCTTTAAAATTTCAATGGCTTCCATTCTGGCAATGCTTGGAAAATAGTAAGCAGCAGGTGCGCTATAAGGTGCGGGAGCTATGAGGACACCATCTTCCATAATCGATATTTTTGAACTTCGTTCCGGTGAGGTGCCGCGTAAACTAATATTTGGCCTTAAACCGAAGCCATCTTCTTCATAAATATTAACCCCGGGAACCGTTTTTAAAACACGGTTAATATCGGTATAATTGAATTTTTTTAATTCTTTAGGGGAGACGTAGTAAGAAGAGCCGGTTCTATTTTGGGCTTCATATTTACTCCCAAAAATCACATTGGTCTGGATTATGACTTCGTTTAAATACTGAACGGAATCTTTTTCTTTTTTTACATTTTTTTGATCTTGTGCATACGATATGCTTAAAACAAGTAGCATTGACAGGGTTAAATTGACTTTCATTTATTTAGACTTATTAAAAATAATAATTAATTCGACGGCAAATTTAAAAACTAATTTCATATTCTCAAAGCTTATTTAGAATAAATAAAAATAATATTTTTAACATGCTATAAAACAAAAAGTTAAAAAAAGATGAATGTTTATATAGCACGATTTTTAATTTAAGCAACTGCTTCAAAATATAAAACTAGGATGATTTCTTGTGCTTTTATCAGGCCATGTTGTAGGCAATACCAGAAAGAATATAAGTAATTATTTTATTCATTCGCATTTTATAATTTTCAAATGAAAAAATCCGTACATTTGCACGCAATTATAACGTAATTGCACCATGACTTCACATCACAACAAAATAGTAGGAGAAGGTTTAACCTACGACGACGTCCTTTTAGTTCCAGCATTTTCAGAAGTTCTTCCTCGCGACGTAAATATTCAAACAAAATTCACACGTAATATTACCATAAATGTGCCTATCATTTCGGCAGCTATGGATACAGTTACTGAAAGCAAAATGGCTATTGCCATGGCGCAAGAAGGTGGTATTGGTGTATTGCACAAAAATATGAGCATTGAAGCACAGGCTTTAAAAGTAAGAAAGGTAAAACGTGCTGAAAGCGGTATGATTATAGATCCGGTTACCTTGCCATTAACTGCCAAAGTAAAAGATGCCAAGTTAAATATGGCCGAACATGGCATTGGTGGCATACCCATTGTGGATGAACATGGTACATTAAAAGGAATTGTAACAAACCGTGATTTACGCTTTGAACATGATAAAAACAGACCTATTGTTGAGGTTATGACCAGCAAAAATTTGGTTACAGCTGCTGTTGGAACCTCATTAAAAGATGCTGAAATCATTCTGCAAAAACATAAAATTGAAAAATTACTTATTGTAGATGACCATTATAAACTTTCAGGATTAATAACTTTTAGAGATATTACAAAATTGAGCCAAAAACCTATGGCTAATAAGGACGAGTTTGGTCGTTTACGTGTTGCTGCCGCTATTGGGGTGACACCGGACGCGCTTGTGCGAACTGAAGCTTTAGTGCATGCAGGCGTTGATGCTGTTGTTATTGATACCGCCCATGGCCATACCAAAGGAGTGGTTACTGTTTTAAAGGAAATAAAAGCGAAATTTCCAGAACTGGATGTTATTGTTGGTAATATTGCTACCGGTGCAGCAGCTAAATATTTAGTTGAAGCTGGTGCTGATGCTGTAAAAGTGGGTATTGGACCAGGTTCTATTTGTACCACACGGATTATTGCGGGTGTTGGGTTTCCACAATTTTCAGCTGTTTTAGAAGTAGCGGCAGCTATAAAAGGAACAGGTGTTCCAGTAATTGCAGATGGAGGAATTAGATACACAGGTGATATCCCTAAAGCCATTGCGGCTGGAGCAGATTGCGTCATGTTGGGTTCACTCTTGGCGGGCACCAAAGAATCCCCGGGAGAAACCATTATTTATGAAGGGCGAAAATTTAAGTCTTACCGTGGTATGGGTTCTGTGGAAGCTATGAAACAAGGGAGTAAAGACCGCTATTTTCAAGATGTAGAAGATGATATTAAAAAATTAGTTCCAGAAGGCATTGTTGGACGTGTACCCTATAAAGGCGATTTGTTTGAAAGTATTCACCAGTTTATAGGTGGTTTACGTGCGGGGATGGGTTATTGTGGTGCTAAAGATATTGAAACCTTAAAAGAAACAGGGCGGTTTGTTAAAATATCAGCAAGCGGTATCAATGAGAGTCACCCACATAATGTCACTATTACTAATGAATCACCTAATTATTCCAGATAATTTCTAGGTTTGTTTAGGGTGTTTGTATAAGATTTGTGGCGTCTGGCGTAGCGTGCGGCTTGAAGCGGCGAACCCGACCAACATCTTCTTTCCTCCAAATTAATTGAGCCGCGTGCGAATCAGCAAGGCAAGCGTGTTCGTATTTTTCGGAAGTACAATTTACTATTATTTGTTCAGATTATTCAATTATTGATGAGTTAAGCCATAAATTCTTATGCATTGTTAGCTGCTGGCTTTATTTCATTCGTAAGCTATTATCTTGGTTGTATTATTCTTTTTTCGATATCGACAGTAATTAAATAGCTTTTTCTTTAGGCCATTTCCAAGCATACCAAACAATTAATGCAGTTATAATACTTTCTAAAAATGCTAAAAAAACATAAAATAAGTACCATTCGTTAGTTGAAATGATTCCTATAAACACCATCATTAAAGTAAATAATGTTCCAAATACGATATTAAGAATTCGGTTTATTTTTGGTTTAAGGAGAATTGAAGCTGCGACCATTACAGATGGAATTGCCAAAATTATAGATGCTATTAATAATGTGGTGGGACTGGCCATAATATTATCGCCAGAAATTAAACTGTTTACTTTATCAGGTGTGTATAGCTCAAAATAATCGCCATATAAATAGCAGAATGTAGCAGAAGCCCATAATGCAGCGAGTTTGATTTTGATGTTTACTTTTGAGTTTTCTAACATAATCATATGGTCTAAATAGTTCAATTCTGAGACTTTATTTATAAAGACGTAAAATCTTTTTAAATGGTTGCCTAGGATTTAATTTGAGTTCGATTTTCAGCTTGCAGCTAATGCTTTGATATAATCTGTTTTAATTGATTATATCAAATGTTAAACGAAGTAAGCTAATTTTTCGCACAATGTCAAGTCGAAAAAAATGATATAAACACTAAATTTATTCGGTATAAACAACACCACGATGCGGCTTCAAAGCATCCCTGATTGGTTTCATGTCATTTTCATCAACCACCAAAAAAGCTATGGAATGCATATCACTTAACGCCTCAAAACCTGTTATGGTAATCCTAAGTTTTTCCAATTGAATATATTCTTTTAAATGAATCTCATGATGTTCGGCAATTTTATAAGCATCTTCACCATGAAAATCCCAAATTAGTTTTAATTTTCGCACGTATTTGTATTTAATAATTACAAAATTAAAGATACTAAAGATATCTTTAATACGTTTGTTAAAGCAACTTGCATTATGGCTTTATATTGCTATTTTTGTAGCCTTAGTTAAAATTATTTTTAAATGACATTAAGAAAATCCCTCACTGTAATTTTGATTTTATTTGTATCAATTGCAAAGGCACAAACAACTTCTGATGAAATATTGTTTACCATTGATAATGAGCCTGTTTATACATCAGAATTTATAAGGGTCTATAATAAAAACCTGGATCTTGTCCAGGATGAATCCCAGAAAGATGTAGATGCGTATTTAAACCTTTTTATTAATTATAAGTTAAAATTAAGGGAAGCTATGGCTTTAGGGCTTCAAGATAAAGCATCTTACAAAAAAGAGTTTGAGAACTACAAAAAACAACTTGCCAAAAATTTTGTCACAGATACAAAGGTTACGGATGCTTTAGTTGAAGAAGCCTATGAACGGGTTGCTAATGAAGTAAAAGCAAGCCATATACTGGTGCGGGTTGCGGAAAATGCAAGTCCTGAAGACACCTTAGTGGCCTACAATAATATTACGAAATTGCGAAACAGAGCTATTAGTGAAGGATTTGAAAAAGTCATGAAAGAAGTTCATAACGGACAAACAATTTTTGGTGAAAAATTGGGTTATTTTTCTGGATTTAAAATGGTTTATCCATTTGAAAATGCAGCATATAAAACAAATGTTGGTGAGATTTCACAACCTTTTAGAACCCGTTTTGGGTATCACATTGTAAAAATTTATGACAAGCGTAAATCAAGAGGTGAACGAACAGTGGCACATATTATGGTTGTAGATAATCCCAATGATTCTATAACAGAAAAGGCTAAAACAAGAATTAATGAGATTTATAAGAAATTGAATCAGGGCGAAGATTTTGAGTCCTTGGCTCGTCAGTTTTCTGAAGATAAAAGTACAGCGAATAAAGGCGGCTTGCTAGCTCCATTTTCAGCAGGTTCATTAAGTTCCCAAGAGTTTGAGGATACAGCGTTTGCTCTTAAAAATGTTGGGGATGTTTCAAAACCCATTAAAACACAATATGGCTGGCATATCTTAAAATTATATGATATAAAACCAGTACAACCCTTTTCAGATTTAAAACCGGAAATGGAAATGAAAGTGAAAGGGGATGTGCGTTCACAATTAATTGATGATGCATTGGTTAATAAGTTAAAAACACAATACAAAATAAGTAATGAACAGCCTGATTTAGGCTATTTTACATCTATTTTAAACGATGATTATTTTAAACATAGCTGGAAGATCCCTATTGACTTTAAAGGTGATATTCCTCTAGTTAAAATTGCCAAAACTCAACTCACGTATCAAGATTTTGGCGACTTCTTATTAAAAAGTCAACGAAATACAAAAGAAAAAGCTTCCTTTGATCAAATTGTTAAAAAACAGTACAACACCTTTTTAAACAACCGTTTAATGCAATATCAAGAGGATCATTTGGAAGAAGAGAATAAAGATTATGCCAATATAGTATCTGAATATAGAGATGGTTTATTATTGTTTGATTTGATGGAATCCACCATTTGGAATGCATCGCAAACAGACACAATTGCTATTCAAAACTATTATAATGAACATAAAGATAATTATGTGTGGCCTGAAAGAATGCATGCGGTTGTAGCTTCGTCTTCAAAAGAAAGTGTTTTAAAACAAGTTGCTGAATTTTTGGAAAAAGGGATGGATGTTGAAGACATAAAAAAAACAATTAATATCAATAATGAAGTGAATGTTATTTTCACTTCTGGTGTTATGGAAGCACAAGATCAGGCTTTACCTTCAAATTTTGAAATCAAAATGGGCATATCAAAAATTTATAAACATAATAACAGTTTTGTGGTAGTTCTGGTTAAAGAAATTTATCCTCCAGCATTCAAATCACTGGATGAAGCAAAAGGAAATGTCATTGGAGACTATCAAACCTATAAAGAAAAAGTCTGGGTGGGAGATTTAAGGAATAAATACAAAATATCGATTAACCAAGATGCATTAAATCATGCGAAATCGCTATTAAAAAAACAATAAATGCAAAATAAATCATATATATACATTTTATTATTACTCCTTTCATCATGTACATTTTTTTTTAAGGAAACCAATGATGGCATTCCGGTAGCGAGAGTGAATGACACCTATTTATATTATGATGATATTAAAGATCTGGTTGCTGAAGGGACCTCAAAAGAAGACAGTATTTTATTGGTACAAAATTTTATAAATAGTTGGGCCACTCAACAATTGTTTGTAGCAGGGGCCAAAGTCAATTTAAATGAGAGCAAGCAAGAAGCTTTTAATAAATTGGTAACACAGTATAAAAACGATCTATATTCTAAAGCATATGTTGAAGCACTTGTTAAAAGGAGTATCGATACATTGGTCTCAAATGAAGAGGCTAAAACTTATTATGATTCAAATCAAGAAGTTTTTAAGTTGAATGAAGAGCTAATTAAATTCCGGTATATTCATGTTGATGAAAATATTATTGACTTTAAAAATATAGAACAAAAGTTTAAACGATTTAATAACCAAGATAAAAAGGATCTGGATTCTATGGCTATTCAGTTTAAATCCTATTCATTAAATGATTCTATTTGGATTAAGGTAAGCCAAGTCATTAATAAAATTTCTATCATGACTCCAGAAAATAAAAATGAACTGTTAAAAAAATCTAATTTTGTACAACTCAAAGATTCATTAGGAGTATATTTGATGCAGATTAATAATGTCTTATTGCGAAATGATACAGCCCCATTAGAGTATGTAAAACCAACCATAGACCAAATCGTTATCAACAAACGAAAACTTGAACTTATTAAAGAATTAGAAAAAGATATCACAAAAGATGCTATTAAAAACAAACAATTTGAAATTTACAATTAATTTGAAACCTATATTACTATCATCAATAACATTACTTGCTGTAAATGTTATTTTGGCTCAAGAGATTATTGAAGAAAAGGTTCAAGATACTGTTAAAGCATTTGATTCAGAAAAACTGGTCAACTTTGGACAAACCAATGATACAATAAACACATTTAAGGCCCAAAAAGTAGATGGTGTTGCCGCTGTAGTGGGGGATTATATTATTTTAGATTCTGATATTGATAAATCGTACCTGCAATTACAAGCACAAGGTGTTAATACCAGTGAAATACCGCGTTGTCAATTATTCGGAAAATTACTGGAAGACAAATTGTATGCACATCATGCTATCATTGATAGTTTACCTGTCTCTGATGCTGAAATCCGTCAAAATATTGACTATCAAATCGAACAATTCTTGCAATCTACAAATGGTTCTATGGATAAACTTTTAGAGATCTATAAGAAAGATGATGAAAAGAGTTTGAGAGATGAAATGTTTGAAATAAATAAGTCAAATGAACTTGCCAGAAAAATGCAGGCTAAAATTGTTGAAGACGTTGAGGTTACACCGGAGGAAGTCAGGGAGTTTTTTAATAAAATCCCTAAAGATGAAAGACCAACAATAGGCACTGAACTCAAAGTAGCCCAAATTGTGGTTGAGCCTAAAGTGACAGAAGAAGAAAAACAACGTGTTATTGACCAGTTGAAACAATTTAAAGCTGATGTTATTGAAAACGGAGCAAGTTTCCGTTCAAAAGTGGTGTTATATTCTGATGATAAGGCCTCCATAAGCACGGGAGGAAAATATACTTTGAACAGAAAAAAACCTAGAATGGTAAAGGAATTTAGGCAAGCAGCCTTTTCACTTCAAGAAGGGGAAATTTCAGATCCTTTTGAATCAGAATTTGGTTTTCATATTGTTTATCTTGAGAAAATTAGAGGTCAGGAATATGATGTAAGCCATATCCTTTTAATACCAAAAGTTTCAAATGATGCCATAATAGAAGCTAAAGAACGTATTGAAAAAATTAGACAACGCATTGTTGATGGTGATATTTCTTTTGCGGATGCAGCAAGAGAATCGAGTGATGAAAAAGAAACTAGAAATGATGGTGGTCAGCTTATAAATCCAGAAACTCAAGATTATAATTTTGAATTAACCAGAATGGATCCTGAATTGTATTCTCAAATTCAAAATTTAAAAGATAATGAAGTGAGTTTGGTGCAAACTGAAAAAGACAGAACCGATAAAATTAAATTTAAAATTTTAACCGTTACAGACAGAATTAATGAGCATGAAGCAGATTATGCACGTGATTATTTAAAGATAAAAGGTCAGGCACTAAACGAAAAGAAATTAAAAGCTATTGAAAAATGGCAGGCTGATAAAATTAAGGATACTTATATTAAAATAAATGGTTCTTATAGAAATTGTGAATTTGCCAGTAATTGGTTAAAAAAATAAATGCATGTCAGACGTTGCTGCCATAAATCAATTTGTTAAGAAGTATAAAGAATTAAAAGCTGAAATTGCCAAAGTAATTGTTGGGCAAGAAGAAGTTGTAAATCAAATACTTATTTCTATTTTTTCTGGAGGACATTCCTTACTGATAGGCGTTCCTGGGTTAGCAAAAACCTTAATGGTAAATACCATTGCACAAGCACTTGGGCTCGATTTTAAACGTATTCAGTTTACACCAGATCTAATGCCTAGTGATATTTTGGGTAGTGAGATATTAGATGAAGACAGACACTTTAAATTTATTAAAGGCCCTATTTTTGCGAACATCATTCTAGCGGATGAAATTAACAGAACACCGCCCAAAACTCAAGCAGCCTTGCTAGAAGCTATGCAAGAACGTGCTGTGACTGTTGCAGGGCATCATTACAAATTGAGTTTACCTTACTTTGTGCTAGCTACACAAAACCCAATTGAGCAAGAAGGCACATACCCTTTACCTGAAGCGCAATTGGACCGTTTTATGTTTGCCGTTAATTTAGATTACCCTTCCTTTAATGAAGAAGTTCAGGTGGTAAAATTAACCACTACGGATAATCAAGTAAAAGTGAATGCCTTATTTACGGCTCAGGAAATTATCGATTTTCAACATTTAATAAGACGCATTCCGGTAGCCGACAATGTTATTGAATATGCAGTAACTATGGTTGGAAGAACAAGACCAAATAGTGATTCTGCTAATGATTTAGTAAAAAATTATATTGACTGGGGAGCAGGACCAAGAGCTTCTCAAAATTTAATATTAGCCGCTAAAACCCATGCAGCAATACATGGTAAATTTTCTCCAGATATTGAAAATGTGCAAGCCGTGGCACATAGTATTTTAAGACATCGGCTTATTAAAAACTACAAAGCTGAGGCTGAGGGAATTTCTGAAGCGCAAATAATTAAGAGTTTATTTTAAAACATCTTCTGTTCAGTGTTATTAAATCGTCATTATTAATCTGAAAATAATGAAAAAACAATAATCATATTACATTTAAATGTGACTATTATAAATCGGTAATTTGAATCATTCTATTGCAGGGTTTATTATTAGAATTATATATAAATTTTGTAATTTGCATTACTTTTTAAAAATCAAACATTAAAATAAAACAAATGGCATTTGACATCAATATGATTAAAGGTGTTTACACCAAAATGGCTGAACGTGTTGATAAAGCACGTGAGATAGTAGGGAAACCATTAACACTGTCTGAAAAGATTTTATACTCACATCTTTGGGATGGTAATCCTACAAAAGCGTTTGTTAGGGGTAAGGATTATGTGGATTTTGCTCCAGATAGAATTGCTTGTCAAGACGCCACTGCTCAAATGGCCTTATTGCAATTTATGCAAGCAGGAAAAGATAAAGTTGCTGTGCCAACTACGGTGCATTGTGACCATTTGATTCAGGCTAAACAAGGCGCTGCATTAGATTTAAAACGCGCTAATGAAACCAGTAATGAAGTCTTTGATTTTCTTGCTTCTGTGTCAAATAAATATGGCATTGGGTTTTGGAAACCAGGAGCAGGAATTATTCATCAAGTGGTATTGGAAAACTATGCTTTTCCTGGAGGCATGATGATTGGAACCGATTCCCATACGGTTAATGCAGGGGGTTTAGGCATGGTTGCTATAGGTGTTGGGGGTGCTGATGCTGTTGATGTGATGGCAGGTATGGCTTGGGAATTGAAATTCCCTAAGCTAATAGGTGTAAAATTAACCGGAAAGCTTAGTGGTTGGACATCTGCCAAAGATGTAATCCTTAAAGTAGCTGGTATTCTTACTGTAAAAGGAGGAACCGGTGCTATTGTTGAGTATTTTGGGCCTGGCGCTAAATCCATGTCTTGCACAGGAAAAGGGACCATCTGTAATATGGGGGCCGAAATAGGCGCTACAACCTCTACTTTTGGTTATGATGCGTCTATGGAACGTTATTTACGTGCTACAGATAGAGCGGATGTTGCCGATGCGGCAAACAAAGTAAAAGAGTATCTTACAGGAGATCCAGAAGTTTACGCAAATCCTGAAACGTATTTTGACCAAGTAATTGAATTGGATTTAGATACCTTAAAACCACATTTAAACGGACCCTTTACCCCAGATTTAGCAACTCCTGTTGGTGAGCTTGGAGCAAAAGCAAAAGCTAATGGCTGGCCAATTAAGGTTGATTGGGGACTTATAGGATCTTGTACCAATTCGTCTTATGAAGATTTAACACGTGCGTCTTCCATAGCGAAACAAGCGGTTGATAAACATATCAAGGCAAAAGCGGATTTCGGGATTAATCCTGGTTCTGAACAAATTCGATACACAGCAGAACGTGATGGAATTCTTAAGATATTTGAAGATTTAGATGCTACTATTTTCACAAATGCCTGTGGCCCTTGTATCGGTCAATGGGACAGAAGTGATGTTAAAGGTGATGAAAAGAACACGATAGTGCATTCATTCAATAGAAACTTTTCAAAACGTGCCGATGGAAATCCAAATACACATGCCTTTGTAGGGTCACCGGAAATGGTTGCTGCCATTGCAATTTCAGGACGGTTGGATTTTGACCCAATGAACGACACACTGATAAATGAAGATGGTGTTGAAGTTAAATTAGACGAACCAAAAGGAATAGAATTACCACCAACTGGATTTGCTGTTGAAGATGCCGGTTATCAAGAACCAATGGAAGATGGTAGTGGTATAACCATATCCGTTAGTCCTTCGTCAGAGCGTTTACAATTGCTTGAACCTTTTGAACCAATTGGATCAAAAATCCAAGGTGCTAAACTATTAATTAAAGCCTTCGGAAAATGTACTACCGACCATATTTCCATGGCGGGGCCTTGGTTACGTTTCCGTGGTCATTTAGATAATATTTCCAATAATTGTTTAATAGGTGCCGTAAATGCCTTCAACAAACAAACAAACTTTGTTAAAAACCAATTGACTGGTGAATATGGTGGTGTTCCAGATGTACAACGTCAGTATAAAGCTAAAGGCATTAAAACCATTGTTGTGGGTGACCATAATTATGGCGAAGGATCTTCAAGAGAGCATGCTGCCATGGAACCAAGATTCTTAGGGGTTGCTGCTGTTATTGTAAAATCGTTTGCACGTATCCATGAAACCAACCTTAAAAAACAAGGGATGTTAGGATTGACTTTTGCAAATGAAGCTGATTACGATTTGATACAAGAGGATGATACTTTTAACTTTATTGACTTAAATGCATTTGCTCCTGATAAACAATTAACTTTAGAAGCCGTTCATGCTGATGGAAGTAAAGATTTGATAAAATTAAATCATACGTATAATGATGCACAAATTGCATGGTATAATGAAGGGTCTGCTTTAAATTTAATTAAAAAGGAAAACGTCTCATAAATAAACATATTTGATACATTGAAAAATCCAGCTTTTATGCTGGGTTTTTTGTTTTCTGTCATTAACAAAAACAATATATAATTGTATTTTTACTAAAACTATTTATATGAATTCTAGAGCAAATCAACTAAAAGCATTTGATAGATTGTTAACCATTATGGATGAGTTGCGCGATCAATGTCCGTGGGATAAAAAGCAAACTATTGAGACATTGAGACATTTAACTATCGAAGAAACTTACGAGTTAGGTGATGCTATTTTGGATAACGATTTAGAAGAAGTTAAAAAAGAATTGGGGGACGTCTTATTGCATATTGTCTTCTATTCAAAAATAGGAAGTGAAACTAATGATTTTGATATTGCTGACGTGTGTAATGAAATTTGCGAAAAACTAATAAATAGACATCCACATATTTACGGAGATGTTAAGGTTGAAAATGAGGAAGATGTAAAGCGAAATTGGGAAAATTTAAAACTAAAAGAGGGAAAGTTGAGTGTTTTAGAAGGCGTACCCAAAAGTTTACCAGCATTGGTTAAAGCAAATAGAATTCAGGAAAAAGTGGCAGGCGTTGGTTTTGATTGGGAAGAATCGCATCAGGTATGGGAAAAAGTAGAAGAAGAACTTAAAGAATTTAAAGCGGAAGTAAATAAAGGTGATATGGACGCGATGGAAAGTGAATATGGAGATGTATTGTTTTCTATGGTAAACTATGCACGGTTTTTAAACATTAATCCGGAAAATGCGTTAGAACGGACTAACAAAAAATTCTCAAAACGGTTTCAATACTTAGAGTCAAAAGCAAAGGCAATTAATAAACCCTTAAAAGATATGACCTTGGCTGAAATGGATATATTTTGGGAGGAAGCAAAAGGGCTTTAATCCTTATTAAATTGTTTTTCGTTATGGATGTTTCTTGAATAGTTAATATTTATTCTATTTTTATAAATAAACAATTATTTTTTATATGTGTAATAAAACAGGTTCCGCAATATTTTATATTGTGATTTTTTTGTTTGTAACTCATTTTTGTTGGACTCAAAATATAGCACCTGTATTAACTGCGACAGGAAATCAAGCATATTGCCCGTTAAGTCAGATTAATATAGTAACAGATTTCAATGTTGTTGATCCGGACGATACAGAAATAGATGCACTTTTTGTACAAATTTCAACTGGATATACATTTGGTGAAGATTCTTTAACACTTTTAGGGATACACCCAAACATTATTACTTCTTGGAATGCCTCTGAGGGAAAATTAACATTAAGTGGGATGGCATCTGTTCCAGTAAGTTATATTGATTTAATTGCAGCAATTAAAAATGTTGTTTTCCAAAGCACAAGTAATAATCCATCTGATAAAGTTTTTTCTATAACTATTGGCGATGCTAATTTTCTGCCTTCAACGGGTCATTATTATGAATTTGTACCGTTTACTGGTATCACTTGGACCGATGCAAAAGTTGCTGCTGAAGCCAGAACATATTTTGGTTTACAGGGTTATTTAGCTACCATTACTTCTTCAGAAGAGGCACAATTATCTGGAGAACAAGCTGCTGGTGCAGGATGGATTGGAGGAAGCGATGCAGAAACTGAAGGCACATGGAAATGGGTAACGGGACCAGAAACAGGAACCATTTTTTGGTATGGTTTAAGCAATGGATATACCCCAAATTTTTCTTTTTGGAATACAAATGAACCCAATCAGGCCGGAAATGAAGATTATGCTCATGTTACAGCGCCTGGAGTTGGCATACCAGGTTCTTGGAATGATTTGAGTAATACAGGAGAAACAAGTGGGGATTATCAACCAAAGGGTTATATTGTAGAATATGGTGGTTTACCCGGGGATCCAGTTTTAAATATTTCAGCGAGTACATCAGTTTACACTAATTCAATAATTGGTACATCACCAGCATTTAGATGTGGAGACGGTATGGTTACATTAGAGGCTATACCATTCAAAGGTACGGTGCTTTGGTTTAATGATGCCACTGGAGGCACACCTATAAGTAGTGGAAACACATTTTCAATACCGGTATTAAATTCCACAACGACTTATTATGTATTGGCCTCAGCAAATGGATGTATAGAGGGTGAAAGAACTCCTGTAATTGCTACGGTTTATAAGTTGCCTGTAATTCAACCATCAATTGTATTCAAAAATTGTGATGAAGACGGCGTTCCTGACGGGTTTACAGATTTTAATCTAAACGAAGCCAATGATGTGATAACAAATAATGTGTCATCAGGATTAACAATAACCTTTTACATGTTATATAATGAAGCAGATATGGGAATTAATCCGATTAATTCAATATACAATAATTCAAACGGAAATACAGTATATGCCCGAATTGAAAATACCGATGGTTGTTATGAAGTATCAACAGTTAATTTACAAGTTTCAACTACTGCGTTTCCTATGGGATATTTGCAAGAACTAATCACTTGTGATGATGACAATATAATTGACGGAATTCATGTTTTTGATTTAACGCAGGCGTCTAGCATGTTCATATCTCAATTCCCATCTGGACAAAATTTAAGCGCCCATTATTATAAAAATTTAGTTGATGCCCAATTAGAGCAAAATGAAATTTTATCTCAGTCAAATTATATAAATGAGACTCCATTTTCTGAAGTTTTATATGTTAGAGTTGAAAGTGACGATAACGGGGATTGTTTTGGGGTAGGACCAAATTTATTATTAACAGTGCATCCAAGACCGGAGTTTGAAGTTGAACAAACGGAGGTATATTGCTCAAATAATATACCGGTTACATTAAGATCTGTCAATTCAAATGGTGATTTTAATTATGAATGGAAAGATGAAAAGGGTCAAGTTGTTAGTAATTTACCAATAGCTACAGTTTCAGGAGGTACATTTACGGTTGTTGCAACATCAAATTTTGGTTGTGAATCATATCCGGTATCAGTGAAGGTGATTGAATCTGCTGTTGCAACTATAGGTTTAGATGATTTAACCATTGTTGAGTTAACGGACAATAATAGTATTAAAATTAACAGTAATAACCTTGGTATTGGGGATTATGAATTTGCCCTTGATGATTCTTTTGGTCCGTATCAAGACCAACCCTTTTTTGATAGGGTAAGTGCTGGTGTACATATGCTTTATGTAAAAGACAAAAACAAGTGTGGTATTGCAGAATTAGAAATATTTATTCTTGGTTTTCCTAAATTTTTTACTCCTAATAATGATGGGAATAATGACACATGGCAGATTCAAGGATTGGGAACTGATTTTTCTGATGCCTCGGTTGTGCGAGTATTTGACCGTTATGGAAAATTTATTAAGGAACTAAATGCTAAAAATGGTGCTTGGGATGGTACATTTAATGGACAATACTTACCAGATTCTGATTATTGGTTTATTGCCAACCTTATTCACATTACTGGAAAAGTTAGAACATTGAGAGGTCATTTCAGCCTGGTTAGATAATTAAAACAATTCTGAAATAACTGTTGCTACTCCGTCATTAATATTTGTGTCTGTTATCTTATTGGCAATTTTTAATACTGTTTCATTGGCATTGCCAACAGCAATACCTAATCCTACAGATTTCAGCATTTCAATATCGTTATAATTGTCACCAAAGGCAAGGACTTCATCCATTGAAATATGAGGATAACATTGTTTTAAAAGTAATTCAATAGCCGTTTTTTTAGAAATTGCCTTATGGGATATTTCTATATATGTTGATTTTGAGCGGTATAAAATAATATCATCAGCATGCTCTTTCTCTAATGTTTTATATAATAAATCAATGTCGTTTTCATCACCCATACACATTATTTTATGAGCGCCAATTCCTTTTAGTTTCCAAGCCTTTAAAACGTCATGATTGGATTTTATTTCAGGGTTAACCTTTGTATTATTAATTTCTCTTGTAGCCCATGAGTCTAGAGAAGGGACAAACCAGTCATCATTATGATATAGACTAATATGTATAGAGGTGTCAATACAAGATTCTAAAATAAATTCAAGCACACTATTATTGATAACTGTGGAATGCAATGTGGTATTATTATGAAGAATTAAACCACCATTGTAAGCAATGATAGGGGCATGGGAGTTTCCTAAATGTTGTTGTAAATGCCTCATAGCTTTTGGCATTCTGGAAGATATTAATATAAAAGGCATAGGGGATATCCGCTGTACTTCACTTATAGTAAATTTGGACAGTTCTCTTTCTTTATTCAGCAAGGTCCCGTCTATGTCACTACAAATCAGTTTATACTTCATAAAAGAAAATATAATAATGTTTTTATGGCTAAAATTTCAACTAGTAAAGTTCTTTAATTTTACTGAGTTTTGTTTTCCAAAGCTTTAAGGAGTCTTTGTGGCCTTTAATATTATTATGTACTTCTTTTACTAACGGGTTGTCATCCTTAACATTTGTGAAAAACTGAAGATTATTTTCCAACTGATTGATTTGGCTTTTAATTTCATCGATTTTTTTACGAATAAATGATCGTTCATTATCAAGATTTCTATTGTCATCTTCATTACTAAGAACTTCCAGCTTATTTTCAAACTTTATAAGTTCAACTTCATTTTTTTCAACTTTAAGTTTAGAAAACAATTCATCCAGTAATTTATTGAATTTCCCTTCTATATAGCGTTTATCATAAGGTACTCTTCCTAAGCTTTTCCATTGAGAAATGACTTCTTTTATGGCTAAAACATCTGCTTCTTTATCTCCTGAAAATTTCAAATTCTTAAAAGATTCTAAAAGGGCATTTTTTTCATTATATGCGTCTATTTCAACTTTGTTGGCAGCATTTTTAGTAGCATGTAGTTTGTCAAAAAAGTGATTGCATGCCGCTTTAAATTGTTTCCAAATTTTATCACTATCCTTTCTGGGGACATGGCCAATTTTTTTCCAGTCACTCTGGATTTTCTTCATTAATGCCGTGGTGGTTTCAATGTCTTCATTGTCTTTATTGTCTTCGGCAATTTGGATGAGTTCTAATTTCTTTTGAAGGTTTTTATATTGCTCCTTCTTAAGGCCTTTATAGAATGCGTTTTTATTTTTGTTAAAGGTCCTGATAGCGTCTTTAAATTTTGCCCAGGTGTCTTCATTCACTTTCCATGGAACTTTCCCAGCATTAAAGAAAGCCTCTCTTAAAATTTCTACTTCTTTAATTTTTTTCTGCCAGTTGCTATGGGAATTAACCTCGTCAATATTTAAAGATTCCAATTTAGAAATAATTTCAAGTTTTTTTTCTAAATTTTTCTCATAGACTTTATCTATTTCCTGATAATATTTCTGGCGCTTATCATTTATGATCCTTGTAGATGCTTTAAATCTATTCCAAATTTCTTCCCTGTGTTCTCTATCTACAGGCCCAAGTTCTTCTTTCCACATTTTATGAAGCTCTTGAAGTTCCCTAAATGCACGCATAACATTATCATCCTGTGCTAATTCTTCAGCGCGTTCAATAATTTTTAATTTCTTTTCTAAATTATGTTTAAAATCTAAATCCCTTAAATCACGGTTTAGATGTAAAAAATCATAAAACATTTCAACATGATGATGATAGGTGTTCCAAGCCGTGTTATATTTATCTCTTGGAATAGGGCCCGTAATTCTCCACCGTTCTTGCAATTCTTTGAAATGTTTGTAGGTAGTATTGATATTCTCTTCAACATTGATTAACCCTTTTAACTCTTCAATGATTTCAAGTTTATCAGCTAAATTTTGTTTTAAATTTTGTTCTAAACCTTTATAATGTTCATGAAGTTTATTTTTATAGGTTTTATAAACATCTTTAAAATGTTTTTGAACAGGGCTAGAGTAATAAAAATCCATTTCATGGCCACCGTTTGATACAAATTCTTCTTTTTTCTCTTCTAATAAAATGTGAAACTTAGATTTGAATTCGTTATTTATTTGTTCAACATGCGATTTAATGGCTTGAATTTTTTCATTTTTCACCAGTTTTTCCAATTCAATAGAAAGTGCATCCAGAGACATGGATTCGTAATCTTTTACTTCTATAGTATGTCTGTCCTTATGGCCTTCATCTTCAGCATCTTCAGCGTTTGAGTCTTCAATTTCGTTAATGACTTCATCATTATCATTATTTGATTCCTTGTCTTTTGATTCCTTTCCTTTTTTGGAATCAGAAGTTTCATTAACTATTTCAGTGGATTGTATTTCTTCTTTAGGTGTTTCAACAGTAGGCGCCATATCAATAATAGCATGTTCATGTGTAACCTCTTTGATATCTTCTTTTAATGAAGTATTATCAGATTTCACCTTTTTTTTGGCCTTACTAATTTTAGTTTTAATTTCTTCTTTTCCTTCTGCTTTTTGCAGGTTATCTAGCTCAGACATTTTTATAAATGTTTAGGTTCAGTAATTCACTTAATTGTTTAAAGATACTAACAACTCTAGGATTTACAAAAAAGCAGAGCGGTATTTAATGCTTAAAAGTATATTTTTAATATATTTTCCAGATAGACCATGCTTTTTCAGCTTGAAGTCTAAGCATGTTTAAGCCATTTATAATAGTAGCTCCTTTTTCCTTGCCTTTTTTAAGAAAAGTGGTTTCTTCGGGATTATAGATTAAATCAAATAAAATATGCTTATTGGTAATGCCGTTGTATGGAATATTTGGACAGAGTTCAACATCAGGAAACGTGCCTAAAGGAGTGGAATTTATTATTATTTGGTGCGTCTTTATAATATCTTCAGTCAATGTGTCATATGTGAATTTAATTCCTTTGGAAGCATTTCTAGACACATAATCATAATTAATATTTAGTTTTTTCAAACTAAATGCAATGGCTTTACTGGCGCCACCAGTTCCTAATATTAACGCATTTTTATGATGTGGTTTTAAAAATGGCGTTAGCGCTTTTTTAAACCCATAATAATCTGTATTATAGCCTATAAGTTTATTTTTTTTAGTGATTTTTACAGTGTTTACGGCACCAATTTGTTTTGCTTTTTTATTGAGTTTATCAAGATATGGTATCACGGCTTCTTTATATGGAATGGTGACATTTAGTCCTTTTAAACCCTTAGTGTTTTTTATAACTTCTGGAAATAATGAGATATTTTCAATATCAAAATTTTCATAGGAAACATGAGTAACATGGTCCGTTTCAAATTTCTTTTTAAAATAAGCTCTTGAAAATGAATAGGATATGTTTTTTCCAATGAGGCCTAATTTATACATGTGCTTTTCGTGTTTTTTGACCATAGATTTCAAGGGCTAAAACTATGGCAATCCCTAAAAATATAAAAGCAATGGCATAGTATGTTTCAATATTTAATTCTGGCATATAGCGTTTAAAGTTTTCAACTACTTTTTCTCCTCTGGAATCTAAAATAAAATTCCCGCTTTCAGTTAATTTATAAATGGTTTTTTTCCATGGCCAAACGACGCCTAATGACCCAATAATAAATCCAATAATGGTTGAAATAGTGATGCTTTTATAATGTTTTAAAATATAGCTCAACACATGTGAAAATGTAATAAGCCCTGTTACGGAACCCAGTGTAAAAACAACCAGCACTTTAAGCATTCGGATGCGTGCCATGTCATGAACGAAACTGAAATCACCTTCAAAAACATTAAAAAATGTATCAAATAAGGCATTTACTGATTCAACTAGAAGCAGCACATAATTACCTAATAAAATAAGGATAAATGAACCGGAAAAACCAGGTAATGTCATTCCGGAAACACTTATGATACCACAAAAAAACACAAACCATAAATTATCGTTTTCCTTCGCTGGATTTAAAAAACTGATAGCAATTCCAAACACAATGCCTATCATAAGGGATAGATACGTTTTGTAATTCCAATCCTTAAAATCTTTATTAATGTAGTAAATGGACCCAATAATCATTCCGAAGAACACACTCCAAACATACAGTTCGTAGTACTTAATTAAGTAATCCAGAACTTTTGAAACACTAAAATAACTGACTATCATTCCAAGGAAGAGTAACGCTAAAAAGCGTCCATTTATATAGGTGTAAAAACTTTTAAAGCGTCCATTTATTAGCAATTTAAAAGCTTTTAAATTTATTTTCCTCAGTGAATAAATAAATTCCTCATAAAAACCAGCAACAAATGCCACAACACCACCAGAAATACCCGGAACTTTATTGGCAGCGCCCATGCCTAATCCTTTCAGAATCAGAAAAACTTTATCCCTAAATGTTCTGGTACTTTCCATTAAGCTTTTTTTGAACCTATTTTTTCAAGAATAAAAATAGTTAAAAATCCAATAATCATCATTGTTATTGCAAATACTAAAAGATTGTCACCTTCAAACGAAAATGGCGAGATGCTTTTTTCCAGAAATGGTGTTTTAACGCCTTTTGAATCAAGTTGCCAAGTAAGTGTTTTTTTCCAAGGCCAAACTTTGCCTAATGATCCAAAAATAAAACCTGTAAGAATAGCTAAAGTAAGGTTATGATAATGCTTAAATAACCATTTTAATAAATGGCTAAAACTTAATAACCCTATAATAGCTCCACTGGCGAAAATGATAATTTTTTTAAAATCAAAGTCATGAAGCGCGTCGCTTAATGTTTTGTAAGCTCCTAAAATCACTAAAATATAAGAACCCGAAATGCCTGGTAAAATCATGGCACATATAGCCAAAGCGCCTGCAAAAAACAAGAAATATGAATGACTATTATTTGATAATGAAGGAATTGTAGTTAAGTAATAGGCTATAATGGCACCAAAAACCAGCCCAATAATAGCGGCTAAATTCCATTTTGTAATTTGTTTTCCAACAAAATAAATGCTGGCCAAGATTAAGCCAAAAAAGAAGGACCAAATTAAAATGGGTTCATTTTCAAGTAAATATTTAGCAAGCCTCATGAATGACACATAACTAATGATAATACCACTTAAAAGAGCAGTAATAAAACTGCCATTAGATGCTATCCAAAATGCCTTGAATCCTTTTTTAAATAAAGTCTTGAAAAGAGAGATATTAATATTACTTATTGTAGATATTAATTCTTCATAAATACCGGAAATAAAAGCAATGGTACCACCTGAAACACCTGGCACAGCATCTGCGGCACCCATGGCTAATCCTTTTAAAGTAATAACCAGATAGTCAATAAAACGTCTTTGCATATATTGATTTAAATTAATGAAATCAAAGGTATGCATTTTTTAGCTAGACGTTTGGCTATGGTCTTGTTTTTAGTACGTTTTTAACTTGTGTTTTATTTGAGACTTCTGGAAAAAGTTCGTCAATAATAAAGATGTACTCGGCATTATAATTCAATCCGTTTTTTAAGTGAAAAGTGCCTTTATCATTTTCGTTCAATGAAAAATATAAACCTGCTAATCTGTACTCCAGCTCTGCGTTTTCAGGGTAAAATTCCGAAGCTTGCTCAAAGTTAAAAATAGCAGCTTCTGGCTCGCCTAATTTTATTAGTAAGTCACCACGGCTAATCCAGGTATTTATTTCATAATTTCCTAATTCTAAGGTTTTTTTGAATCCACGTTCAGCTTCTTCATATAAATTCATCCTTAAATTTATTTGTGAATATAATTTCCAATACACAACATTATCAGGGTCAATATTTATGGCTTTATTTATATAGTATAAAGCTTTTTGATAATTTTTTTTCCGGTTATAAAATCGTGTAATAGCTATCCATCCTTTATCTAACAAAGGGTCTTCATGAACTGTTTTATAGTAGTATTGTACCGCTAAATCATCCTTTCTTAGTTTTTCATAGCAATTACCAATACGCAATAAGGCGAATGAGGTTGGATCATCAAGTTTTAAGGTGATGCTATAATATTCAATAGCTTCTTCAAAGCGTTTCAATTTTTCAAGTACTTTTCCTTTTTCAAGATAAGCACCAACAAAAGTGTCATCTGAAATAATTGCAAAATCATAAGCCGCTAATGATTTTTTATAATCTTTTAAAGTATAATACTGCTTTCCTAATTGATGCCATGCTACTTCGCAATATGGATTATTGTCTAAAAATAAATTTAGATATTCTATAGCTTCTTTGTTCTGGTCTAAAAAATCAAAACAATATATGATATTGTAAAGGGCCGAATAATCTTCAATGTCTTCTTCCAAACATTTCATAAAGTAGATTTTAGCATCTTCAAACTGGTCTAAGAACAAATATTCCATTCCAATTAAAGAATATAAATCTACTACATCATCCGTTAATTCCAGCGCTTGTTTAAGAACATCAATGGCTTGAAAGTGTTCGTCTTTTTTTGATAAAATATTGGCTTTTTGAATGTATATTTCATCATTCTGAGGCTCTAAAAGGTACAATTCATTTAATAAAGTATCAGCTTGAACTAATTTGTTTTCAAACACATAGACTTCAACTTTGAAAAGTTTTAAATTTGTGGATGTTGGATGTTGGTCTAACCCCAATTTAATGGCCTTTTTTGCTAAAGACATCTTTCCTTGATTAAGGTAATGATGAATAATGTTTTCAAACTCTTCTGAATCAAAAAACAAAACATTATTTGTTTTTAACATGGATTCAAATTTTGTAAGAGGCAAACTACTGTTTTCGTTAGAGCTAAACTCCATAGGCACATTTGTAAGATTCTATGTCAATAAATGTAATGTTCTAATCTTCTTTTAACGGAATATGTGCTAAATGTTTTTAACAAAGTAATCAACATGTAAACCTTTTATAGAGAAAAGAATGTATTTATTGTTGATATTCAAAAGGTTACTTTTATTTTGTTTTACTGAATTGAATTGAGAATATTAAGAATTATTGAACATCCTTTGATGATTTCTTCGTTTGAAATAGTTAAAGGTGGGGTAATTCTTATGGCATTAGGTTCAAATAATAGCCAAAAAAGAATTAATCCGTGCTCTTGGCCTGTAAGAATGACCATATTTGTTATCTCTTCTGACTCCATAATAAGAGCCAGCATCAATCCTTTTCCTCTAATTTCAGATATTAATGGATGCACTAAAAGTTCACGAATAAGCTGTTCTTTTTCTACCGCTTGTTGCATTAAATCACTTTCTAAAATCTCACTTAAAGTGGCAAGTGCCGACGCCGCAATAAGTGGATGACCACCAAATGTTGTGATATGCCCAAGTTTTGGATGATCTTGAAGCAAGTCCATTAACTCAGTTGATGCGGTAAATGCACCAATGGGCATACCGCCGCCAAGGCCTTTTCCGGTAACCAGTATATCAGGGATACAGTTGTAATGTTCAAACCCAAAAAGTTTACCGGTTCTTCCAATGCCAGGTTGAATTTCATCTAAAATCAATAAGGCGCCTACCGTGTCACATTGCGCTCTTACCTTTTCTAAATAATTATTTGTAGGCTCAATAAAACCGGCACCTCCTTGTATAGTCTCTAAAATAACACAAGCTGTTTTTCTTGTAATATGATGTAATCCACTCTCGTCATTAAAGGTTATGAACCTTACATCTGGTAATAAAGGTCTGTATGCTTGTTTGCGTTCTTCAAAACCCATAACACTCATTGATCCCATTGTGCAACCATGATATGCGTTTTTTGCAGCAATAATTTCACTTCTTCCAGTGGCACGTTTGGCAAGTTTTAAAGCGCCTTCAATGGCTTCTGTTCCTGAATTGGTTAAATAGGTTTTTTCTAAAGGGAATGGCAAGTTATTGGCAAGTAATTTGGTGAGTTCAACGGCTGGTTTTTGAATGTATTCCCCATAAACCATGACATGTAAATACTTGTCTAATTGTTCTTTTATGGCATTGATTACTCTAGGATGATTATGCCCTAACGGACTAGCGGAAACGCCTGCAACAAAATCCAAATAGGCGTTATTGTTGGTGTCATAAATATAAGAGCCATTGGCATGAGATACTTCCATGGCCAAAGGATGTGGGGTTGTTTGAGCTTGATATTTAAAGAAATCAGACTTCATTTTTAGTCTTTTGATAGTTCATTTAATTCTGCTCTCCATGCACTAACAGTATCTTTGTTTTGAATATTGCCAATAACACACAGGAGCCCATTTCCATCATTTTCTTTTATTCCAGTAATTGAATAAATTGTCCATTTTGAATTTAAAATGACATCTAAGGATTTATAAATTGTAAAATTCCCTCCGTTTTCCTGAAGCATAATGCGGATGGTTCCAGTTCCTTTTAGCCAAACTGAAAATGAAAAGGTTCCTTTGTTTTTTTTAATTTCTTGACGAATATACCCATCGCCAGAGGTTGTTCCAACTATTTTATCAGCAGTCATTTTCCCTATGGGATCAGCTTCTGTATCAGTCATAACAATCGTAGAGCCTCTTTGCCAGTCACTTTTTTCAAAATTATTATCCCACTTTAATAAATTGATTTTTCGAAACTTCTCTGGTCTTTTAACATTAATATTGGTCACATCCTCTTCAGGTTTTGAAATAGAATCATTAAAAAAATCTTCTTGAGGGATATAATCATCCAAACCTCTTATTTTGGGTAAAATTAATGGTGGATCATCTTTAAATAAATCTTCAACACTGTTAGGCCTTTCATCGTCTCGCCAATCAAAACCTTTTAATATTTGTTCATCTTTTGGGAAATCTGATTCCGGATAAATTTTCCCGTCTATTTGATTTAATTTTATAACCTCTTCAATATCTTTTTTATTTAATAAAATTTTTATAGATCCAGATTTTGCTTTATCGATACCAACCAGTTCATTTTTATCATTTCTGAAATAATAAATAGATTGAGCATTTTTAATGATATCAACCGTTTTTAACTCATTGTCTTCATTAAACAAACCAACCAAACGTTGCCCCGAAATTTGATTAAAACCAGCATCCAGTGTATCCTTGCTTATTAAAAAGGCATTCTTGAATACGATGAGTGAATCTAACTTCTCGGTCTTTGGGTTGGAAATAAGATGAATGGTATCACCCGTCATTTGGTTTTCAATATTCCAAAGAATGGGTCTTCGTTTTGTGGCAAAAGCATCAGTACTTGATAATTTTGAAATATTTATAAGTTGTGTTAATCCTATAGCATGATTGACATGAACCGAATCTGCTTTTGCACTCATATCAGATTTGTACATCCTTACGTTTCTAAAGGCTCTGGTTATTCTTTTTTCAGGAACACCGGTAACCATTAATGTATCAGCATGCATATAGATAGAATCTTTTTCTTGTACAGTAATTGCCAAAGCCCTTTTGGTTATAAACACAGAATCCTTTGCTTTAAACATTTCGGCATAATGACCTTTAACAATACTGTGATTTAAAGTATCTGTAACTTTTATATTATTTGTTGCAGATGCAAAATTTGTGTTATTATCAAAATACAAGCTATCACCTTCAATAATTCTGTTGTCATAATATATTTTGGCCTTTTTTAGGGCATACCCAATTTTTGTTTTGGTATCATAATATCCTTTTTCACAGTACGTCGTACTTTCAGTAGTGGTGATGGTGGAAGGTCCAAACAAATAAGCCTTACCTGTATCTGAATAAAAGTCGAAATAATTTGATTTAATGGTTGCATCGGGGTTTACTAAAACAACATCCGTAACAAATTGGTACTTTTTAAGATTCATGTAATAGCGCCCAATTTTACTGGTTATGGTGCCAGATGTATCTTTTACGACAGTACCGCCATCTCTATAAAAAGCCTCTTGTTTATCACGGTTAAAATATAAGGTATCTGTTGTTATTGTTGAATTGGGATCTTTTAAAACTACATTTCCGCTGGCTAAGGCTAATTTTGTAATGCCACTATATTCTGCATATTTTGAACTCATATTAATGGTGTCGCCTTGAATCATTTTTACATTTCCGAAGGCTTCAATAAAATTTTCTTTTGAATAGAAATACGCCTTGTCACACCACATATGGATGCTTTCATGAACAATATGGATCTGTTGTGAATCATCACGGGTTAATATTTTAGCGCCAGGGAATTCAGCCTCATTAAAAGTTAAGAAACCAGAATATTCAATTTCAATTTTCTTTTGGTTTTGAGCTTGCATGTGGAATGCAGATACTAAAACAATAAAAAATAGAATATATATAGATTTTAAGCTGCTCAAAATATAATTGTTTGTGGCAAAAATAACGATAATTATAATCTTTAATTATATGTTAGATTATTAAAAACAAAAAACGCTTCAATAATTGGATGAAGCGTTTTGTTACTAACAAAATAGTAATATGTATATTATTGTTTATTTCTGAAAATAGTTTGTATTCTATCAGGTCCAACGGACACAATAGTAATAGGAATTTCAAGTTCTTTTTCTAAAAATACTATATAATCATTTAAAGCTTTTGGAAGCTGATTTGTTTTAGACATAGCAGTTAAATCTTCATTCCAACCTTTAAAATCTGTATAAACAGGCTCCACGTTTTCAGGGTCAATATTATAAGGGAAATGATGAATGATTTCACCTTTATATTTATAGGCAGTACACACTTTTAGTGTTTTAAAACCAGAAAGCACATCACCTTTCATCATCATTAACTGAGTCACACCATTTACCTGGCATGCATATTTTAAGGCAATTAAATCCAGCCATCCACAACGCCTTGGCCTACCTGTTGTGGCACCAAATTCCTGACCAACTTTGCTCATAGTGGCACCATTTTCATCGAACAATTCTGTTGGGAATGGTCCTGAACCTACTCGAGTTGTATATGCTTTGAAAATACCAAAAACTTCTCCAATCTGGCTCGGTGAAACCCCTAATCCGGTACATGCACCAGCGGCTGTTGTATTACTTGATGTGACATAAGGATAGGTGCCAAAATCAATATCCAATAAAGATCCTTGGGCGCCTTCAGCGAGAATGGTTTTGCCTGCTTTTTGAGCTTGATACAAATATTCTTCAGAATCTATGAATTTAAGAGATTTTAATACTTTAATAGCTTCAAAAAATTCTTTTTCAAGTTCTGCTAAATTGTATTGAACATCTACATTGTAGAATGAAATCATGGATTCATGTTTATTGGCCAGTGCTCTATAGCGCTCCTTCCAATCACTTAATTCTAAATCTCCAACCCGAATGCCATTTCTACCGGTTTTATCCATATAGGTTGGGCCAATACCTTTAAGTGTTGAACCAATTTTAGCTTTTCCTTTAGAGGCTTCACTGGCAGCATCCAATAATCGATGTGTTGGTAATATAATATGTGCTTTTCGTGAAATCAATAGAGATTTTCTGTAATCTACATCTTGTTCTTCAAGTTTATCTAACTCTTTTTTAAAGATAACCGGATCTATCACGACACCATTGCCCACTAAATTTGTGGCATTTTCATGAAAGATGCCTGAAGGAATCGTGTGTAGAACATGTTTTCTCCCGTTAAAAACCAAAGTATGACCTGCATTTGGGCCACCTTGAAAACGAGCTATAATATTGTATTTTGAGGTTAAAACGTCAACAATTTTTCCTTTGCCTTCGTCTCCCCATTGTAAACCTAGTAGTAAATCTACTGCCATTGTAAAAAATTAATTAATTATTTGATTTTCTTGTTCCATAAAAGTACAATGAATGATTGTTAATTTTAATATCAAAAACCTCTTCAATTGTTTTTTTTATGGTTTGAATTCTTGGATCACAAAATTCTATAACTTCTCCTGTATCAGTAAGTATAACATGGTCGTGTTGCCTATCAAAATACGACTTTTCATAATGCGCTTGATTTTGGCCAAACTGATGTTTCCTAACTAATCCACATTCTAAAAGTAATTCGATGGTGTTATATAAGGTTGCGCGAGATACGCGGTACTTTTTGTTTTTCATGCTGAGATATAACGACTCTATATCAAAATGTTCTGTTTTGTTATAGATTTCTTGGAGTATAGCGTATCGTTCAGGTGTTTTTCGATGCCCATTTCCTTCAAGGAAATTGGTGAAGACACTCTTAACAATATCCTGATTTTTAGTATCCGTTTTTGCGTTCATAATCTCATTACAAATTTACACTTTTTAAATTCTACTTACTTTATCAATGCCATTAATTTTTTTAAGTTTTTCAATAAGTTTTTTAACAAGGGTATTGTTCTTTACAACCAGACTGACTTTCCCAATAAATAGGCCATCATCACTTTCAAAATTTAAACTTTTCATATTTACGTGCATATTTGAAGAAATTTCTTTGGTAATCTCATTTACTAAACCAATGTGATCTATTCCTGTTAGTCTAATTTGCACTAAAAATTCCTGCTGTGATGAATCAATCCATTTGGCAATCATGATTCTGTAGGCATAATTTGATTGTAAACTTATAGCATTAGGGCAGTTTTTTTTATGAACTTTTAAACCTTCAGCAACTGTTAAAAATGCAAAAACGTCATCACCCGGAATAGGATTGCAACAATTAGCAAACTTATATTCTAATTTTTCCTCTTCTTTACCAAATACTAAAGAATCATAATTAGAAGTAATTTCATCTTTCTCGATATCTTCCTTTTTAATATTTGCCTTTCTGGTTATCTTATTTTTAAAAAAACTCATTAAGGCATTACTTCTGGAAGACGCATAGTTTTTAAGCATTACATTGTCAATAGTACCAATGCCAACCCTGTAAAACAAATCTAAACTTGTTTTAAGTTTGAAAAAACTAACAAGTTCATTGGTGCTAGCCTCATTTAGGGTGATTTTCAGTTGCTTTAACTTCCTTCTTAAAACTTCTTTTCCATCTTCTGCAATACCCTTCCTGTCTTCTTTTAATGCCGATTTTATTTTACTTCTGGCTCTTGCCGTAGTAGCATAGTCTAACCAGTTGGGATTTGGTTTAGCACTTTCAGAAGTTATGATATCAAGCTGATCTCCACTTTGAAGCACATGGCTTAAAGGCACTAATTTACCGTTAACTTTGGCGCCTCTTGTTTTCATACCAACTTCAGAATGAATATTAAAAGCAAAATCTAATGCTGTGGCGCCTTTTGGTAAGGATTTTAATTCGCCTTTTGGAGTAAATACAAAAATTTCTTGAGAGTATAAGTTAAGTTTAAATTGTTCAACAAAATCTACGGCATTACCTTCAGGGTTCTCAAGGGCTTCTTGTAATTTGTTAATCCAACTTTCCAGGTTATCTTCTTTTTCTGAATCTTCTTTGTATTTATAATGGGCTGCATAGCCTTTTTCAGCAATTTCATTCATACGATCACTACGTATTTGAACTTCAACCCATCTGCCTTTGGGCCCCATAACTGTAATATGAAGGGCTTCGTATCCTGTTGATTTAGGTGAAGAAATCCAATCTCGTAATCGTATTGGATTGGGTCTAAAATGGTCTGTTACAATAGAATAAATTTTCCATGCCAAAAACTTTTCATTCTCCAAATCACTCTTATAAATGATTCTAATTGCAAATTTATCATATACCTCATCAAACGACACTCCTTGCTTAAGCATTTTCCGTCGAATGGAATAAATGGATTTTGGCCTGCCTTTTATGGTGTAATCAAGGTGTTCTTTATCTAAAGATATTTTTATAACATCACTGAATTCTTTTATATATAAATCCTGCTCTTCCTTGCTTTCTTTAATCTTATTCAAAATGTCATTATAAACATCCGGTTCAAGATATTTCATACCCAGGTCTTCTAGCTCGGTTTTAATATTATACAAACCAATTCTGTGAGCTAAGGGTGCGTAGATATAAATAGTTTCTGAAGCAATTTTTATTTGTTTATCAGGACGCATGGCATCCATGGTTTGCATGTTATGAAGTCTGTCAGCAATTTTAATGATGATTACCCGAACGTCATCATTAAGTGTTAAGAGCATTTTACGGAAATTTTCGGCCTGCATGGACACATCCATGTCCTGGTCTTTGCTTAATGATGAGATTTTAGTTAGCCCATCCACAATTTTAGCGACCGTATCTCCAAAAAGTCTTTCAATGTCTTTAATATCATATTCATCACAATCTTCAACAACATCATGAAGTAATGCAGCGGCAATTGAAGTTGCGTCCAATCCTATTTCTTTAGCAACTATTCTTGCAACTGCAAGAGGATGAAATATATAAGCTTCACCAGATTTTCTGCGTTGGTTTTTATGTGCACTTAATGATACGTCAAAAGCATGGCGTATAAGTTTTTTGTCATCGTCAGAAAGTGTTCTGTAACTTACCTTTAAAAGCTCTTTATAAGCTTTGGCAATAGCCCCATTTTCTTGTTCTGTTTCTACATCTGTCATGAACTAAAAATACTATAAAGAAAATTAACAGGCAATAGCTGAATTGTTTTTTAAAACTTTATGATTCATTGGTTATGTATTTAAAAATTCAATTAATAATTGAATGGCTTTTCCACGGTGACCAATTTTGTTTTTTACAGATAAATCCATTTCAGCAAATGTGAGTTCGAATCCGTTTGGTTTGAAAATGGGATCGTAGCCAAAACCATTTTCACCTTGTTTAACTTTTATTATTTCACCTGTACAAATGCCTGTAAAAGTTTGCAGTTTGTTGTTGAAATGTAATGCTATTACGGTTTTAAACTGGGCGTTTCTGTTTGTCTGTTTTTTTAAAGCATCAAGTAATTTATCCATATTATCATTGGCGTTTCGCAGTTCACCAGCGTATCGAGCGGAAAACACCCCGGGTTCACCATATAATGCTTCAACTTCCAAACCGGTATCATCAGCAAAGCAATCATAACCATACAGGTCTTTTATGTATGTGGCTTTTTGAATGGCATTGCCTTCCATGGTGTTTTGGGTTTCAGGAACATCTTCAAAACAACCAATATCAGCAAGACTTAAAAGTTTAATCCCTTTAGGGATTAGTGATTGCACTTCCTTGATTTTATTGAGGTTATTGGTAGCGAAGACAAGTTGCATAGGAAAGTTAAATTGTCATTGTAAGATTAATTACAACAAAGCTAAAATTAATAATGACAACCAAATTTATAATATTAAAAAATTCTACATAAAATTTATACCTTGTGCATGGATAAAAATTATAAAATAACAAAATCGCTATGAAATCATCTTTCCCCATTGTTTTAACGCTTCTTTTATCACTAAATTTTATTGCCCAAAATCAGCCATGGCAGGGGAAATTTGAACCCATAGATAACATGATTGATCAACCCAATTCTTACAGAGCGGCCAGCGGTGCGCCAGGTAAAGCGTATTGGCAACAACGTGCAGATTATAAAATTAAAGTGCTTTTAAATGAAATAAATAACACCATTTCTGGAGAAGAAACCATCACATATTATAACAATTCCCCTGATGATTTAAGTTATTTATGGATTCAGCTTGAACAAAATATTAATAAAAAAGGAAATGAAGATTTTGGGACTATAAATAATAATATGCACGAAGGAATGAATACGCGCCAAATGCAGTTTCTTACCAGAGCTATTGATTTTCCCGCAGGTTACACCATTAAATATATTAAAGATGCTACTGGCAATGATATAAAATCATTGGTAAATAACACCATGATGAAGGTACTTTTAAATGAGCCACTTAAATCTGGTGCTTCGTTGAGTTTTTCAATGGGCTGGTCCTATCCAATTACAGATAGGAGCATGTTTCTGCTTTCAAGAGAAGGTTATGAATATTTTCCGGATGATGATAATACGGTTTATTTAATTGCGCATTGGTTTCCCAGAATGGCCGTTTATAATGATACAGAAGGTTGGCAAAATCAGCAATTTCAAAGATTGGGGGAATTTGCTTTGGAATTCGGAAACTATGATGTGGATATTACGGTTCCAGCAGATCATATCATTGCAGCAACAGGTGACTTGCAGAACGCTTCAGAGGTACTTTCTAAAACCCAGATTACCAGAATGGATGAAGCTGGAAAATCTTTTGATAAACCGGTGATGATTATAACCAAAGCGGAGGCAGAAACCAGTGAAAAAACAAAATCAACCAAGCAAAAAACCTGGAAGTTTAAAGCAATTAATGTGAGGGATTTCTCGTTTGCGTCTTCCAGAAAATTTATTTGGGATGCTCAAGCTGTTAAATTTTCAGATCACATTACCATGGCCATGTCATTTTATCCAAAAGAAGGCTTGCCCGTTTGGCAGGAAGAATCTACAGAAGCCATTGTAAATGCATTACAGGTTTACTCAGATGCTACGTTTGAATATCCTTATCCCGTTGCTATTTCTGTAAACACATCTAATGTAGGCATGGAGTTCCCAATGATTAGTTTTAATGGCGGGCGTCCTGTAAATGGTATCATGAGTGATGCCGCCAAGGCAGGGATGATAGGAACTATTGTTCATGAAGTTGGGCATAATTGGTTTCCTATGATTGTAAGTTCAGATGAACGCAAATGGATGTGGATGGATGAAGGCTTAAACACGTTTTTACATCAAAGAACTTTGGCTGAACGGTATCCGGAATTTAAAAGTGTCACACCAAAAACTATTGTGCCTTTTATGAGTGGTGATAAAAGTATTATGCGGCCCATCATGACAACTTCTGATGCTGAATTGTTGAGTCAATTCGGAAATAATTTTTATATGAAACCTACGGTTGGACTTCAAATGTTAAGAAACTCCATAGTTGGAAAAGAACTTTTTGATCAGGCATTTAAAGAATACTGTAACCGGTGGAAATATAAACATCCAAATCCGGCCGATTTATTTAGAACGCTTGAAGATGCTACTGCGGTTGATTTAGATTGGTTTTTTAGAGGGTGGTTTTTTACTACGGAAGAAGTTGATATGGAATTATCAGACGTAAAATGGTTTAAAGTATTTGAGCATGAAGTCAATATTGAAGATCAAAAAAAGAATGTTAAAGTAAAAATAGAAGGAGAAAATTCAGGAGGTAAAGCTAAAGATTTTTCAAGTGGACCGGAAGTGATCACCATGACTTCAACACCCGATCAAAGTTACGGTGGATTTTTGTCCAGACTTGACGAACCAGCAATTAGGAAGCAACTTTCAGGAAAAAATATTTATGAAGTTACCATTAAGAATATTGGCGGTTTGGTTATGCCGGTTACCATTGAATGGATTTATAAAGATGGTAGCTCTGAAATGGACAAATTACCGGCTGAAGTTTGGCGTAGAAATGAATATGAAATAAAACAAACTTTTATTAAAGATAAGGAAGTATCTCAGGTTGTTTTAGATCCTAATTTTGAATTTGCAGATACTGATATGAATAATAATACATTCCCAAAGAAAGAGGAAATATCTGATTTTGATAAGTTTAAGAATAAAAATTAAATATTAATTGTTTATATTATTCGTTTTAAAACCAACCAACCAAAGATGAATAAATTTAAATCACCATTAGAAGCTTTTCTGTATTGGGAAAAAGAGACGCCAGATAATATTTTTTTAAATCAACCAGTTAATGGTAAGATCAAAACCTATACGTTTGCTCAAGCAGGCGACGAAACAAGAAAAATTGCTTCTAAATTAAAGAGTTACAATCTACCAGAGCGAAGCCAAGTTGCCTTGCTCTCCAAAAATTGTGCCCATTGGATTATGAGCGATCTTGCCATTATGATGGCTGGTTATGTGTCTGTTCCTTTATATCCAACATTAAATGCCGAATCGATTAACCAAATATTAGTACATAGTGATTCAAAAGCCATTATTATTGGGAAACTTGATGATTTTGAAAAGCAAAAGGCCGGAATACCAGATATTCAAAAAATTAGTGTTGGACTTTATGGAAATAATGAAGGCGATTTATGGGAAGACATCATTTTAAATGAGAAAAAATCAGAACAAGTTTATACTCAAAAACCTGATGATTTACATACCATTATTTATACATCAGGAACTACAGGAAACCCAAAAGGGGTGATGCACTCGGTTAATAATTTTATGGTCACTACCTATACCGGAATGAATATATTTTCAATTCCAGTTCATAGTAAATTATTTTCGTATTTACCATTGGCCCATGTTGCAGAACGTTTATTAACAGGTAATTTAGGAATTGTCTCTGGTGCAGAATTTTACTTTTCTGAATCATTGGAAACCTTTGCATCAGATTTAGAAAACTGTCAGCCATTTTTATTTTTTGCAGTACCTAGAATTTGGGCCAAATTTCAAGAGAAAATATTGATTAGTATTCCACAGAAAAAACTGAATGCCTTATTGAAAATACCTATCTTAAATAGCGTTGTAAAAAAGAAGCTAAAGCATAAATTAGGCTTAAGTAACGCTAAAATTATTGTTTCTGCTGCTGCACCAATATCAGCAAGTTTAATTAAATGGTATGAAAAAATAGGTATTACTATTTTACAAGGATATGGTATGACTGAAGATTGCATTATTTCACATGCAAATTTGCCGCATGCCAATAAAATAGGAACTGTTGGAAAGGCGTTAAATGGTGTAAAAATCAAATTATCTGTAGAAGGCGAAATCTTGATAAAAAATAATTGTTTGATGCTCGGCTATTACAAATCCGCAGAAATTACGGCATCGGTTTTTACTAACGACGGTTATTTTAAAACAGGTGATATTGGTGAATATGATCACGACGGCTTTTTAACCATTACAGGTCGAGTAAAAGATCAATTTAAAACCGATAAAGGTAAGTATATTTCGCCAGCACCTATAGAACTGGCGATGTCTAAAAACACAGATATTGAACAGATTTGTATTGTCGGCACAGGCATTCCACAACCTATTGCTTTAATTACGTTGTCTGAATTAGGGAATGAAAAGCCAAAAGAGGCATTGTGTAAAAGTTTAATAGCAACTGTTGATAAGGTCAACCCACAATTAGAAAAGCACGAAAAAATCGAAAAAGTGGTCATTATGCAAGAAGATTGGAATGTTGATAATGGATTAACCACACCAACCTTAAAAGTGAAACGCAACAGTATTGAGAAAATCCATCAACCGTATTATAAAGAGTGGTTTGAAAATCCAGAAATAGTAATTTTCGAATAGTATGAATTCAATAAAATGCGAAAGTTTACAAATAGGAAAATTAAATTTTGATTGCAGAATTGCAGGAAACCCAGATCATGAGTTGGTTGTATTACTTCATGGATTTCCCGAAAGTTCTTTCATGTGGATTGATTTAATGAAAGATATTTCGGCATTGGGTTTTTACTGTATGGCACCAAATATGAGAGGTTATAGTAAAGGTGCGCAACCAAAAGGTAAGAAACACTATACTATTGAACAATTAAGCCAAGATGTACTGGATTTAGCACAAGCTGTAGGCAAAGATAAATTCCATTTAATTGGTCATGATTGGGGTGCTGCCATAGGTTGGAAAACCGTTTATGATCATCCTAAAACTATATTGAGTTGGACTGCTTTATCGGTGCCACATATTCAGGCTTTTGGTGAAGCCAGATTCTTGGATGAAGACCAAAAAAGGAAAAGCCGTTACATAAAGAATTTCCAGGTTCCTTTTTTGCCTGAAATAAAAATCAGAAAAAACGATTTCGAAATTTTCAGGAAAATATGGAAACATAGCAGCAAAGCAGAAGTTGAAGATTATTTGTCCATTTTCAGCAATCGAAAATCTTTAACAGCAACTCTCAATTATTATCGGGCCAACAATAAACCTAATGGCTTAGTTGTTAGTAACATTCTTGTGCCAACCTTGTTTATTTGGGGAGAACATGATAAATTCATTGGAGCTTATGGAGTTGAGAACGGGCATAAATTTATGAAAGGCTATTACAAGTTTGTTAAAATGGATGCTGGACACTGGCTTATTCAGTCAAGATATGAAGATGTTAAAACTGAACTCATTGAACATTTGTTAAAGTATAAATCATAACACATTAAATTCTTATAAATACTATCTTTACATAATCCTTAAATATTATTGAATGAAAACTTCCATATATACGTTAGTCCTAAGTTTATTATTAATGAATTGTTCAAAAAAAGAAGCCATTGCAAAAGCGGAAATGAAAGCAGAAAACCCTTTTAACACCCAATTAAATCAACTTATTGAGTATGCCAAAGTAACTGGAGATGATATTGTTGACTATGTTAATGTTACCATTCAAAATGCAAACATAAATATTGACGAAATTAAAAAGGTGAGTTCGCCAACACTTGAGAATACGTTTATGGCTTATGATGATGTTCAAAATAATCTTGGTAAAGCCAACTTTAATGCGTTTATGTTGTATTGGTCTTCAACCGATTCTATTACAAGAGCAAAAGGATTAGAGTATTCAAAAAAATTAGATTCTGTAAATACCGTTTTAAATTCAGATAAAGCATTATTTACACAATTTGAAAAATTCTCAAATTCTTCTGATTATAAAAAGCTGGAAGGTCATAGAAAATTGTTTGTTGATGATATTATTGAAAATTTCAAGCTGTCTGGGGTGAATTTAGAAAACGAAAAACTTGATAAGTTTAAAAAATTAAAAGCTGAAATTTCTGATTTGACCTCACAATTTTCCATTAACATGAATACGGCCAATTTGGTGTTGTCAATTGATGAAAAAGGGGCGGAAGGACTTCCGGAAGCCATTAAAAACACTTATAAAGTTTCTGAAAATAATTACGAAATCCCTGTTATTAATGCAACATCGGGGCCCGTTATGAGCAATGCTAAAAGTGAACAAACTCGGAAAGACTTTTATGTAAAATTTAATAATAGAGGCGCAGATAAAAATTTAACCATATTAGATTCCTTAATAAGTAAACGCGATCAAATGGCGAAGATTATGGGATATAATTCTTATGCATCCTATAATTTAGTTCCAAAAATGGCAAAGAACCCTGAAAATGTTTGGAATTTTCTAAATGATCTGGTTTCAAAATCGAAACAAAAAGCCTTAAAAGATGTTGTTGTGCTTGATAATGCTAGAAATGAAGATCAACATATAAATAGTGATAAACCAATAAATCCATGGGATATTGGGTATTATAACAACCAAATATTAAAATCAAAGTATCAGGTCGATAGCGAAAAATTGCGTGAATATTTCCCAATGAATGAAAGTCTAAAAGGAATGATGGCTATTTATGAGCAGTTGTTGGGATTACAATTTAAAAAAGTTGAAAATGCGTCTGTTTGGAGTCCTGATGTTGAACTTTATAATGTTTTTGAAGGCGATAAACTAAAAGGGCGTTTTTACTTAGACCTATATCCAAGACCTAATAAAGAAACTTGGTTTTATGGCATGGAATTGGCTAACGGAAAAAGTACATCACAGGGCTATCAAGTACCTGTAAAAATGTTGCTTGGTAATTTCACCAAACCAACCGAAACATTACCATCATTGTTAAGTTTTAACGAATTAAATACGCTCTTTCATGAGTTTGGTCATATTATGGAAGGCGTTTCATATGAAGGAGAATTTGGCTTACAGCAAAACTCAAAAGCAGATTTTGCTGAAGCCATGTCTCAAATGTTTGAAAATTGGCTTTGGAATTATGATGTTTTAAGCTCCTTTGGAAAACATTATAAAACAGGCGAAGTTTTTCCGAAAGAGATTTTTGAAAAATTAAAGAATGCTAAAAATTTATCTTCAGGCTTAAGTGCGCAAAGTTCTTTAAGACGTTGTATTTATGACATGGATTTATATGATAAATACAACCCAAAAACTCCGTTTAATACGGATGAATTATGGAAAACCATCGATAATGAATTAGGCGTTTTACCTTTGTATGTTGACGGCACACATCCGCAAGCAAGTTGGATTCATATAAATACACATCCCGTATACATGTATGGTTATTTATGGAGCGAAGTATATGCACAAGATATGTTCACCGTATTTGAGAAAAACGGACTTAAAGACCAAGCTACCGGTATTCGTTATAGAAAATTGATACTTGCCAATGGAAGTCAACGAGATATAGTTGATGCTGTAAATGAATTTTTGGGCAGACCTTCAAATAACGAAGCCTATATAAAAAGTTTGGGATTGGAATAAATGATAAATTCTAAAATACTTTGTCTGGGCGATAGTATCACTTTTGGCTATGAAATAGAAGTCTCACAAAGATGGACAAATTTATTACAAGAAAATTTAAACTGTAATGTGTTAAATTTTGGTATAAATGGAGATACTACTTCGGGCATGTTGGCAAGATGCGAGCGGTTATTATTAGAGCATCAACCTACACATCTAATAATTTTAGGAGGCACCAATGATTTGTGGTTTGGATTAACAGATGGATTTATAATTTCAAATATTTACGCTATAATAAAGCAGGCTAAACACAATAATGTTGAGGTTATTATTGGTATTCCAACGCCATCCTATAATCTTGAAGAATTGAATTTTAAAAATAAAAATTATTCAGATACAATAAACAACTTCAGAAAGAGTCTTATCAACTTTTGTGTTTATAAGGACCTAAATTATATTGATTTTGGAGCAAACATGAAGGATTATCATTTTTTAGACGATGGAATCCATCCAAATGAGGCAGGTCAAATTGTGATGAATGAAAATGCGTTAGGCATCCTAAAAAAACTAAATAACTAACGATGATGATACGGTTCATTTTTCAAAATAGTGAACCCTCTGTAAAGTTGTTCAATTACAAATAAACGCACCATTTGATGGGAAAATGTCATTTTTGAAAGTGATAATTTACCATGTGCTTTTTTGTAAACATCTTCTGAAAAACCATACGGGCCACCAATAACAAAAACTAGTTGCTTGATGCCGGAATTCATGTGTTTTTGTAAATATTCAGAAAACCCAATAGAATCAAATTGCTTGCCATTTTCATCCAATAAAATTAAAATATCGGTAGGAAGTAATGCGTTTAAAATGAGTTCGCCTTCTTTTAGTTTTTGCTGCGCTTCACTTAAATTTTTAACTTTTTTTAAATCAGGAATAATTTCAAGGTTAAACTTGATATAAAAGTTTAAACGCTTTTGATAATCTTCAATTAAGGTTTGAAGTGATTGATTGTCAGTTTTTCCTATGGCGAGGAGTTTTATAGTCATACTGCAAAATTACTATTTGAAAATTATCAATAATAGATTTAAACAAAGAAATTTTACAAAATTCTTAAATCTAATATCTTTAAAAGCCAATCAATTTATTAATTTAGCATTAAATAATTCACAAATGATTACTAAAGAACAATTTGACAGAGAAATAGAAATTATAATTACCAATGCCATTCGTGAAGATGTTGGTGACGGTGATCATAGTTCATTGGCCTGTATTCCTGACGGAGTCAGGGGTAAAGCAAAACTTTTAGTGAAGGATAAAGGTGTTATTGCCGGTGTTGCATTTGCAAAAAAAGTGTTTGCATATGTAGATAAAAGTTTAAAAGTGGATGTTTTAATTGAAGATGGTTCAGAAGTTTCTTATGGAGATATTGTTTTGTATGTTGAAGGGTCGCCGAAGTCTATACTGAGTGCCGAACGTACTGTTTTAAACGCTATGCAACGCATGAGTGCCATTGCCACAAAAACTAAAATGTTTGTAGATTTATTAAAAGGCACCAGAACCAGGGTATTGGATACCCGGAAAACAACACCAGGAATTCGTGCTTTGGAAAAATGGGCTGTAAAAATTGGTGGTGGTGAAAACCATAGATTTGCGTTGTATGATATGATCATGCTAAAAGACAATCATATTGATTTTGCCGGTGGAATTACCAAGGCTATTGAAATGGCTAAACAGTACTTAAAAGATACAGATAGAGATTTGAATATTATGGTGGAGGCCAGAGATTTAACTGAGGTGAATGAAATACTTCAAAGCGATGGGATTTACAGGATTTTATTGGATAATTTTGATTATGAAGACACTAGGAAGGCGGTAAAATTAATTGGAAATAAGTGCCTTACAGAATCTTCTGGTAATATTAATGAAGAAACTATCAGGCATTATGCAGAGTCTGGTGTGAATTATATTTCATGTGGTGCATTAACACATTCTGTCCATAATATGGATTTAAGTTTAAAAGCAATGAAATAGAAAGGTTAAATTGGTTTTTGAATTTGTTAAAATTGAAAGTAAAAACATATATAATTTGATAACTTTACAAAAAATAACAGATACAAGAATTAATGACAAAACCTATTGAGGAAAAACTAGATAAGATTCCATTAATTAATCTTTTGGTTAGGCTTTTAAAAAAATTAAAACTTCCTGGTCTTGAAGGACTTTCTTTTTATGATTTATTAGAGCTCTATGTTATCGGGATTGTTAAAGGTGCCTTAACTACTAGAGCCAGTGCTATTGCTTTTAATTTTTTTATGGCGTTGTTTCCATTTTTGTTATTTGTGTTAATAGTGATCCCATATATACCTATTGATGATTTTAAAATTGAATTTTTAAATTTTTTAAATTCGTTCCTGCCCCCAAACACTTCTGAATTTTTTTCTCAGAATATTTTTGAAAATATAGATCAGACACAACGTGGTGGCTTGTTGTCTTCCGTTTTTTTATTGTCCATATTTTTAATGGCAAACGGGGTGAATGCGCTGTTTGTGGGTTTTGAAGGCTCCTATCATGAACAACTTGCGCGCAATATTTTCAGGCAATATTTATATTCTTTGGGGGTCGCTTTAATTTTAGCCTTTCTTTTAATTTTCACGATAGTTGTATTGGGGTATTTTCAAATTTTTGTAGTTCAAAAATTGTTGGACGTCCTTGGAAATCAAGGGTACCAAATAGCATCTGAAAGTGTCTTTTGGTTTAATATAGCAAAATATGTATTTTTTGTTATTATGGTATATCTGGCAACAGCAACGTTGTATTATTTTGGCACGAAAGAAGGAAAACTATCCAATTTCTTTTCAATAGGTGCTCTTTTTACAACTATTCTTATCATATTAACATCGTATTTATTTGGGGTTTATATCGAGAATTTCGCTCAATACAATAAATTATATGGTTCAATTGGAGCACTATTGATTTTACTATTTTATTTATGGTTAAATTCAAATGTTCTTTTGCTAGGATATGAGTTAAATGCCTCTTTGAATAAATTGAAAAAAAGAGTTTAAATTATGGCCTATTTTATTGACGTCATACTTCCTATACCGCTTCAAAAGCTTTTTACTTACAGCATAACGGATGCAGAATCTGGATTTTTAACCCCTGGCATGCGAGTTGCCGTTCCTTTTGGAAAATCAAAAATATATACAGGGATTGTTTATAATATTCATAGTGATGCTCCTCAAGTTTATGAAGCTAAAGAAATTCATCAAATTTTAGATGAAACCCCGATAGTTAACTCAAAACAACTACTGCTTTGGGAATGGATAGCGAGTTATTACATGTGTACTTTGGGAGATGTGATGAAAGCGGCCTTACCTAATGCTTTTATTTTAGAAAGTGAAACCATTATCATTTTAAACACTAAAATCCAATTAAATGATTCAGATTTAAAAGATGATGAGTTTTTAGTTTATGAAGCGTTACAGTATCAATCATCATTAAAAATCCATGATATTACCAATATTTTGGATAAAAAAAATGTGCTTCCGATCATTAAGCGATTAATAGAGAAAGAGGCTATTGTGATTGAAGAAGAAGTATATGAAAAGTACAAGCCGAAATTAGTAAGATATGTAAAGCTGCATGCTCGTTATTCCTCAGAAAAAGCACTTCAAAGATTATTAGAAGAGTTAAAAAGAGCGCCCAAACAAAGTCAAGTCATACTTACACTGTTTTCTGTTTCTGCAAAAACTAAAAAGCCTGTAAAAGTTTCAGATTTAAGTCATGAAAGTGAGGCTTCTTCATCAATTATAAAATCTTTAATTGATAAAGATATTCTTGAAGAATATTATATCCAAATGGATAGGGTTCAGTATTCAGGTGAAAGTAATGAATCATTAAAAGTTCTAAATGAGTTTCAAGAAAAAGCTTTAAATGGGATCAATACATCTTTTAAAACACATAGCGTGACACTTTTACATGGAGTTACATCATCTGGAAAAACAGAAATTTATGTAAAACTTATTGAAGATGCTCTAGAAAGAGGTCAGCAAGTATTGTATTTATTACCAGAAATTGCTTTGACAACTCAACTGGTTTCACGATTGCAGAATTACTTTGGGGAACAAGTAGCTGTTTTTCATTCAAAGTATTCATCCCAAGAGCGCGTTGAGGTATGGAATCAGGTTTTAAATAAATCAGTAAAAGCTAAAATAGTTTTAGGTGCTCGTTCGTCTATTTTTTTACCCTTTGATCATTTAGGATTAATTATAGTTGATGAAGAACATGAACAGTCTTTTAAACAATTTGATCCGGCACCACGCTATCATGCCCGTGATACGGCTATTGTTTTAGCAAATTTTCACAAAGCAAAAACACTTTTAGGCTCTGCTACTCCAAGTTTAGAAAGCTATTTCAATGCAAAACAGAAAAAATATGGCTTAGTTGAAATTAACACACGTTATAACAGTGTTTTAATGCCCGATATTGAATTAGTTGATATTAAAGATAAACATAAGCGAAAGCTAATGAAAGGTCATTTTAGCGATAGACTTATTGAAGAAATGACAGATGCTTTAAAAGATGGAAATCAAATCATTTTGTTTCAAAATAGAAGAGGATTTTCACCAATTGTAGAATGTAATACCTGCGGAAATTCGCCTCAATGTCCTAATTGTGATGTGAGTTTGACCTATCATCAATATAAAGACCAATTACGCTGTCATTATTGTGGCTACCATGTGGCCATGATAAAAAATTGTTTGGCTTGTGGAAGTGTTGAATTAGATAGTAAAGGTTTTGGAACGGAACAAATAGAAGCAGAAGTCAAAGTATTATTTCCAAATAATAAGGTGGCTAGAATGGATTTGGATACAACAAGGGGCAAATACGGTTATGAAAAAATCATAACGGCGTTTGAACAGCAGGAAGTTGATATTTTAGTAGGAACACAAATGCTTACCAAAGGTTTGGATTTTAGAAATGTAAAGCTAGTTGGCATTATGAATGCAGATAATATGTTAAACTTCCCTGATTTTAGAGCGCATGAACGTAGTTTTCAATTAATGCTTCAGGTATCGGGTAGGGCAGGGCGTACGGATACTCGAGGTAAAGTGTTGATTCAAACCTACAATCCAAATCACAATATTTTACAACAGGTATCAACGCATGATTTTGATGGCATGTATAACGAACAGATGAATGAGCGCCATAATTATAAATATCCACCTGTTTACAAGCAAATTAAAATAACCTTAAAGCATAAGGATTATTTAAAAGTAGATGCAGGTTCTTTATGGTTGGCAAAATCATTGCGACAAGTTTTTAAAGAGGGTATTCTAGGGCCAGAGTCTCCACCAATAGCAAGAATTAGAAATCAGTTTCACAAAAACATTTTAATCAAAATTCCTAAAAAACAATCACTTTCAAGAACAAAAGAAGCTATTATTAAAATAAATAACAGCTTCTTGAGTATTAAAGAATTTAGGTCGGTTAGGGTAATTTTAAATGTCGATAACTTCTAATTTAATTGTTAAATACTATTTAAAGCATCTACCAGTTGGGTCTTTTTATTTCTGCTTAAAGGAATTTCATAAGCACCAACTTCAACATTTTTACTATTAAACCTGTCAATTTTATCAAGATTTACAATATATGATTTGTGAATTCTTAAAAATTTGTTTTCAGGTAGTTCTTTTTCAAATGATTTCATTGTTGATAAAACCACTAAGCTGTTTTCTTCAGTAACTAATTTCACATAATCACCTAAAGCCTCAATCCATTTAATATCTTTTATATAAACTTTACGTTTTTTAAGATTGCTTTTCACAAAGATATGTTCACCTTCCTCTTCATTAAGATCTAAAGTTAATTTATGCTGTTCTAGGGCTTTATCAACAGCAATATTAAATCGTTCTCTTGTAATGGGCTTGTGTAAGTAATCGGTGGCATCGTAATTAAATGCTTTAAAGGCATATTCGGTTTTACCGGTTACAAAGATAATTTGGGGTTTGTTGTTTAATACGTCCAAGAGTTCAAATCCATTTAGTACAGGCATTTCTATATCTAAAAAGATGAGGTCAACTTGGTTCGTATTTAAACCATTTTTGGTTTCTAAGGCACTACTGTACTCCGCAATTAAGTTAAGGGAAGGGTGATTCTCCACTAACTTAACTATTGAGAGACGCTGTATTGCCGAGTCGTCTACTACTACACAGTTTAAAGTCATAACATTTTATTATTTCGGTTAAGATATCGACAATATTACAAAAAATTCGGGTAAAAACCAAATTTCATCGTCAAACTGCCAATTTTAACATAATATTAACATATTAAAAAGAGTAAATAATATAGATCATTTATACTTGCAATATAGGAATAAATAGATTATTTTTGCACCCATTTTAATATTAAATATAGATTTTTATGAATCATTATGAAACTGTTTTCATCTTAAATCCCGTTTTATCTGAAGATCAGATAAAGGAAACAGTAAAGAAATACGAAGATTTTCTTGTTTCTAGAGGAGCGAAGATGATATCCAAAGAAGATTGGGGACTAAAAAAATTAGCCTACCCAATTCAAAACAAGAAAAGTGGATTTTACCACTTATTTGAATACACCGTTGATGGAGAAGTAATTAATCCATTGGAAGTTGAATTTAGACGTGACGAACGTTTTATGCGTTATTTAACTGTAACCTTAGACAAGCATGCTGTGTCCTGGGCAGAAAGAAGAAGAGTAAAACTTAAAGCCAAAGCGTAATTATGTCAACAATAGAACAACAATCAAAAGGAAAAAAAGAAGGGGAAATTAGATATTTAACGCCTTTAAACATTGAAACAAACAAAGCTAAAAAGTATTGTCGTTTCAAAAAATCTGGTATTAAGTATGTAGATTATAAAGATGCAGACTGGTTATTAGGTTTTGTAAATGAGCAAGGTAAAATTTTACCAAGACGTTTAACAGGAACTTCATTAAAATTTCAAAGAAAAGTATCAGTGGCCGTTAAAAGAGCCCGTCACTTAGCATTAATGCCATACGTGGCAGATTTGTTAAAATAAAATAACATAACTATGGAACTTATATTAAAACAAGACGTTGAAAATTTAGGATTTAAAGACGATGTTGTAACGGTTAAGAACGGTTATGGTAGAAACTTTTTAATTCCTCAAGGACAGGCTATTTTGGCTACCATTTCTGCTAAAAAAGTATTAGCGGAAAACGTAAAACAAAGAGCATATAAAGAAAAGAAAATAATTGATGATGCCAATATAATTGCAGAAGCATTAAAAGCATTAGAAATTAAAATTACTGCAAAAGCTGGTGCCGGAGATAAGCTCTTCGGATCCATTAGCAATATAGATTTGGCTGCTGCTATAGAAAGAGAAGGCCATTCAATTGATAAAAAATTCATTATTGTTACCGGTGGACATGTGAAGCGATTAGGAAAATACAATGCCTCAATACGTTTACATAGAGAGGTAACTGTAGATTTACCTTTTGAAGTCATTGCACAAGCAAATTAGGAAAAATATTAACAAATAGTTAATAAAAGAAGGCTACTCAAATGAGTAGCCTTCTTTGTTTATAGAAAATTTGATTAAATTTGATTGACTAATTCAAAAACATTATAAATGAAAAAAATTATTTTTACGTGTATTTTTTTAATGAGCGTAGGATTTGCCATGGCGCAAGTTACAACCTCAAATATTAAAGGGCTGATTTTAGATAAATCAGCACAACCCTTAATGGGAGCAAATATTCTGGCTATTCACACGCCAACAGGAACTAAATATGGAGCGGCAACTAATGAAGATGGTCGTTTTAATTTACTAAACCTAAGAGTTGGTGGTCCTTATAGCATCACCATTAGTTATATAGGCTATAAGGCGCAAACGTTTAATGATGTTTACCTGGACTTAGGTAAAACACTTAGCCTTGATATAGCAATGATTTCTGATAGTGAACAATTGGACGCTGTTGTTGTTACAGGTACTACCGGAACTGGAACTTTTGGTAGTGACAGAACAGGCGCAGAAACTAATGTGGGAAGACGTGAATTAACACGTTTGCCATCTATTTCAAGATCAGCATCCGATTTTACAAGATTAGAGCCCACAGCAAGTGGAAATTCTTTTGGAGGCAGAAACGATCAGTTTAATAACTTTTCTTTAGATGGAGCCATTTTTAACAACCCATTTGGGTTGGATGCACCAACTCCTGGTGGACAAACAGATGCACAACCTATATCATTAGACGCTATTGATCAAATATCGGTATCCACGGCACCTTATGATGTAACACAGTCTGGTTTTACAGGAGCATCAGTAAATGCCGTTACAAAAAGTGGTACCAATGAATTCCACGGAACTGTCTATGGGTTTACCAGAAACGAAAAAATGACCGGGAAGAAAATTAAAGGGGAAGACGTTGTAAGACCTAAATTAGATCAAACACAGTACGGATTAAGCATTGGTGGCCCAATTGTTAAAAATAAATTATTCTTTTTCGCAAATTTTGAAAAAGACGATCGTTCAGATTTAGGAACTAATGGCTGGATTCCAAACAGAGGCACTGGAGCCGTAAATGAATCAAGAGTCACAGCAACAGATTTAATAGCGGTTCAAACGGCCCTTGCAGATTTAGGATATGATACAGGAGCTTTTGAAGATTTCACATATGCTTCAAAATCGACTAAAGGTATTTTTAAACTAGATTGGAACATCGATGATAATAACCGCTTGGCTATTATTTATAATTGGTTAAACGCCTCTAAAGAAAAACCTGCACATCCAACAGCTTTAGGATTTAGAGGTCCGGATGCATCCACATTACAATACCAAAACACAGGTTATCAAATAAATAACAACTTGCAATCTATTCAGTTGGAGTTAAATTCAACCTTGTCTGAAACAGCTAGCAACAAACTTCAAGTAGGATATACACATTTTGACGATTTCAGAAATCCGTTATCAGTTCCTGCACCAACTATTACAATTTTAGAAGGGGGTTCACCATATATCATTGCTGGCCATGAACCATTTTCCATTAACAATACACTTGATCAAAAAGTGTTTCAATTTACTGATAATTTAAACTTTTATCAAGGAGATCATACCTTTACTATAGGTACTTCTTTTGAGAAATTTCAATTTGATAATTCATTTAACTTAGGGGCTTATGGAGCAAGGGGAGTATTTTTTCCTTCTTACGGCAGTGTAGCTGATTTGTTGGCTGATGCTGGTCCTGGAGGTGGGTTACAGGACATGTTAAATTTTGCTACAGGAGAATATAATACTAAAGAAGCTCTTGGAGTAGGAGTTCCTGGGGGATGGGCATTGGCTGAAACCAATGTTGGGCAATTGTCCTTTTATGCCCAAGATGAGTGGAATGTTACTGACAGATTCAAGCTAACTTACGGGGTACGTGTTGATAAACCCTTGTTTTTTGATACAGCTAAAAAAGCACAAGCAGTTATTGATAGAGGATTTGTTTTACCAGACACTCAATACTATAATCCTAACACAAATGAAGCGGTTTTAATTGATAACACGCAAATGCCAAACAATGATTGGTTAATTTCCCCTAGGGTTGGTTTTAATTATGATGTTAACGGTGATGATACTTTCCAGCTTCGTGGTGGTTCAGGGCTATTTACAGGACGCTTTCCTTTTGTTTGGTTAGGCAATCAAGTAACAGCACCCGACGTATTCTTTTTAGAAGCGGTTGATCCTACTTATAAATTTCCCCAAGTTTGGAGAACTAATTTAGGTGCAGACAAGAAACTTAATGGCGGACTGATTTTAACTGCTGATGTGTCCTATACCAAAGATATTAATGGTCCGCAAGTACAAAATTGGGCGTTATTACCTCCATCAGGAACTTTACAAGGTGTTGATAACAGGCCAATTTATACGTCGGCTGATTATACTGGTGCTATTGCCGGTTTTGGGTTAGGAGCTGGACCGTTTGTTATGACAAACTCTGATAAAGGTAGAATTTGGAACGCCTCTATAAAAGCACAAAAAACGTTTGATAACGGTTTATATACCATGTTGGCATATAGTTATTTAAATGCGAAAGATGTGAACTCTATTGAAGCAGAGATTACAAGTGATGCTTTTGCGGGAAATCCAGTGGTAGGAAATGTAAATGATGATGTGCTAGGGTATTCAAAATATGGTGATACCCACAGATTTATTGGAGTAGCCAGTAAAAAATGGAATTACGGAAATGACAAATGGTCAACAACCTTATCTACATTTTTTGAATATGCTCAAGGTGGCCGATTTAACTATACCTATGGAGGTGACCTTAATGGCGACGGGTCTAGTTTAAATGATTTGATATATGTACCAACTTCTAGTGAAATAGGGTCTATGAATTTCTCTGGGCCAGGTGATGGTGCAGCTTTTGACTCATACATTGCTCAGGATAAATATTTAAGTGGTCGTAGAGGTCAATACGCTGAGCGTTATGGCGCATTAGCACCTTGGAGAGGGAAATGGGATGTTAAGTTTTTGCAAGATTATAATATCAAAGTTTCTGATACCAAAACCAATACCATTCAGTTTAGTATAGATTTGCTAAATATTGGAAATCTTTTAAATTCGGATTGGGGTCTGGTTCAACAACCTAATAACAGACAGCCAATAGGTGTAACGGTTGATGGCACAGGTACTCCAACCTACAGCTTTAATGCTAACCAAACTAAAACCTTTGGTTATGATTCTGGATTAGCTTCCCGTTGGCAAATGCAGTTTGGATTACGTTACATTTTCTAAAAATAATAGAATATATATCATTAAATTTGCGCTCCTAAAAAAGGAGCGCATTTTTTTTAGTGAAACTCAACTTTGAAAAGCTTGAAAAGTGAATTCAAAGTTGTAGGTTGAACTAATTCCGCTGAAGAGCGGAATCTTTTAAATGAATATATAATGAAATACACAAGACTCACCAAAGAGCAATTTGAAGAATTGCACCAAGAATTTATAAATTTTTTGGCAACACAATCTATAACCGTTGATGAGTGGACAAATCTTAAACATAACAAACCAGAATTGGCAGAAATGGAGCTGGATGTGTTTAGTGATTTAGTCTGGGAAGGCGCCTTGAGCAAAGCTAAATATTTGGAACATATTTCAGTAAACCAAATGCATTTATTCAGGTTAAATGAGAGCGACATGAATGTGATAGCCGTTAAACTTAAAAACGATAGAGATTTAACAACAACACTGGGTTATAATTGGTTGAGAGAAAATTTAATGGATGATGATGTCGAATTTTTGCAAGCAAAAAAAGAGTATTCAGAAGATAAAAATGCAGATAAATTTAAATTAATTCAGCAAGGTTCTGTAATTACCAAAGGAGAATTATTTAACTTTTTTGATAAACTCATTAATTAACATGGGGTCGATTATTATTTTGCTATAAATCAACTATTTATACTGATAATGTCAGGTTAAGCGCAGTCGAAACCTATTTAATCTGTTATTCGTAATGTAAAGATTGAATTGGGTCTAATTTGGACGCCTTAATGGCAGGAAATGAACCTGATATGATGGCTACAACAAAGGTTATGGCAAAAGCACTAAACATGGCTAACCAAGGTGTTGTAAATTGAAATCCTGCTGCCGCTGATACCCCCCAACCAATTAGGAGTCCCAAAATGATCCCTAATATGCCTCCAATTTGACCTACAATAATGGTTTCAATAAAAAATTGAACCGCAATGGTACTCCTCTTGGCACCTAGGGCTTTTCTAACACCAATTTCGCGTGTACGTTCAGTAACTGAAACCAACATAATATTCATCAAGGCAATTGAAGAGCCAAATATAGTTACAATACTAATGATCCAAGCTGCCATATATAAATATTGGGTTATAGAGGCTACTCTATTAATTAAGTCGGTACTATTTTCAATCGCAAAATTATTATCCTCAATAGGTGTTAATTTTCTAATATTTCTAAAAGTAAAAACGGCTTCATCTTGCGCATTTTCAAGCAATTCTTTTTTATCTTCCCTTATGCTTAACCCATAATTTATATCAGCATTTGTAAAAATAGAACGTGCTTTTTTTATGGGTATAATTACTCTATAATCTTCTTTGCTTCCTAATCCAGTTGTTTTAGACTCTAAGGTTCCTATTACCCTAAATTTATTGCCTCGGATACTAATAGTCTTATTTAAAGGGTTCGTGTTTTCAAACAAAAACGATTCCAAATCACTTCCAATCACACAAACATTGTTGTTGTTTTCAACATCAAAGAAATTAATTTCTCTTCCCTTTTCTATTTTAAGTCCGGAGTTTTGAATGAAATTTTCGTTAGCGCCTAAAACAGGAACATCAGGATCTGTTTTTTTATTATCATATTTTACCTCAGCAGAATTTGTTCCTGTAAAAACCAATGAAATTTTAGTGTAAGGGTACTGGTATTTTTCAGTAAACTCTTTCGCTTCGGCATAGGTGATAATCGGGTTTTGTTTTTGTCGTTCCCCGCCACCGTGTCTCTGCATTGTAAATTCATTCCTTCGAATATTAAACGTATTGGCACCCATTGATGAAAAATCACCTGAAATGGTGTTTTCTAAAGCAGCAATGGCACTTAAAATGCCAACAAGAGCGGTAATCCCAATAGCAATAATTAAAACGGTTAAAATGGTACGTAGCAACTGACTTTTAATAGAATTTACGGCAATTCTAACATTTTCTCGTACTAATGAAAACATAACTAGGTTTTAATTGTTATTTACTTTTAATGTTAGACTAATAAAGGTGAATAAAGTTACTATAATTTTTAAAAAAGGGGTCAAGTCACATTAAAAATTAAGATATTTGTTTTCAAATTAACATGACATGGCTCAAAAACCAAGCATTCCTAAAGGTACCAGGGATTTTAACCCGGAACAAGTAGCAAAACGCAATTATATATTTCAAAAAATAAGACACGTATTTGAAACTTTCGGATTTCAGCCTATTGAAACCCCGAGTTTTGAAAACTCAGAAACCTTAATGGGAAAATATGGTGAAGAAGGGGACCGGTTAATTTTTAAAATTTTGAATTCAGGTGATTTTTTGAGCAAAGTAGATGATGTCTTATACGCTTCTAAAGATTCGACAAAAATCACATCAAGCCTATCTGAAAAAGCGCTCCGTTACGATTTAACCGTACCGTTTGCTCGTTACGTGGTACAACACCAAAATGAGATTGAATTCCCTTTTAAACGTTACCAAATGCAACCAGTTTGGCGTGCTGACAGACCACAAAAAGGGCGTTTTAGGGAGTTTTACCAATGTGATGCTGATGTGGTTGGTAGTAAATCGCTTTGGCAGGAAGTGGCGTTTATTCAATTATACGACACCGTTTTTTCAGCATTAAAATTAGAAGATGTTACCATTAAAATAAACAACAGAAAAATTCTATCAGGCATTGCTGAAGTCATTGGAGCTTCAGATAAATTGATAGATTTCACTGTAGCTTTAGATAAACTTGATAAAATAGGTGAGGAGAAGGTGAAAGAAGAAATGCTTTCCAAAGGTATTTCAGAAGCCGGTATTTCTAAATTACAACCTTTATTTACATTAACAGGTTCATTTGAAAGTCAGCTGGAAAGTTTAAAATCTATTTTATCAACTTCTAAGGAAGGCTTAAAAGGCATTAAAGAATTGGAATTTATCAATACCGCCATTAAAGAACTTTCTTTACAAACGGCAACACTACAACTTGATGTTACCCTGGCACGCGGTTTAAACTATTACACGGGTGCTATTTTTGAAGTATCTGCCCCAAAAAATGTTCAAATGGGTTCTATAGGCGGAGGCGGTAGATATGACGATTTAACCGGTATTTTTGGGTTGAATGATGTTAGTGGCGTTGGTATTAGTTTTGGTTTAGATAGAATTTATTTGGTTCTTGAGGAATTAGGGTTATTCCCGGAAACGGTTAATAAATCCATTGACGTCCTTTTTATCAATTTTGGAATTAAAGAAGCATTATTTAGTCTTAAAGCAATTAAACAATTGCGGATTCATGGTATCAATTCTGAATTGTATCCTGATGATGATAAAATGAAAAAGCAAATGAATCATGCTAATAAACGCGGTATTCCATTTGTGGTTTTAGTTGGTGAACAAGAAATGAATTCAAATACGTATACATTAAAAAACATGATTTCAGGAACTCAAGAAAAATTAAATCTTGATGCATTGATAGATCATTTAAAATAAAAAGTCCCGGATGCACATCCGGGACTCCATAACTAACTAAACAATTAAAGTAGATTTGGGAATCTACACAATTAAACACTCATTCAACTAACTTATTTTATTATTACTTTTTTCGAAATTTTTCCAAATTCAGTTTTTATTTTAAAAATATAGACGCCGGTTCTAATTTGGCTGACATTATATTCCAAATGATTTTTATTGGTTTCAGGTTCAAATTTAAACATGAACTGCCCCAAAAAGTTAAACATTTCAATGGATTCAATATATTTTGAACCAGGATTATCAATAACTATATTTTTTTTCTCATTTAAAAAATAGACATGAATGGGCGTGTCAATAATTGATGGGTCTTCTGTTCCAAGTGTTTGCGAATTTGAAAAAGTAACTTCAAACCTATTTAAATATTCACCGGCATCCAAATTCACTTCATAATTACTTTGTTTTAAATCGTGATAAAGATTCAGTTGTTTATCATGAAGATATATTTTTAAATTATTGGGTGCATTTTCTATTTTATCAATAGTGATGGAGTTCAATCCTTTGTTTTTAGTATGAATCCCTAAAGGCAAAATGGTCCGTTCTGTAATTTTATCGATACCTTGAATGGTATATTTACTACTGTCAATTAACCAATACATATCATCCTTAAGGTCATCTATATAAGGTGCGTCATATCCCCAATCATAACCTATAGAAGCCTTTGAGTCTGCTGTTGTTAAAAGCTGTCTTCGAATAGTGTTTACAGAATTGAACCCGATCCTTATTTTTTCCCTGGTATCCTTGTTTTGATTATTTGATGTTTTAGCATTTTTAGTATTGGAAGACTTCACAAAAACAGAGTTGGTACCATCTTCTATCTGAAAAGCACGTTGGCCATTATTAAATTTAATGGATCCATTGGTTTCAGCCGTCACAAAAAATCCTTGTGCTACCGGGATATATCGGCCGGGAATCTTAGTTGGTGTTCCACCCGTGCCAACATCAGGGTCATTGGTTCCCATGGAAGCAGCAGGTACTCCACCAGATAAAGAATAGGTTGCATATCCGCCTTGATACTCTCTTAAATTATGAGACCCTCCCCCCCAATGTTCCCAAAAATATAAGGTTCCGTTTGTTGAACCTGGACCTGCAATACCCGCAATGGTAGAGCCATTATCCAATATAAATTGGTCTGCATCCAGCGCAGAAGGGTAGGGGTTACCAACCAGATAATCATTGCCTGCACTTATGGTTAAATAGATATCCCCATTATTGGGTTTGCCTAACAATACATAGTTTTGTGGTGTGGAAATTGAACCTGTTCCTGGGCCTTTCATGGTAAAACCTTCACCGGCTAGTATGGTTCCGGTACTTCGTACATGTTGCCATTGCGAATAATCACCGCTTGTTTTGTTACTGAATTTCCAGATCCAGTAATCAGCAATTCCTAAAGGAGACGCCTTACCATTATAACCAGAGCTTAAAAAATTAACTCCCTGGAAAATATCTGGTAATGTATAACTGCTATTGTTGGTGGTGTTATTGGGAATTCCTACCGGGGACGACCAATAATTATAGGTATAGGTATCGGCAGTTCCTTGTTGATCTCGTTGTAGCGTACCTGAGCTAGTTGGGTCTAATTCACTTCCAGTACCTTGTACAAGTTGTGATTCGCCTTCTAAATTAATTTTACCATCTAATTTTAAATACTTAGAAACACGCAAGCTATCGGATGCTTTTACTGTTAATATGGATGGGCTGTTTATAATTAACCCCATAACCGTATGCCCTGTATTACTGGAAATAGTATGATTTAATTTTACAATATTCCAATTCACTGGACTTCCATAAAGACTTGAATTTGGCGTGTATTGAACAGAATTGTTAAACCAGGTTGTTGCTGTTTCCCAATCGCCGTTTGCAGTTGATGTATAAGGCAATGGGGCTGTTTGGAGTTGAATGGAAGATGTATCGTTCTTTGAATAACCATCTATTTTGTAGCTTGATTTGTCAGCTGCTGTATTATCAGTCATAGGATAATATCCTTTTAAATTACTCCATAATAAACCTTCGGAAATAGCCAAAGGGATTACTTTACCACCTACACTTGTTCCGTTTTGAACAATTTCCTGATTCATCATTTCATGTAATTGCTGAGCAGATAGAGCAACATTCCAAACACGGACTTCATCAATATAACCATTAAAATAATTTTTAGGAACGGTTGGTGTACTGCTATCATAACTCGCTCCCAACATAAAATTTTGGGAATTACTTAAAGGCGGTGATGAATTACTGCTGGCAACTAAAATACCATCAAGATACAAAGAGGCTTTAGTGCCATTATAAGTTGATGCTATGTGATGCCAAATATTATTGGTTAGCTGGTGGGGTGAAGTGATATTTAAAATGGCAATTCCAGAATTGTTATACCAGGATATATTTGGAAACCCATTTTTTATTGTTAAATGATAGCCTCTCAGAGCTCCAGTTTTCATGTCTCCTTTTGAAATTATTGTAGCAATTGATGAACTTGATTTTTGAAAGACCCAAGCTTCCAGTGAAAAAGAACCTGTGAAATTTTGATTATTCCCAAAATCGACATAATAATTGCTTCCATTAAAATCAATAAAAGATTGTTCTAAACAAAGCGTAAAGGAACCGGCATAGCCAGAATACGCATCTACCGAAATGTAATACGTTGCACCTGGTGTCAATCCAACCCCAGATAAAACAACATCGTCATAATCGGACACATATTTGTTGCTGCCTACTTCCGTTGTGCCGTCTGCCTGCCATAGGGCCAATTGGGTTCTGCGCTGTGAACCTTTTGAACCATATATGTCAACGGTTATATTCATCTGCCCTGTTGCCGGGGCCGTAAACTTAAACCACCGGTTGTATTTGGGGCCGGCATTGTTCCAGTTGCTGCCCGCATTTCTGTCGGGTGTCCCACCTATGGTTGTATAAGCGGCCTCTGTAGAACAGCTATTTATAATGGTTGTTACATCAATAGCGCCTTCATAAAAATCATAATCCAGGGTGCTTTGCAGGCAAAGCGTAAAGGAACCATAATAACCTGAATAGGAATCTACCGATATATAGTAGGTTGCCCCTGGGGTTAAACCCATTGCCCCAACCACAACATCGTCATAATCGGACACATATTTGTTGCTGCCTACTTCCGTTGTGCCGTCTGCCTGCCATAGGGCCAATTGTGTTCTGCGCTGTGAACCTTTTGAACCATATATGTCAACGGTTATATTCATCTGCCCTGTTGCCGGGGCCGTAAACTTAAACCACCGGTTGTATTTGGGGCCGGCATTGTTCCAGTTGCTGCCCGCATTTCTGTCGGGTGTCCCACCTATGGTTGTATAAGCGGCCTCTGTAGAACAGCTATTTATAATGGTTGTTACATCAATAGCGCCTTCATAAAAATCATAATCCAGGGTGCTTTGCAGGCAAAGCGTAAAGGAACCATAATAACCTGAATAGGAATCTACCGATATATAGTAGGTTGCCCCTGGGGTTAAACCCATTGCCCCAACCACAACATCGTCATAATCGGACACATATTTGTTGCTGCCTACTTCCGTTGTGCCGTCTGCCTGCCATAGGGCCAATTGTGTTCTGCGCTGTGTTCCTTTAGAACCATATGTGTCAACGGTTATATTCATCTGCCCTGATGCCGGGGCCGTAAACTTAAACCACCGGTTGTATTTGGGGCCGGCATTGTTCCAGTTGCTGCCCGCATTTCTGTCGGGTGTCCCACCTATGGTTGTATAAGCGGCCTCTGTAGAACAGCTATTTATAATGGTTGTTACATCAATAGCGCCTTCATAAAAATCATAATCCAGGGTGCTTTGCAGGCAAAGCGTAAAGGAACCATAATAACCTGAATAGGAATCTACCGATATATAGTAGGTTGCCCCTGGGGTTAAACCCATTGCCCCAACCACAACATCGTCATAATCGGACACATATTTGTTGCTGCCTACTTCCGTTGTGCCGTCTGCCTGCCATAGGGCCAATTGGGTTCTGCGCTGTGAACCTTTTGAACCATATATGTCAACGGTTATATTCATCTGCCCTGTTGCCGGGGCCGTAAACTTAAACCACCGGTTGTATTTGGGGCCGGCATTGTTCCAGTTGCTGCCCGCATTTCTGTCGGGTGTCCCACCTATGGTTGTATAAGCGGCCTCTGTAGAACAGCTATTTATAATGGTTGTTACATCAATAGCGCCTTCATAAAAATCATAATCCAGGGTGCTTTGCAGGCAAAGCGTAAAGGAACCATAATAACCTGAATAGGAATCTACCGATATATAGTAGGTTGCCCCTGGGGTTAAACCCATTGCCCCAACCACAACATCGTCATAATCGGACACATATTTGTTGCTGCCTACTTCCGTTGTGCCGTCTGCCTGCCATAGGGCCAATTGGGTTCTGCGCTGTGAACCTTTTGAACCATATATGTCAACGGTTATATTCATCTGCCCTGTTGCCGGGGCCGTAAACTTAAACCACCGGTTGTATTTGGGGCCGGCATTGTTCCAGTTGCTGCCCGCATTTCTGTCGGGTGTCCCACCTATGGTTGTATAAGCGGCCTCTGTAGAACAGCTATTTATAATGGTTGTTACATCAATAGCGCCTTCATAAAAATCATAATCCAGGGTGCTTTGCAGGCAAAGCGTAAAGGAACCATAATAACCTGAATAGGAATCTACCGATATATAGTAGGTTGCCCCTGGGGTTAAACCCATTGCCCCAACCACAACATCGTCATAATCGGACACATATTTGTTGCTGCCTACTTCCGTTGTTCCGTCTGCCTGCCATAGGGCCAATTGTGTTCTGCGCTGTGAACCTTTTGAACCATATATGTCAACGGTTATATTCATCTGCCCTGTTGCCGGGGCCGTAAACTTAAACCACCGGTTGTATTTGGGGCCGGCATTGTTCCAGTTGCTGCCCGCATTTCTGTCGGGTGTCCCACCTATGGTTGTATAAGCGGCCTCTGTAGAACAGCTATTTATAATGGTTGTTACATCAATAGCGCCTTCATAAAAATCATAATCCAGGGTGCTTTGCAGGCAAAGCGTAAAGGAACCATAATAACCTGAATAGGAATCTACCGATATATAGTAGGTTGCCCCTGGGGTTAAACCCATTGCCCCAACCACAACATCGTCATAATCGGACACATATTTGTTGCTGCCTACTTCCGTTGTTCCGTCTGCCTGCCATAGGGCCAATTGTGTTCTGCGCTGTGAACCTTTTGAACCGTATGTGTCAACGGTTATATTCATCTGCCCTGATGCCGGGGCCGTAAACTTAAACCACCGGTTGTATTTGGGGCCGGCATTGTTCCAGTTGCTGCCCGCATTTCTGTCGGGTGTCCCACCTATGGTTGTATAAGCGGCCTCTGTAGAACAGCTATTTATAATGGTTGTTACATCAATAGCGCCTTCATAAAAATCATAATCCAGGGTGCTTTGCAGGCAAAGCGTAAAGGAACCATAATAACCTGAATAGGAATCTACCGATATATAGTAGGTTGCCCCTGGGGTTAAACCCATTGCCCCAACCACAACATCGTCATAATCGGACACATATTTGTTGCTGCCTACTTCCGTTGTTCCGTCTGCCTGCCATAGGGCCAATTGTGTTCTGCGCTGTGAACCTTTTGAACCGTATGTGTCAACGGTTATATTCATCTGCCCTGATGCCGGGGCCGTAAACTTAAACCACCGGTTGTATTTGGGGCCGGCATTGTTCCAGTTGCTGCCCGCATTTCTGTCGGGTGTCCCACCTATGGTTGTATAAGCGGCCTCTGTAGAACAGCTATTTATAATGGTTGTTACATCAATAGCGCCTTCATAAAAATCATAATCCAGGGTGCTTTGCAGGCAAAGCGTAAAGGAACCATAATAACCTGAATAGGAATCTACCGATATATAGTAGGTTGCCCCTGGGGTTAAACCCATTGCCCCAACCACAACATCGTCATAATCGGACACATATTTGTTGCTGCCTACTTCCGTTGTGCCGTCTGCCTGCCATAGGGCCAATTGGGTTCTGCGCTGTGAACCTTTTGAACCGTATGTGTCAACGGTTATATTCATCTGCCCTGTTGCAGTTGCGGTAAACTTAAACCACACATTATATTTAGGACCAGCATTGTTCCAGTTGCTACCCGCATTTTTGTCCGCTGTGGCACCGATGGTTGTATAAGTTGCGTCTGGTGAACAACTGTTAATAATACCCGTAACATCTATGGTATTTACAAAATCATCATTAGCTGGGACTTGTGAAAATACACTTAGTGAAAAAAAACTGAAAATTGCAAATAACATAATAAGATGAGAGTTGTCCTTCATGACTTTATATTTTTGTAGCTTAGGGTTATTTACTGACAAACATATATATTATATCGATAAAATGCAAATAAACTAGATTAAATGTAAAAACTATATTTTGAATATGATTTATTTAAACAATAAATTCATTTTTATTTACCGAAAATGGGAATCCAGATTTGGATATTATTACATCTTATAATATAAATAGTTGTTTACGAATTTTATTGTCTAGGTCAATAATTCACTTGACTTAATTTATTAATACTTTTTTTGTTAAAATATTTTCTGATGTTTTTAACTTAATGATATAAGAACCCGCAAGAAAATGATTTGTTCTAAACACCAGATAATTTTCATTACCTATGTTATCAAATTTATAGATTGACTGACCTAATATGTTAAATAATTCAGCAGAATTTATAGTTTTTAAATTTGGATTATGAATTATAATACTAGAATTCTCATTTGAATAAAAAATGTTCAATGACTTATTTTTAATGTCATCGATGCTTAATGCTTGCTGTTTCGAGTTCATGGAAAATGTAATTTCAAAACGATTTAAATACGCTCCCGCAGGCAAATACACGTCATAATTACTTTGTTTTAAATCGTGATAAAGATTTAATGCTGTGTCATGAATGTAAATATTTAAATTACTTGGTACATTTTCTAATTCGTCAATAGTAATGGTGTTTAATCCATCATTTTTAGTATGAATTCCTAATGGTAAGATGGTTTGTTCATTAATTGTATCTATGCCTTGTATGGTGTATTTATTAGTATCAATTAACCAATACATATCATCTATTTGATTATCAATATTTTCAGCATCATAACCACAGTCGTAACCAATGGTCGCATTTGGATCTACGGTTGCTAAAAGCTGTCTGTGTATGGTATTTACAGAATTAAAACCAAGTCTTATTTTTTCTCTGGTATCTATATTTTGATTATTTGATGATTGGGCATTTTTGCTATTTCCAGATTTCACAAAAACAGAATTGGTTTCATCTTCCATTTGAAAAACACGTTGACCATTATTAAACTTGATTGTTCCAGTAGTTTCAGCCTTTACAAAAAACCCTTGTGCTACCGGGATATATCTGCCCGGTGTTTTTGCTGGTATTCCACCAGTTCCAACTAATGGATCATTGGTTCCCATAGATGCGGCAGGTGAACCACCGGATAATGAGTAGGTGGCGTATCCACCATCAAATTCTTTTAAAACATGTGATCCTCCACTCCAATGATCCCAAAAATATAAAGTTCCTGTTGTTGAACCTGGGCCAATAATATCATTACTATTATCATATATAAATTGATTGGCGTCTAGTGCACATGGGTACGGATTTCCAACCAGATAATCATTGCCGGCCGTTATGTTTATATTGATAATTCCATTATTTGGTTTACCTGATAACACATAATTTTGATTGGTTGATATAGAGCCAGTACCTGGACCTTTCATAGTAAATCCTTCTCCTGCTTTTAGGGTTCCTGTACTACGTACATGTTGCCATTGTGAAATATTATTAGTTTGATTACCGAACTTCCAGATCCAGTAATCAGCGATGCCTAATGGAGAAGTTGAACCATTATAACCTGAAGTTATGAAATTTACACCTTGAAAAATATCCCATACCTTATAGTTGTTATTATTTGTAGTCGTATTACGAAGGCCCACAGGAGACGACCAGTAATTATAGGTATATGTATCAGCAGTACCTTGTTGATCTCTTTCAAGGGTTCCTGAACTTGTTGGGTCTAAAGTACTTCTCAAACCTTGTACCATTTGTGATTGACCTTCTAAATCAATTTTACCATCAAGTTTTAAATAATTGGTAATTTCCAAACTGTAATCTGCGTTTATTGAAAGTTCTTCGGAGCTATTTTTTAAACCTAATAATTTTAAATTCCTAGACACAAAAATATTGTCTTTAGTATCAACAATATTCCAATCTATCAAAGTAATTCCATCAATACCAACAGAATTTGGTAGGTTATTTACGGATCCGTTTTCCCAAGTAGCACTTGAGTCCCAATCTAAAGCTATGATTGAGTTTAAATCAATGGATATATATGGAAGAGGTGCTGATTGTGATTCCATAGTGGTCATATTTTTTTCTATACCGTTTATATTGTTCATTGATTGATCAATTGATGTATTGTCATTCATGGTATAATAACCGCCTAAATCAGTCCATTTTAAATTGCCTGAAATATTTGAAGAAATTACTTTTCCCCTAATGTATGTGCCGTTTTGTTCAAGTTCCTGATTCATCATTTCATGAATTTGTTGCGTTGTTAAGGCCACGTTCCAAACACGAACTTCATCTATAAAACCATTAAAATAATTTTTTGGCACTAATGGGGTATCACTATTATATATAGCCCCAATAATAAACTTTTCTGTGCCGTCTAAAGGGGCTGATGAAATTGACACTTCATTAACCTTCAAACCATCAATATATAGTTTAGCCGTTGCACCATCATAGGTTGTTGCTACATGATACCATTTATTGTTTACCAGACCATAAGGTGAAGTTAAATTCACAATGGTAGCGCCTGAACTATTATACCATGTTATGTTAAGATAGTTATTAATTAAAGCCAATTGATATCCTTTTTTATTCCCAGATTTGGAATCACCTTTTGAAATAATAGTGCCCGTAGCCGTTGATTCTTCCTGCAATACCCATGCTTCTAAGGAAAATTGACTCGTTAAATCATGAACATCACCAAAATCAATGTAATCATCAATTCCATCAAAATCAATATTAGGTGTGGTTAATTCTAAGCCTAAAGTACTGGTATTATGGTTTGATATATTGACAGAGTTTTTAAGACCCCAATCGGAATCAAAGATTTCGGAGTTAATTTCAGTTTTAGAGTACGAACCGAGAGATATTAGTAAACCTAAAACAAAATAAATTAACTTTATTTTGTTAACAGGACGCTTCATAAGTAGTTAATTGAGTTTGGGACTTCTTTAACTTACAACAATATTAATCTAAAAATCTATGAAACGCAAATAAAAACGATAAAAAGCATAAAAATATAAAATCCTGAAATATAAATAAGTATTTTACTACAAAATAATATTGAAGTTATAATAGATATGAGGCTATAAAGCCAACAATTATTTAACTAACACTTTTTTAGATAGGGTGCCTTCTGGGGACATTATTTTTAAAACATAGGTACCAGAATATAAATGATTGGTTTTTAATTCTTGATAGCTTTCCATTTCAATATTATTAAATTTTATAACAGATTGCCCTAAAATATTAAACAATTCTGCAGAATCAACTGGTCTTTGTTTTGAATTTACAAGGATGATACTTGTTTTATCATTTGAATAATACACGCTCCATGTATTATCTTCAATATCAGATGTATTTAATGTAGTTTGACTTAAATCTGAAAACGTAATTTCAAATCTGTTTAAATACTCACCAGCATCCAAATACACGTCGTAATTACTTTCTTTTAAATTGTGAAATATATTAAGGTCCTTATCATGAATAAATATTTCTAAATTATTTGCTGTGTTTTCTAATTTATCAATGGTAATGGAATTCAATCCGTTATTTTTGGTATGTATCCCTATTGGAATAATAGTTTGTGGGTCTATTTTATTTATTGCTTGAATCACATATTTATCACTGGCAACCATCCAATACATATCATCTTTTTGAGAGTCATTATAGGGTGCGTCATAACCCCAATCAAATCCTGCAGTAGTGTTTGAATCAACAGTTAATAATAGTTGTCTGTGAATTGTGTTTATAGAATTAAAACCGAGACGTATTTTCCCCCTGGTATCTTTATTTTGATTATTTGATGATTTGGAATTTTTGGTATTTCCAGATTTCACAAAAACCGAGTTAATACCGTCTTCGGGTTGAAAAACGCGTTGACCATTATTGAATTTAATGGTTCCACTGGTTTCAGCCGTTACAAAAAATCCTTGAGCTACAGCTATATATCTACCGGGTGTTTTTGTTGGTATGCCTCCGGTACCAACATCAGGGTCATTAGTCCCCATGGCGGCTGCAGGCACACCTCCTGCTAAAGAGTAAGTGGCATAACCCCCTTGGTAGTCTCTTAAATTATGAGATCCACCGCCCCAATGTTCCCAAAAATATAAGGTTCCTGTGGTTAAACCCGGACCTGCAATTGTATTGCCATTATCTAAAATAAATTGATTAGCATCCAACGCAGAAGGGTATGGGTTACCCACCAGATAATCATTGCCTGCACTTATGTTCAAATTGATATCACCATTATTAGGTTTACCTAACAACACATAGTTTTGTAGGGTGGAAATAGAACCGGTACCGGGACCTTTCATGGTAAACCCTTCACCGGCAAGCATGGTTCCGGTACTTCTTACATGTTGCCATTGCGAATAATCACCACTTGTTTTGTTACTGAATTTCCAGATCCAGTAATCAGCAATCCCTAAAGGAGATGCCGTTCCATTATAACCCGTGGTCAAGAAATTAACGCCTTGAAAAATATCAGTTACTTTATAGCTGTTATTATTAGTGGTGTTATTTGGAAGTCCTACTGGAGATGACCAGTAATTATAAGTATACGTATCAGCGGTACCTTGCTGATTTCGTTGCAGAGTTCCTGAGCTTGTTGGGTCTAAAGTACTTCCTGTATCCTGCAACAATTGTGATTCGCCTTCCAAGTCAATTTTACCGTCAAGTTTTAAATATTGAGTAACTTGTATACTGTTTTCTTGTATGGTTAAGGTTGTATTGGTTTCTAATTCTAAAGTTTTAACATAACCTGGAGGATCTCCTGCATTTATTATTGGATAATTTGTTAAGCCAGAAGGTATGACAACATTTAATGTATTATCAATTCCATTGGTTGGTATACCGGCACACCAGTTTGCTGGATCATTCCAATCAGTACTAGAAATTCCAGTCCAGTAATTTTTAGAAATGGTAGCTGTAACCGCAGTTCTTATTGGAGTTGTACAACCATTATTTGTAGCATCTACCCAATAAATTGTTGTTTCAGATATGCTTGGAGTTGTAAAACTAGTCCCTGTTCCAAGTGATGAACCTCCAGTTGAATTAGCATACCAGTTAATGGTTCCTGCAGAGGCTGTAGCTCCTAAAGTGACGGTTCCTGTCCCACATCTTGAGCCCGGAGTTGTTCCAGTTATGGATGGAATGGCATTAATAGAAATGTTACTGCTATTGTTCGCCCCCGTTATAACCGGATTATTGCTCACTACACGTATCCGGTAAGCTGTTCCTGTTGCTGTTGCCAGAGGAATGGTTGCATTAATAGTTCCTGCAGTAATCGAATTTAAGGTTCCAATTGATACAGGGGAAGCAAAGTTACCACTTGCATCTGATAATTGAGCTGTAAAAATATTTCCGCTTGTAAAGGTTCCTGTAATGGTAAATGGAACGTTAACTGACGCACCGGAGCAATAAGTTGTTGGTGAAATGGTTCCTGTAGTGATAGAATTTGCAGAAATAACATTAATACTATAATCCTCAACCTCTCCGTCAAACAATACTTCACATGAACTTGGCGAGTAGAAATATTTAGTTGATACTCTCATTCGGGTTGTTCCTAATGAGGCGGATCCGGGGATAGAAATTGAAAGAGGTGATAATGATGTATTACCATTGTCAACGTTTACTGCAGTCCCTAAATTAAAAGATTCACCAGCATCATCAAAATCAAAATCTTGATTCCAATCTATCCAAACATACGTTCTAGTTAAATAATTTCCATCTGTGTTCACTTTAACCGTTAAATCATAGGATGATCCTTGGGCTACGGTGGTGGATATGGATGTAAAATCTGAATAGGCATTAAATTCAACAGGAGATGAATTATTTATAGTATTGAAGATGACTTGTCGAGTCCCGGTTCTATATGCTGTATTGCCGATGGATGTGCAATATGCTGGTGCCGCTCCAATACCTCTAATTAAAATTTCATCAAAGGCAACCCCTGTATCTCTAATACTATAGTCCGATGCAAAAAGAACCCTAAACCTGGCTTGCGTTGCCGACTCAAATCCAATGTTTTCAGTACTTAAATTTATGTTTCCGGTTAGCCATCCGCCACTATTTCCAGACCAACCATCTTCATTGTTATTAAAGGCATTAACACCTGTATCATTATACCAATTTGTATTTACAGCTCCTAAATCGCTCCAGCTTGTTCCATTATTTAATGAATATTCTATTTTCATACCATCATATGATGATTCTGTTTTATACCAAATTTTAAGATCTAAAGTAATTGCACTGTAACCTGTTAAATCGATAGCAGGACTTGTGGCGATTATGTTGGTATCATTATTATAGTTTGATGAATATTTTTGAGAATAAAAGTAATTACCGGAAGCACCTGAAGAATGAGACGCATTAGTACCTTGAACCCAAGAACCGGTTCCAGGTCCACTGGAGTTTACTGACCAACCTCCTGTACCAGAAGTAAAACTTTCGGAATAAATAGTTGTTTGCGAAAACAAATTAAGAGAAAGAGCTGTTAATATAACAAGGAAATATGTCCTTGAGTTGAGAGAGAAAAATTTCATAGCGAGTACTATTGAATTTTATGTTAATAACAATTTACAGGGACAATAGTAAGAATATATTCCATGAAACGCAAATAAAGTCGATAAAATACACAAGTAATTTATTACAAAATATATAAAATACTGTTAATCAGAATTTTATAAAATATATGATTTTTTTATGATAATCATAAATTCAATGCTTATTCAGTATGTAAACACTTATAAAGGTCAATTTTAAGATTTACCTATTTAAAAGGTTTCTTTAAATTAAGAAGAATGTTGAGGGAGAGTTTTGTTTTTAATGAATTTCTTTTATTATCTAGTTATAGGTTAAAAACCCTGCTCCCGATAGTTATCGGGATACATTGCTCCCGATAGCTATCGGGATTAGTTTCTATAAACTTTTAAGAGCATCTTGTCATTTCGACAGAGCAAGGAACGAGCGACGAGAAATCTTATAATAAAGGGATTCCTCTTCGATTGCTCCGCAATGTACTTTCAATCAAAATATATTTTGATTTCAGTAACATTCGGAATGACAAGCTAACTTTAAAAAGAATTTCATTCTTTTGTTTTAAAACTATGGATTTCAAATCCATAGTGGTTTATTTTTTCCTTAATACAGGAAGTTACTAGCATAAAATATGCTTGAATTTATTTCTAAAATAAATTTTTTGTCTGAACAACAATTGAAATGGTCACTCAATAAGAGGAAGAATAAAATAAATTTAATCAAGAAAAGATGGAGGGTACTGGAATGAAATAGGGAGGTTGGAATTCAATTATGTTTTAGGATTTCCAGGAAATGAGAACCATTTTAAAAACAAAAAAGAGGCTGTCTAAAAAGTTGTCATTGCGAATGAAATGAAGCAATCTGTAAATTGCGAGTTATTGATTTACAGATTACTTCAAAATAAAAATTTCTCGTAATGACGGTTAATATATACTTTTTGGACAGCCTCTTATATGTAATTCCTTTAAAGAATTGCAATAATTGAACTATTTGCCAAGTATTCTGAACATTCCTGTTCCGCAAGTAGGGCATTTACCTTTCATTGCTTTTCTACCATTTTTCATCGTCACTTCAGCACCGTCTTTTATTTGCTTTTTTTCTTTACATTTTACACAATAACCTTCCATAATTTTATAAATTTAGTTTTAAGTTGAAATATTTCGATTTAAATGTAAGACATATTCTGCAAAACATCAAATAAATATATAATACTTTGTTTAACTGTAACGGTATTTATTTATCCAAAAACTAAAAGTAACAGTTAATTAAGTTTTTTGTGCTAATTATTTTAATAGATTTCAGCATGAAACGAACTGATTTGTTCTATTTAACTTATTGATTTATTGCACGTTAAATATTTCAATGGGGATGAATTACAACATTAAATTTAATATTAAATCAAATTTATCAATAGATAATCTAAATTAGAATAAAATTTAATAAAATCAAATGATTTTTAGTTAGTTCGATACCTTTTAAGACAATAAATATTATTATGAAGCTGATTCCAGTATTCTTTTTAGATTCTTTAAGAAAATTGGTTTGGCCTATAAATGGAATATTTTAAGTCTTTGAATTAATTTTAACCAAAAAATTTAAGCTTGTTAAATTAATGGTAAAGCCAAAATTTATTTTTATTGCAGAGATTGAATTTAGTATTAATTATTTTATACATTTATTATACAATAAGTTTAACAATCTTCTTACTAAACTTCCTTAATTGTAGTTTGAATGAAATCGATCTTTTTAAAATGGATTTGAAATAATTTGGAATAGACAAAATACGCAATCTATGTATTTAGCAATTATCATTTTTTTTATAATAGGCTATCTGGCTATAGCTTTAGAACACCAAATTAAAATTAACAAAACAGCATCAGCACTTTTAACTGGTGTAATATTGTGGGTACTACTTGTTTTAGGAAGAAGTACATTTTTTTCAAGTATGGCAGACACAGAGGCTTTAAATTTTATATCTGAATCATTATTAGAACATATTGGTGATATTTCAGAAATTTTATTTTTTCTTTTGGGCGCTATGACAATTGTTGAACTCATTGATGCACACGAAGGATTTTCAATAATAACGGATAAAATTAAAATCACAAGCAGGGTCAAACTTATTTGGGTACTATGTTTTATAACATTTTTTCTTTCAGCAGCATTAGATAATTTAACCACTGCAATTGTAATGTCTGCCCTTTTAAAAAAAATAATAAAGGATAAAAATGACTTATGGATTTTTGCAGGTATGATAATCATAGCTGCCAATGCAGGCGGTGCGTGGTCTCCTATTGGTGATGTTACAACTATTATGTTATGGATTGGCGGTCAAATAACTGCTAGTAATATTATTTTTCAAATATTGGTGCCTAGTATGGTAAATTTAATTGTGCCTTTACTTTTTTTAAGTTTTAAATTAAAAGGAAATATTGCATCAATTGCCATTTCAGAAGGAGAGCATCATAAAAAAAAACACCTTGTCAGTAAATTTGAGAAGAGACTTATTTTTAGTGTTGGTATTGGCGCCTTACTATTTGTGCCTATATTTAAAAGTATCACCCATTTACCACCATTTATGGGCATTCTATTTGGGTTGAGTATTATGTGGATTCTTACTGAAATTTTACACCGCAATAAGGTTGAAACCTATAAACATTCGCTTTCAATAATTAATATTTTACAGCGTATTGATACGCCAAGTATCTTGTTTTTCCTAGGAATATTAATGGCGGTAGCTGCTTTACAATCTGGTGGATATCTGTTGCAATTGGCAACTGTTTTAGACAAAACTTTTGATAGTATTTATATTATAAACACTTTAATAGGTGGTTTATCATCGGTTATAGATAATGTTCCTATGGTTGCAGGAGCCATGGGCATGTATTCATTGAAAGTGTACCCTGTTGATAGTGCTTTTTGGGAATTATTGGCCTATGCTGCCGGAACCGGAGGAAGTATTTTAATTATAGGATCTGCTGCTGGAGTTGCCATTATGGGCATTTTTAAAATTGATTTTATCTGGTATATGAAAAAGATTACTTTATTAGCCATTTTAGGATATCTGGCCGGAATAGCAACGTATATGCTCCTCAATTAAAGGCTTTTTTTGATATAGAAAATCAGATATCATTCTGGAGTTAATAGAAATGTTTTCAAATAGGGTAGATATAAAAAAAATAGGGTTTTTAAAAGTCGTTTGTAGTTTATTTGTAAGGTTGAGCTTGTCGAAAACTATATTGATTATCAGTACATTAAAACATTTAGACAGGCTCAATGTGACGTAGTGCTATACTTTTCAGGAAGCCTCGTTTCTTTAATAAATAATATGCTTTGTAATGAGGTAGGTCATGACCTTTCTCCTTATGGGCTAAGATTAAATTAAAAATACTTTCCCTATTACTTTTGCCCTTTTTTAAAACCGTAGAGGTTTTGACCTATGAAATCATGTGGAAATTTATCATCACCCTTAAAACCAATCTCAACAGTACCGCTATCTTCAGGGATGTAGTTTGTTTTAAATATATAATCCCAAAGGCTTAAACTAATCCCATAATTTACGCCATACGATCCTTGAGGTAATACATAGGCATGATGGTACAAATGCATCACAGGATTATTAAAAACATATTTAAGTGGTCCCCAAGTTATTTTAATATTAGAATGGTTTAAGTGGCCAATTGCAATGGCTATATAATGAATGATGTATGCCTGATTGGGCTCAAAACCACCTATTATCATAACACCAAAAGTTTTTAATGGTTTATAAAAAATGTTCTCCATCCAATGGTATCTTAAATGCGCAGCAAATCCCATTTCTTTTACGCTATGATGTACTTTATGAAATTTCCATAAAAAAGGATATTTATGCAATAAAACATGTGTAAACCACTGTACAAAATCAAGAAGTATGAAGAAAACGAGTAGTTGTGACCACATAGGCCAATTTGCAATATCAAAAAGCGCAAATGATTTTGCAGTGATATTAACATCAGCAAATAGTAGTCCTAAAATTTGGTAAACACCACTAATAACGATAGAAAATATGAAAAAATTAAAAAACATATAAAATCCATCCAACCAAAAATCTTTTCTTATAATGGATTGTTCTTTTCGCCAAGGAAATATTATTTCCAAAGACCAAACAATAACAGAAATGAAAATGAGCCCCCAAAAATAATTTGTGTACCATGGCACGTCAAAGATTATAGATTTCCATGTCCAATTTAAAGTTCCTGTAAAAGCATTGGAAAATGCATCAATATACTTTTCCATTATTTAATATTTCAGTTATTCAATTTTCTCATATCAAATTTAATATTTTCAAATGATACCCATATAATATTTTTAAAATATAACACATTCATATTTTTAAGCACCTATTTTACAGCATAGTAAATCACCATATATCCTCGATTTTTTTTGCATTCGAGTTTAATGAGTACTTTTTTGAAGACGCTAACGATTCTTTCCTTAAGTTTTGAATATTTCTTTGGATTTCAACCTGAGCGGAATTACACCTTTCCATAAATGGGAACAATAAAATCCCCATTTAAAAAAGGCTTTGGGTCCATCTCACTTTGCAATATGATTCCTTTATAAGAAGATTCAAGCAGAAGTTGGGCAGATTGTATTAAAGGTACGGCTGTTGTGGTTTGAATGGCTCGTAATTGATGCTTGCCTACTTTTTGGGGGAGTATTTGCTTTGAGATCTCGCGTCTTCGCAAGGTTCCATTAGCATCTTTACCTTGTATTGCAGCATATAAAATGATTTGGTCATCTTCAATATAAGGTATTTGTTTTTCCATAATGAGCTGCAAGGCTTCAATAGGTCTGTCAATATGGCTCGGAGTATTAATTTGTTCTTGTATCCATGCATAATGCCCAGGATATCTTAAGGTTTTATAGTCAAGTGAATCTACTTTTCCTTTTAATGCATCAGGTAAATCGGCAGCACCTCCTGAAGTAAGGTCTTCTTCATAAGTAATTCCATCAATTATTATAGAGGCACGTTCTGATAAGGAAGGACGCTTTGTTTTTTTGAAATTACGAATCACGTCAGCGTCTTTAATATATTCTGTTGCCACACCTACCGGGCTCCAAGTAAATCCATAATAATGAGGTGCAACAGCATTTTTTGTAAGCGCACCCACTTTAAATGTCAATGAATTTACTTTACTTACCTGAAAATCATTGCAAAATTCTTTAAAAAGATGGGTCGCCAATACATCAATATAACCAGGTGCGAGACCTGTTTGAAGCATAAACCCTTTTGTTGCATTTTGAGCTAGTTGCTTTATTTCTTCAGTTTCTGCAACATATTCGGTCAGGTTTGCGTAATGCATATTAAAATCTTTGGCAAAGCGGGCCATTTTTGGTGCCTGGGTTCCAGGAAGGCAATCAAGCAATATGTCTCCTTGATTAAATACGTCTTTCATTTCTTTAGAAAGGCCTTCTTCAGAAAGCTGAAATGATTTTATAGAACAAGATTTAGTCACGCCATCTTCAATCCATTTAACTAGAGCTTGCGCTTTAGAAAGTGTTCTGTTACCAATAAAAATAGTAGGGGGGACTTTGCTCCATTCGGCCAATATGAGCCCAACAGCTTGAGCAATACCACCTGCTCCTGCAATTATTATATTATGATGCTTATTCATGGTTTAAAATTTATTTTCTAGTTACAGATTAAAACTATTTTCGTGATAGTTATTGGGACACATTGCTCCCGATAGTTATCGGGATTAGTTTCTATGAACTTTTAAGAGCATCTTGTCATTTCCACAGAGCAAGGAACGAGTGACGAGAAATCTTATGATAACAAGATTCCTCTTCGATTGCTCCGCATTGTACTTTCAATCAAAATGTATTTTGTTTTCAGTAACATTCGGAATGACAAGCTAACTTTAAAAATAATTTCATTCTTTTTGTTTTAAAACTATGGATTTCAAATCCATAGTGGTTTATTTTTTATAATGTTTTATTTTCTATCCTCAAAGCAATATCTGCCAACACATTCATATAATCAAGAAATGCTTCATAGGTGCTTCTATAGGGATTAATGAAATAATAGGTAAATCCATTGGCATGGTTCATGTAACAAAAATGATCTGCTGATTGTAAATACATCCAATCTCTTAACAGTAATTTATCTTTAGTTTCTTTTATTTTATTTTCCAGTTTGTACAATGTCTCCAAAGCTTCTTGTTGCAATTGGTTACCTTGCCATAAGAATAGGTTTTTTTCTTTTCCAGCCCAGGAAATAGGCTTGTTTACCTTTAGTTTTGAATGAGCCTTATAAGATGTTGCCAGTTCTTGAAGAGTACTTAATTCCATATTTTTTTCATTGGCTACATATATTAAAAGGTGTTCGAAAAAATCAAAAATGCCGGTATCTTTTTTATGGCCTTCTCCAAACGTCGTATAATCCATTACCAGATTTATTACTTTTTCACTTGGTTTAAGTCCCTTTACCCAGTTCATGTATTTTTCCGTTGTAAGTGGCCATTCGCACCAGTCTTTTTGTGAAAACCTTAATGCAATATCATCACTTAATGATTCATTTCTTAAAAATAACGTAAGGGATGGTGATAGAGGGCTGTTATAAACGCTAAAGGCATTTTTGCCTTTCAAAACACTTGGTAAACCTTCAATAATAGTTGCCTTAAAGCCCATATTGGAAATCATTTCGCCAATGGCGTCAGAATATATCAATCCTGTATTAAAAAAAACAGTTGGGGTTTTACCAAAAAGCGATTTTATACGAATTTGGTGCTTGGATACTTCATCATAAAAAACAGTTTTATTTATCAAAGAAGCTAAAGAAGCACCATAAGTTTGTCCTAAAAACTCTACATTTCCTGTAGCAGCCAGTTGCTTAAAACTTTCAAGGACTTCAGGGGCATATTGCTCCATTTGATCAAGAGCAGTGCCAGAAATAGCAAAACTTATCTTTATGCTTTTTCCATAGGTTTTAATTAATTGAAGTAAAAGTTTATTGGTTGGCAAATAACTTCTCTCTGCAACTTGACGGAGAATAGTTTTATTCTTTTTTTCATCAAAATAACTTTGATGGTTACCTATCTCAAAAAAATGAAATTCCTTAAGGCGATAGGGTTGGTGAACTTGAAAAATAAAATTGATGTATTTCATCAGTACAAATTGTTTTTATTAAGGGGTCGAACCTTAATGGCTCTAAAACCAAATGACATTTAAATTGGCATAAATTAATTTTAATACTTATTTATTATTGTTTTTTACTTAAGCTACGGTCGAGTAAACGGATGACACACTGGAAGCTGCATTTTCCCAGGTGAGGTTTTCCAAGGCTTCTTTATTATGGTTTTTAATTGTATTGGCAAGTGCTTTATAACTAAGAAGACCATGAATGGCATCTGCTAAACTATCTGTATCCCAATAATCTACTTTAAGTGCATAGGGCAGAACCTCTGCTACCCCAGATTGTCTGGAAATAATTACTGGCACATTCCATCTCATGGCTTCCAAGGGTGTTATGCCAAAAGGTTCTGATACAGACGGCATTACAAATACATCACTTATAGCAAGCATGTGATTTACGTCTTCACCTTTTAAAAATCCTGTAAAATGAAAATGTGAAGACATCCTTTTATCAGCTACTTTTTTTATCATTTCTGGCATTAAATCTCCGGTACCGGCCATTACAAACCTAACGTTCTTATCTTTTTTTAAAACCTTTTCTGCCGCTTCAATAAAGTATTGAGGTCCTTTTTGGTAGGTTATTCTTCCTAAAAATGTAACTATTTTGTCCTTGAAACTTCTGGAGTATGATGCAGGAACCAAGTCCTTATGTTCAACTCCATTATAAGTAGTAATTATTTTTTTTGATGGGACACCATATTTATTAATAACAGTATTTTGGGTAAGATTGCTAACTGTCATGACTTTGTCTGCTGTAAACATGCCCAATCGTTCTATGGCATAGATTTGTTTATTGATATTTGCCGATCGATCGAATTCTGTAGCGTGAACATGCACAACTAATGGTTTTTTGCTAACTTCTTTCGCCATAATGCCAGCCAAATATGTAAGCCAATCATGAGCATGTATGATATCAAATTCCAGTTCTGAAGCAAGTTTAGCAACTACAACAGCAAACCAATAGACTTCTTCCAATAAATTGGGGCCATAGGCTCCTGAAAATTTATATTTATCAACTTTAATATTCAGGAATTGTTTTGAATCTATATTAGGAATTATATTGTTTAATTGAGAAAAATTAATGTTATCAAAATGGTTTGTAAGTATGACATTACTGGCATTAATCAATCGAAATTGTTCTGTATTAAGCTCTATATTTGTTTTGGGAATGATAAAAGTTATTTTATGCCCTGACTTTATAAGCCCTTGCGCCAATCCTTGACAAGCAGTTGCTAACCCTCCTGAAATTTCGGGTGGATATTCCCAACCAAGCATTAATACTTTCATTTTCTAAATCTTTATTTTTTAATATGACATAAAGTTATTTAAATAAAAGTTTTTTTAAATGATATTAATCAGGATAAGTAAGAAATTACTATAAAGTTATGTTAAATTTTGCGATTAATTAACCAGGATTAATTTTTTTAGTTTTCTTGAAGCCAATCATGGTACGTGATTTAAGATCCTTTTTTTTCAATTCCTCCTCCAATTTTTTATACCTACTAATATCTTTAATGGTTACAACCACTGCCGCTACGTGATTTTCATTATCAATTATTGGTCTGCCGCTTAATAAAACCCGTCTCTTCTCATTGGTGGTTAAATCCTTTAAAAGGACATCTATATCATCTGTAACTTCACCAACTAAAGCACGTTCAGCAGGTAGTTTTTGAACAGGAAATGTTGTCTTACCATCAGGAAAAAGTACTTCAAAATGATCTGAAAAATCAATGGATATCTTCGTGTCGTCTTCTATTCCAAAAAGCTCATTAGCTATATAGTTTGCCAATACTACTTGTTTATCGGTATTGGCAACAATAACACCATCACTAATATTCTCAAGTACCATGTTTAATTTTTGTTGACTTTCATACAATTCGTTCAACGCTTTTTTTTCTTCTTCTTCAAGATGCAGTTCTTCGGTGATATCTCTGGCAATGGCATATAATGTTCCGGTTTTCATATCTGCAGTAGCATTCCAAGTGAGCCATTTAATGGTGCCGTCTTTACATAGCCATCGGTTTTTAAAATTAACCAGGTCAGTTCCTTTTTCAAGTTGTTCAATTTTCTGTTCAGTCATGGGGATATCTTCAGGAAAAATGTAATTAGTAAATGGTTCACCTAAAAGCTCCAAGTCACTATATCCTAAAAGTTTGCTTAATGAAGGATTTATTTTAATAAACATGTTTTTTGAGGCTATTGCCAAACTATCTATTGATAAATTAAAAAAAGTATCAGCGGCCTTCAATGATTGTACATTTTTTTTTCTTTCTGTTATATCTGTAGATATAGTTCCTAAAGCATATATTCTGTTAGCCATATCAAATAATGGAAATTTAACTGATAAATAGGTGTGTGGGCCATCTGAGTGTTCTATGATTTCTTCTATTTGAATTTCTTTACCTGCTTTTAAGGCATCCAAATCTGAATTACGGTACATATCCGCAATTTCTTTTGATAAAAAGTCATGATTGGTTTTTCCTTTTAAATCCGCTTCTTTCGATTTAAAAAGGGATTGAAATTGTTTGTTTACCAATAGGTATTCACCATTTAATTTTTTAACTGAAATGGCATTTGAGGTATTATCAATAATAGATTGCAATAATTTCTGGTTTTTCAATAATTCATCTTCAAACTTCTTTTTAGCTTTTAGCTGATTTTTGAGGATAAAAAACACAACAGTTAACATACCTACTGAAAGCACTATTAAGGCTAATGAAATCCATTGCCATAATTTATTGCTTGAAAAAGGTATTTGCCTTATAGTGATGAACCCAATTACAAAAACGACTAGTAGGTTAATAAGATAACCTAACACAATTTTTTTTTCGAATGATATTTTCATTTCTTTTTAGTTAAAATTCCAAAATCATTAATAATTTTTTCGAGTAAACTAATTTACTAAACTTCTGCTTCAAGCTAAATGATTTTCATCATGTGGTAATTTAAATTTCGGTTTTACATTTGAGGAGCTAACAATTGCTAATTATTTAGTCACCCTAGATATTTTAAAACAACTCAAAAGGAAACCCTTAATGAAATTCCCCCCTTGGGAGAAAATATGGCAGATGCCTTTGTGACTTTATTTAAAGATGAAGTAAACCAAAAAGAGTAGAAAAAATAGGTGACTTGTTCTTTGGGGTTTTATCAAATAAACAAACTTTAGAAAAAGTGTAAAGATATTTTATAGTTACTGGAAAAGGAAAAAACATGCCAATACAATGTGTAAAAGTTTACTAAAAACCAATTTAAAAAAATGATAAAAAAAAGAGGCTGTCTAAAAAGTATATATTAACCGTCATCCTACGAGAAATTTTTATTTTGAAGTAATCTGTAAATCAACTACTTTCAATTTGCAGATGGCTTCATTTCATTCGCAATGACAACTTTTTAGACAGCCTCTTTTTATCAAATGTTGTAACTAATAAGTAACTTCCAGTTCATTCTCTACCTCGTAAACACCAGGTGCAAAATATGCAGCTTTACGTACTTCATCTTTTTCTGTAATTGAATGTACTTTACCACGTAATTTTACTTTATGGCCTTCCACAATAACGTCTATATTCTTAGCTTCAATTTCTGAAGAGCGTTCCAATGCTTTTCTAATTCTTTCCTTAACTTGATAAGGTTCTACAGCTTGTTTTAGAATAATGGCATTGCTAACACCTTTGACTCCAAGAAGGTTTTCAACAGAACTTTTAGCAGAGTCTTTTTGGTAAGCCCATTGAACTTCACCGGTTAAATAAACCCAACCATTGTCAACTTTAATCGAAACATTTTCTTCAGGTACTGAATAATTCCATTTTATGGCATCAGCCGCAGCTCTAGCAATTTCCATATCTGATTTTTTGTATTCAATGCCATATTTTACTTCAATATCTTCTGCAACGGCTCGCACTCCTTTAACACTTTTTACAGCTTTTTCGGCTGCAATTTTTTTAGCATAACTGTCTATGGTACCAGTAAGTGTCACAACTCCATTTTCTACAATTACACCAATTTCAGTTTCATCAATGTTTGGTTGCCACGCCAATTCATCGAGGACATCATTTCTGATTTCTACATCTGTTTTCATAATATCATATATTTAATTAAATAATCATTTTATAGAATTAAATATACTATTTGCAGAGGCAAATTCAAATGATGCAGATCAGTTGGTGAATAATTATATCGATATTATTAAATATTTAACATGTTGAATATCAATAACTCAAATTCCTGCAATGAAATGATCTTGATCAATTTGGGCACAAGATTTCTGTGAGACATTAAAAAAAAAGTAACTATTCAGCCTGTTGTTTAAAAAAAAGCATAGTTGCGAACAATTTTAATT